>JAJYNW010000026.1 GCA_021786105.1 bacterium
TAAATTTTTGCGTTTTTTGTTCTTTTTAACCGGCGGCTCGTCCCAGTTTACCAAAAGGGCTTTGACACGCTTTGGCTGACCCCTCCCAGCCAGAGCCAGATTCCAGGCTCTTTTAAAAATTCTCGATCTGTCGGGGACGAGAGAATTGAACTCTCTGCTTCTCGCTCCCAAAGCGAGCGTTCTACCGATGAACTAGTCCCCGTTATAAAAAAGTGCCGCGGGTGGGAGCTTTGCTTCGCGAAGCAAAGTCTTACGACTATGAACGAACCCACACCTTGTGCTGGTGAAGGGAGTCGAACCCTTATGCCTTTTGGGCACTCGCTCTTAAGGCGAGCGTGTATGCCATTCCACCACACCAGCGTCTTGAGTATTGTAACAAAAAAGTATTGACATTTAAAAGAACATGATTTAATCTAAATCCCATCATGTCAGACACCCAAAAAAAATTATTCTTTTTGGCCCTTTTCACTATCACAGGTTTTATTAGCCTACAGTTTTCCTTCAACAAATTAGTTGGTTCCAGCGTTTCTTTTACTTTGTTTGATTTCTTTGGCCCAATAGCCGGGGCATTTTTAGGACCAGCTTTGGGATTACTTTCTGTTTTGGGGGTTGAAGCAATTAATATATTTATCAAACACGCCCCGCTAACTACCGCCGCAGTCATCAGACTATTTCCCACTCTTTTTGCTACTCTTTATTTTGCTTTCATGGGACAAAGACGGGTTGAGGAAAAATGGATTCTGGTTATCCCACTGGCCGCAATTCTGACTTTTGTATCTCATCCGATCGGCAGACAAGTACCATATTATGCTTTAATGTTTTGGTTGATCCCGGTTTTAGCCTACTTTAAAAGAAATAATTTGTTCATTAAAAGCCTGGGTGCCACTATGACTGCCCATGCAGTTGGTGGAGCAGCCTGGATTTGGGCCTTTAATTTGCCGGCTTCAGTCTGGAATGGATTAATTCCGGTAGTAATAGCTGAAAGATTGCTTTTTGCTTCTGGAATTGCTGTTTCTTATTTAGTGGTTAAATACACTTTGACTTTCCTTGTTTCCGAAAGGATTCTGCCGAAGCTTGATATAATAGCTTCTTAATGCTGTATCCCAATTTAAAGTTTCCCAAAAGAGTAGGACGTCCTTTTTTCTATACTAATTTTGTAGCCACTGTTGATGGTAAAGTACAGGTTCTTAAAAACTCCAAGGATTACTGGCCAATCGGCAGCAAAACCGATTACCAGGTACTTTTGGAGCTTAGAGCCTATGCCGATTATTTAATTCACGGCAGCAATTTGGCTTCGGAATTTGGAGAAATTACCCTAAATAGCTTAAATAAGCTTTCCTTTGCAAAAATGCGGAAAAAGCTGGGCAGAGATTCTAAATTGCCTTATTGCATTATTACCAGCCAGCCTAAAAAGTTTGCGGGTTTTGGGAATGAAGTAATTGTTGCCGGATCAGATCTGCGAAATTTATCCCAGCAGTTGCATGAGAAAGGATATAAAAATGTGCTGGTGGAGGGTGGACCTACTCTTTTGGCCTCATTTTTAAAGGCTGATTTACTTGATGAAATTTTCTTAACCATCGCCCCCAGGATTTTTGGGAACGAAGATAAGAAAACATTAAGCCTGGTTGAAGGCTATCTGTTTCCTAAAAATACCATCAAAAACTTAAGCCTTTTATCTATAAAAAGACTGAATTCCGAAATTTACTTACGTTACAAAATAAGAAAGTAATTTTAAAAAACGGAAAATTTAATTTATCGGCTTTCTCTTGGGCGGGCGATGTTAACTACGATCTTACGACCTTCAACATCTGCACCGTTAAGGTTTTTGACTGCGTTTTGAGCTTCTTCTTCAGTTGACATCTCAACGAAACCAAATCCTCTGGATCTGCCTGTTTCACGGTCTTTAACCACTTGTGCTGAAATAACGTTACCAGCTTGAGCAAAAATCTCAGCCAGTCTGGCGTCATCAACTGCCCATGGTAAAGAACCAACAAACAATTTCTTGTTATTCAAAAAAAATCACCTCTCTTTCTTTTCTTTTTCCGAAGGAAAAATAGTCCTACGGTTTATATTTCTGTGGAGGTGAATTACTGTAAAAACACTAAATACACACTACTCACAACTAAATTGTCCCATACTCCTTTTAAAATAGCAATAGTTTATTCAAAAGGGTGGATCGCGCAAAAAGCGCGCAATTTAGCGCGCAACACTTTTCAGGCTTTTAAAATATAGTACACCGCAGTTCCGCTGCCTTCCTGTTGAATCAATCCCTTTTCCACCAATTTCTTTAATTTAAGCTGAGCAGTCCTTTTAGCTACTTTCAGGATATCCACCACATCTTCTGATGTAATCCTGCCAACAGTTGTCATGAATTCAATAATGGGGATTTCGTCTTTATCTACAAAAATCTGCTCGCCTTTTCCAGGGACTTTATCCAAACCCGTGCTCTGAATATCATCTTTAACTCTCATGGATTCTACTAAAAACCCTTCCGTAAAATATTCCAACCAGGAAGTAATATCCTGGCCAACCCTTTCCCGGTATGTTTTTTCAATCTGCAAAGCGTTGTAATACTCAAGTCGGTCTTGGTTGTAATATTCATCTAAAACCAATATTTTTCGGAAATCCCAGCCGCTTTGCATCAAATATAGCTGGGTTAGAAGCCTGGTTGTCCGTCCGTTCCCGTCTGTAAAAGGATGAATTGAGGCAAACTCCAAATGTAAAATACCGGCACTTATCACAGGGTGCAGATCATTGCCGGCTCCATTTAACCAGGCAAGTAAATCGGAAACTAAAGTAGGTACTTTTTTTGCAGACGGTGGTCGATACATAACTTTATCAATATTCTCGATAGTATTTACTACATAAACTGTTGAAGGGCGAAAGTAACCGCTTTTTTTAAACTCCAAAATCCCTTTGGTGACTTCCTTTTGAATTGCCAATACATCTTCAACATTAAATCTTTTTTTGGAAGCTGCTATTCTGTCTACCAAAAGCAGGGCATCCTGATAATTTTTAATCTCATCAATGGATTTCGGATCCGCCTTCACCTTTTCACCGCCTAAGACTTTATTTACCTGGAACTGGGCCAGTTTATTTCCTTCAATTGAGGTTGATGTATGGACCATTTTCACTATCGCCTGACGGCGGAGCTCTATCTCTCGGTGGGGCAAAACACGTGACCTTTCAACAATAGTTTTGATCTCGGAAATTTTACTGATTTTGTCTAAAATTGACGGGGTAATTGTATATTTTGGATTAAACATAAGTTCATTGCGAAGCAATAATTTATTTATTATACCATATTTACCGCGCAAAAAGCGCGCAATTTAGCGCGCAATGGTTTGGGTTCACTCTCCGTGGTACAATTTTTGCATGTGGTCTAAATTGTTGCTTCTTTTCTTTGTTTTTTCCTTTCTTTTTAAAACCGACCACTCATTTGATCAGGACTTGGGCAGGCACTTAAAATTAGGAGAAATCATCTGGCAAACCAAACAAGTACCTCAAGTCAATCTGTTTTCATATACCAACCCGACATTCCCGTTTATTAACACCCACTGGCTTTTTGAAGTTATGTCCTATTTATCCAGCCAAACTGTTGGTTTACAGACATTATTGTTTATCAAAATAATTATTTTCCTGGCGGCTGTTTATCTGATTTTGAGAATAATCCCAAACGATAATAAAGCATTACTTTTACCAACTGGCTTTATTTTTCTTCACGTACTACGGGAAAGAACTGAGTTAAGACCGGAGATTTTTAGTTTCTTCTTTACAGCCCTAACTCTTTTAATGCTGGAAAAGTTTTTAGCATTCAGACAAATATCCTCCGATTGTGGTACATTTGTCTCGAATATTAAACTGATCTTCCTGCTTCCTTTGATTCAGCTTATCTGGGTTAATACCCATATCTATTTTTTCATAGGCCTAGGTTTACAGGCTATTTTTTTAATCCACTTAACCTACCAATATTTACGCTTCAACCTGAAAGGTTACAAGCTAAAAATTCTGGGGATAATTTTTGTATTATCAGTCCTGATTAGCTTAACCAACCCTAATGGTGTAGGGGGGTTCTTATACCCTCTCAATGTCACCCAAAATTTCGGCTATACCATCGTGGAAAACCAAACAATGTTTCTTTTGGAAAATATTAATTTTCAGGATCCCAATTTTTTATTTGTGAAGCTATCCCTGGCTATCATCGCCTCAGCGTTAATATTCGCCGCCATTAAAAGAAAGCTATCCATCAAAAACAGCTTACTGGCTTTAGCTGGGGTAGTTTTGGCTCTGATAAACACCAGAAGCTTTCCTTATCTAGTGTTTCTATCATTTCCGGCCATTCTGCAAAGCTTGGGGCAAATTAAACCAAATTCCTCTACCAAGATTCTCACACTTATTTTCAGCTTACTTTTGCTAGTTGAAAGCTTCCTTTATCTAAACGGCGAGTATTACCGACGCAAAAACATGGACGATTCGGTGAATTTCAAACTGGTGGAGAGCGGTCAAAAAGCTATGGATTTCGTCATCAGTAATAACCTGCCAAGCCCAATTTTCAATAATTTTGATATCGGCAGTTACATTATTTACCGGGGATTTCCTAAATACCAAGTGTTCGTGGACGGCCGGCCGGAAGCTTATCCTAAGGAATTCTTCCAAAATATTTACATTCCTGTTCAATCAGATACCCAAAAATTTAAGGAGTTAGATCAAAGGATAAACTTCCAAACAATTATCTTTTCCCACACTGACCAGACTCCTTGGGGCAAAGCTTTTCTGACATCAATCGTGAAAGATGATAATTGGAAAACAGTTTATTTGGATGATTTTATGATTGTGCTGGTAAAAAATGAAGTAGTTCAGCAAAAGAATCTGAAACCCGTTGACCTTTCTGCACTAAATCCAGGCAGTTACTCTTTTAATTCTTCTCTTTCATATCTTAAGCTCTCCCTTTTTCTCCTTCAAACCCAAAACCAACAATCTGCCAAAAAGTTTGCCGAAAAAGGTTTAGCTATTTTTCCGGGTAGTCCGCTGGGTAATGCACTTTTTGGAGTCACAACCACAAACCATATATTCTGGTAGCTTAAAGTTAGTGTTATCCATCAAACTAGGGCTTTTCGGGATTTAAAGAAAAAATAACCCACAATCAAAGCCGTGGCAACCGGAGATAACCAGGAAGGAATATGAAACCCAAAGCTATCCAAAAGCATAATGGTTCCCAGAACCAGAATAGAATACATCGCGCCGTTTTTTAAAAAGATATATTTTTTCACCCTTTCAATATTTGATACGGTCAATTGTCTGACCACAATCGCCCCAATGCCATTACCGATTAAAATCAGCGGCACCGACAGGGTAAAGGCAAAAGCTCCCACAACCCCATCTATGGAAAATGTAGCATCAATTACCTCCAGATAAAGCAGCTTACTGATGACTGAGCTGGTACCGCTCAAAAGTTTTTGCTCATTAGCTTCAGCATTTTCCCTAAAACCATGAACGATGAAAAAGGCCGTTGAGCCTATGACTGCTCCAAAAGCCATTAACGGATTCCCCTTCAGGGCAAACCAAACTACTACTGATAATATTAACGATACAACCGCATAGAACCACACTCCTTGCCGGTGGAAAAATCGCTCTCCGATTAAACCGTAATGTTTTTGTTCCAAAAACAGCCAGTAAAAAAATAAAAAGACTAAGAAGATTCCTCCGCCTGAAAGCAGAATCGGTGCCGATCCTTCCACTGCCTGAGCCACACCAGGATTGCCGCTAAAAGCTGCCGTAAAAGCCCCAATCGGTCCCAAGGATGGATTGACAGCCCAAACAATGACCCAAGGTAACCCACCCCTCAGCAAAAATACGGCAATTAAGAGCCCCCAGGAAAGAAACCATTTTCTTGATTTGCTATCCATCCCGGATAATACTTCAGCATTAATAATGGCATTATCAATTGAAGAAATTGTTTCAAAAAGCACTAACCCGAAAATTATTAGAACAATGGTCAAAAAGTCCACGAATATATTATACTAAAGTGATGAAAATTAAGAATATACCTAAATCACTCAAAAACTTCATTCTGTTTTTGGTTATTTTTGCCTTGGGAGTGGGTTTTGGGTATAAGTACATAGGAACCACCCAAAACAAACCTTTCATTAACACGGAGAAAAATACTTCAAATGCATTCGTCTTGGAAATTTATGACAAAATTAAAGAAAACTACTGGGATAATATCTCCGATGCCCAACTTTTGGATCTGTTTAAGTTAGCCATTGACCGAAACGGCGGCAATGTCACAGTTCCCAAGTTTGAAAATAAGGATAAACTGTTGAGTACCATTAACAGCAGCGTCGCCAGTTTAAATGAGGATCAAAGAAATAAATTTACAGTTAATGTTGTTTCCCAGGTTTTAGCATCACTCAGCCCTAACGGCCGATCAGGGCTATACAACCAAAAGAACGAAGAACAGTTAAAAAATACCGTTTCCAATATTAATCCGGAAAAAGACCTTTATAAAGATTTGGGGGCACAAAAAGGAGCCTCCGAAGCAGCTATTGTTCAAGCTTTCCAGCAAAAAGCTGATGCTTTGAAAAATGATAACACGCCGCAAGCCCAGGAAAAACTAAAACAGTTGGCTTATGCCAAAGATGTTCTCACAAACAAGGATCAAAAAGTAAAATATGACCAAAATAAAGTGGAGCCGACTATATTTACTAAAATTGTAGATTCGGGGATTTTGTATTTGCAGTTTAAAAAATTTGCTCCAACTTCCTTGGAAGAATTCCAAAAAGCTTTTGATGCCTACAAAGACGACTCATCATTAAACGCCCTGATTTTTGACCTAAGAGGCAATATCGGCGGAGCCATTGACCAGACTGCTTATCTGTTAGGATTTTTCTTGGGCAAAGGGCAATATGCTTTTGATTTTTACCACAAAGGAGAATATTTACCATTCAAAACCCAGGCAGATAAACTGTTTAGCGTGACCAAATATAAACAGGTAGTGGTACTGGTGGATCAAAATACCCAATCTTCTGCGGAAATGATGGCAGCCTCTTTGAAAAAATACCATGCCGGAGTGATTGTGGGAGTTCCTACCAAAGGATGGGGGACAGTGGAGCGGATTTTTCCTTTAGATAACCAAATCAGCAAAAGCGAAAAATACTCCCTTTTCCTGGTTCACTCTATTACTTTGCGGGACGACAACCAGCCCATTGAGGGTCGGGGAGTAGAACCGGATGTCAGCACTAAAGATCCCAACTGGACTCAAAAACTGCTTTTATACTTTAACAATTTGACGCTGGTAAACAATACAGCCAAAACCCTCATCGGCAGTTTTTCTAACTAATTTGATTTACGAAATTTAGCTTAACTTACTTATACTATTCGTGGTATATTAATGCAGTGAGAAAACACACAATTTTACTGCTTCTCATTATTCTTTCCGCCGTCTTTTTAAGGTTTTATCAAATTGACACAAATCCCAAATCAATGTACGGAGACAGTTTAACTTTGGTCTATGACGCTTATTCAATACTTAAAACCGGCCACGACCAAAAAGGAAATTTCCTGCCTTTAGTTTTTTCACTCGGAGGAGGCAGGCCAGGCGGATATATTTATGCCACCATTCCTTTTGTCGCCTTTTTTGGCCCAACCGCACTTGCTGCCCGAATGGTTTCAGTCTTATCAGGTCTGGGAATAATTATTCTGCTTTATTTATTGGGTAAGAAATTCTTTTCAAAAAGCGCCGGACTGGCGATTGCCGCAGTTGCTGCCGTAAACCCCTGGGAACTGAGTTTAAGCCGGGGACCGTTTGAAACCCACTTTGCTTTATTTTTAACCACCTTGGGATTTTATTCATTTTTGAAAGGATTGAAAAACAAATATTGGCTACTGGGGGCAGCTTTATCATTCGGGTTGGCCACCCAAACTTATTCCACCTACCGGCTCACTGTCCCTCTATTTACGGGGTTACTGCTAATTTGGGGTATGTATTCGCAGGGCTTCACTTTACGAAGTTACCTTAAAAAGCCTGCTTTCCTTGTTTTTGTAGCGGTAATTTCTATCTTCACCATTTTGAGTGTTTATCTGACAGTCAGCCGCGGCAAAGAAGACCGGTTTGATATCATCAATATCTTCAAGGATCCCACTTTAAGGTCCACAATTTCCCAGAAAGTTAAAGCAGAGATGACACTTGACAGTCTTTCACCGTCTGTTTCACACACACTGCACAATCCTCGCATCGAACTGGCTGGGGTGCTGGCGGAAAATTACGCGGGCAATTTCCTACCACATTTTCTGTTTTTACACGGCGACGGCCAAGTCCGGCATAATCCGGCCGAGATGGGAGAATTTTTCTGGATTGATGCTTTTCTTTTGATCGCCGGAGTAATTTTTCTATATCAGTCAAATAAAAAACTACTAATGCTGCTTATTGGCTGGATCCTAATTGCTCCGATCCCTACCAGTTTAGTCGGCGGCCCGCACGCTCTGCGCAGTTCTCTTTTACTTCCCCCCATGCTGATCCTGACCGGCTTAGGCTTTTGGAAGATATGGAGTATCCGGGGTAAGCCTATCAATCTGTTGAACCCAGCTATATTTACCATCTTAGCTACGCTTTTTTTCATCCAATTTACTTACTTTGTTGACAGGTTTTACTTTGTTGCCCCGCAAAAAAACACCAAGGCCTGGTCATATCCGGCCAAGGAAGCGGCGCAACTGGCTTTGGAAAACCGCCGAAAATTTGACTTTGTCATACTGTCTAACGATATTGATAATATGGAATTTGCTTACCCGGTTTATGCTAAGTTGGATCCCAATTTGGTAATCAAACAAAACCAATCTCCTGCCAAAATCGGAGAGTTTAAGTTTTTTAAGTATGACAATGTTTATATTGGTTCCTTACCCAACACCAGGGTAATGCAATTTATCAAGGACCTGCCTGGATCTGTTTTGTATGTAGGAGCAGAAAAGGAACAAAAATACTTGGAAAATTATCGCATGATTAATGGTTTTGATGATCAACCAGATTTAATAATTACCGAAAAAGCCGCAATTAAGGATTCAAATTCCCAATAATTTTTATTACCTCTTTTAGATTACTGATTAAAAAATCAGGCTTGGCTTTTTTTAAACGGAGGGTAGAACAGTAACCATGGGTAATCGCCGCTGTATAAAAACCTAATTCTTTACCAATTTCTATCTCCTCAATAGAGTCACCAATAACCAATACCTCCTTAGCCGATAATTTCTTACTTATAATATAATCTTTAAGCTTTTCTGCCTTGGCACGGCCACGGAAAGCCGATTCAGGATGGGTATTGGCTAAAACTCGGTTAAAATACTTGCCGATCTTTAATCTTTTGAGCTGAATTTTAATCGGTTCATGGAGGTGGTTGCTGAAAATAAGTGCCTCAATTTGATTTTTAGAAAGCCAAATTAATAATTCTTTGGCAAAAGCCCTAGATCTGACTTTACCGGCTCTCTGCTCATAATTGGTGTGGAAAACATGGGCTACCTCAACTTTTTTGCGGTCAAGCACCTCAGCTGATGCACCCATGGCAATATAGGCATTTCTGGCCGGAATATCAAAACATGCCTGAAATTTTTTTAAATTAATTGCCTTAACACCAAGGAATTTAAAAACTTCATTTACTGCATCCACTGCGGCCAGAGAATCAGCAAAAATTGTCCCATTCCAATCAAAAGCCACCAATTTAATCATGCAGAAATTATACCAAAGAAGAAGTAAAGTTAGGATCTTCCTAAATTCGCTATCACGTCTATCATCTGAAGCTCCCAATCGCGTTGCTCAGCTGAATTGCTATATGGAAGCGGAGCTTTTGGATCGACTTCGAGCATTTTTGCTATATCAGCAGGTCCGGAAACAATTCTTTCCCATAAAGTTTGCTGTCCTATCGGTTTGGACTCTCTTCGGGTTACCCCTAAATTTCCATCCGGTATTTTATCATTCCTTAATCTCTCTCCAGGCATTATCAAACACTAGCATACCAAAATTCTGCTGTCAATTCCTGTAAAACTATTATCGAATTCTTACAAAATAATGTTAGTATGGAACAAAAGGGGGTGAGAAAATGGCAGGTTACATTGTTAATATTGAAGAAAAAACGGAACAGAATGAGAATTTCCGGGAAGTTTTATTTACCAGTCCGCACAGCCAATTAGTAGTCATGAGCCTTCAGCCCAATGAAGATATTGGTATGGAAACTCATGAAAAGGTGGATCAATTCATTAGAATTGAAGCGGGAGAAGGCAAGGCGGTTTTAAACGGCGAGGAGAACTTGATTTCGGACGGTTCGGCCATTGTTATACCAGCCGGCACAGAACATAACGTCATCAATACTTCAAACCAGGAACTAAAACTATACACAATCTACTCTCCGCCAAATCACCGGGATAAAACCATTCACAAAACCAAAGCAGAGGCGGAAGCCGATACAGAAGATATCCCGAGTTGACTGTTTTAAAAATTAACAGTAGACTAAATTTGTAGCATGGATAGTGATCTTGTCACCCGACTTAAAGATGTTGTTTCCGGAGATGTGGCAGCCGACGAAGAAACCCTTAATACGTTTAGTCACGATACTTCACTTTTCGAAGTTAAACCGCAGGCAGTAGTTTACCCAAAAACAGAAGAAGATGTACAAAAACTGGTCAAATTTGTGACCGAAAACAAAAAAACTCTTCCTAATCTGTCTTTAACCGGCCGATCCGCCGGCACCGACATGGGAGGAGGGTCCATCAATGAATCAATCATTGTGGCTTTTGGCAAATATTTTAATCATGGCCCGAAAATTTCCGGCCAAATTGCCACTGTTGAACCGGGGGTATTTTATCGGGATTTTGAAAAAGAAACCCTGGCTCATAACTTAATTTTCCCCAGTTACCCGGCTTCTCGGGAACTGTGCGCCATGGGCGGAATTGTTAACAATAATGCCGGCGGGGAAAAATCTTTGTTTTATGGCAAGACCGAAAACTTTGTTAAACTGGTCAAAGTAGTTTTGCGGGATGGTAATACATATGAATTAAAACCGCTAACCGAAGCAGAGCTACAAGAAAAAATGAAATTAAAAACCTTGGAAGGGGAGATTTATACCAAAATGCATCAGCTGATTTCTGAAAATTATGATGACATTATGAAAGCCAAACCCACAGTTTCCAAAAATTCTGCCGGTTACAGTTTGTGGGATGTTTGGGACAAGGAAAAGGGTATTTTTGATTTAGCCAAATTATGGGTGGGAGCCCAAGGCACGCTGGGAATGATGCTGAAAGCTGATATCCAGTTAGTGCCCATTCACCAACATCGGGAAATGATGATCCTTTTCTTATACGATCTATCACACCTTGGTGAAATCATCAATGCTGTTTTACCCTTAGAGCCGGAAAGTTTTGAAGCTTATGATGACAATACCTTAAAGCTGGCTTTAAAATTTTTCCCGGAATTTGCCAAACAATTGGGCACCAAAAGCTTCCTCCAAACCGGTCTGGAATTTATGCCGGAATTTTTTATGGTGTTAACTCACGGTCTGCCAAAAATGGTTTTGCAGATTGATTTTACCGGTGACAACATGGAGGAATTAGGAAAAAAGATTAAAGAGCTGGAAGAAAAGGTCAAACCATACCACCCGAAAATTAAAATCGCAATAGAAAGGCAGGAAGAAAAATACTGGGTCATCAGGAGAGAAAGCTTTAGTTTGCTAAGAAATAAAATCCGCGACAAACACACCGCTCCCTTTGTGGATGATTTTGTGGTAGCTCCACAGTATTTACCGGAATTCCTTCCCAAAGTTAATGCTCTATTTAAACAATACCCCAGTCTGATTTATACGGTGGCCGGTCACATCGGCAACGGCAACTTCCATATTATCCCTTTAATGGATATCACCAAAAAAGACCAGCGGGATATTATCCCGGAATTGGGCAAAAAGGTGTATAATTTGGTACTTTCTTACCACGGTTCAATTACCGGCGAACACAATGACGGTATTATCAGAACGCCATATCTTGAGCAAATGTTTGGTAAAAAAATGGTGGAGCTGTTTGAAAAAACCAAAGAAATTTTTGATCCGCAAAATATTTTTAACCCCGGTAAAAAAGTCCACGGCTCTTTAGACTACGCCATGAGCCACATCCGCCAACAGTGGTAATACTTTACATTCACACCCGGAGGGTGATATAGCTTTACACCTATTCTTAATTGCATTACAGGAATTTGTTTAGTCTAAAACGAGATGCTTTATAGCATCCAATTGCCTGGCATAATCTATTTGGTTGTTAACAAATTCCCGATAAGCTTGGGTTGATTTAAACATACTCAAAACTAAGTCTTTTTGTGATATTTCTTCTGCAGACAAAGACAAGTATTCCGGATAGGATGACCAATGATAATTTTCCAGTTCTTCGCTGGGTATTATACTTGAGGTCACCGGATTTAAATGAATATACCTTGAAGCATGTACTAATTGCTCATCAGTTTCGATATGAACCGCCTTAAAGACCCCTTCAAACAATGGACCAGCCCTTTTGTACTTAGTATTGAAATATTTGATATAAGCATTTGTTATATTAGATATAAAAGAAGAAATTCCTTTATCGGATGTTTGTTTTAAAAGAAAGTGAAAATGATTTGGCATGATGCAATAGCTTAAAATATCAAGTATTCGTTCACTGCTATGTAATTCTTCTAACATTTTTTCTCTAATATCTATAGGTTGCTGATTAACCTGAGAAAATCTGATGGGGATATTTTTATGCCTGTAAAATTTAATTAGTTTTTGAATTCTTTCAAACTCTTTTTTATCGTTAAAAGTGCTTCTTCGATCTATGCCTCGATTGAAAACGTGATAAATCTCATTATTTTGAAATACCAACTTTCGAAATGTGGCCATAGATAAATCTTAATCAAAATAAAGATAGGGTGTTAACCTAAACTACCAGGAGGGTGTAAAACTGACAATACATTAAAATTATAGTAATATACGAAGAATGTCAGCAGCAGAAACAGAAAATTTAGTTCCAGTACGAATTTGGTGGGGCGATTCAACTAGCGCTCAATTAGCTAAATATACGAGGAACGTTTACGAGGAGCGGAAATTAGCAAGTAATGATTTTCGTCAACAAACACGTTTATATCGGAAATATACATATGGGTCTGGAAATCCAGATGACCTATTATACGATTTAGGACATTCTGGCAGAGGCTTGGATTCCTTTCCTAGAGAAATTGAACTAAGGATACCAAAACCAGCAGAAGTAATTAGTGAATACGGAGCGTCTGCGAAAGGCTTAGAGGTAGAATTGCAAACTTCCAGCTTAGTTATTCAACTAGCAAATATCGCAGAGAGTTATCTTCAAACGCTGCCCTTAAGACAGCAGGATCCGCTGGCTTATTCAGACACAATAAAATTAATGCAGATTCTCGCTGAGAGTTTGGGTGATAAAAAAACTCATATCTCATTAGTCTGTTTTGGTTATTATGAGCCTGAAGATGCTTATGAAGTTAAGGAAATAGAATAAAATCCGGACATCAAGAAGTCACGCTAAACTACTGAATCTCGTAGCTTAAAGTAATATCAACGGTTACTTCAGAAGAACCTGGTTCAACCTGAGTCCGCGTATCTCCGGCAGATTTTTCCAGAGCCCCTACAGCCATCGGCACTGGTCTGGGCTGACCTTGCAGATTTTCAGAATAATTGATAATCCTGCCTAACCTAAACCCGGCAATTTGGGCAGCTTCTGCGGCTTTTTTCTTAGCCGCTTCCACGGCTTTTTGCCGAGCTTCATTTTCTAGTTTGGTTTTATCATCAATATCAAAGGAAACGCCGGAAACCTGGTTGGCTCCATTATTAGTCGCTGTATCAATCACGTTATTAGCATTATCCAAATTCCGGACTTTTATTAACAAATTAGTGCTGGCAGAATAGCCGGTAATTTTTTGTGATCCGCTACCATAATCATAAGTCGGGAAAATGCTGTAGTTGGCGGTTTGGATATCTTTGGCATCTACGCCGGCTTGTTTCAAAGCCTCCGAAACTTTATTAATCACACCGTTGATTTGATCCTGGACTGCTTTGACGCTTTGAGCTTGAACTTGGATTCCGGCAGTAATTGAAGCTATATCAGGCTTAGCGGTAATTTTGCCTTCACCAGTCACATCAAAAGTGGTGGATTTTTGAGTGGTTACGCTGGTAACAGAGAAGGGGAGCGGACCAACTAATCTAGTGTACAGAAACAGCATGACAAAAAAGGCAATTAACCAAACAAACGGATACGCAAATTTAGAATACATAATT
The DNA here is from genome assembly GCA_021786105.1 of bacterium. Lineage (GTDB taxonomy): Bacteria > Patescibacteriota > Microgenomatia > Daviesbacterales > UBA10151 > UBA10151. Next base: position 14,304 of record JAJYNW010000026.1, read on the forward strand.
ATTTACGTCTTTTAAGTTTTAATTCATGAGCTACAATCGGAATCTGCTCAATATTATTTATCCTGTTCCCATAATCAATGTTTTTATCGATAACTTGATCTAATTTTCGATCCATCTGCTCAACCCTGTTTTTTAATCCATCTATATCTTCTTTTACATTCCCCATATCTACAGTTAGTCGACTTGTCTGATCCCAAAGAATATCCAGCTTCCGGGTATGGCTTTCTAAAACCTGGGTATGGCTTTCTAAAACCTGGGTATGGCTTTCTAAAACCTGGGTATGGCTTTCTAAAGTTTTCTTTACCGGTTTAAGGGCGATATCAATTTCTTCTTTAACAACAGTTCTTATTCTTTTTATATCTTCGTCAGTCATAGTTAGATATTAAGAAAATTTAGGTAAAAACTCAAGATAGATTATCTGGATCATATCTCATCAACTCACCAAAATTGCGGTTGATATAAGATAAAAAGTGATATGATGAGATTAATGAATCAAAAAGGCTTTGCTCCGATACTACTTATTCTTTTAATTGCTTCAGCGGTTGGTGGATATTTACTTTATCAAAAGCAAATTAAAATTATATACAAATATTTGACGGCGGTACAATTGATCAGCCTAATCCCAGCCCAAATAAGGATGCGCCTACCCCTAATAGTTTTCCCCGTTATCTTGATCCAAATATTGAAAAAGTAATTACTGAATGTAAAATAATTTCTTAAATCTCTGCGATTGGTGAGCTCAAGGGATAAATACCGATTATCTATATCGCTCTGGTCAGACTAATTTGTAAATTTAAAACTTTGGAGGATGTTTTCTCCGGTTTGATCAGAAGCAGTCAAAACTCTAATTAAAAACATTTTGCCTCCGTGTTCTAAATATAAATATTTGGGTGCTCCTGGTTGATAAGAAACAATTTTGTATTTTGCTGTCTGACTGGAAATTGTGGCTTCCTGATCCAAAATCACATGTCCTTTAGAAGTTTTATCAAACACTCCCCAAAGGAAAGGATAATACCAGTATTTATCAAACCATTGGTCCACCGTCAGCTGATTTGGGTTATCAAAAATCCAGATAGTAAGAGGTGAATTATCAAAAGAAGAATCCTTATCTAAAACCGCTACCGCAGACAGCAATTTACCCGGAGCATATCCCACATAACTGGTAAAATTTGCCTTGTTATCTCCGCCAAATCTTTTGGCAAAATCTTCTTCTGAATCAGGCTGGACTGACAAAGTTTTTGGATAAGAAAAGGTAAAAGAATATTCATCATTGGTATAAGTTTCCCGCAAATTAATTGGCTTAGAAGTCGGAACAGTGGTTGGGACCAGAGAGGGAACCGGCGATGCAGCAGCTGTTTGTTTCAAAACGGGAGCAGAAACATCTTGTGCCATCACTGTTTCCTGTGGCTTAAACTGAGGCTTTTTTATTGCAGCAAAGTAGAAAATTTCAACGGCAACTCCAAAAACCGCCGCGATAAAAAGAATCAATAATATGTGTCCGAAACCTTTTTGCCCCACAATTTAAATATATACCAATCGTATCTTAAAATACAAAATATACACTACTCTTACCAAGTTCTTATTCTTCCATTAATCATTACTTTTATACTGGAAGCTCGATGATCCCATTAAGAGATTCCCGGCCTTTATCAAGGTTTCCATTTTGGGTGATATTAATCATTTTGGTAAATGCATATATTTTTTATTTGGAGTTAACGTCACCCAATCCAGATCAGTTTATTACCAAGTATTCCTTAATCCCGTCTCAAATCGATTTTTCCAACTATAAAACCCTTTTCCCCTTTATCAGCAGCCAGTTCATTCACGGCGGATTCTTGCACATAATTTCCAATATGATATTCCTATGGGTATTTGGTAATAATATCGAAGCAACTTTGGGCTTTCTCCTCTTTCCTATCTTTTACCTGGTCTCAGGCGTTATTGCCGGATTAACTCAATTTTTTTTCACTCCCACCGCCACCATTCCCATGCTGGGAGCGTCCGGAGCAATTGCCGGTGTATTGGGATCTTATTTTGCTCTTTTTCCCCGCAATAAGATTAAAACATTAATTTTCATCTTTGTCTTTATTACCATTATCGATGTACCGGCCTATTTCTTGCTTTTCTTTTGGTTTATTACCCAGTTTTTCAGCGGAGTGTCATCAATTTCCGCCAGCGCTGACAGCGGCGGGATAGCTTTTCTTCCTCATATGGGTGGATTCCTCTTTGGCTGGTCCATTACCATACCAATGCTCGCCAAACTACGTTACCCTAAATTTAAAATTTTCAGCTGAGGAAAAACTACTTTCTTTCTACAGTAATTGAGCATTCGGTAACCAATGCGGCGATTGCTCCCACAGCTGCCAACATAGGAGCCAGTAGCACTCCCACCACGCCAAAGGTTAAAGGAAACTGCACTAAGATTCTCCCCTCCTTATCTTTGATGGTGATTCTTCTAATATTGCCTTCGTGGATAAGTTCCTTAACTTTTTTCAACAGATCTTCTCCTTTTACTTCATATGTTTCGGATTTGTTTTCTTTTTTAGCCATCTTAAAATCATTATACACTAATTGGACTCTCAGGTCATTCTCAGGTAAAATACGTAAACTTGAAAGCCTAAGAGGCTAAGGATAGGAGCTATATGAGAATACTGGTGGTGGAGGATGAGCATAAAATCGCGAACTCTATTAAAAAAGGCTTGGAACAGGAAGGCTATGCGACAGATGTGGCCTATACCGGCACCGAGGGTTTTGATTTAGCCTCCAGCGAGGAATATGATCTGATACTTCTGGACATTTTACTCCCGGGGATTAACGGAATCGAAATCTGCAAGGATTTAAGAAAAAAGCAAATTCATACCCCAATTTTAATACTGACAGCCAAAGGCCAGGTTTCTGATAAGGTAGAGGGGTTAGACGCCGGAGCAGATGATTATTTAACAAAACCTTTTGCTTTTGAGGAGCTTTTAGCCAGAATCAGGAGTTTGTTAAGGCGGCCAAAAGATAATATCGGATCAGTTTTAAAGTGCGAGGATCTAACCTTGGAAACTTTGACTTATCAGGTCAAACGGGGAGATAAAAGCATCCAACTTTCTTCCAAAGAGTATGCCTTGCTGGAATATTTATTAAGACACCAAAACCAGGTTTTAACCAAGGAACAAATTATTAATCATATTTGGGATTATGATGCTGACGTTTTGCCCAATACGGTTGAGGTTTATATCGGGTATTTGAGAAATAAAATAGATAAACCATTCCCTGACAAACCGGCTTTAATTCATACAGTCAGAGGTTTTGGTTACAGACTGGGGGCATAAATGTTTACAACAACCCGCTTAAAATTAACCGCTTGGTACCTGTTAATTATTATGCTAATCAGCGTTTCCTTTAGCTTGGCAATTTATCACGTTTTAACCGATGAGCTAAACAGAGTGGAAAGGGTGCAAAGATTGAGACAAGAAAGAAGAATATTTATTCTTGCCCCCGGATCACCAAGAACGCCTTCAATTGACCCAGAAGTCATGGAAGAAAGCAAAAACCGCCTTAAATCAATTCTGGTGCTGGTTAATTTAGGGATTTTAGGCGCTTCCAGTTTAGCCGGTTATTTCTTGGCCGGCCGGACCCTGCGGCCGATTAGTCAAATGCTGGATGAGCAGAACAGATTTATTACTGACGCATCCCACGAACTGCGAACTCCTTTAACCTCCTTAAAAAGCGAAATCGAGGTGAATTTACGAGACAAAGATTTGACTTTAAAAACTACCAAAAATCTTTTACAAAGCAATTTGGAAGAGGTTAATAATTTACAATATCTGTCTGATAATTTAATCAAACTGACTCAATACCAAAAAGAAAACGCGGTTAGTTTTGAGGCGGTTAATTTGAAAGAAGTCAGCGGAATTGCCCAAAGGAAAGTGGCTAACTTAGCAAAGAGAAAAAATATCATCATTAAAAATGAGGTTAACGATGGAGAAATTTCCGGTGGTTGGCAAAGCCTGATAGAGCTTTTTGTAGTATTTTTGGATAATGCCATCAAGTATTCACCCAAAGGAAAAACCGTAACTTTGACATCCCGAAAAATAGACAGGTCAATCGAAGTTGAAATCCGAGATCAAGGTATGGGAATTGAGGAAAAAGATATACCGCACCTGTTTGACCGTTTTTTCCGGGCTGATAAATCCCGGACTAAAGCCGAAGCAGGCGGATACGGATTGGGTTTATCAATTGCCAAACAAATCGTTGATAAACACCAAGGTTCTATTAGAGTAGAGAGCAAATTAGACAAAGGAAGCGTTTTTACTCTCCGCTTTCCGTTAAGGTACTCTTTCTAAGCATTTTATCAGGTTAATTTAGTAAATTTCCCTCTCAAAGGGGGTGAGGAAATGATTAAAAGAAGAATTCTTTCTATAACAGCCCTTTTTATGCTGGGTTCAACCATGGTTTTCAGCGCACTTCCTGCCTATGCACAAGATTCCAATACCAACCATCCAAACTTTTTCCAGGGGTTAATTGATGCAATAGCCCAAAAGTTCGGCTTGAAAAAAACTCAGGTGCAAAACGTAATTACTGATTACCAAAATCAACAGAAACAGTTGAGGCTGACTAATTTACAGCAAAGGCAAAAAAGCCGGCTTGATCAATTAGTTTCCCAAGGTAAAATCACCCAGGATCAGGAAAATTTGATTTTGAATAAATTGCAGGAGCTGCAAAATAACCGACAGAACTGGAAAAATTTAACTCCAGATCAGAGGAAAACTGCCATGCAGAAGCAAAGAACTGACTTGCAAAATTGGGCCAAGCAAAACAATATTGACCTCAAATACCTATATAGTTTCAGAATGGGTAAAGGAATGATGGGTATGAGAGGCAAGGGCTGGACTAAGCCAAATTAGTCAAAATCGGGTCCACTTTTTAAAAACTCCCGGGTTTAGATACCCGGGAGTTTTTCTGGTTTTAAGCTTATTCTCAGCTTGCTCTATTAATGTATACTTACGAAATGAATAAAATTGGTAATTTTCGGAAATGGATTTTGGGAAGTAAAAAAAGAATTGCCATCTTTGTTATCTTACTTTTGACAGTAGGCTATTTTGGATATAAAGGCCTGACTGCTAAAGCTGCTGCTCCACAATACCAAACTGCACAAGCTGAAAAAGGTACACTGATAAACTCCGTAACTGCTTCCGGCAACATCACCACTGCCAACAATGTCTCCGTAACTATCCAAGCCGCCGGAGTGGTAAAGGAAGTATTTGTTAAAAACGGGGACCAAGTCGGCCAGGGGCAAACTTTGGCTACCCTAACTTTAGACCAAGCTTCCCAGCAAAAACAGGCAGCTGCTTATGCCAGTTACCTGACTGCCAAAAACACTTTGGATGCGGCCAATGCCAAATATAATTCTTTGCAAAATACTTTATTTACAGACAACCAAAAATTTATCAATGACGCCGTAGCTAGAGGCTTGGCCACCAATGACCCCACCTATATTGAAGAAAATGCCACTTGGCTACAAGCCGAGGCTGATTATAAAAACCAGGCCTCTGTTATTTCTGCCAACCAATCATCTTTGACTGCTGCATCTTTAAACTTATCCCAACTTTCTTCCAACATAACTGCTCCTGTTGCCGGGGAAGTTCGCGGCTTAACCATAGCTCCCGGTTCAATAGTTACGGTTACCAGTTCTTCTTCTAATTCAACTTCGACTTCGCAGGTTTTAGGATCTATTTTCCAGGAAGGACCAACTCAAGCCCAAGTCAGTATTTCCGAAATTGATGCTCCCAAAGTTACCGAGGGTGATAAAGTTACCATGACTTTAGATGCTTTTCCGGATGCCACTTTTACCGGAAAGGTAGCCAGTATCAATACCAATGGGGTAGTTTCGTCCGGAGTAACTTCTTACCCGGCGGTTATTTCTTTCGATGCCGGTAATAAACATATCTACCCCAATATGGCTGTTACGGCCAAAATTATCACCAGCGTCAAAAACGATGTAATACTGGTTCCGTCTGCAGCAGTTCAAGCCGGGCAAAACGGTCAGATAACTGTACGGGTTTTGAAAAACGGCCAGGTTGAAACTGTCCCGGTAGAAGTTGGTAATACAAATGATACGCAAACTGGAATTACATCAGGCATAAACGAAGGCGATACAGTAATTACCGGTATCACAAATCCCACTGCAAAAACCGGGTCTTCCGGCGCCACCTCACCGTTTGGCAGCAGAGGATTTGGCGGCGGAGGAGTCATCATGAGGGGTGGTGGCCGTTAGTAAAAATGGCAGATGTTATCATCAAGGCTTCCGATTTAAAAAAAATTTACCAGTCCGAGTCAGTTGAAACAACTGCTTTGAGCAGTGTTTCCTTTGAGATAAAAAAAGGCGAGTTTGTGGCCATCATGGGACCTTCCGGCTCAGGAAAGTCCACTTTGATGCATATCTTGGGCGCCCTCGATACGCCAACTTCCGGCAGTTATATCCTGGACGGAGAAGAAGTATCCAAACTATCAGATGATCAACTAGCAGATATCCGAAACCGTAAGATCGGTTTTATCTTCCAGGCCTTTAATCTATTACCCCGAACCACTGCTCTAAAAAATGTCTGCCTGCCCATGGTTTATGCCGGAGTTCCCAAAGAGGAGCGACTGGAAAAAGCCAAAAAATATTTGGAAATGGTGGGATTAGGAGACAGGATAGAGCATACTTCAAATCAATTGTCGGGCGGACAGCAGCAGCGGGTGGCTATAGCCAGAGGTTTGGTAATGAATCCGGCCATTTTATTGGCAGATGAACCAACCGGCAATATTGCCTCCAGCCAAGCTGCGGAAATTATGTCCATTTTTCAGGAAATCAATGAAAAGGAAGGCCACACCATTGTCATGATTACCCACGAACCGGATATTGCCGAACACGCCAAAAGAATTATTCATGTTAAGGACGGGAAAATAGTTAAAGACAGCGACGGACACAGACAAAGGAAGGCAGGTAAATAATGGAATACGCTGAGATTATTTCAGAGGCTATCGGAACATTAACCGTTAACAAGCTGAGAACAGGTTTAGCGACTTTGGGAATCATGATTGGAATCGGCAGCGTGATTGCCTTAATTTCTTTAGGCCAGGCCACTCAACAGTCAATCCAATCACAAATCCAATCTTTAGGCGCCAATTTGTTAACCATTAGTCCGGGCGGCCAAAGGCAAGGTGCAGTCAGAAGCGCAGCAGGCAGTAATACATCTTTGACTTTAGACGATGCCAACACCATCAAAACCTCACCGCAAATCAATACCATTCAAAATGTTTCACCTGAGCTTTCCAGAAGGGCTCAAGTTACCACCGGGGGCAATAACACCAACACCCAAATAATCGGCGCTACTGCAGTGTATCCGACGGTTCATAAACTTAATATGGATTCCGGCAGTTTTATTACTAACCGCGATGTAACAGGCATGACCAAAGTAGCCGTGATCGGACCGCAGGTGATGAGCGATCTCTTCGGAGACGGCGCTGCCCCCATCGGCCAATCAATTAGGATCAACGGCCAAACCTTAACCGTTATTGGTGTCACCCAATCTAAAGGCGGATCAGGTTTTATGAATCAGGACGATATCATCTTCGTGCCGTTATCCACTGCTCAAAAACAGCTTTTTGGAGTAGATTATCTGTCGTCAATTGCTCTCGAGGCGAAAAACTCTGATGTAATGACTGATGCCCAAAACCAGGTGGGATATTTACTGCTGTCCCGGCACCATTTAAACGATCCGGCTCAGGCTGACTTTTCTATTTTTTCCCAGCAGGATATTTTAAATACTGCCTCCGCCATGACCGGCACCTTTACTTCACTCCTGGCCGGAATTGCCGCTATTTCGCTGCTGGTAGGCGGAATCGGCATTATGAATATCATGCTGGTAACTGTTACCGAAAGAATCCGGGAAATCGGTTTACGGAAAGCCCTGGGTGCAAAGAAAAAAATCATCATCACCCAGTTTTTAATCGAGGCTACGGTACTTTGTTTTATTGGCGGAGTAATTGGTATGATATTAGGCGTACTGACTTCGTATCTTATTTCCAGTTTAGCCGGCGTGCCGTTTGTTTTATCCTTCTTTGCCATCTTTTTAGCAATTGGAGTTTCAGGTGCAATCGGAATTTTGTTTGGCTGGTATCCAGCCCGACGTGCCGCCAATTTACAACCAATCGAAGCATTAAGATACGAATAATTATAGAAGGAGGTGATCTCAATGAAAAACAATATGATAGCAGTTATCATTATCGCTGCCTTAGTAATGGGCGTGGGGGGATTTTTTGCCGGCATGAAATATCAGCAGTCAAAAAGCCCGGCGGGCCGTTTTGCCAACTTCCAGGGCGCTAGAAATAGCAATTTCCAACAAAGGGGCGCAAATATGATAAGCAGGCAAGGATTTAGACCGGTTAACGGAGAAATCATCAGCTCTGATGACAAAAGCATTACCGTCAAATTATCAGACGGCAGCAGCAAAATAGTTCTCCTGTCTGATCAAACCAGTATTAATAAATCATCAGCAGGGACAAAGTCAGATCTGAAAAATGGCGAAAAAGTGGCGGTTTTTGGTTCGGATAATTCAGACGGCAGCGTCACTGCCCAAAATATCCAGCTAAATCCCTACCGGCCACAACCAAACGGATCTCCCAGGTAAAATTGGGTTAGCCGAATATAATCAATTTCTTACTTCGATCTAACTCTATTCTTATATGCCGTTGATAGTATAGGGACGTGAGGTGTATATGCCGCATAACAAAAACCTAAAAGGAGTTGGTTCCAAAGAACAACGGATGTACGAACACATTAAAGGGTCCGCGGAAAAATCCGGCAAATACGGAGGACGAGCCAAGGAAGTAGCGGCCAGAACTGTAATGAAACTGCATAAAGAAAAAGGTCATCAAAGAGGCGATTGATCAATTTTAAAAAAGACGGGAGGTGATAAAAATGGCCGATACAAATGGGAAACAGGTAAATCCTGTGGCTGCAGGTTTAACGGGCGCACTCATCGGAGCAGGGATAGCCTTGGTTACCACCAAAATTCTGACTGACCAGAAAATGAGAGATAAAATCATGGATATGGCATCCGGGGCCCGGGAAAAAGCAAATATGATATTTCAAGGCAAAATGGAAAAACCAATGGAGAGAGTCAGCCACGAAATAAGCCGGATGAGAGGCAAAAAGAGATCAGCTGGACGCGGACGCAGTCGTTCAATGGGCAAACCCAGTACCAGAACCTAACAAATTCCTGTTTAAAAACAGAGATTTGTTAAAAGGAGGTGAAAAAAATGGGGCTTTTGGAGTGGATTGCCGTAATTTTAATTATTGCCTGGCTGGGAGGATTCATTTTGCATATTGCCGGCGGACTTATTCACATACTTTTAGTTTTAGCAATAATATTATTTTTAGTTAGATTCATCCGAAGACAAACAGTATAGTTATCTTAGTAATTAAGGCAAATTAAAATTGATTTGCATGCTATTTAGAATTTGCGAAATTCTAGCTTGAAGTATTTCAAAAACACTGCGTCTTTTACAAACCTCCTTTAGCTCTAGCAGATCATCATTAGAAATCGCCAGCTTCTGGCTGGTTTTAGGATACATAATTGCCGCCGGGTTGCTGACATGCTTAATACCTAAGGCATGCCCCAACTCATGAGCAAGGGTGTGAACCAACTCCGGTTTATTGTTATTAAAATAAATTTCAATTCTGTTTTCCGGGCCTTTAAAAATTCCCTCTTCCGGCCTCTGTTCCAAGGCATTATTCAAAGAATCTACCGTTTGGTTCAACTCATCGACTTGGGAATTATAATTATTGGCAGAAATATTCAAATCCCGGGCCATGGCATTGAGTTTGTCTGCCTCAACCTTTAAATCCTGCTGCTCTTTAACTAATCTTTGGTACTCATCAGGGGGAGCTCCGCCTTTATTATTCCAATCCTCAACTTCTTTATTAAGATTATCCAGTTTTTGTTTTAATTCTGCCGAAAGCCGTTGATATTCCTCAAACTTAGGATTCAACGATTGTTTATCAATCTGGACTTTATCCTCCAGCTGATTAACCTGGTTGGTTAAAGATTGTCTTTCGTCGTATGTTAAATTAATGCTTAAATCGCCCTGCGGATCATAAACAAACAAATTTTTGCCTTCGGCCGTGTTCCAAATCCCGCTAGCCTGATCAATATCCGACAAAAAAGTTTCCCTTGATAAATCAAACTGGGGATCAACCGTATCTACCCGGTAATGTATCGGTTGATCACAATAAGAAAAAGTAAATAGATTATCTAAAGAAGTAAGTTTCAAATCGCTTACTGCAACCAAAACCACTATCAAAAGCAGAATACCGGCAATAACTTTCTTCATATACGAATCTTAAAGAAAAATTGGATCATTAGTCAAATCTTAGCTCTTTCTTACTTAGCCTTTACCGTAAATTTACTTAAATTTAGAAATTTCGCAGTAATATTGATCCAAACTGGGAGGGGGTGAGAAAATGGCAAGTGTAGTATTAGGAGTTTTTTCCAACAGAACTGATGCAGAGGATGCTATTTCTGAACTTGAGGCCGAAAGGTATAACCCAAAAGATATTTCCATCATGATGAGAGATACTTCTGAAGCCGGCAGAGTGGCTGAGGATACGGGTGCAGGAGAAGTAATGAGCAGCACTTTAGGCGGAGCAGCAGCCGGCGCAGTAATCGGCGGCTTAGCAGGTTTAGTAGCGGCATTTGCAATTCCCGGCTTAGGCACTATCTTTATTGGCGGCCCTATTGCCACTGCTTTAGGTTTAACCGGAGCAGCAGCCACTACCGCCTCAGGCGTAGCCACCGGCATTTTAGCCGGAGGAATCATCGGAGCCTTAACTTCGGCTTTCGGTCTTTCCCGGGAAGATGCCAGGATGTATGAAGATAGAATCAAAGAAGGCGGCATCTTAATAGCTGTTCCGACCAGGGAAGGGCACGAAAAAGAAGTCAAAAATATCATGAGTGGCTTTGATGCCGATAACATCAAAGTAATTGAATCCTATGGACAACCCGGACGAAGAGAAGAACCGGAGTATGCTCCGGCTTATGCAAGCGAAATCAGGCATCGGGGCAGAAGAGAGCGTGGCAGTTGGAGACGCCGCAGCAGAAAAGAAAGGGTTTGAAATCAGGCAAATGCCTAAAGAAAGGAGGGTCAAAATAAATGAAGTTTTACAATGTTAAAACCAGACAATCGGTAGACGTACCAGATGATCAAGTGACTGTTGTCACGATGAAGAACGGCAGAAAAGCAGCCCAGGCAGAAGTTGGTGGCGTTAAGATGTTTAGAATCTTGAGCAAGGAAGACGCTGACCGCCTTGCCAAGTAACATAAAGTGTTGACATTAAGTATACGGCCGTAATATTAATGTGAACAATAATAAGCAATGTTTAGCTTTCCGCTTGAGGAGGAAGAAAGTACAGATAATTGAGAGATCGAAACCATTCTGAGGCTTGTCTTCTGTCTCCTGGATATAATGGTGTTCCACCTGGCTCCTCACCTCTTAAACCTCTTTGCACCTCCTCTGCCACAAATGAATCTTTTTTCAGTTCATCCCCATAAAACTTGGCCCACAAGCGGGCTAGCAATTGTTCCAGTGACTTCGGAGGTTCCGTTAACGAAAGTCTTTTGCATAAAATCCCAAAAAAATCTTGTCTGCCCGCGCCTAAAATGCGTCCAAATTCTAATAAATGCCTAACTAGTCCATGCCAATAATGAGCCAAATCGCTTTTATTACCTCTTATTGGTTGTTCGTATTTTCCATCATATACAAATTTAGGCTGCCCTTGTTCGATTATTAACTTATGATGACCAAACCAGGCGTCTGCCCGCAGTCTGTCCTGTTCAAAACTAGCTAAGTATTGTTCCGCGCTGTCTGCAAATAAATCTTTTCTTTTCTTAAGGGGCAACGCGGAGAAAAAACCATTATAAGAATTATTTATCGACATCTCCCATCTGATACTGTTAGGCGATTGTAAAATTAAATTTGCGGCATCTTTGCTGGATTCTGAACGGCTCAAGTTTAGGCCTTGCCAGACTGCTTTTATCCTTTGCTCGCTCGGGTTCAACTGACGGTCTAAAATCATCTGTTGAAAAAGTGTATAAATATTTGCATTTTCTGCAAAAGAGTCAAAATATCCTTTTACTAACCTCTCTAAAACTGTTTCTACACCTTCATAAAACATATTTCCTACCACCGTAATTGCTGGTCTGGGTGGAACCATAAAAGCTGCATGATCGCTGTTTAAAAAATTCCCTTCGAAAAAACTGATATTTTTCAACTTATAGTATAAAATAGTGGTGTGTCTAGGGTTTCCAGCCCTCGTAGGCGTAATAATTGCCCGAACTCTCCACACAGGCATAAGAGGTATCAGCCCGCAGATTGGCCGCATGTTCCGGTGAATTAATCCACTGGTTAACTACATCGGAAGAATTGCTATTCATTTCAATATTTTCCGTCACATAACTAAACTTTGGATAAGGCAAAGTCTTGCTGTTAATCCGGTTGGTAAAACCATCATGGCTAAAATTTCTGACAATTTCCCCGGCTCTGATTTTGGCAAAATTACAAGTATAGGGATCTGTTTTGACCGGAGATAAACCCTGAGAACGGCGGTAATTATTGATTTGGTATATATAAGAATTGCCCGTGGTATTGGAAACCGGCAGGGTAGGGGTAGGGGTCGAAGTTGCGGAAGGCTTTGGGGTTGGCGTTACACTGGGTTTAGCAGTAGGAATCGATGAAGGGGTAGGGAGCGGTTTTGAAGCTGGTCTGGTGATGAAAAAACTGATCGGATTGGACCAAATTTGAGAGTGATATGACCGGGGCGAAAAATTAAACAACAAATAAAACGGCAAAGAAAAGGCGATGGCTAGGGCAGAGAAAATCATCGTGAGGTGTGAAATTTAAACCATCTCTTTCCATTTGTCAAATTTTTTGTTTAGGGAATAGTTTCTTCAGCTTTATCTTCTGCTTCTTTCGGATCAATCGGCTTTCTAAGCCGGAAATACCAAGCCGCCAGAAAAGCCACTACGGCATAAACCACCATGGCAAACAGTGTTGACCACTCCAGCGCCGCGCTACCGACCGGGCTTAATAAGGGAGAAAATAATCCGGAAAAAATAAAAACTAATGGTGTAGAAAACACATTAATTAAAACGCTGAAAAAGCTGTTAGGATTGGCGCCAAATAACCTCAGGAGAAATCTAATAGCCAAAATAGCTTCTATCACCATAAGGGCATACCAAACGATTTGCCTTTCCCTAATAATTTTTCTCTTCTTCTCGTAATCCTCTTGGGGAGGTTCTACCTTAATAACAGGTTTTTCTCCTGTTACCGGTTCAATTATAGTCGGCTCTTTCGGAACTAGTGGTTCAAAGGCCATTTTGGATATTCTATAACCTCAAGGTTAATAGGTTTATTAAGATCCGGTAAGAATATTGCAGGAAATAAATTTCCCATTACTTTAATCTTACCTTAATCTAACAATCTTCTTACTCAAATATGATTAGATACTGGTGAGATTATCTAAGATGAAAAAAATCTCTGTTAGCTTAATATTTATCTTCGTTTTATTCTTTTTGCCTTTCACCATCTGGGCCCAAGACAACAACAAAAATGTGATTCTGACAAAAAATGAGATAATTAACAAAGATTACTTTGCCGCAGGCAATAGCGTTTCATTAGAAGGAACAGTTAACGGGGACGCATATTTGGCCGGAGGAAATATTGTCGTTGACGGTACAATTAACGGAGATTTGATTGCGGCCGGCGGCAATATGGATATCAGGGGAACTGTGACCGGTAATATCCGGGCGGCCGGAGGAAATATTAACCTTAACGGGACGGTGGGCAGGAACGTATCGCTGGCCGGCGGCAGTCTTAGTCTTGCCTCAAATGCCAATATAACCGGTAGTTTAGCAGCGGCAGGCGGAAACCTGGCTGTTTTCAGCCCCGTAGGAAAGGAAGCTAATTTAGCCGGAGGACAAATTACCCTGGGCAGTCGGATTGGTGCCGATACCAACGCGGTAGTTGACCAGCTCAGCCTTGCCCCACAAGCCACAATTAGTGGTAATTTAACTTATTGGAGCAGAAATAAAGCCTCAATTTCCGAAAGTGCCACCGTTTCCGGTAGAATTATTCAAAATATCCCCAAAGGAGAACAGCCGCAAGAAACTGAAAAAAAAGGAGTGAGCAGTGTAATTAGCTTTTTCAGAATTGTCAATTTTATTGGGGCGGCAATTATTGGTATTCTACTGCTAATATTTATGCCAATTTATTTCGACCGGACTACCGAGTACATTATGAAAAGACCGTGGGCTAGCTTGGGAATTGGCTTTTTAACTGCCATAGTTTTTCCTTTTGCTGCTAATTACCCTAATTGGTATCCCAATCGCCTTTGTCTTAGCCTTTACTTTGGGACTTATCTTATATCTTTCTACAATATTTGTTTCATTTGTCATCGGGCTGTTAATTTTGCAACGGTTTAATAACCAAACCGGTAAAATCTGGGTCTTTTTGCTGGGTTTAATTTTTTATTCAATACTTACACTAATCCCCATATTAGGCTGGCTGGTTTCAGCTGTGGCGGCCCTGATTGGCACAGGAGCAATTTTGATGGAGGAAAAAGATTTCTATCTGAATCTTCGCGGGAAAAAACTTATTTAACTAAAAACTACTAAAAATAAAGCTATAAAAATAGTCAGCACTTGCCAGATATCACGCAGGCCTAAAAGCAAACCCTCATCACCCTCATTATGCCAATGCAAGCCGCCATGGAAATTCATTTCTGCTTTTAATAAACTTCTGGCTTTAATAATCCCGGCAAAAGCTAAACCATCGACTACATCAGGCAACTGGGAACTGCCAATACCAAACATAATATAAAACAATTTCTCGCTTAAACCGGTTTTCAAATAAGTTATACCTAATATCAAAGCTATCGGCAAAGACAGATCAAAAACAATCACCGGGATGACGTATTTCTTAAATTTATCCATCTTGAAAAAATGCCCATGAGGTACAGCATCCATCAAATAATGAAATGCCACGCCAGTAGCGCCTGTGACGATTAATCCGGTTGTTAAATCACCATGTCCCAAATAGCTATAGGCAGCACTTCCCACAATCACTCCCACTGCCGTATGTCCGAAGGCTATCATAAATTAATTATACCCAATAGAGCTGAAAAGCTTCCTACAGTTTTAGGAACTCCAGTAGTTTATATACTAAAATGGCGGGCCAGACAAGGGCTTTTAGCAAACCAAATGCCCCTTGCCAAAACGAAGTGGCATGCTGGATAAAATAAACCGCTGCACCAATAATTCCTAATCCATAGATTGCATCTGGTCCACCTCCACTAACACCTCTTTTCCAGCGGGATTTCTGCATTGATGAATTTTCGTTATCTGCCATAAATATATTAAAGCACATTAGGATAAGTAAAAACAGTAACCTTTGTCACTTATTTCATATTGACAGATGCAATAGACTTGCATATACTAGTCGCAACAATCTTGCATTTATGCCGATACAAATTAAACAACACGATTGTAAAACAGAACTGCGGGAAGCCGATTTAAAAGCCACTCCGGCGCGTTTGGCTGCACTAAAAGTACTGGAAGCAAGCAATAAACCGCTTGATGTAGCTACTATCAGATTAGAACTAAAAAGAAGTGGTATTAATACTGATCCAGCCACGGTTTTTCGGATGATGAATTCTTTTTCTGACAAAGGAATTGTCCGGGGAGTTAACCTGCAGGAAAGCAAATTGCGGTATGAACACGCTGCAAAGAAAGAGCATCATCACTTACTTTGCCAAAGCTGCAGCGCAATCGAAGATATTTCAGACTGCAACATTAACGCCCTGGAAAAAGGTATTGAAAAGAAAAAAGGCTTTCTGGTAAAAAGCCATGCTTTGGAATTTTATGGTTTATGCCAAAAATGTCAAAAAATAAATTAATATGGAACCAATTTTATTATCTCTTCTTACCTTTATTTCCACTATCTTAGGGGGAGTTTTTGGAATAAGAAACCGGGATAGATTGCATTATGTAATGAGCTTTACCGCCGGCGTCCTTTTAGGAGTAAGTTTTTTTGATATTTTGCCGGAGAGCATTAGTATTATTACTGAGAATAAATTCGATGTTACTCCTTTTACAATCATGATAGTTTTGGGGTTTTTGATATTCCATGTTTTAGAAAAGTCAGTCGCTATCCACCACGCTCACGAAGAAGAATATGCTGATCATAAACATCCAACTGTCGGATTAGTCGGGGCATCCGGTTTATCGTTTCATAGTTTCTTGGACGGAATCGGAATTGGCTTAGGGTTTCAAGTTAGCACCCATGTGGGATTATTAATCTCGCTGGCGGTAATTGCTCATGATTTTTCTGACGGTTTAAATACGGTAACCATTATGTTAACCCACAAAAATAAGGCTAGCAAAGTTTATAAAATGCTGCTTTTGGATGCCATCACTCCCATTTTAGGAGTTTTGTCCACTTTTCTTTTTAAGATTCCTCAAAATATCCTAGTGATGTATTTGGGCTTTTTTATCGGATTCCTGTTATATATTGGAGCCAGTGATCTACTGCCGGAAGCTCACAGTAAACACTCTTCTTGGAAGATGCTGGGACTAACTATACTGGGCGCAGCTTTTATCTTTACTGTTACCAGATTTACCTAATTTGGGTAAATCCAGATTTCCAGCTATTAAAGCTTCTTTTTTGGCTTTGGTTAATTT
Organism: bacterium; assembly: GCA_021786105.1. Classification (GTDB taxonomy): domain Bacteria; phylum Patescibacteriota; class Microgenomatia; order Daviesbacterales; family UBA10151; genus UBA10151. Next base: position 31,070 of record JAJYNW010000026.1, read on the forward strand.
TTTAAGCTGCCATTCTCTTTTTAAAGCTTCAGTCCTGGAAGGGTATCTTTCTAAATAAACAAGTTCAAATGAGGAAAAACACTTCATATACTTGGCTGATCTGCTAGTTTTGCTTTGATGCTCTTTTAATCTTTTCTCTAAATTATTGGTTTGGCCAATATAAAGAGTATTAGAAGAGGTTCTTAGGATGTAAACAAAATATACCACGAGACTATGCCTTAAACCTTGTTATCAGGTTCTGAATGAATGGTGATATCTGCCTCAGGAATTAAAGTTTTAATTCTCTTTTCAATTTCATCAGCAATATCATGCGCTCTGCTGATAGATAATTTCTTGCTGACAGTAATTGTAATATCAATAAAAATAGTAATGCCGGCCGGCCGGACCCGAATCCGCTTAATGGAAATTACGCCTTCAACCCGGTGAATAATTCCTCTAATTTTCTCCGGCAAACCGGCCGGTACCGTATCAACTAACACATCTACTGTTCTTTTTCCTAAGGAATATCCGGCATGCAGCACAAATAGTGAAACACCCAGTGCAGCAATCGCATCAGCTTTTGCCACCCCCAACAGCACAAATACCAACCCAACTAACACAGTCAGGGAACTTAAAATATCTGAACTGAAATGAAGCGCATCTGCTTCTAAAGCCTGGCTTTTGGTGACCTTGGCCACTTTATTCAAAGCCCGGGAGCGGGAGTAATCAACTATAATGGAAAATATAATTACGGCAAAAGCATACCAGGTTACTTCTATTTCTGCTTTACCTGCAGTTAGCCGCTTAATTGCTTCATAAATAATCCAAGCGCTGGTGAGAAAAAGCAACCCTGTTTCTACTAAAGCAGAAACGCTTTCCACCTTTTGGTGACCATAGTGATGCGTTTCATCAGCTTCTTTTTCTCCTACTCTGACGGCAAAAAAAGTCAGTATCGCTGCTCCTAAATCCAAAAAGGAGTGGGCTGCTTCGGATAAGATTCCCACGCTGCCTGTTGCCAGTCCCACAATAAGCTTGAGCACGGTAAGAGCCAGGCTGGCAAAAACAGAACTTAAAGCAACTGATTGTTTCTTATTCATGCAAACATAATATTAGCACGATTTGAGAATAAGGAGCGGTTTTCGTTCAAAGTTGCAGGACATGGATAAAGGCATGCTTGCATAGAGTAAGCTTAGATTCTAAGTTGAGCATTACGGACTAGAACCTTTAAATCACTATAGTTATTGTCTCACATCAAGGCTAAATGAAATAAATGATACAGTATAAAGCAAATATTTAGTCATCTATTGTATCTTTACATGGGCGTTATTGTTTGGCATGATGATTAAAGAACAGAAAAAGCATGCTACATGTTACTGCCCAAAATATCTTGTCTAAAATCCAAAAGATCTTCAAAGGTTGGTTTTCTATCATTTACAAAAAATTAACCGGATATGTGTCTATACTTAAATAGGAAGGGGGTGATAAACGATGCAATATCTAGGTGTTTTAGCACTTGTTTTGTTGGTGGTAGGTGGACTTAATTGGGGTTTAGTAGGTTTACTAAACTTTAATTTAGTGACCACTTTGTTAGGCGAAGGAATGTTGGCAAACCTTGTATATATTTTGGTAGGGTTGTCAGCAGTATATGTGGCTGCAACTTCTTTAATGAAGAAGTAGGAAATTATTGTGGAGCAAGAGTTTGCTCATTTGTTCAGTGATACAAGCGTTTTACATGTTTGTATCTCTTTTAGAAATAATTAGGGAAAAACAGTTATTGCAAATGACACAATGCGAACTGTTCATTTTATCTATTTAAAATCCAGATACTGTAGTTTAAGATGGTGGCGAAGCTTACCCAGGCTAGGTATGGAATCAGCAGAATCGACGCTCTTTTATCTAAATTCCAAAACTTACCAATCAAAATCACTATAAACACCCAAATAATCAGAATATTTATTAAAGCCAAAAAGATATTGTGTAAGCCAAAAAAAACGATTGACCAGGTGGCATTAAAAAATAGATGGATTAAAAAAATCATTAAGGACAGCTTTATAAGCTTTGCTTTTTTACTGTATTTATTATCTTTTAGCTTAATCCAAATTAAGTAAAAGGAGATGCCCATGAGGGTATAAAGCGTTGCCCAAGCAGGACCAAAAAGCCAATTAGGAGGTCTGAAGGCAGGTTGGTTTAGTAAGTTATACCAGTTTGGGATAGAAGAAAAAGTAAAAAAAGAACCTATTAATCCTGCAGACTGGCAAAGAGCAATAGAAATAACCAGTTTAAAGATACTTTTAGGCAGTTTCATTCTAAATACATCATGGCAGATTTAATATTAGTTGTAAACATCAGGGAAAATCCCAACCTTTTTGTTCAGACTAGTTTTTCAAATAAGTTGATATAGTGTGATACACTCTGGAATATACTCTATAAACCAAAACTTAAGGTGATACTCCCTCCAGCTTTTGCTCCTTTAAAATCTATATTGGCCATAATTCCTTCCCGCTTTAAGTCTATATATCGAAATTCAGCAATATTTGGCGTTGGATTAATTATTGTTTGATCCGCTAGCACCTGTGTTAAGGCAATCATAAAATCAATCCATTTGTTATCACTTTTGCAAAAACTGTTAGGCAAACCATACTTTTCTAAATGATTCCTGATAACCATTTTGCCAGGGAGAAGCTTTATCTGAGACTGATATTTTTACTCCCAAGCTTTCCAGATAATCAGTACAGACCTTAGCCATAAATTCAGTGCCTTGATCAGAATGGAAGATTAATGGTAATTGCTTAGTGTTTAAATGGCTTCTGGATGGTTTTAAAAACCAACTGACTATCATGTTTGATCCCCACATTGAAAGATGCAACCTGTGTCTGGTAAAAATATCCTCAATGGTTGCCGGACTAGGATTCGAACCTAGAATTCACTGCTCCAAAGGCAGTTGTCCTACCGTTAGACGATCCGGCAATCTTGGCCTATTATACCTTAAATATCACACTACGATCCATACCTACACCAAGCGCATAGAGGTATTGACTCTTATAAAAATTTATGCCAACAATGAATATGGATACAAAATAATTCCAAAAGGAGGTGATTAAGTTGGATACAAAAAAATTGGTGGCTTGGATTTTGGTTCTTGGTGCGGTGAATTGGGGATTGGTAGGATTTTTGAATCTTAACGTAGTTGAAGCAGTTTTAGGAGCAGGTTCAATACTCACTAAACTTGTTTATATAGTAGTAGGTTTGGCAGGCGTATATAAGCTTTACATCTTAGCTGGTGGAAAAGCTAAAAAATAAACCATAGGACTATTCTTCAAAGAAGAACAGTCTTTCGTAGAAAGTATATTTTCCTTCGGAAAAGAATTTCCTCTAGGAATTGGTAATTATTTTATAAAATCCGGCCCTCTTCGGCCGGATTTTTTTGGAGCTCCTGACGAGGTCTTAGCCAGACTGCCAGGATTCATTCAAGAATTTAACTCAAATCCTATTTTACCAGATTTTTTGTATGAATTACAGCCAGAATTAGCCTCAAAAATGCCCCAGACCGTAAAATAGACTAGTCGCTCCTATTATTTACTCCCTTTATTTAGTCCTAAAACACTGGTTTTTTCTGTATAATAATGAGCAATAACAATTTTTAACTATTTTTATGCAGGGAGAAAAAAGGTCATCAAATCTTCTCAATATTAACCAAGTTGCAAAAATACTAGGAGTTATGCCCCCAACTCTCAGACGCTGGGATAAAAGTGGAAAACTAAAGGCTATCCGTGTAGGTAATAAAAAAGGAGTTGGAGAAAGAAGATACCGCAGAGAAGATATTATTAACATCATGGTTAGCGAATATAATAAAAAGTAATTATTCGTTCCATTCAACACCTCTAATCCCTAATTTTTTAAATAATTTTTTAAGTCGTCGCACTTCCTTCGTATTTTTTAAGATTTTAATGCTCTTAAAATCGCTTCCTATTTCAATAAAACCCTTACCCCAGCAATATTGTTTGAGTTTGTTAATTTCTGTTAACGCCTCAACTTTAGCCTTTCTCTCCTCTGGCGTCATTGAGTCCCAGATAGCCCTAAATCCTGAAATGTCCATAAGTCTTACTCCTTAGATAAAACAAAAAATCTCCCAGACCATTTCATTTGTCTTGACTGCTGATGGTTATTAGCAAAGTCTTCCTTGGGAAAGTCGCGCTTTAAGTCCAGTCGGTGAAATAAACTCTCCCACCACCAGCGCGGCTTCATGGTTATATGTGAGGGGTCGCCTTTACCGCCCCTTGATTCGATATGGTCTGATCCGGCAGTGCAGATAAGTAAGAATACAAAGCGTTTGACCACTCGGTGCAGTTCTTTAACTGCTTTGAATAAATCATCCTCCTGTATATGTTCTAAAAGTTCAGTGCCAATTACTAAGTCAAAACTATTGTCCTTAAATCTTGAAAGATCGCGGACATCACCCTCTATAATTTCTTGCGTTACAGCGCGGCTCACCGCGTAAGGGGAATACTCAACACCGGTTGCAGGTATTCCTAAATCTTGAAATCTTTTAACTACAAACCCATAAGCGCACCCCACATCTAAAACGCTCTCCGGCTTAAATAACTGATTAGTCCAAGTTGCAAAAGTATTTAAGAGTCCATCGGCTCTAGCGTATGAATCATAAGCAATCTGGTTTTTACCTTCAAAATAATCTTTATTGTAAAAATCCTTAGTTGGTTGCATAAATAGCTTTTAATCGTTCAATAATTGGAACAGCGCAGGAATCCCAAGAAAACTTTTGTCTGATAAGTTCAGAAGTTTTTAGTGCTTTCTTTTTCTCCTCTTTGTAGTTTTCAAAAACAAAGCGCATTTTCGCCTGTAAATCATCAAGTTTTGGCATTGCCCACTTGTTACCCTCTAAATAGATATAAGAGGTTTTGGCTTCACCTTCTTCCCAATCAACAAAATGGACTCCGGGGAAAGGCTTGTCGTTCTCATCTCTTAAAGTTTCGTTTGGCGCGCCATATCCTGTGGTTATCACTGGAAGCCCGCAAGCAAGGGCTTCAAAGATAGGTAATCCCCACCCCTCCCCATGAGTAGGTAAAACAAAGCAATTTCCGGCAGTATAAAAACAGCCTAATTGTTCAGTTGGTAAAATATCCTCTCTAACATAAACTCTGGCACCTGCACTTCTCGCCTTAATCGCTTCAACTTCTTTTTTCACCGGATGAGATAAAGCCGAAGACATGGTCTTGACAACCAAACAGACGTCCTCATCTCTTGAAAATTCTTGAGTAAAAGCAATTATTAAATCCCGTAAATTTTTGCGAGGTTCCCAAGTGGCGTTGGTAATAAACTTAAATTTTTCCTTTGCATCTGTTTTTATCGGCGCCATGTTTGGATGAAAGTAGTTTGAATCAATACCTTGCGGAATTACATAAATTGGAACTTTAACGCCCGCTTTTTCAAATTTTTCTTTGTCCCACTTTGTAGGCACCCAAAGTTCATCCATCATGTTGCAATAAGCAATCCAAGACGAAGGAGCGATAGTACCCTCAAATTCACAATGGCCGATTTTATATTTTCCGGAGTTTTTGAAAAATAAGGGGGCTTGCGCCCAGACAATCTGTGGTAAATCCATAGATGGGGAAAGTTCTCTTGTATCGTTGACAAGTCCGTCATCAGAAAGCGGTTCTGCTTCTGGTATGCCAAAAAGGTTTGAGTAATGGACTTTTACTTTCGATCGAAGAAGCGCTGAAATATAATTTTTAGCGGCAATAGCAAACCCTGTAGGCGCTTCAACGCCAGTATGATACATAATTGGATACTTATATTGTTCGAGGTATTTTTTACCCCACATTTCCTTAAAGAAGTTGTGGTTAAGGGTAAACTGCCGGACGAATTCCTCTTTGCTCTTTAGGGCGTATCCCTTACCGCGATACTGAACAATAAGTTTATCAGTTGCATAAACCTTAAAGCCTAATTCTTGCGCTTTTAGGCAATACTCGGCATCTTTGAAAATACAATCTCCGGCACATTCAATGATCGGAATTTTTTTTATTAGTTCTTTTTTGACAAGACATAAAAGCAAAGGTACCATTTCAACTTCTCTTGTGCCCGGATACTGTCCGTAATACTCCTCGTTAAGGGCATAGGAAACAGGCATCATTAAATTAGGAGCAATAAAACCGCCATGAAAATAGATTTTATTTTGGTGGTTGAGGATGAGTGCAGATAAAATCCCGCAGTCTTTTAATTTCTGGGACTCTTGAAAGAGAGTGTCAATCCAGCCGGCTAAATGGCCGACAATATCCCAAGAGGCGATAATTGTATCGCCACTTTCTAATTTTACCAACTTAAACATAGGCGCTTCGCGCCAAGCACTGCATAAAGACAGGCCAATCTAAAAAGTTAGATTATTTAGGCGCAGGAATACCGACGAAGACGAAATCTTGAGTTACTTCATCATAGTTATCCTGAATGAAGTACCGCATATAGCGGTTAAACCCGGACTCGTTCAAACCGGCAGCATAAGTATTCCACGAAGTCTTATCGCCTGCGGAAACCGTGCCGTCTCGCCAGTATTGCACACCGTATGTAAGAGACGTTCTTACTCCCTGTTGAGCTGCGCTCTTAGGATTGTACGGAATAACTCTTAACCTTGCGTAGTTAAGACCTTTCCAAGCAGAATAAACGATAGTTTTCGCTAACGTTTGTCTTGCGTCCAAAGAGAACAATGGACCTGTCAGTCTTGGCATACTTTTTTGTCACCTCCTTTCATAAGATTTGTTAGCCACTAAAAAACGCCGCATACCTGCACAACTTTTTAGAGCGTGCATTAACGGCGTTAGCTAACTATAGTGAAATTACCAGATATTTAAGTTACCTGCAAGTAAGTTTCTGTTAATTAAAAGAAAAAGACCCCATTGCTGAGGTCTTATCCCAAGAGATTCTATTGCTAGAATTCCTCTAACCCTACAGCTTGCGCCATAGAGCTATTTTTAATATATGCTAATTTTATTTGCTTGTCAATGTCTGACGACAACCGCCAATTTTATACTAAATCCTTTTTCTTTTCTTCAAATTCTTTTTTATCAATTTCACCCTTAGCGTATCGTTCCTTAAGAATTTCCAATGGGGTTTTACTTTTATCTATATTACTATGTCCAGTTCCACCTAGGTAGCGGATTAAAGCCACTACTCCTAAAATAATAAGAACCCAAAAGATAATCATAAATATCCAACCTATGATTCCGAAACCTCCCCAGCCGTTCATTATACCACCCCAACCACCATAACCCATCATAGGATTACCACCTCCTCCCATCATCCACATCATCGGCATGATACCTATTCCAGAAGTAGAGGTATCACACCCGCTTAACCGTTTCCCCATAGCAATATGCATCTGCGACTCACCGTTTTCTCCCATCATAGATTTCATCATATTGTTCATTGCTATATGTCTTGAAGTATCTCCAATTGCCTGACCCATAAAATACTCGCCGGCTTTTTCAAAATTATCATCTGTTAATTTTTCGCATGTAGTTGTTTTATTCTTTAGCTGATCCAATAGTTTTTTACCTTCTTGTTCTTCCGCTTGTTGTTGCTGTATGGCGGTTTGATCAACAGGGGAACTGGATGAACCCATCATTTGTGCATTTACATGTTGTGCGGTAAGCGTAAAAACAAGGACACCAAGAATGGTGGCAAAGATATATTTTTTCATAGATTATTTACTTTTATCAATAATTCCCCTGATAGCCTCGTCAACATCTTTTGGCAAGTCGCCAAGGTTTGCTTGTGGAAAAAACTGAGAAAGAATAATCGGGCGCATGCCTGAAATATATGTCTTTCCGTTCTTTTGATACACGTTTATTTTGCAGGGCAACATGAGTCCAATCTTTATATCTGCCTGAAGGACGGTATAAGCGCTTTTGGCATTACAAATCTCAATAATCTTAAATGGCTTAATAATAAAGCCTTTCTCTGCCAAAGTCTTCATCACATCATGAACATAAAGCACCCGAAATCCTGCCTTTTTGGTTTCTTCCGCAATCGACTTTACTGCGTCCTCGAATGATTTTTTAGTCGTAACTGTATAATCAAAATCCATATAGTTATCACCTCCCATCTTAAATGGTGAAACAAATTATTCCCTTAAGAAATACTTAAGGGAGAAGGGGCTACTTTACCTCCCCCAATTCTTTTTCTGCCTCTTGAACGGCTTTCATCTCCTTTTCTAATTCTTCCTTATATCCTTGAAGGGATTTTTTTTGCTCTTCTTTTGAAAGGAATCGCGATCCGCCCCAACAAGAACAGTTGCACCCGTACATTCTATTTTTTATCATCATAGGCATATCCATCATATTGTTTCACCTCCTCTCTTGGTTTTGTTTTGAGAACTCCTTTGATATCCTTCTAAAAACTTGTGAATAAGTTTGTCAGTTTCTATAAGAGAAAAGGCTGCTTCTTTGAGGAACTCTTGACCATTTGGGGTGATAGTATAAACTCTTCTATCGGGACGAGTCTCGTTTTTATCCCATTCGGACTCTACCCACCCCATTGCTTCCATCCGTCTTAGAGTTCGATAGAGATTACCAATATCAACCTTTTCTCCGCAGTGTTTCTCTAAACCTTCCATTAAACCATACCCGTGAGATGAGCCTTTGGAGAGGAGGAGGAGAATGCATGGTTCTACAAATCGCTCAATTGTGCCAAAATCCCTTGATCGGAAAGAACAACCGCAAGTTCTGCACATATATGTAAATATCATATATGATGCTGTAGTTTTTGTCAACGGAAAATGAGGAACAAGATTACACCAATACCAATAATTAAAATCACACTTATAACCCAAGCAAAATAATTAGTTTCGCTTCTGCGTTCTTCGATAGCACTGTAACTAAATGGCAGTTTTTCTTCTTTCTTGAAAAACTTTCTCATCTTTAAACTATTTTAGCAAAAACCTACAAAGGTGGGTAATTGGCATCTAAATACTGCGAAAGATAATAATTAAATCCCGTCATTGTTAAATTTTTTGCTTTTTCGTTGTACATATTTTTGATTGACTGATTAAAGCCATGCCAATTGCTTACTCCTTGAGCAAACACTGTGCGCCATGACTGTTGATGATAAGTCTTTGGATTATAAGGATAAAAAGGTGGTGAGACTTGGCGTCCCCACCATTGCTCCTGAAAAGTGGCAACGTTGCCAAGTTTGCCTCTTACTTTCAAAGCTAGGAAGTCATACATTCCATGAGGCCTTGTCCACGGAGGGATTGGATTTTCTATTTCATAGATTAGGCTTTTTGTTATTAACCCAGCTGTTAATACAGTGTATTGAAGTGATTTTGTATCGCTCAACGATTTTATAAGGGCATACTTGAGGCTTCTTGTTATAGCGTCCGGTGTAACTTTGACGCTGTATTTCAAGGGCTTAGTTTTGGCAGCAGGCGTTATCTTAATCGCGTATTTAAGTAATTTAGTGCTGATTATATTAACTATCACGGCGTACCTGAGAAGTTTTGTTTTTGTCGATGGAATAGTTTTTACAGCATATTGCAAAGATTTATTTTTTGCGGTAGGTGTTGTTTTAACTGCATATTTAAGATTTTTTTGAATATCTGTTGGCGTTGTTACAACTGGTTTATAGTCAACAATTACCCATACATCCTCAATAGTCATTAGCACTGACCCAGAAGTGGTTTGTTTTCCGCCTACTTCCATGCTATTTAAGAGGGCAAGAGTTAATGCTGAATTTATATGGCTGTAGTAATAATCATCAGATGTTGTAAGTATGACTGAATTTTCGGTTAAAACAGAGTTATAAATAAAATTCATGGCATAAGTTGCAGCTGTACCGGTGCCTCGTTTAGCAACATAATAAATCCCTGCGGCATTGATAGTGTCGTTTGCGCCAATGGTCTGATTTCCATGACCGGTTTGAGTTGTATTAAAAGCGGAAATTAGTTTAGTTTGTCTGCTTGGGATACCGGAATTAACAGAAGTGGCTTTGTTGGTAGTGCTAAAAGGTGTATCTGCCCAATAAGGGTCTGTTCCAACTTTAGTCCACGCGTTATATGTTGGCGTTCCTATTTTTGGCTGTCTGGCAATAACTCGCCCAGCTCCACAATAAGCGCTGTCATCTTCTGATATGTCATCAAAGTCAATTTGTTGCGCTGCGGTCCTAAAACCATAACCTGCACCTGTTATAGCGGCCGCAGCCATTGTCAGAGAAGTAAAAGTCAATGTTTCAATAACTGTGTCATTTGCATCTGTAAATCTTACCTCGATTGTGCCATTACTAGCTGTTCCACAAATTATCTTTACCTCAACCCGAAACCAGCCATTAAGAGGTATAGAATTGGTAGATGCTCCTAAGAGTGTACCCGCAGAGCTTCCATTTCTTATTTTAATTTTACCTGTTGAAGATAATTGAAGCGTGACTATTCCTGTGTTGCCGTTTATTGTCTGCCAGAAGACATTATCTGCGCTGGGATTAGCAAGAATATAGGCATAGAACCTATAAAACATTGTGGCTTTGGAATAAATGATAAAATCAAAGAAAGCATTAGTTGAAGTGCACCTATAAGCATATCCGCCGGTTCTTACATTGGCGCTCTGAACGCTACAACCACCACCCGGAGTTGCTGTTTCGCTTATGCTGCCTGTTTCCGCACCACCTAACCAAATACTTGCCATTTTTTAGCTCACCTCCAAATTGTCTAAATTATCAGTTGTTATCAGTTCATCGTTTGGCATAATAGCCATTAAAGATTTTTGCGTTCTGCCAAAAAACTTTTTCTCAAAGCCGAAACAATAGATTTTTATTTTTTTCTCCTCACTGGTTCCAACATTTAAGACAATGTTTCTATAAAAATGAATTAGTTTCATGGTCTTGGGATTAAAAATTAAAGTAAAAGCAGGTAGGCTTTCGGGGTTGACCATTTTGAAGGATAGAAGTTTCGACTGGTCTATTTCTCTAAACTGATGGAAAATTCCGTTATCATCAAATTGTTTTAAGAGACTACCATCAATGTAGTGAGCTTCCCAACACCAACGCTCTTTTATAACATTTTCAACTTGTCCTGTTTCTGGCCTTTGGAAAATATAGTTTTGCATAGTATTGCATTGGAAAGCATGGTATTACTTCTCACGCTGTCTCATCATATTGGTAATTCATGGTACTGGTTGATCCAGCAGTATCACCGGCGTTTGATTGAATCTGGTGTACCAGATAATCAGATGATCCGGCGGCAAGGAGCGATCCTCCGAGTGATCCGGAAATTCCTAAGTTTGCAGAAGCTGGGGCGGAAGTTGGCATGGTTTGTGTAGCGACACTTGACGCAGAAGCAATCGGTGTCGCGTAAGTTGCTTGTGCATACGATGAAGTTCTGGCATTAGTTTTATGAACTGCTGATCCGCCAAGTGCGCTTGTTCTCCATATTTTAAGATTGTCAATCTTTGAAGAACCACCCATTGCGGTTACATGGATTTTTTGCCACTTCTCAAAGGTATTATTCCCCGGAGTAAGCGGATTAGCGACCGGATCAAGATTAACCGCGTCAGTTGAACCCATATTGGTATTTGTTATATTGTGGGTTAGAGTTTCCCCTACGCCGTTTGCTTCGTCTATTTCTACTGTTGCTGCCATAAGATACTTTATGATTGTAGCTGTAAATGGTAGTTAACTTCGATAAGTTTCCTGTCAGCTTCTGTTAGTTACCGTAATTTCCTTGTACGAAATATCAATAAATAATGATATACTGATTTTATCTATGAATTCTACCCAGCTACAACTTGAGGCAAAATTATTTAAAGGCTTTGGCGATCCGTCTCGTCTTGCGATATTGGAAGTTATTGCAGAGAAACCAATCACTGTTTCAGAAATTGTAGAGCAAACGGAATTTTCTCAACCAAATGTCTCAATGCACTTAGCCTGTCTTTTGGATTGCGGGTTAGTCCAAAAAAGGAAAGAAGGTAGAAATATCTATTACCAACTTTCAGGAGACGAAGTAAAAGAAGTAATAAATACTGCCAGAAAAATTATCAGCGCTCATTCAAAAGAGTTGTTTGAGTGCACCAGATATTAAGATAATAAGAATTTGACTCATACTATCGCAATGGGAAAAATAATTGCTTATTTGCATAATCGGAAAGTTGCTACTTCAGCCGCAAGCTGGCTTGTGCTTATTCTTACAATTTTTCTCGGATACCTCGGGGTTGAATTAAAATATCTGATTCCGGTTTATCTTACCGGCATAATTGTTGGCGGATTTTTCTTTGGCAGAGAAGCGGTTGAAAAGCTCTTCAAGGGAAAAGTTGGCATTGAACTTTTGATGTCAGTGGGTATTGTTGGTGCTGCTGCATTAGGAGAATGGCGGGAGTCTCTCCTTCTGGTCGGTCTTTACTCTATCTCAGAAGCTATCGAAAGTTTCATTTCTGATAAAACCAGAAATGCTATTCGGTCTCTCATGGATTTAGTGCCTAAGAAGGCGTTAGTAAAGCAAAACGGAAAAACAGAGTATATTTTGGCAGAAAGGCTTCAAGTTGGCGATATTTTTATTGTCAAAGCCGGTGAGTCAATTGCTACCGATGGTTTTATTTATATAGGTGGTGCTTCTATCAATCAAGCTGCAGTAACTGGTGAGTCCATCCCTATATTTAAAAAGGAGGGTGAGCCGGTGTTTGCTGGGACTTTGAACGAAGATGGTTATATCGAAGTCAAAGCCACTAAGAAGTTTTCGGAAAATACTATCTCCAAGATTATTCGTCTGGTTGAAGAGGCGCAGGAGAGTAAAGGCAAGAGACAGCAGATGGTGGAAAAGTTCGCTTATACATTTTCTCCAATAGTCTTGGGAGTTTCTATTATTATGCCTTTCGGTCTCCTTCTCTTAGGTTTCCCCTTACCTGATGCTTTGGTGAGAGCAGTCACCTTTGTAGTTGCCGCCTCTCCTTGTGCCTTTGCGGTATCCGTACCAGTGGCGTTTGCAGCAGCGATAGGAACTTCTGCGAAAAATGGAGTTTTGGTAAAAGGCGGGGTCTATTTAGAGGAGTTGGCCGATACTAAGATGGTTGCTTTTGACAAAACCGGCACTCTCACGACAGGCAAACCAGTAGTAACAGATACCCTTCCTCTTAATAAGCTAACCCATAAAAGGTTTTTGCAAATTGCTGGTGGACTGGCTGCCAATTCATCGCATCCTTTGAGCCGAGCGGTTCAAGCAGCACTGCAACAAGAAGAGATAAAACCATTAACTGCCACCAATTATCATACAATGGCCGGTGAAGGCGTCAGAGGAGATATAGACGGAAAGACAATTTATCTTGGCAGTCCTAATTTATTCGAAAGATTAGGACATACTATAGCGGAGATAAAAGAACTTGAGCAATTCTCTTCTGAAGGTAAAACTGTTGTATTTGCAGGCACAAAAGCAAAACTGCTAGGGTTAGTTGCTATTGCGGATTCTCCTAGAATTGAAGCAAAAGAAACAATTGGAAAACTTAAAGAGTTAGAAGTTCAAAATGTCATGCTCACGGGTGATCATGAATTAGTAGGAAAAAGCATTGGAAAAGAATTGGGAGTGGATAAGATTATTGCCGAGCTGAAACCAGACCAAAAGGTAGAGAAAATTAAAGAATTAAAAAATAAATACCAGCATATAGCTATGATTGGTGATGGGATCAACGATGCACCAGCACTAGCCGAATCATCAGTTGGTCTTGCTATGGGAACTGCCGGAACAGATGCCGCACTTGAGGCTGCGGATGTAGCGATTATGGGCGATGACTTGACTAAAATCCCTTATGCCATTCGGCTCTCCCGATATGCCAAAAAGATAGTTTTCCAAAACCTAATTTTTTCAACAGTTCTTCAAGGGGTTGCAATGGTGTTAGCAATCTTCATGCTTTTATCAGTAAGTCAGATATTATTTATTGATGAGTTCGGCGAAGTGTTAGTTGTCTTAAACGGACTTCGCCTACTCAATGGGAAAGTATAAATTTGGATGGGAGGTGATAAACATGATTAAACAAGCGATTAAATATTGGTCAGAGCATGTTATTTTATCGAGCCTCTCTCACGCTCTGGGAGGATTTGGGGCAGCACTATTGTTGCAACATTATCTAGTTGGCAATGCCTTTTTACCAACGATCGTTGGGTGGGTAGCTCTTGGTTTTACGGCAGTTACTCACTTCTTTGCTTATACGAGTAGCAACGGCCGTTAAGTGAAAGATTTATAATTTTATTTAGATCTGCTTACAAAGCAGGAAGAAGTTTATGGCGCTAATGGATGAATTAAAAATAAACCCTCAAGTCGAGGTTGAGAAGATAGAAAAATTTATCTCAACACAGCTTGAAGATTTAGGGAAAGATGGAGTTGTTCTAGGGTTAAGTGGAGGATTGGATTCTTCTGTCTGTGCCTATCTATGCACACGGGTATTGAGCAAAGATAAAATCTTTACCCTTATTTTACCCGAGAAGGACAACAACCCGCTCAACATGGAGCACGCCGAACTCATCTCAAAAACCTTGCGGTTGACAACAAAAACTATAAATCTTACATCCTTCCTTGAACAAATCGGGGTTTACCAGCTTTTTACAGACGAAGAAAGAGGCAATAGAGAAAAAGTGGAAAAGTTGATAAAAGGCCTGACGAAAGTGCTCAAAACGCCCTCTCTCTACACCACTGGTATGTCTTTTCAGTACGGCGGAAGATTTGGGTTAAAAGAAAAAATAGAAAGAAAGTTTTTACTACCCTACTCGAAGAAATTTTTAGCCCTTACTTATGCTAAGGTACGCTTAAGGATGCTGCTTTTATATTATTACGCAGCCCTCAATAACTACTTAGTCATAGGAACAACCGACAAGACTGAGTGGACAGTCGGGTTTTATGATAAATACGGAGATGGGGCGAATGATATTACCCTCCTTCGCCATCTTTACAAGACTCAGATCAGACAGCTTGCCTCTTACTTAGGCGTTCCCAAAGAAATTATCCAAAAACCGTCTTCTGGCGATTTGATAGCGAAGTTACCTAACGAAGTTATCATGGGATTTTCTTATGAACAACTTGATCAAATTCTTTACGGCCTAGAAAGGGGTATGCAAGATAAAAATATAGCCAAGGAGGTGGGTGTCGATATACGGTCAATCCAAGCTATTAAAACAGCAATTATCATGGAGCAAATTAAACGAAAGATGCCCAGACATCTCTAACATTTTGGGGAACAAAAACTATGTCAAATAAAATACAGGTCAAAAAGCGTGACGGATCACTTGAAGATTTTGATCAAACAAAAATAGCAAGGGTGGTAACTGTTGCTGGATTAACGCACGAACAAGGACAGAAGCTTGCGGCAGAAATAACTAATTGGGCACAAACCAATTCAAACTCATTTATAACTTCGTTCCAGATTAGAGATAAGGTGATCGAAGAATTACGCAAACTTAACCCAAACGCTGCTAATCTTTATGCATGGTACGAAAAAACTAAGGGGGAAAAGTTACATGAGTGACTTACAGCTCAAAGACCCTAAAAAACCGTCTGGACCTGTTATAGTGCGTGGCTATAAAGTCTATGTAGACAGGAACATCTGCATAGGAGCAGCTACCTGTATTGCCGTTGCCCCCAAAACCTTTGCTCTCGACGATGAGGCAAAAGCAGTCATTTTAGATACTGCCGATCAAGAAACTATAGAAACGATAATTATGGCTGCGCAATCTTGCCCTGTAAAAGCAATAATCATCGAAGATGAGAAGGGACAAAGGGTTTTTCCCGAAATTAAGTAGTATTACCGATCAATTGTTGGCAGTAAAACGTTTTCTGCTCTTTTGCTTGTACCTATAATCGGCAGTTAACTTCGATAAACTTTCTGTTGATATTCTATATTCTGCTTACACATAACGTCATTTTTTGATAAAATGAAATTATGAGCGGATCGCATGAGCCACCTACCAATTTAGACAATAAATTTAAGATTGGCCTTGTTTTAAATACTAGCTTTACTATTTTTGAATTCATCATGGGGTTTGTATCAGGAAGTTTAGCACTAGTATCTGATGCTTCTCATAATTTGACTGATTCACTCTCATTGGTAATTGCCTTTTTGGCAAATAAAGTTTCCCGGCGTTCGGCAAACATTGACAAAACCTACGGTTATGGCAGGGTAACTATTTTGGCAGCGCTTATCAATGCATTAATCCTTTTTGCTCTTGCCTTTTATATTTTTTATGAGGCGTACCAGCGGATTCTAAAACCTGAGCCGGTTGAGGGAGGGATTGTAATGATTGTAGCTTTTGTAGGAACTATCATCAATGGAGCAATTGCCTTTACTTTCTTCAAAAATAGGGATGAGTTAAATACTAGAGCAGCTTTTTTAAGCATGGCCTTTGATACTTTGGCTTCAGTTGGCGCACTTCTGGCAGGGTTTATTATTGTTTTGACCGGCAAGACATTTGTTGATCCATTCATTAGTATTCTGATTGGTATCATGTTGGTCTTTAGCGCCTGGGGTGTAGTCAAAGATGGATTGCATGTCCTACTAGACGGAGTCCCTGAAGGTATTGATACTGGAAAAGTCAAACAGGCAATTTTAAATATCCCAAACGTTAAAGATCTTGATGATTTACATATTTGGGCAATTTCTTCAACTTCTGCCGCCTTGAGTTGCCATTTGGTGATAAAAGAGTGTTCTCTTGCCGAAAGTCTGAGGATAAAGGAAGAGGTTAAAGAAATGTTATCTAGGCAGTTTCATATAGACCACGCAACGATTGAGATTGAACTAATAGAAGGCCCGCATCACAACGAAAGAACTGATGAGGGTATGTAGATATGAAAAATTTATTTTCTGGAAAATGGTTTATTGCTATAAAGGTGCTTCCATGGGTTGTAGGGATTATTCTCCTCAAGCTAGTACTTGATAAATTTGGTTTGGAGCCGTTATCTTTAAGCCCGCTTTTTAATAGTATCATTGCAGCTAATGTATTTTTGTTAGGATTTCTGCTTGCCGGAACACTGGCTGATTACAAAGAGAGCGAGCGTTTACCAGGAGAATTGGCAGCCAGTATTGAAACACTGTATGACGAATTTGAAATTACCTACAAGAATAAAAAATCACCTGTTGCTAAAAACGCCATCGCTCTTTTGGGTGATTTTAATACCTTGCTTATCAACTGGTTTTATAAAAAAGAACGGACAAAAACGCTGATGGATAAAATATGCCGCTTTAATGATCTTTTTCTTGACCTTGAACGCCTCACCCAGCCGAACTTTATTGCCAGACTCAAACAGGAGCAACACAACATTCGTCGCAATCTAATCCGCATACATACAATCAGAGAGACATCATTTGTTGCGGCTGGTTATGCAGTTGCCGAAATTACGACGGGGCTTCTTATTCTTGGATTTCTTTTTGCCAAAATTGAACCATTCTATGAATCACTTTTCTTTGTTGGGGCGACAACTTTTTTGATGATTTATATGATTGCGCTTATTAAAGATTTGGATAATCCGTTCGATCACTATACAGACGGAAAAGAGACAACCGTTGTTTCATTGAAACCCTTGAAAGATGTAGAAGAAAGAATAAAAGAGGAGTTAAAAAGGATAAAATAAAGGTGTTCTTATGAAACCTGTAGTCCACGGTGAACTGGAAATACAAATCCTAAAAATCATCTGGGAGAAAAAAGACTGTTCTCCAAGAGAAGTGTTGGATGAAATTCAGAAAGAAAGGGATATAGCGCTCACCACAATATCAACGGTCTTAGGGCGTCTTCATACCAAAAGAGTTTTAATTCGTAAAAAAACCAAGGGGCGAGTGCGTTACTCACCTAAACTTTCCAAAGAAGCCTATGGTGCCAATACCGTAAAAGAATTTGTGGGTAGCCTGGTAGATTCTTTTGGAAACACAGCGATTACCTCTTTTGCTAAGGGAGTGAAAGGACTACCAGATGACCAATTGAAAAAGTTAATTTATTTACTCAGAAAGTATGAAAATAAATAAAAACAGTATTGTCTTGAGTTCTTTATTTGTTGGGTTACTTTTCTATTTTTTGTTCCAAGCAACCCAAATCGCCTCTTTGATTTTAGGAAAGAATGTCTTGATATGTAACTCCTGTCTCCAAACAATCCCCACAATTCTTTTATATTCAGTCACATCTCTGTTAGGGTTATCCTTAGTTTGTTTTTTATTCGGTCTGGCAAAGACAGTTCATTTTAGGAAAAAACTCTACTTGATTAGCGCTCATTCTCGCTCTCTTAAGATGATAGAAAAGGAGCATTTACTGGACAGGAAAATAATCGTTTTTTCGCACAAAGACCCGTTAGCTTTTTGCTTGGGAATACTCAAGCCAAAGATTTATCTTTCTACCAAACTACTTAAAATAATGAACTCATCGGAGCTGGAGGCGGTAATTCTTCACGAAAAACAACATCTACAGGGAAATGACAACTTGTTTCTAGTCCTGCCGACTCTACTCAAGACCACCTTCTTTTTCCTGCCGATATTTAGTGACATAGCCCAGAGATTTGAAGTTCAAAAGGAAATTAGAGCCGATCAAAATGCGATTAAAGAAATTGGTGACAAAAGTGTCCTTATTTCTGCTTTACAAAAAATTCTTTTTACATCTCAGCCCAACTTGGCTTTTGCCAATTATTTTTCCAAATTTACTAGCCTTGAGGTAAGAATAAACAGTTTGTTGGGAGAAAGAACAAACCGCCGCCTCATCAGCCTAAATAATCTGGTTATCAGTTTTGGAATGCTACTTCTGATTGCGACCGTTATCCTTAATAGGGTCGAAATCCACTCCCAGCTTGCCAACTCAGCGCTTCTTTGTCTGGACAAAGGAAATTGCCAAGGCGCCTGCTACTAAATTCTGCCTACAAAAACCTATTGACTTTTTATCCACTAATTTTCTACAATATGTAGAAGACATTAAAATTTAGAGGTTTAATTAATCTTATGAAAAACACCAATAATCTCCTTGTCGCTTTACTTATAATAGTCATTGCATTCTCAGGCTATTTATTTTGGAAGGTTCAGAAACTTGAGCAAAAGGTCGGCTCTGACAACCAGGCAGCCCAAGTTAAAAGAGAACAGCAGGCAAAAGAAGCTCCGCCACAACCTACACAAAACCTTGACGCTGTACCACCAGTAACAGATAAAGACCATATCTTAGGAAGTAAAAATGCCGATGTGGTTTTAGTGGAGTATTCTGACTTTGAATGCCCCTTTTGCAAGCGCTTCCATCCCACCATGCAACAGGTGGTAAAAGAATACGGCAGTAAAGTCGCCTGGGTATACCGCCAGTATCCTTTAGGCTTCCACGCCAATGCCCAAAAAGAGGCTGAGGCTTCTGAATGTGCCGCCGAACAAGGTGGTAATGAGGCTTTCTGGAAGTATTCCGACAAAATCATGGAGAGGACTACTTCAAACGGCACAGGTTTTGCTCTTGATAAGCTTGCGCCACTGGCTACTGAAATTGGACTAGATGCCAATAAATTTAAACAGTGTCTTGATAGTGGCAAGTATACCCAACATATTAAAGACGATATGGCTGGCGGTCAAAAAGCTGGCATTCAGGGAACTCCAGGCACGGTTATCATAGGCAAGAATGGTAAGAAAGAATTTATTGGCGGAGCGCTCCCCTTTGAACAAATTAAGCCATTGATAGATAAAGTACTGGAGTAAGTTGAGACATATGACTAATAAATATGAACATAAACAAACTTCGTCAAGATTTCCCCTTTTTCCAAAAGACTCTTAACAGGAAACCCATAATTTACTTTGACAATGCCTGCCAGAGCCTTCGACCCCAATCTGTCATAGACGCTGTTGTTAATTACTACCAGGATTATCCTGCTTGTGGCGGGAGGAGCATGCACCGTTTAGCTGCCAAAGTTACTCAGAAGTGCGATGAGGCAAGAAGTATTATTGCCAGGTTTGTCGGCGCTAAGCGTAAAGAGGAGATTATTTTTACCCGCAATACTACGGAAGGGATAAATCTTGTTGCTCATTCGCTAGGACTTCAAAAAGGCGATATTGTGGTTACCTCTGATAAGGAACATAATTCTAATCTCATCCCCTGGCAAATCTTAGCTAAAAAAATCGGCATTATTCACAAAATAATTCCTTCACGAGAAGAGAACATCTTTGGCCTTGAAGGATTTAAAAAAGTGATGAATGAAGAGGTAAAACTTGTATCCTTGGGCTTTACTTCCAACTTAGACGGAGTAACCATTCCTGCTTCCGAAATAATAAAAATTGCCCATCAGTTCGGTGTTTTGGTTCTTCTTGATGTTGCCCAAACCGCTCCACATCATAAGATTGATGTCACTGCACTTGATGTTGACTTCCTCGCTTTTTCTGGACATAAAATGCTTGGACCTTCTGGAACTGGTGTTCTTTATGGCAAATATCATCTTTTGGAGAAACTTGAGCCATTTTTGGTAGGAGGAGATACGGTGGTGTCTTCTACCTATGATTCTCATAAACTACTCCCTCCTCCTGAAAAATTTGAGGCAGGGTTACAAGATTACGCTGGGATTATCGGGTTGGGAGAGGCGGTTAGATATTTGGAAAAGGTCGGGTTTGAGAATATTACCGAGCAAGAACACACGCTCAATAAGTTTATTAGTAATGAAATTGTAAATATTCCTCATCTTCATATTATTGGACCCGAAGACCCAAGTAAACGAGGTGGTATTGTCTCCTTTTATATCGAGGGAGTAGACTCTCATCAGGTTGCCCTAATGCTTGATGAGTCTGCTAATATTATGGTTCGTTCTGGTCAGCACTGCGTTCATTCCTGGTTTGCTAGTAAGAAAATTGCTGGTTCTGTCCGTGCGTCGCTGTATTTTTATAACACCCAAGAGGAGGCGGAAATCTTTGTTAATCAGTTGAAGAAAGTTATACGGGTATTGTAGCTTATGTTTTGTTTATTAGCTCTTATCGTTTTATCAATTTTAGGCATATTTAGTGCTACCCATAGACAGCTTGCCAAAGAAGCCTTCGACTGTGTATTTCGACGGATTACTTTCCGCCCTTGTACGACGGGATTTAAAGAGAAGATGAAGGCAAAACTTACAGGAAAGATTCTCAATCGTTCACCTTTTGTAGCCCGTTTTCTGAACAGACACTTTGAACTTGTCTCCTGGGTATTTTTTATCCTCATGGTTGCAAGTACCTTTTGGACAGTTAAGGGTGCTTATAACTTTTATCTTTATGGAAGCTGTAATGGTTTAAATGAAACTGGTTTTTGTGCTTTTGATCCATCGGGTGAGAATAATAAGGTGTCACAGATTGCCACATCGTGTAGCTTAGAAAAACCCTCTGAAAAAGATTTGACATTAAACGGTGTTGATCTTAGCATTTTCCCTATTAGGAATCCTGATGCCAAAGATAAAATTATTTTTATTGGCTGTTACGGCTGTGACTATACCCGCAAGGCTTACCCTTTGATACAGAAACTTATTGCTAACAATGAAGTTAGTTTCATCTTTGCCCATTTCCCTGTAAAGGACGAGACTAACTTCCTCTCTGAATATGGCTATTGTGCCTATAAGCAGGATCAGGAGAGATTCTGGCAGTTCAATGATGCTTTGTTTGCCTCGGATAAGCAAAATTTAGGAAATAAAAATTATGTGGACGGTTTAGCTTCAAAGATCGGTTATAACTTGACTACGATCGATAGATGTATAGATAGCCAGGAAACTAAAGAGGCCGTGGAAAGACAGTTTCAGGAGATAAGCAAAACCCATGTTTATGGAACTCCAACCGTGTTTATAAATGGTAAAGTGCTGGTCGGACCGAAGCCCTACCGAGTTTATGAAAGAGCCTTAAAGGGTTGGCGGTTTTGGTGATTTTAGCAGATGACAATTTTTGACATGATTTTTAGATTTTAGAGAACCGGTAAATATAAAAACTACCATAAACCATAGATTCCTCAATGTTTTTTAGGTAAAATGTAAACATATGGAGATAGAAAATGGATTTACAAAAGTAACTAATCTTTTTAAGAACTGTAAAGTTAGTTTAACTGTTCTTTCAGGAATAGCTTTAGTTTTTGGTCTTTTCTTAAGTTGGTTTAAAATTGCGCCTCAGCTCTCGCCCTTTTTGTATCTACTATCTTTGGCAAGCGGAGGATTTTATGTATATAGAGAGGCGTTTGAAGGTTTCAAAAACAAAGCTTTCTTCAATATTAATCTTTTAGTAACAATAGCATCAATTGGAGCTGTTTTTATTAACCAGTGGGCAGAAGCAGCCTCAGTTGTTTTCTTCTTTTCACTGGCTGAAATGTTTGAGGAATTCGGTATTAAGCGCTCACAGCAAGCCATAACCAATCTTATTAAGGAATCACCCCAAAAGGCGAATAAAAAAGAGGTTAATAATATCGTCTCTATCTCTATCGAGGAAGTAAATATTGGTGATATCGTGGTGGTTAAACCAGGAGACAAAATCCCATTAGACGGAAAAGTTGTTAAGGGAAATTCTGCAGTTGATGAAGCGGCAATTACTGGGGAATCACTTCCAAAAGAAAAGCTTGTAGGTGACTTAGTTTTTGCAGGAACCATGAATATGTCCGGCTACTTGGAGATTAAAATTACAAAAAGGTCGAAAGACAGCGTGTTATCAAAGGTGATTGCAACAATTGAGGAAGCGCAGGAGAAAAAAGCCCCATCGCAGGAGTTTATTGATAAATTTGCAGCTTATTACACACCTACAGTTGTCATTGGTGCTGTTCTTTTAACCATAGTTCCGGTTTTGTTGGGAGGAACATTTACACAGTGGCTGTACCGCTCCTTAACCCTTCTTGTTATTGCCTGTCCTTGCGCGCTTGTTATTTCAACCCCTGTTTCTGTTGCCTCGGCTATTGGTAGAGCTTCGCAAAAGGGATCACTCATAAAGGGCGGAAAATTTTTAGAAGCAATAGGAAAAGTGAAGGCTATCGCCTTTGATAAAACAAGAACATTGACAGAAGGTAAACCTATCGTTTCTGACATTCTTACATTTAATGGCTTTTCTAAAGAAGAAGTCCTCGCAGATGCTTGCGGTATTAGTAAATTTGACACACATCCATTATCTTTTGCCATTAAAGTTAAGGCGGAAGAAGAAAGCATAAACCCTCATATTATGGAGAAGTTTAAGAATACCCCCGGAAAAGGCTCTAAGGCTAACTGTACTGTATGTGATGATTTAACACACTGTGTTGGTAATCTAAAACTCTTAAACAGTGAAGAAGTAAATACCAAAGAAGTAGAGCATGTAGTTGAAAATTTGGCCAAGGAAGGCAAGACCACGATTTTAGTAAGTGAGGGTAAAGTAATGATGGGTGTACTAGGCATAACTGACTCTATCCGTCCAGAAGCCATTGAGACGATTGGACAACTAAAACGGCTTGGTATTTCAAACTTTTCGATTATAAGCGGTGATAATGCTTATGCTGTTGATTATGTTGCACAAAAGCTAGGAGTTAATAATACCTTTGCTCAACTTTTGCCTGGGCAGAAATTAGAAACAATCGAAAAACTTAAACAGGAGTATGGAACTGTATCGATGGTAGGTGATGGCATCAACGATTCTCCATCCCTTGCCGCCTCTGATGTTGGAATTGCTCTTGGCTCTGCGGGGTCGGACGTTGCCATTGAAACCGCTGATATTGCCCTTATGGGTGATGATTTAAGAAGGATTCCCTATCTTATTAAGCTGGGAAGACAAACAACTCAAGTAATCAAACAAAATATCTATGCTTCCCTTGGGATTAAGGCCATCTTTTTAACATTGGGAGTATTTGGGTTAACTCATCTAGGATGGGCAATAGCCGCAGATTCAGGGGTAGCACTCTTGGTAACGCTAAATGGATTAAGGCTTTTTAGAGCTTAATATGATCTTTACCTGCTAATCGTTGGTAATAAAACGTTTTCTGCTGGCTTTACGGCTTTTGTAGGCCTCTTTATAATCTTACCGGCAGAAACTAGATTATCTTTAGGACTTTTCTTTATTTCTTCGGCTTGCGCTTCTGTTACCTCAATAAAACGGCTTTTATTTTCGTCAGCTATCACAGCGTCAAATTCTGCTTTGACAACAAATTGAATTTCGCCGTTTTCATCAAATTGTATAAAGTGTTTCATTGTTTAGCTCCTCATAAATAAGGCGTATACATCAAGCGAGATGGCCGCGTTAGAATCGCCGTCATAAAGATAAACTGTGTCTCGGTTGATGGTAATTTTTGGTATTCTGGTTTGCTTCCAATAGCCATTGATCCGAAAAACAATATCTGCCGCAATCTCCGATATTATTTGAATAATCCGATTGCTATCGAGTTTAACAGTCATGGTATAGCCGTTTCTGCCATCTGCGCCCGGACTTGAAATATCAAAGTACCTATTGGCGCTTGAGCCGTTGGCTCTTGCTCCGGCAATTCTTGCGGCTGTTGTGTTAGAACTTTCAATATAAACTTCCACACTATCTGCACCGATAGGGATAAAAGAGGATAAATCTAAGTTTTGCCATGCAGAGTTTGTGGAATTTTGGGCGGAGGCGAGTGTTTCTGTAAAGTGCATACCAAGACCAGCCTGATCGAGTGTTGGAGTATTAAGATAAGCGCCCATGATAGAGATAAACTCATGGTCTGAAAAAACCGGAAAAGTTGCCGCAGAATAACCATTGGCATTTAAATTGCCGGTGAAATTAGCTCCTGCTTGGACTAAATAAAGATTAGTTCCCTTTACTAAGGCTCCAATTTTGAAAGCATCAAAATAAAAATTATAACCGGTGGACGCCGCGTTTTTATCGCTTCTTAAAACTATTTTAATCGTATGGCTTCCTGCAGAAAGCCCTGTTTTTTCATAAACCAAAAAGCGGGTTAAAAGCAATGCGGAGTAAAGATCAACTGTTGAATCAAGTACGTTGTCAATATAAATATCAATCTTGCCCATATACGGCCCTTTGGCCGAGAAAATGCCTATTCTGGTACCTGTAAACGAATAGATTAAATAATCAGCAGGCGTTAGGGTGGTGTGATAAGAGCGGTTGTAAAACTGCATGGAAGAAGTGGAATAACTCCAACTTCCCACATAAGAAATAGCAGCGTCTAAATCATCAACAATTACTCTTAGTTTATCGGCATCAACAGAATTATTAGGATGGTCTAGCTCACTTTGTGTCCGGTGAGATTCTAAAACCTCGCCTGTTTCAGAATGGGCGGACGGGTCTTGGTCGTGAGCCAGAATTTTATTATCTATCTCCTGTCCTATGGTTGTTGTATCTGTGGCGCTTTTTGCCAAAGCTCCCCAGCATATTGCAGGCATTAAAAAACTCCTTTCGAAATTTCAACTTCATTTGAACGTGACCGCACTATGGCCTTACCCCGTCCATACTCACTCCATAATGTCACCAAACCGGCTTTCAGTCGGTATAAAGTCTGCTCAAGATTTAGTATGTTTTGTGTTTCTCTCATACAATTTACAATGCCGTACCCACTGGATACACACTTTCAACTAAAGCTCCGGCCGGAACCAAAACCTGCTCCCACGAAAGATTAACTTGGTCGCAGTCCGGATCGGTATTATTAAGAACGCCGTTATAAGTAACCCACACATTATCAAACCAAAGATCGCCTGAAACATCGTTTAACTCCAAGGAAAGCTCCCAATTAGCAGGAACACCCAAAGGAAGCGGAACTGATAAACTTTGCGTTGCCCATCCACTTGCAAGAGGAATTGAAATAACATTTTCATCTGTAATATTTTGCCCGCCATAATACCTGTTTGTTCGAAGGATTAGTTTTGCGTAAGGATTGCCGCCAGCAGAAGTTAAGTTTGATTTTCTGGAAAGTTGAAAGGTTAAAGGAAAAGTTGGTTTTTGATTTTTCGTTTGCCGGATTATAAGCGCAGTTGCACTCCCAGCTAAATTGATATGTCCTACCAAATACTGATGAAATAAAGATGGTGTTGCAAAACCACCAAGCAGATTTTTAATTCGATATGCTTGATCCTGAACAAAAAGGTTATAACCATTCATTCCCGGGACATTTCCGGCGTCAAGCCAGGACTGTCTCTGTGGAGCGCTAAATTCCGACCAGCTTTTGGAAACTGTAAATAAATAAGAAATCTCACGAAGACTGTAATAGCGGGAACGAGTCATAAAACGGGGATTCTTGCCAATAGAACAGAAGAACGAAAAATCGTACATCTTCAAGGTCTTGTTATAATAAATCTCAAGACCGGCTGGTATAGTAATTCCCATTATTCTTGGCATAGTATTTCCTTTACCCTACTGGCGGCGTACTTTTGACGCCAAAGTAAAAAGCCACAACTGCCAGAAGTACAGAGCTGACAACTCCATCGTGTCCTAATCCGATTAAAACAAACGAGCCGATAACCACAATCATTGCCAAAATATCAGTTGGTTTCATTCTATCCAGAAAATTATAAAATTCTTTCATATTCTGTTCCATAAAGTTTCGAAGTATCTAGTGAACTCTACTGCTACTTCTCTTGAAACTATTTTTATCGAAGCCTCATCATTAACTGTTACTGCACGCCTTGACATGTTATGCGATCCTAAAACTGTAATTTCTTGATCTATAATCCAAAGTTTGGCATGAGTAATAGGGGATGATGGCCCAAACTTTGCTAAAGCTCCGGCTTCTTGTAAATTTAAGATAGTGTTTTTGTTGACCGAATTTAGTGGATGTCTTGGATGTTCTTTGTTTAACAGAACTCGAACAGCAACTTTGCGCCTTGCGGCTTGCAAGACTTCATAGGAAAGTTGTTGAATACTTGAATCGTGGTCGTGATGATACCATTTCCACTCAAACTGAATAATATCTATACTCGCCTTGGCTTGCCGAACACAATCTGTGATCGTTCCAATGAAAGCTCTCCCCGGCAAAGGGGTAACTATAGCATTGATATTCTCAACCATTATTTTTGTTTGTAAGTCTTGCATACTTAAATTTTTACGCTTCCAAACCTAATCGCAACTCCCAAGCGATGTACTACTAACGAAAGTTTGTCTGCGACACCATCGCTCGTGCCTCGCCTTATCGCTCGCCCTGCTTCGCAGGTCTCGCTTTGGCTTCGGCACTCGCTACCTTATGGGAAACTCCAACCTTTGTACTTTTCCCAAACCTTGGGTCGCTATCGCGCAACCCAAACCGCCAACCTTAAACCCAATTGCGATTCGAAACTCCATCGCCCCCGACAATGCGCGCCGCCCGCCTACGGCGAACATATTTATAAGAAAAACTTGTAAGGAAAGGCGGCGCTAGGCGGGGGCTTGGGATTACCAAACATAACTCGCACCATTGCCTCTCTCGCCAAGCAAAGCTTGGCTCGTTCGGCTCCACAACTGCCCTTTGCTCGCAGTGCCTGGCCTCGCTTCGGGCAGCAGAAAAGGGTCGCTCGGTTCCCCCCGCCGCTTCTTCCCCCTAAAACCCCCTTCTTAGGCAACCCCCCTTAATCAAATGTATTGCCATATTAGGGGGAAGAACGCTCTTGGGGGGATTCTCGCTTAAAAAAGCAGGCAATAATCTATAGTTGCTTTTTTTACCCTTTCTCTGACGCTACGCAGCGGGAACCCTGTACATCCCGCTGCTTCGCTTATTCGGCGACTCGTCGGAGCCTCAATTTCTCCAACTCGTCGCCTCCAATTCCCATCGTTTACTGTTCATGTTGCTCTTGCAGGCGCGCTCGCTCCATCTCTTGCGGTCTTCGCTCGCTTGCCGTACCTGCTTTTTTATCCCTTTCTGAACGCCGCTTTTTAAAAAGAGTTATCTTTTTGTATAAATCAAAACTTCTCCCGAAGTTTTTCAAGCGGTATTAAGCGGCGTTGAAGTGGAATCCGCCAATAGCGGATATGGTGCGAGTAAAACCTATCATCGCCATATTCGGCGGCTGTGACCCCCGCTTATCGCTCACTCGCTTTTATTATATTTTTTAAGGTGCTCGTTCGCTGGGCGAGAGGGCGCCCTAGGGGGCGCCTCGCCCATGTCATTGCTTTCTAATAACGCTGTACAGTCTCTACCTCGCCGCCCGAAGTAGCGTTTTCTGAACCCAATCTCATCGGCGGGACGGCTACCTTTTAGGGTGGTTTAGTATCGCCTGCCTACGCGGGGGTGTGCCTTTTCCCCTCTCCTCCGCGTCGCTTCGCTCCTTGTCGGTGTCCCCCCTTCTGCGCAGGGGCGCTCCCTCTGGTCGCTTACCTGCTTGCGGGGGGAGCCCCCCTCGCCGTCGTATGGCTTGTGGAAACTCAACCGCTGTACCCGTGCGCCGAACCGCAATCTAAGCCTGTGGGCGCTCGCGCTTATCTTTTAATACTAAGGTCAACTTCGCGCTCGCTTGGGTTATCGGGGGCGCGGCGCCAAACCTCATATAAGTCGTGAAGTTTTGTGTTGGCGCGCCCCCTCTTTTTGGCTCGTGCGCTTCGCTCGGGGGGCAGGCAACAGCCGCCGAAAAGAAAAACAAAAGCGTCTGTTTTTCCCTGCTTTCGAGCTAGCGCTTAGCTTTCGTTAGGTTTTCAAAGTGCTTGTTCCCATTGGCTTCCGATGTTGCGCGGGACAAACTTTTGTCTGTTATCAAGGGCATACTGCCCGCGCTGAAAATTCTTATCGTCGCCGATTATAAAAATACTAATCATAAATAATCATCAAATAAATCAATCATTTCTATTTTTTATTTAACCTAACATTTGGTTTAACGTTAAGTTTTTTTATTTTCTATCCCGGAGGGTAGATTTTTTGCAAACGGTCCCCCTAACCCCATTAACGCCGAAATGAGGCTAGGAGACCATCTGCGAGGAAAGTTTTATCTTTCCTATCCCGTCTGGGCTAGTTCCTCGCTGAACGGCTGGTGAGACTTAAAGAGTTTTTTTAGGACCCCCGGAGGGAATTGCACCACTCTCTTTTGGTCGCTCCCACCATGCAAACCCCAAGCGACCTGCCAGAAGTGTCTATGTTTTCTTCTTGGCGCTCTTATCAATTTCTTCCATGTCCTCGTCTGAAATTTCAGGATTACCTTTATTCCATACCGGATTATCGCCGTCTATTTTTTGCACTTCATAGTGGACACTTTCGCCCTGCTTAACTTTAGTAATTTTGATGACTTCTCCCTCTTTTATTTCAGAAAAAAATAAAGCGATCCGAGATGCAGAGGATGTAAATAGTTTTTTCTCTCCGTCAACTTCGATAGAGTAGCGGGGATTTTCTTTGGTTGGGTCCCGAAAACTTGGCACCATTTTATAACCGCAATAGATACCCACCGCGGATTCTCCGGGCTTTAACATTAAATAAGGACTATTCGCTTTGGCGTATTCTTCAAGCTCTCCCATAGTTTTATTAATTTTGGTGCCCGCCAGCTCCTGCCCTGAACCAGCGGGCATATCCTTACGGAATAACCAGAGTCTGATCCGGGTAAATTAAATCCGGATTTTGAATCTGGTCTTTGTTAGCGTTAAAAATGTCCTGCCAGCGATTACCATTTCCGTAAAACTTCTCGCTTATTTTCCAGAGAGAGTCTCCTGGTTGCACTCGGTAGTGGTGAACAAGTTTGGCTTCATCAATGGCACTTCCTGTTGGTTCTTTGAGATATTTCATCGGGTCTGTCCAACCGCGCATACCCTCCGGTGTATCACCTTGAACTTTCATCCCGAAGTGAAGATGGGGACCGGTCACAAATCCAGTGGCTCCACTTTCTCCGATCTGTTGACCTTTCGTAACATGATCTCCGATCTTCACAATAATTTTTGAAAGATGCCAATACAAAGATTGACCCCAAGAGTGTTTGATAATTACTCCCATTCCGTCTGAATCTGCTACATCATCATCGAAAATAATTTCTCCATCATCTACTGCAAAAACTGGTGTACCTACAGAGGCTTTAAGATCAATTCCGTTATGCGGATAGCCAAACTGTTTCAAATACCAGTCAGTAGCCGCGCCGAATGGCCAAGTAATAATCAATTCTCCTTCTAGTGGCTTTCCTATTTTTATTTCCATACTATCCTTGCCATTTATCGCCGTAAAAGTGCTGCATTACTGCACAGGCCAATAAATAAACGACTTCCTGAATATCCCGCAGTTCCTCTTCTGACGAATTCGGATAAAACTTTTTAATCGCTTCTATCGGCAACATAGCTTATTTGCCTTTCTCTGCTGCACTGATGTACCAGTCTTGAGCAGATATACCCAAAGCCTCACCGACTTTTTTAACATTTGATGGACGAGTGGGTTTTCCTTGTAGTAATCTGTTGACTGTTTGTGGTGCAACTTCTGCTTCTAGTGCCAACCCCATTCTGGAAAGACCTTTTTGAAGACGCGCCTTGTCAAAAAGGCTGAAGTTTATTTTAAGCTCGTTATTGTTTAACTTATTTACATTATCATTCATAAATGTTAGGAAGATTTAACAGAATAGAAACAGTTTATAAATTTATTCACTTTCAGTCAATAAACTTTCTTTTAATTATTGTTGACAATTTTTAACTAATTTGCTACGGTATTATAAGAAGGTTATTTTTATGAGCAAGAAGATAAAAGAAATGAAAAAATCTCCACTAAGAAGTCCAGAAGAATTTAGAGATTTGGCAGACTACCTTTACTATTTGCGAACACACCGAAAGTTAAGTATGCGGGATGTCGAGCTTGCGGCTAAAGAGCTTCTCCGAAGAAAAATTATAAAAAAAGAAGGTCTTATTTCCTATGCGTATATCTCCAATATAGAAAGCCGCAGGGTAAGCAATCCCTCTCCGATTATTTTAAGAACCCTAGCTCTTATCTTTGGTGTAGATCAAGAAATGATGTTTGAAAAAGCTGGTTACCTTGATAAAAAAAGACCTAAAATAGAAGATGACGTGGCTTTTACTTTAATGTTAAAAGAAGTTCCCAGAATGACAGATGATGAGAAACAATCGCTTTTAGACTATATAGATTTTGTTAAGTCTAGGCGGAGAAAATATGAGAAAGGCCCTAAAAAGGGCTAGGGAAATTTTACAGCAATGTAATCTATCCTCTGCCCCAATAAATTTAGATAAAATTATAGAGCGTGAAGGCATAAACCTTGATGACTGGCGTTTTGCCGGAAGAATCAAAGAGGCTTACCTTGGCGATAGCATTGGCATAAAAAATTCAGTTAATCCAAAGAGGAGGCGCGAGTTAATAGCTCATGCACTAGGACATCATTTTCTTCATACGGGAAACCATTTATATTTTGAAGAACACGACCAGTTTGTTACTTTCAAACAAGAATACGAAGCTCAATGCTTCGCGGCAGAACTTCTTATACCTACCTTAATACTCAAGCCGCTAAAAACTTGGCCAGTCCACGAATTAGCCGAGCATTTTTCCGTAACCGAAGAATTAGTAAAATTTCGCTTAAAAGTTTTAGAGGGGGAATCATAATGGCTATCGCAATGCTTATTTTTATGGATGAATCCGGTGACACTGGATTTAAGTTTGGTAAAACTTCCAGTAAGTTTTTCGTTTTAGTTATCGTGATTTTTGATAGTTTGAGTGTTGCCGAAGAAGCAAACGAAGCCGTAAAGAAAGTCAGAAAAGAGTTAAAACTGCCAGAGAATTTTGAGTTTAAGTTTAGCACCGGTACATCAGATAAGGTGAAACGTGCTTTCTTACAAAAATTATCTAAATACAATTTTCGTTATAGAACAGTGATTGTTGATAAAACCATCCTTGCCAAGCGTGAACCTTTACACCCCAAAGACAGTTTATACATGCTGGTTGCAGATCATCTCTTTTTAAGAGCGGAGGAGCGAATGAAAAACGCTTCTATTTTTATAGATCGTATTTCTAAATCCTTTGTGGATGATTTTGATGGTTATTTAAGAAAACGACTAAACACTAATATTGAAAAGATTATCGGGAGAGTAAAACATCAGGACTCAAGAAGTAATAATTTACTCCAACTTGCCGATATGGTTTGCGGGGCAATTTATCGAAAATACAATCGTAGTGATGATAAGTTCTACAAGATTATCAAAAAAAGAGAGGAAGATTTATGGAAACCTTATTGAGTAGGAAAAAGTCGATCTCTGTGGCCAAGACGGATCACTTTTTATGGTGCCGACATTCGCTCCCTAACAGTAAGGTACTTTCACCACTGAGATCATTCGGTAACTGTAATATAGCAAATATTGGGTCAAAAATCAAGGGGAAATTATGAGAGCTTTAATCTATGTTAGGGTTTCAACAGACGAACAGGCCGATAAAGGCTTATCGTTACCTGCCCAGCAGGAAGCCTGTTTAGAATACATAAAAATTAAGCATTGGACTATTGACCCTAAAAAAGACATCTTTGTTGACGCCGGAGAATCAGCACGAACCGCTAATCGCCCAGCCCTCCAAGAAATGCTATCCCGCTGTAAGAAAGATAAAGAAGTCAATG
This sequence comes from bacterium, assembly GCA_021786105.1. Taxonomy (GTDB): domain Bacteria; phylum Patescibacteriota; class Microgenomatia; order Daviesbacterales; family UBA10151; genus UBA10151. The sequence goes on from JAJYNW010000026.1 coordinate 63,423, forward strand.
TAGTTTTGGTCCATAAACTCGACAGGTTAGCCCGCAATGTAGCCGACCACGCGGCTATAAGGGGAATCCTGCGAAAATATGATATACAGCTTTGTTCTGTTGTTGAGCCTGTTGATGACAGCCCCACGGGAGCGCTTCTTGAAAATATTATGGCTTCCGTTGCAGAGTTCTATTCTGCTAATCTAGGACAGGAGGTAAAAAAAGGAATGAAGCAGGTACTTAAACAGGGGAGGTATCCGGGACGTGCGCCTGTCGGTTATCTTAATAAGGATATATTTGAGTCGGACGGCACTGTTACCAAAACAATAATTATGGATGCGATCAAAGCCCCTGCAATCCAGCAGGCTTTCAGAGTATTTGCCACTAACCAATGGACTCAAGAACAGTTATGCGATGAGCTTAATAAAAACGGCTTTAAGACGTTTTTTAATAATGGAGTAAGACCATGGAAATTGCACGGTATCCTCACAAACAAATTTTATATGGGTATTGTTGTGTGGGGCGGAGAAGAAGTGCAGGGAACCCATGAACCCTTGGTGTCTCCCGAACTATTTTACCGAGTGCAAGACGTCTTGAGAATAAGGACTAAGAATACAACTCGCCAAAGAGCGGCAATGTTTTCTCTAAGGAGAATTCTTTATTGCCCCAAGTGTGGCAATAGATATGTTGCAGAAACCCACAAAGGCGGGCGGTTCAGCTATTATCGCTGTAGCTCCGCTTCCCGCTATGGTATGCACTGTGACCAAAAAATGGCGGCGGAAAAAGATTTATTAGCACAGATTCTTGAAATCTTCAAACAAGTGGAGCTCCCCGAAGAACTTGTTACCCTTGCAAAAATGAACGTTAAAAAACTAGAGGAAGATCGAGTAAGCGGAGTAACAAATGAACGCAGGCACTTGCGGGAAAGAATAAGTAAACTTGAAGAAAAACAGCAGAAACTTCTTGATGACCGGCTGGAAGGTCTTATTGATAAAGAACTATGCTACCAAAAGCTAGCCCTAATCAAAAGAGATATTGACCTTGCCAACGTAAGGCTTAATGAAATCCAACAGGAGAACGACGCAAGCTTTGTCGCTCTTAATAAAACAATTGATGTTTTAGGAAATATCTACGAGATATACAAAATGTCCGACCCGCCAAGGCGTACTCTTTATAACCAATCTTTCTTCGAAAAGATCATGGTTGACCAAAAACGAATTACCGAGATAAAATGGCGTGCACCGTTTAGCTCGTTATATCGGGATAAACGTGATTCTGGTTTACCCCCCTATGGAGCGGGAGAGGGGATTTGAACCCCCGACATCCTCGTTGGCAACGAGGCACTCTACCACTGAGTTACTCCCGCAAACATATAAACACTCAACTCTAAATTGTATCTCAAACCGCTATTTCTGCTATGCAGAAACGAGGCACTCTTCCTGGGCGTCATTTAGACTCCCGTCCGCACTTCGTGCATGACCCACTGAGTTACTCCCGCAAAAAGTGCCGCAGACTTGAGTTGCACAAGTATAAAACGCTCTTCAGGCGCTCGCCGTGACTACCTTGGCTACTGCGGCAATTTACAATAGTTCTCTGTTTGAGAATGACAATTAGGACACAAGAAACAAAGATTTTCAGGTCGATTATCTAATGGATTACTATTAATATGCTCTACTTCTAATCGTATCAGCTTATCTCTCCACTTTGATAATTGACATTCACTACATTTATATTCTCTGCCTATCTCCAGAAGTGCCCTTCTTAATAATTTTCCTCTTGCCCTAATGCCACTATTTTGAACGACCAGTATTTGTTGGGGTGTTTTTTTAGCCGATCCACCAACATGATTTTTACCTTGATTCCAGGCCTGCCCTAAAAAGTGCGAGTTATCTATTTTATAATATTTAATTCTACCAATTAAATATGTTCTGAGAGCACCCGATGTCAAAGAAGCCCCTAATGTCCGCATCACTCCTAGCATTGAGACATTATTTTTCACTGCTTTCTCTAAAATCTCTCGGGTATATTTCAGCTTTGACACCTTACTATTATAACATTTGTTAGGTGCCTTGCCCATAATGAAAATCATGCCTAGTTATATTTTAATGTGCCACCAGATTCTACATCATTTCCTGAAAAAATTGAAGAGAAAGAAAAGAATAACTATTTCACCGTTACACTTTTGGCAATATTACGCGGCTTGTCGACATTATGCCCTAATTCCACCGCCATGTAATAAGCCAACAGCTGCAAGGGGATTATATTCATAATTGCCGAAGTTTCACCGGTATCAGGAACCGGGATATGGTAATCAAATCCGGCATAAGGAGCAGGGGAAATTCCAATCACCGTTGCCCCCCGCGCCTTTACTTGATTAACTGCATTCAACACATCATCCTTGGCCAAATCTTCTGAAACCACCACAATTACCGGCACCCCTTTTTCCATGAGAGTTATAGCATAATGTTTTAAGTCTCCAGCCGGAATACCGTGGGCATGAATGTATGAACCTTCAATCATCTTGATCATTCCTTCTTTAACAATATTAAAGTTTTGATATTTACCCAGTAAAAATACGTCTTTTTTCTTTGCCAGCTCCTTGGCCAAATTTCTGATTTGTTCATGGTTAGAACCGGAGTCCAAATATTTTTGCATTACCTGGACCAAGTCCTGCAAATTCTTCATACCTTCTTCAGTTTTACCAGCGGCTGCTTTGGCCACCAAATATCCCCAGGCAATTTGCGAAGTAAAAACCTTAGTAGACATTACACAAATTTCCGGCCCGGCATTGGCCATAAATTTATAATCCGAAACCCGGGTCATGGTAGAGCCGGGCATATTAACATAAGAAGCGATCTTAACTTTTTTCTTTTTGGCTATTTCCAGAACCTCCAAAACATCAGCTGTTTCACCTGACTGCGAAGGAGTAATAATCATGTCCTCGTCACTGAACAAATCAGAATAATCCAGAGCTTCCGCGGCAATCAAACCTACTGCATTAATTTTGGCAAAAACTCTCAGATAAAAGGCAATCTGTGAAGCCGCAACGCCGGCTGTTCCCATACTGAGCGTATAAACTCTTTCAACCCTCTTCACTGATTTAATAAAATCATTTAAGGAACTTTTATTCTGATAAATAACTTGATTTACTACATAAGGGCTTTCGTGAATTTCCTTGAGCATAAAGTGATCGTAACCTTCCTTATCCACCTTGCTGCTTTGGAAATTAATTTTTTCAGGATGATAGGGGAGAGTTTTATTGGATTTAATATCCACCAGATCCAGCTTACCATTCCAAGTAACCATCTGGCCGTTTTCTACCACCACCACATCACTAACATGCGGCGCAAAAGATAAAGTATCAGACGAGAAAAATACCTCCTTTTCTCCTAAACCCACCACCAGCGGAGAGCCGTTCCTGGCAGCAATAATTTGACTGTCTTTAGTTAAAACAATAATGGTATTTCTGCCTTCCAAATCCAAGAAAGCAGACCGGATAGCCTCATATAAATCATGAGATTCTTCGCTTCGCTCAGAATGACGGAGGGGGAGAAGCTTATCTTCTATCAGCCTGACTATAACTTCTGTATCTGTTTCTGTTTCAAATTTATAATCTTTCTTTTCCAAATCTTTCTTTAAATTTTGATAATTCTCCACAATACCATTCTGGGCTAACACAAAACTTTTATCGGTAGAGTAGTGAGGGTGGGCATTGGTTTTCGAAATTCCACCGTGAGTAGCCCAGCGGGTGTGACCAATTCCAATATTCGAGTTAATAGTTGAGAGTTCAGAGTTAAGAGTGTCTAAGTCGCCAATAGCGCCGGTTTGCTTATTGACCTTAATTTGATCAACCAGGACTGCGATTCCCCAGGAATCATAACCGCGGTATTCCAACCTTTTTAAACCCTCCAAAATTACCTCTGAAGCATTTTTGGAGCCACAATAACCGAATATTCCACACATTCTCAAACGATTATAGCGCAAAGCGATACCAGAAGTGAAGCGGGTGGGCAGTGAGGGATTCGAACCCCCGACATCTACAGTGTAAATGTAGCGCTCTACCAACTGAGCTAACTGCCCAAATATTACCTAAATCAAATTAATGTACTCAATACAAAAGCCTTCGGCAGCGCTCTTCCTGGGATAACACTAATTTTAAACTATCCGCTGGTCGCGGATTAGTTTGTAGTTATCCCATTTAAGTCGATTTACGACTTTAACCCAACTGAGCTAACTGCCCCAAAAAATAACTGGTGCCGGGAAGAGGAGTTGAACCTCCACGCCCTTGCGGGCACTACCACCTCAAGGTAGCGTGTATACCATTTCACCATCCCGGCTTGCCGGACGAATCCAACTGGATAATTTTAGCAGTTTAGCTTAGGCATATCAATCTGAAGGAAGATAGGGAAATTTAGAACGCAAGCGATTGATGGAGCCTGATTTTCCCAAAAGCATTGGACTTGAAGAAGAGAACGGGATAAACCTGTCATCGGTTTTGGACCGACTCCGATTTAACCTCGACTGATTAAGCGAAGTCTCTTTATGGTAAAGGCTTAAATACTTTCTGGCTGCAGTTTGTGGAGAAAACTGGCTTTCAACACGTTTCCGGCATTTTTGACGGTCAATTTCCTTAACTTTAAGAAGCGATTTAAGCAGACCAGTCCTACAGCTAGCCAAAAATCCCGTTTCTCTGTCTTTAATCACCTCCGGAATAGCTCCCTTGCTATAGGAAACCACTGGCGTACCGCAAGCCATCGACTCTACAATCACCATCCCAAAAGGCTCATTCCAATCAATTGGGTTTAAAAAAGCTTTGGCCCCGCCCAAAAGTTTATTTTTTAGCTTCAAATCAGCCAAGCCTAGATATTGAATCTGTTTGCCGTCTATCAACGGTTTTACTTCTCTTTCAAAATACTTGACTGATTTTTCCTGATGTTTATCAATATATCCGGCAAAGATAAACTGCTCTCCAACCATTTTGGCAATCTTAATTGCCTCGGCCGTACCTTTCTCAGGGATAATTTTACCCAGCCAGGTTAAATAACTTCCTCCCTTGGAATTAAACTTCATTTTAGTAATATCCAAACTGTTATAGACAAAGCCTCCGTCCCTAAATTGCTTGGGCAAGGTTTTTTGCATGGCCCCGGAAATATTAACTGCCAGGATTTTCTTGGCATAAAGATCAAGAAACATCTTATCCATATTGGAAAACTTGTCAAAAGGCCAGGGGGAGTGAATTGTCATCAAATTTGGAATACCGCTTTGGGTTAAATCTGCCAAGAAAGGCAGGAGGATCAAATCTGTTTCAGAAGCCAGATGAGCATGAACAACATCATATTTGGGGGCCATTTTAAAAGCTTGATGGTAGTGAATTAAGGCTGGCAAAGCAGCTGTCCAGGAAACGCCCTGATCTAAAAGGCTTTTTTTAAAAACATACTTAACTTTACCGGCAACTTTGGAACTTCTTGTTGCAAACAGAGTTACATTATGTCCCAAATCGGATAAGCCTTTAATCAAATTAGCAATAACCCACTCTGTCCCGCCGTAAGCCTTAGGAGGTATATTAGCCCAAGCCGGCGCAATCTGGAGAATCTTCATAGAATTAAAACATCTTAGCAATTTAAATTAAGAGTAGCTCTGGAATTTTGTAAGATTTCTGTAAAAATTTTAAGTCAGCCAATCAAGGGTCGAGGCGGCAGACCAAGCTTGAACCTTACAGCCGGTTTGACCAGCCGGAGACAGGTATTCTAAAAAATTACCCTGATCGTCTTTCATGTAAAGCTCAATCGGGGAGTTAAAATGATAAATCGGTTTTAAAGAAGCTTTTTTGAGTAAGTCAGCCTTATCTAAAAATCCAAAGTTTTCCAATCCTTCGCTAACCAACCCATTTAATACCGGCCAAAAACTGCCATTATGATATGAGTCGCGGTTGGGGTTAAAAGTCGGAGAAAGTATGCTCATGGTTCGGATCCCGGCATCAGGATCAAACAAGTCAGACCAAAAAGCCCGATGTACCATACTTTCAATAAAATCATCTTCAATAATACACTCAGTCTTTTTTCCTGATTTATCCGCTGCCCACAAACAAATCAATGGATTACCGGTAACTGTTCTAATTAGCCTCTTATTACCATCAATGGCTTGTCCGGCAAAATGAAAATTCCCGTCTTCAAAGAGAGAATCTTCTTCGAAGATAAACAGTTTATTAAACATCTGTTTCATCTGGGCTGCCTGGCTCTCCAGCTTTCCGGCAAAAGAAGGAGCGCTTTCAGAAAAAAACCTGGACCATAATCTTAAAGCTAGCCAGGCGTATCCTTGAGCTTCTACCGGGGAAATCGGGTACTTGGGAAATAAACCATTCACATCTCTTAACGACTCGTGTGAATCAGTCCAGGACTGGACTACTAATCCGCCATATCTTCTGTCCGATTCCAAAGCATAATCTATTAACCCGTCTTTATCCTTATCTCCAAAAGTGATGATCCAATTTATGGCCATCTCAACATGCGGCATTACTCTCATCAAAAACTCATTATCGCCGGCTACCTGCCAATATTTGTAAAGGGCGATTAAAATCAAAGGGGTCGAATCCAAAGAATCAAAATTCCGCAAATGCCCATCCGGATAAAGATACCAAGGCTTAACCGACCGGGAAGTCAGGTGCTCAAATTTTTCCTTGCGGAATTCATGGATAAATTTACCAGGTTCTTCGCCGCTTTCAATGTTAGTTTCCATTCCCTGGAGTTTACATAAAGTCAGCAAAGCTCTTCTGCAAACCCGCATCAGCTCCGGGGAAGGAGATTTTTGGTGTACTTTTAGAATCTTCAATATAGTAAGTGCGCTATCCCGGCCAAAAATACAGCCATAGGCTTCATCTTTACCGGAAGCATTAATACCCTCTTCAGTGGCTAAACTAAGCAGATTTTGCAAAATTACGTCTCTAAAACTCGGAGGCTGGGCAGAATCCATTGGGATTTGTAATCTATATAATTTTTGAAGCTAAATCAAGAGGCAAAAAAACTTTTTGGTGCCGAAGAGAGGAGTTGAACCTCCACCCCGATTGCTCGGGACAGCGCCCTGAACGCTGCGCGTCTGCCATTCCGCCACTTCGGCTTGTATGCCATTCTAACACCTGGACTTACAATACACTTACACTGCTTATTTTAACATCTCTGGTATAATTATTCCTTAATGGCAAATCCAGCTAACAAAAAATATCCCTTCCAACAAAAGATTGTCACCTTTGGTGGAGGAACCGGCCACTTTTCACTACTCAGAGGGTTAGTTGAATTAAACCAGCCGGAAGAAATTACCGCCATTGTTGGTACCTGGGACTCAGGCGGTTCATCAGGCAGGTTAAGAACCGAGCTGGGGGTTTTACCTCCCGGAGACATCAGGCAATGTTTATTAGCATTGATGGAAGACCCGAAACAACGCCAGGTAGCTCAAAAGCTTTTTGACGACAGACTGGCAGATGTAGACGGACCCTTAAAAGGGCATAGTTTGGGTAATTTAATCGCAGCCAGACTGGAGAATATTTATAAAGGGGCAGACCGAGGCGTGGAGGCAGAGCGGCTGCTTTTTAGAATCAGATCCCGGGTTTTACCAATTAGTATTTCCGAGCTAAATCTGATGGCCAGGCTTGAAGGCGGGGAAGAACTGGAAGGCGAAACGAATATTGATTTAAGAGGGCAAAAAGCCGGTTATGATGCCAAAAAGAGAATTACCAGAATTTATTTTGAAACAAATGCCGATCCTAACCCGGAAGCCATCCAGACCATAATGGGCGCAGAAACAATTATTTTTTCCGCCGGTGACTTATATACCAGCGTTTTACCTCACCTTCTTGTGGCTGGGGTCAAGGAAGCAATCGAAGCCTCAACAGCTAAAGTTATCTTAATACTGAATTTGATGACTAAAATGGGGGAAACGGATAATTTTAAGGCTTCAGATTATTTAAAAAACTTCCTGTATTATCTGGGAAATAACCGGATAAACGTGATTATTGCCAATTCCAACAACCTGGACACCGAAGTTTTAAAAGTTTACAAAAAGGACAAACAGCAACCGGTGAAGGTAGATGAAAGCGAATGCCAAAAAATTGCTCCTGATATCAAAATAATCCAGAAACCCTTAGCTGTTTATCACATTAGGGAACATCTTTTCCGCCATGATCCACAAAGTTTGGCAAAGACCATCTTAGAACTTAATTAATCCACATTGACCCAGTAAGTTACGGTTGAAAAAAATAATTTTTCGGGCTACTATACAAAAGGAAATTTTGCAGATGGACAATATCAAACCTCAAGCCAATGTGTGGTTTGTCGCTGCCTGGTTTGGCACGGCGACAACTGCTTTAATATTCTCCTTAATATTTAGTTTTTATCTGTCAAGCGTAAGAATCATTAAACCAACGGTTCAAAACTTTAACTTGTATGCAGCATTACCCAAAACAGAAGTTTCCGTTTCAGATGATGTTAACTATGTCGACGCCCGGGCTAAAATAGTCGAAGACTTCTTCAGCGGCTATAATTCGCCGCTGTCCGCTTACGGTAATACTTTTATTCAGGTAGCGGACAAATATCAGCTCGATTGGCGGCTTCTGCCTTCAATTGCCATGCAGGAATCCAATGGCGGAAAAAGAGTGATAAAACAATCGTACAACCCTTTTGGATATGGAATTTACGGCAGCTTAGTGGTCAGATTCCAGTCATGGGATGAGGCAATCGAAAGAGTCGGAAAGGCCCTAAGGGAAGATTATTTGAACCAGGGATTAAAAACTCCATATCAAATTATGGCCAAATACACCCCGCCGTCCCTGGCTAAAGATGGTGCCTGGGCCAAAGGTGTTTCCTCCTTTATAGGAGAGCTGCAATAGCCTTTAATTGGCTTCTAAACTTGACTTCTGCCGCTATTTCTGATAAACTATCGGCTTCAATCCTGACCTTGGTGTCAGGATTTTTTTATGGCTATAAAAGCAAAAGTTCTAATTTTCCTTTTGTTGGTCATTCCTATCTTGCTGCCTGTCAAACAAGCAACGGCAGAAAAACCTGTGGCAAAATCCTCGAATACCCAAGTAACTCAAATTGAAGCCAAAAAAATCGATAAACAGGCAGAAATTTTATCCAGCTATCTAGCTGAATTTGACTCACCTTTGCAATATCATGCCCAAGACTTTATCGATGCTTCCAATACTTATAAATTAGACTGGAAACTTCTTCCGGCCATTGCCGGAGTCGAATCTACATTTGGTAAGCAAATCCCCGGAGGATTTAATGCTTGGGGTTGGGGTGTGTATGGTACGCAAGCTATTTATTTTAATTCCTGGAGGGATGGAATTTTTACTATTGCCAAAGGACTACGGGAAAATTATTTGGATAAAGGATTTACTGATCCCTATTCTATAAACAGAATTTATGCAGCTTCTCCTTACTGGGGAGGAAGAGTTTCTTATTTTATGCAAGATCTGGAAAATTTCGCCGCTAAATTTGAAGCTGAAAAGCAACAAGCCGCCCAGGTAGGACAATCGCCTAATATTGCAGCCATTTCCGGCCAATTGGCCTTAAGGTAAGGTAGGGTATATAATTTCTTCATGCGTCTAGCTATTGCAATTTTATTGGGCAAACTAATTGCTTATTTTACGAGACTTTTCAAAATTGGGGGTGGTTCAGCTGCACCAGGTTTGTATGCTTTAAAAGTTCATCCTGAGTTAGTAACAAGCTTAAGCCGGCATATTCCCAAAAATGTGGTTATAACCGGTACTAACGGCAAAACAACCACTGCCAAAATATTGGCTCATTTTGCCACATCCACCGGGTTAAAAGTTATCAGAAACCACACCGGCTCAAACCTGGAAAGAGGCATTGCATCCGCCTTAATTTCGTGCTTCAACCTGAAAGGTTGCAAGCTAAATTATGATTTAGGAGTTTGGGAATTGGATGAGGCAGCTTTTAATACAGTTGCACCCAAGCTGAAACCCGACATTATTATTTTCCTAAATGTATTTCGGGATCAATTGGACAGATATGGCGAAATCGACACCGTGGTACAAAAATGGTGCCAGACACTAAAAAATTTACCTGCCGAAACTTTAGTTTTAATAAATGGTGATGATGCCAATATTGCCAAATTAGCCAATTGTTTTAAAGGAAAAGTACAAAAGTTTGGTGCCAAGGACTTCAAGATTGCCGGAGAATCAATCACGCGCGCCAAAGAGCAAGAAAATCTGGACTTCGAAGCTAAAAATATTGTATTAAATGGCCTAGACGGAAGTAAATTTGAAATAACCGCAAACAAAAAATCTTACCCTTTAAATCTTCCCTTACCTGGTCTCTATCATATTTATGATGCTTTGGCAGCCTTTGCTGGCGGTTGTTTGCTGAATTTACCAATCCAACAACTAGCTGAAACTCTAAAAGATTACTCTCCGGCTTTTGGCCGGGTAGAAAAATTTAGTCTAAACCCTACGTCTCATCGCACTCCTACCTCCGAGGTAGGATATATCTTCCTAATTAAAAATCCGGCCGGAGCTACCCAGGTTTTTGAAACTGTTGCCCCAAATATTAAACTAGACGACAGACTGTTTTTGGCTTTAAATGATAATTTGGCAGACGGAACAGATATCTCCTGGATTTGGGACGCCAAATTTGAAAAACTAACCAGTAATCGTCATCCTGAACTCATTTCAGGATCTAAAAAGATGCCGAAACAAGTTCGACATGACATGATAGTTTCAGGCACACGAGCACATGATTTAGCATTAAGACTAAAATATGCCGGGATTGATCCCAAAACAATTATCTTAGAACCGAATCTACAGAAAGCCTTTAAAGAGGCTAGGATAGGCTTAAAAGGTCACTTGTTCATTTTACCTACCTATACTGCCATGCTGGAATTACAGTCTATTCTTGCAAAGTCTGGTTTAAAGAAACAATACTGGGAGGAGGGGAATTAATAGATAATAGTTTATGCTTTATTCTATTAACAATGAACAATTAACTATGAAATTAATAATCGGCTATTTATATGGTGATTTAATGAATATTTACGGTGACAGCGGCAATATTATTGCCTTGAAAAAACGGGCCGAGTGGAGAGGAATAGAGGTTGAAATCAGGAATATTTCCATTAAGGATAAGCTTGAAAAAGGCGATGCAGATATCTTTTTCTTCGGTGGAGGACAAGACCAGGCCCAGGAATTAGTTTCAGGGGATTTAATATCGAGCGGCAAAGAAAAAATTATCAAGTCAGAAGCTGAGAGAGGAGTACCCTTGCTGGCAATTTGCGGAGGGTATCAGTTATTGGGTGAATATTACCAACCTCACAACGGCCCAAAGCTTTTAGGCATCAGTTTGTTTCCCGCTTATACTTTAGCCAGCTTTGACCGGATGATTGGTAATTTAGTCATTGATTCCATGTTTGGCCCTTTGGTGGGATTCGAAAACCATTCCGGCAAAACTTACCTGAAAAAGGAAGCTACGCCGCTCGGTATGGTCAAAAAAGGGTTTGGTAACAATGGAATCAGTAAAGCTGAAGGCTGTATTTATAAAAATGCCGTGGGCTGTTACATGCACGGCTCACTTTTGCCCAAAAACCCCAAACTGGCTGACTGGCTTCTGCAAAAAGCTTTGGAATTAAAATATGGCAAAAAAATCGAATTGAAGCCTTTAGATGACTCTTTGGAGTTTCAAGCCCATAATACCGCTGTTAAACGATTCAGCTAAAGGTGCCCAGGAGAGGAGTTGAACCTCCACGCCCTTACGAGCAATAGGTCCTAAACCTATCGTGTATGCCATTTCACCACCTGGGCATAGCGCTATTTTACCACTTTCTTGCCTATTTCTAACACCTGTTTTATAACTATCGTACATCCGTTTGCAAGAATAGTTGGTGCGATAGTTACATAACAATCGTCACATTAGTTTATATTTTAAAAACGATTGTTTTATTTGACTTCTAGCCATAAAGTTGTAGAATATGCTCGTTTAATATGAACAAGTCAGTATTAGATCCTATTTCACCTACTAAACCGAGGGAAACAGCTCCTGTTTACCCGATTCCGGAAACACCAGAACATACGACAAACCCTAATCCTCCTGTAACAGCAGGAACCATAAATTTCCAAAATCATAGTACACCAAAAATTGGCGAACGATCACTCGATGAGTTAAGAAAATTCCTTAAAACTGCAACCAATAATCAAACTCCAGTCGGTGTAGAGGGACTAATCCTTGAACCCGAATCACAGCAAAAATAGCTTAAACGGTGTAAAATATACTGCCATGAACACTTTCGGTAGTACAAAAAACAAAATTAATCCCAGGAATATTTTAGGAGGAATTCCGGATCTATTTGATGAAGCTGATTTTGAAAGAGAAACTTCCATTGTTTCTACTATTGCTTCCACTGTAAAAGATCTGGCAGGTGGAGTTTATGAAGCAACTTCTGATTTAAGTCAAACAGTGATCATCGCTGAATCCAAAACCGAATCAAATGGAGCTGAAAAATTTCCTTCAAAAGGTTCAATTGAATTCAATAAACAGGTGCAGACTGAGCAAAAACAAAAGACTGAAGCAGAAAGAAAGAAGGCTTTCTTCCAGGCTTTAAAAGAAGATAAAGACAGAGCTCAAAGAGCCAAAGACAAATTGCTGTTTGAAGAAGAAATAAACGACATTATGACTAATTTACCCACTGAGCAAAAGAACCAGTTACTGCACTACCAAGTCAGTTATAAGGACAGAAGTATTTATCAACGGGCAGAACTGCGAAAGAAATTAATTGAAGAACGGAAAAAAGCGGACAAGCAACAAAAAGAGACTTCCATCCCTAACCCAGCCAAGCAACCCAGTGCCATGGAGGGCGCTTTTGAAGGTGGCAGCGGCACCCAGGGCGGCGGCACCGCCAATCTTTCAGCCCAGGCTGTAGGCTAAAATCTGGAATCTTTTATAGAAAATAGCTCTTAAGAAAATAGCTCTTATTAAATTTGCTACAATATTCTCATGGAACAAGACCGCATCTACGAAAATAGAGATGGACAAATTAATCCTTTCCGCGGATCAGAGTTTGAGAGGATGATGATAGCACAGGATCAATTAAATATTCCTAGAACCGCTCTTTTTTTTGATATCGACAAAACATTTAGGATGAAAGGGGATGTTTTAAACGATGTTTCCAGAAAACTTGCTGTTACAGCCTGGGAGGCTAATATTCCAATCGTTGCTGTGACTGGCGTTCCTTTTCATATTGATAGAACTGCAGAGTTTAATCCAGTCTTTAATTCTGTTGAAGAAAGAATCGCAAAAGGAGACTTGCCTTATTTTCCAGTTATATATACAGATGCCGGAACAAGAAGATGGATTCTAAATATTGACCAAGCGACTGGTAAAAGACATTACCTTGAAGATAAGGTATATAAACAAAAGCTTATCGATCAGGGGTTTGAAAGAACAGAAATAGTTAGCCAATTAAATACACTAATAAATGTATCTGAAGATTTTAAAAAGGTTAATTTTAGATTCCAAAGACCCGAAGACGAACAAACATTTCTTAATGGTCAAGAAACTCCAGAACCTTTCAAGGTCAGCGGCTATTTCAACACAGCATCTTCCGACCAAGCCTTAAAAATGCAGAATCTGCTACAACAGATGTATCCAAATTTAAGAGTGGCTGTTGGAATAGATATGAATGATTCCTCAAATACTACATATTGGGCCGATATTCTGCCTATAGACAAACACGAAGCACTGTATGAACTACGCCAATTTTTTGGGATTAAAATAGCAATAAGAGCTGGTGATAGTCCAAACGATAAAAGTATGTTAATAGAAGATGTAAATCTTAAGGACCGCCCTGATTTATTAAAAGGAGCTGTAGATATAGCAATACTTGTCGGGGGAGCAGAAAATTCTGTAAAAGAAGAAATTGAAAATGCAATTGATATATCAAATAAAGGAAAGAGAAAAACTGGCAGTTATGAAATAACGACTTTAGAGGATGAAAGAAAAAAACTTTTTTACAGAGAGACGGCTCACAGTAAGAGATTAGGACCAGAAAGCATAGTGAGAGGATTGCAGATATTTTTAAGGAAAGCCAGAAGAGATCAGTCGAAAGACGCTGGAAATGAAAATAATGAAAAACTATATGCTGTAATTGAAGCTTTGATTGAGAAACTCAAAAATCCTAGATACTCACTTGATGCTGAGAAGAAGATATACGAGAAATAACTTATCAAAAAATTCAATATTAATATTGATAAAATTAAATGCTCCCTTCATTTGCGAGCTGACCAAAATCCGGAAAAGCTTAAAAGATATTGGTCAAAACAACTCAAGCTACCTTTAATTAATTTCAGATCTCCAAGTATCGATCAACGGACTGCTGGTAGTCCTACTTACAATTCATATCATGGAGTTTGTGTGGTCCAATGTGGTAACATTGCAATACAACGCAGGTTGCTTTTTCTAAGCAGAAAATTCTGCACAAAAATAATTAAGAGCGGTTAGCTCAGTTGGCTAGAGCGCAGCATTGACATTGCTGAGGTCGCCGGTTCAAATCCAGCACCGCTCACATTATGTTAATATATTTATGACTCCGCAGATTGAAAAGCACTTAACCGCCAATATGAATCTTAAGAAAAGACAAATTATTTTTGCTAATTTTTTAGGTGGTCTGGCCTGGGGACTAGGCACGGTAATTGGAGCCACCATTATTGCTGCCATTGTGATTGCAATTTTACGATTTTTCAATTTTATTCCGGGTTTAAGTCAAATACTGGAAGCGCTACCAAAATCTCCCCGGTAATTTGACTTTACATTTTAAAGTAATATTGTTATATAATTAACTTAGTGGCATCGAGAAAGACTCACCAACTTTGGAGCCATTCGCCTGATTTACGTTAAAAATCAAAGAGTATAATTTAGGGTGGAACCGCCAACTTTGGCCCCTAAATCCAGTAAAACTGGAGGAGGGGCTTTTTTTATGGACAAACAGCAATATTTAAACAATTTAAGGCATTCCTGTGCCCACCTTTTGGCAGCAGCAGTAACAGAGCTTTGGCCTGATACCAAACCGACCATTGGTCCGGCAATTGAAAATGGCTTTTATTACGATTTTGACTTCTCCCAAAGTTTAAAACGGGCTTTATCTGAAGAGGATCTGCCAATAATTGAAGAAAAAATGCGGCAGCTCCTTCCTTCCTGGGACCACTTTGAAAAAAGAGAGGTATCTCCGGAGGAAGCTAAAGAAATCTTTAAAGATAATCCATATAAATTAGAGCTTATTGATGAAATTGTTGCCAAGAACGAACCAATCACACTTTACAAAGCGGGAAATTTTGAAGATCTTTGCCGGGGAGGGCATGCGGAAAGTCCTGTAACAGAAATCGGCGCATTAAAGCTTTTATCCATTGCCGGAGCTTATTGGAGAGGTTCAGAAAAAAACAAAATGCTAACCAGGATTTACGGAACTTGTTTTCCAACCCAGCAAGAGCTGGACAATTACCTAAACCAGCTTGAAGAAGCAAAAAAGAAAGACCATAGAAAAATCGGTCAGGATTTGGGGCTATTTGTTTTTTCGGATTTAGTCGGAAAAGGGTTGCCACTTTTTACCGCCAAAGGTGCCACCGTCAGACGGGAACTTGAACGCTTTGCTGTTGACGAAGAAATCAAAAGAGGCTACCAACACGTAATCACACCGCCTTTGGCTAAAGTAGATTTATATAAAGTCTCAGGCCATTATCCTTATTACAAAGGTACTATGTATCCGCCAATGAAAATTGATGAGGAAGAATTAATACTTAGGCCGATGACTTGTCCGCACCATTTCATGTTATATAAATCCCAAATGCGAAGTTACAAGGATTTACCTTTGAAGATTGCAGAAGTAGCCCAACAATTCCGCTATGAAAAAAGTGGGGAACTCAGTGGGCTGACTAGAGTTAGAGTATTTGCTTTAACCGATTCCCATATTTTCTGCATCCCTAATCAGGCAAAACAAGTCATTCTGGAAGTTTTAGATTTAATTGACTTTGCAAATAGCAAGTTAGGTTTTGTAAAAGGACAGGATTACCGCTATAGATTATCATTAGGCGACAGAAAAGAAGAAAAGAAATATTACAAGGATGACGCAGCTTGGGATAAAGCGGAAAACATTCTGCGTGAAGTATTAACGGAAGCAAAAGCGCCATTTTATGAAGCTCCAAATGAAGCAGCTTTTTACGGACCAAAGATTGATGTCCAAATCAAAAATGTCAGCGGCAAAGAAGAAACTGCTTTCACTGTTCAATATGATTTTGTTTTGCCCCAAAGATTTCATCTTAAATATATAGATGAGGACGGAAAAGAAAAACAACCCATTGTGATTCACCGGTCTTCCATCGGAGCTATTGAAAGAACTATGGCCTTCCTGATTGAAAAATATGGCGGAGCTTTTCCAGTCTGGTTATCACCAGTTCAAGTACAAATTATACCCATTGCCGATCGGCATCAGGATTATGGACAAAAAGTACTCGAACAACTAAAGTCTGCAAATATCAAGGCAGAGATTGATAAAAGACAAGAATCCATGCAAGCCAAAATCCGGGACGCCCAGAACCAAAAAATTCCTTACATGATTATTGTTGGCGACCGCGAGCAAAATGAAAATAAAATTGCCGTAAGAACCAGAGCCGGTCAAGACCTTGGCGTTTCATCAATAGAGGACTTTTTAACCCGGATAAATTCGGAGATTGAATCTAAAGCCTAATTTATGTTAATATCTACCAAAGATCATATGACAGAGGAGGCTCGTTAACTGGCCAAGTTTTATCGTATTAATGAGCATATCCAAGCTGAAAAGCTTAGGGTAGTTGATTCCAAGGGGGAACAGGTTGGAGTCATACCTCGCGCCGAAGCTTTAGCAAAAGCCAGGGAATTAGGACAGGATCTAATAGAAATTGCCCCAAATGTAGATCCGCCTGTTGCCAAAATAGCTGATTTTCAAAAATTCAGGTATGAGGAAAACAAAAAGGAACGAGCATCCCGGAAAGGTGCTTCAGCCGGAGAACTGAAAGAGCTATGGCTGTCACCCAGGATTGCTGAGCATGATCTTAAGGTCAGGTTGAACCGAACGGAAGAGTTTTTGAAAGAGGGTCATAAAGTCAAGCTGACTGTAAAGTTTAAAGGTAGGGAAATGGCTCACCAGGAAGTAGGCTACCAGGTTTTACAGGAAGCCTTAAGCTTTTTGGGAGACAAGGTTAGTGTTGAAAAAGAACCTAAAATGGAAGGAAGAAAACTGTCCATGATTGTTGGAAAAGGTCACTAATTTATATGCCAAAACAAAAGACTAATAAATCAGTATTAAAACGTGTTAAAGTTACCTCAAAGGGTAAAATTTTGCGTAAGCATCAATTTGGTTCAGGACACTTAAAAAGGCACAAAAGTAAAGGTGCTTTAAATCGGCAAAAGAAAACCATTACCTTTTTCAAAGGAGAAGCCAGAAAGCTTAGAAAGATAATCGGGCTTTAAAAATTTTATGGGTAAAGAAACTCGGAATTTTAGACAAACAGGAAGAGCGCGGGCGGTTAATACCTCGGCCAGAAATTACGCCGGGATTAACCGGGCCGGATATTTTGGGAAAATAATTAATTTCTTCAAAAAAGGAGGTTACTATGGCAAGAGTTAAAAGAGGTCTTGTTGCACACAGAAAACATAAAAAAGTTTTAGAGTTAACTAAAGGCCACAGAGCCGGAAGAAGTAAGCTGGTCAAAGAAGCTAAATCTTCGCTTTTACATGCCGGAGCTTATGCTTTTGCCGGCCGCAAGAATAGAAAACGGGATATGAGAAGACTTTGGATTATCCAGTTGGGAAATGCAGTCAGAAATGAAGGTTTAAGCTATTCTAAATTTATAGCGGGGCTAAAATCCAAAAATATCACCATAGATAGAAAAATTTTGGCAGAATTGGCTGTTCACAATTTAGATGACTTTAAAAAAATTGTTCAGCAAGTAACACAATAATGTCATCCTGAGGCGATTAGCCGAAAGATCTCTAGGTTTATCCTGGATACCATGATACTTGCATTCGCAAGAGATTCTTCACTTCGTTCAGAATGACAGAGTAATATGAAAAAAATTATCCTTGCAGTAGGAGCTCATCCTGATGATATTGATATCAGCTGTGCCGGTACTGTTGCCAAAACCATTACCGAAGGCGGAGAAGCTTATTATCTGGTCCTGACAGATGGCAGTAAGGGCTCTGAAGACCTTACCATCTCCACCAGGGAACTAATTAGAATCAGGAAAGCAGAACAACAAAAAGCAGCCGATATTTTAGGGGTAAAGAAGGTGTTCTTTTTAGACTTTGTGGATGGGGAATTGGAAAATACCGCCAGTCTGAGAAAACATATTGTTAAGATCATTCGCCAGATTAAACCGACAACAGTTATTTGCTGGGATCCCACGCTTTATTACGATGAACACCGCAACATGGTCAACCACCCGGACCACCGGATTGGTGGAGAAGCGACCATGGATTGTGTGTATCCTTTTGCCAGAAATGCCCGAACCTTCCCGGAACTTATGGAAGAAGGTTTAGAACCGCATATTGTGGAAGAACTCTTAATTCTAAATTTCCAAAAAGCTAATTTTTTTGTGGATATTACTCAAACTGTTGATAAAAAAATTGCAGCCATCACATGCCATCAAAGTCAGTTTGAGAACATAGAAAAATTCGGGGAAAGAATTAAAGAAATGTCTAAAATCATGAGCCAAAAAGCCAAGCCAAAACTAAAATACGCTGAAGGCTTTATCAAAATTACCCTTAGAAAACCGGGTTAATTCCAAATTGACAAAACAAATCCCATAGTTTATAATTATGCTGTGACTGAAGCTAATAGAGAAAATTCAATAACAATTTATCCACCCCAGAAACCGCTGGATTATCCTTTATCAACAGCTTTGGTTGAGGGTATCTTTGGTATCTCTAAATCAACCCTTTTTAGATGGGAAAAGGACCGCGCAATTCCAATTCCAGAAAGAAGCATTGAAGGAAGAAGGGAATATCAAGAAGCCGATGTACGAGCTATTGCAGTCTTAGTTCAGAACAAATATCGAGCTAATTTAAGAAGTGTCCTCAGTGGAGAGGATCCAAATAGAGATAGCTCCACAAGGGCCATACAGGAATTGCTGGATTTCGTTAATACAGATCTTGAATCTTCAAACAAAGCTTCGGTTAAACTGCCTTCGGGATATACTCTCCATTTCGGACCCCGAATCTAATTTGAAATAGTGACAATTCCATTATCACTCAATTACACTCTTTCGTGAAGCCGAACTTTATATTAGAATCAAAGCGTGGAACAAAAACTTTCTCAAATTCAAAAAGATTATCTTAAAAAAATTCAATCGGCCCCAAACTTAAAAGTATTGGATGAGATTTTTTTGGAGCTATTTGGCAAAAATGGGGTAGTTAATAAACTTTCAGAAGAATTTCCCAAAGTCCCTAAAGAGGAGCGCCCAAAAGTCGGCCCGCTTTTTAACAGAATCAAAAAAGAACTGGAAGCTGTAATTGCGGACAAAAGAACCGCCATTAGGGAAGAAGGCTACAAAAAGCTGGAAACAGAGAAGTTTGTGCTGCAACCTGGAAGGTTACAGGCTAAAAGGCAAGGCCATCTGCACCCGGTCACCAAGCTGGAACAGGAAACCATTGAACTTTTCAAAAGATTAGGCTTTCAGCAGTTTTCCGCTCCCCATATTGATACTGATGAATACAATTTTGAGCTTCTTAATATCCCGAAAGGCCACCCGGCCAGAGACCTTTGGGATACACTATATATAGATTACCCCGGTTATGCGCCCGGCAAATTACTGCTGAGAACCCACACTTCCAATGCCCAAGTCAGAAGTATGCGTGAATTTGGAACACCCCTTCGGATGATGATTATCGACCGCTGTTTCCGCTATGAAAACCTGGATGCTAGACACGAGCACACGTTGGAACAATTTGAAATAGTTTATGTGGATAAAGGTGTTAGCATGGCTAATCTACAATACCTTTCTGAATACTTTTTGAAAGCAGTCTTGGGAAAAAATACTAAAGTCAGAATGAGGCCAAAATATTACCCGTTTGTAGAACCGGGAGCCGGGGTGGACGGGCAATGCCTGTTTTGTGAAGGAAAGGGTTGCAAAGTGTGCGGCTGGACCGGTTGGCTGGAACTGGCCGGAGCCGGCATGATTCACCCGCAAGTTTTAAAAAATGGGGGGATTGATCCCAATGAATATTCCGGCATTGCCTGGGGTTTTGGACCGGAAAGAATGGCCATGTTAAAGTATGGCATTGAAGATATCCGAATCTTTAAAAGCGGCAACCTAAAAGCCTTAAACAAAATTCATGAAAGAAAAAAACCAATTAGTCCGGCTAAAATAGCTGAGCCGGAAGGAGACGTGTTATGAAAGTAAGTAAACACTGGCTAAAAGAATTAGTGGAGCTGAAAGTTACCATAGAAGAAGTTATAAAACTGCTGCCGCTTCGCACTATCGGCGTAAAGGAAGAAACCCCGCAATTTTTTGAGCTGGATATGAAAGGTTATAACCGGGCAGATTTGTTATCTTTACGCGGGGTTGCTTATGAAGTGGCTGCGATAACTGATTCTAAGATTAGATTTTCAGAACAATCTGAAAATGAGTACATTTGGTTGAGTAATAACTTTCCTCAGACTAAAATTGAGGTAAAAAATCCTGATCTCTGTCCAACATATTGTATTGCCAAAATTGAAGGCTTAAAAATTGAACCTTCTTCGCCGGACTGGGTTAAAAAATTAGCTGACTCCGGCATGAGATCGGTTAATAATGTAGCTGATGTCACCAATTTAATCATGCTGGAATACGGCCAGCCTTTACATTCATTTGACGCCGGAGTTGTCAAAGATGAAACCCTGATTGTCAGGACTACCCGGGAAGGGGAGGAGATTGTGACTTTGGACGGTAAAAAAAGAAAGCTTCATCCTTCTGATCTATTAATTACTGATCCGGAAAAGGCTGTCGGTATTGCTGGGGTGATGGGAGGACAAAATAGTGAAATTACTGACTCCACCAATACCATTTTACTGGAAGCTGCTATTTTTGACCCGGTTAATTTGAGGCAAACCGCCACTAGACTAAACTTGCAATCCGAAGCCAGCAGAAGATTCCAGCACGGACTAACCAAAAAAAGATGCCTGCAGGCTTTTGATGCAGCTATCAGAATGTATGAAAGCTTAGGCGGAAAAGTCACCGCCATCACTTTGAGCGGCAATTTGGTAGATCAGGAAAGAAAAATTACCTTAACCAAAAAAAGACTGGATACCATTATCGGAATAGAAATTAAACCGGAGGCTGTGGAGACTTATTTAAATAGGCTGCATTTTGGGGTAGAGAAGATCCAAGACGGCTGGGAAGTAACAGTACCTTATTTCAGGCTGGATATCGAGATCGAAGATGATGTGATTGAAGAAGTAGCCAGAATGTACGGTTATGAAAAACTTCCGGCCAAAGAACTGCCCGGAGAAACACCGAAAAAAATTGACCAGTCATTTTACGAACTGGTTTATCAACTAAAAAACACCTTAGTTAATTTAGGTTTAACCGAAATTCATACTTATTCTTTTTATTCAACTCAGGTTTTGAAAAATGTTAATTTTGATAGAAGAAAGCTGATTAAAATCCTTAACCCCATGTCTGCCGAAACAGAATATATGCGGAATAATTTATGGCCCAATCTTTTGGAAGTAACTGCCAAAAATATCCGAAATGGCATTAAAGATGTAGCGATTTTTGAAACCGGCAAAGTCTACCAGGAAACCCCAGAAGGACCAAAAGAAAGCTACCATTTGGCAATTGCTATTAGTAATGGCACGGATAACCCCATTGCCGAGCTCTCTGTCATCCTGAACGCAGTGAAGGATCTCTCAATTTATTTGAGTCCCACATCCGTGGGAGATTCTTCGGTCATTTCACTCCCTCAAAATGACAACGGTAATTTATTCCACCCGAATAGATTTGCTGTTTTAGAAAAAGATGGTAAAAAAATAGGCAAAATTGGAGAAATCCACCCCAAATTTGTTAATAAATTCGGAATAGATCAAAGGATAGCTATTTTGGAAATAGAATTTACAAAGCTACAGTAACCCCAATTGAAGAAGAAAAAGTTCCGCCGTTGTTATCTTCCAAAGTCACTGTAATGGTGTGTGAGCCTTTATCACCTTGCGGGAACTCCACATGCAGAGCAAAAGGTTCAGCAGTCATGGTTGATTTCACTGCACCATCTACTAACCAGGTAATTTTCTTCACCCCGGCTGGTGAATTAGCTTTAGCCAGGACATCAAACACGCGCGGTACATTAGCTCCATTTCCCACATTAACAATCTCAATCACTCCGCCACCGCCCGAAGTAAATCCCGGAACCCCTGAACAACCTTTAGTTACCCCCACCAGTAAGGGATTCGGAGCTGTCAACACCCATTGGTCTATCCCGGTTTGCCATTTATTCGCTCCGGTCGGATCATTTTCCTGTAAAACTATCACATCTTTTTCCTCATTGTCTTCATTATCATTAGCCAACCGATGAGGGTTAGTTTTACAAACTTTTTGATGCTGATAAGCGCTGGATTCACTTTTTGGCTCTGTCCCGGCAATAAAGTATTCTTTGCGGGTAGGGGAACCGTTGTGCGGTTTACCGGTCATCAATCCGTCCACATCGGCTTGAATTACATCATCCGGCTTTATAAACGGCTCATTCTGTTTACCCTGTAAAGCGGCCGTCATAATCTTATTCCAAATCGGGGAAGCACCGGTCACACCTGACGCAATTGTTGGGCTCATATCACTGTTATTGTTGTTGCCCACCCAAACACCTACTACAACAGACGGTGTATAACCTACTGCCCAGTTATCCTTTTTCTGATCAGTTGTACCGGTTTTGACTGCCACTGTCTTACCGGGGATTACCAAAACCGAATTTGAGCCAAATGCGGCCGTTCTGGCCCCATTATCCGAGAGAATATCGGAAATAATAAAAGCAATACCCGGATCCAGAACTTTTTTCCCTTCAGATTCATGAAACTCAAACAGGGTTCTCCCTTTGCTATCAGTAACCTTTAAAATAGAAACCGGGTCAAGCTGACGGCCTTGGTTGGCAAATACCGAGTAAGCCGAAGCCAAGTCCAACAGTCTAACCTCCCGTCCTCCCAACACCAGACTCAGACCAACTGAATTAACGTTATCTTCCGTCGGTTCCCAAGTTGATAAACCCATTTGATAACCCAGATTCATCACATCTTTTACTCCCACTAAAGCCAGGTTTTTAACGGCCGGAATATTAAAGGAATTACCCAAGGCATACCGCATCTGGACAGGGCCATGAAATTGGCCATCATAATTGCCCGGAACATAAGCAGGCTGATTGCCTCCCGGGAATTCGGTCTTAACATCCATATAAACCTGATTAGCTGTATAACCTTTTTCCAAGGCTCTGGCATAAGCAATCGGCTTGGTGGCTGAACCAGGCTGCCTGGGAGAGATAGCTGCATTGACATTGGGCTCAAAAGTACAAGTCGCTCCTTCTTTACAACCATCAGGCTTGGAATCCCCAAAATAATCTTTGCTGCCGACCATGGCCAGAATTTGACCGGTTTTAGGATCCAACACCACTGCCGCCCCATTACCCACTTTGGCCGAAGTCAAATCATCTACTTCTTTTTTAACTATTTCTTCAGCTTTTTTCTGCAGATCGTAGTCTAAGGTGGTAGTTACCCGAAGACCTCCACTTTCCACCATCTTGTCACCAAATTGCTCAATCAGTTTTTCTTTGACATACAACACAAAATGGGGGGCTTTGAAGCCCTGTTCGCTTTGGCCGGTCCGGTAGGTTAACGGCTCATCTTCCGCTGCTTTTGCTTGATCCTGAGTAATATACTTATCTTCCACCATCCTCCTTAGCACTTCCTTCTGTCTGGCCTTAGCCAGTTCAGGGTGAGTTCCGTACGGGGAATAAACAGAAGGCCTTTGAGGCAGTCCGGCCAGCAGGGCAGCCTGGGCTAAATCCAAATCCTTGGCAGATTTTCCAAAATATAGATTTGAGGCAGCTTCAATTCCATAGGCCGTACCACCATAGGGAATTTCATTCAAATACATTTCCAGGATCTGATCCTTACTGTAAGCCCGCTCTACTTGGATGGCCAATATAAGTTCTTTAAGTTTACGAGTCAGCGTCCGTTCACCTGAAAGCAAGGCATTTTTCACCAGCTGCTGGGTAAGCGTAGAACCGCCGCCTTCAACTTGACGGTGGATTACCAGATCAAAAAAAGCCCGGCCAATTCCGACTAGGGAAAAACCGCCATGTTTATAAAAATCTTTATCTTCTATAGAAATTGTGGCCTCTTTAATGTAGGGAGGAATATCAGAAAGCTTTACCGGCGTTCTGTTTTGGTTTTGGTAAATATCATAAAGTAATTGACCGTTCTTATCGAAAATTTTAGTAGCGGAAGCTATCTCGCGGCTTGATAAATCAGAAGGATCGGGCACCTGGGTAGCAAAGAAAATAACAGCTCCGAAAAGCAAAAGCAGAAAGCCTACTACTGTAATTAGTATCCCTGTGGATAGACTTGATAAAAATTTAAACTTCCAGATCTTTTTATTTTCCTGTCTGGCTCTCCATGAACCCGGAGTCATATATAAAGTTGATTATATCAGGTACAAACCAGCACTGCGAGCCACAAGCATGGCTATCCCCGCAATGTCCCCGTAAATATCCGACACTAACTCCTCTCTAAGGGTGGTCTCATGCCTTTGTTAATATGTGGCCTGTGATAATGATATCTGTCTAAGAACTGGTTAACAACTAGGGTAAGTTGAGGTATTTGATTTGCTTTGTACTTTACCCAACCCAAACACTCTTTCCTAACTGTTCTATTAAAGCTCTCAATATATGCCTGTTCATTTTTCTTGTAAGGTGAAGCTATTCTAAATCTATCTGTATATTGGTAGACTTTTCTTTTAAATTCATCCTTAAATTCTGATCCTCCATCAGTTTGAATTAGATCAGAATGCCCATTAAATCTTCTGCTCATACAAGTATCTAAAAATATTACTCCATCTTTGGCTGTTAAAGATGGCCTCAAGATTACATCAGCTTCTTTGGAGTAGATATCAACACCCGTAAAGGCAAAGACCTCTCCAAAATCAATTGAATCCATTTGGATAACTTCTCGGGGCTTCTGGGCATGAGGTACAGGACCTCTTAACTGGTTCTTTTTCCATTTGCTTCTTAATTTGTATTTCTCTGCTAAAATTTCATAGATTTTAGACACAGCAGGAGATTGTCCATACTCTTGTTCTAAAAAATATTTAATCTTTTGTCCACAACAGTCCATCTCCCTTTCCCTAATCTTCCAGACTCTTCTTTTGAGGATGGGATCAATTTGTCTTTTAACTCTTTGTCCTCTTTTGGCATTAGTATACTTATCTAAAAATTCCAGTAACCCTAAACTTTCAATACCACAAATCCACAGATGAACTGTTTCTCTGTTTAATCCTAACTGTTTAGCTATATGGGTCTTAGGAACTTCCTGCTCATAGAGTTCCCAGGCAATCGTAATTTTAGTTAATTGATTCACTTCTTCCATTTTACTGGAAGTGTCGGATTTCTATGGAGAATACTTCG
>JAJYNW010000017.1 GCA_021786105.1 bacterium
TTTAAAGGGAGGCTATGATGGCTTTTGCTTTAAGATGGCATACGATAAGGATGATTATGAAAAGAAAGAATATTACGGTAAACGGCCGTTATGGCAATGGATCGTTATTTACTTAATAATCGGAGCGGTTATTTACGGATTAATTTATTTTTTGATTCTGGCTCCCCGTTAATTAGTTAAAAAGATGTCTAGGATCCGATACATTCCGTACACTTAGGACATTTAATTGAACGGCAGATATAATGGCTGCTACATGCGAGCCTTTAAAATACTTCCGGTAGAGATTAAGGTGAAAGATTTCAATCTATCCAAGAAAGCTTTAAAAAGGCTGGAATGGATGGATTGGTATTTTGCTCATGGTAAAAATGCCAGGTTAACTGTAGACATTTTGGAATATCACCAGATACCTTCTACCTCTGGAAAAGGAAATTTAGTCCGTATAACCTGGCTACACTGGAGTTTAATACCAAACTATGTACTCCTCATAGATTAAGGGAGATGACTACAGATCCTAAAGTATTGAAGAAAATCTATGACATTAGGTTAAATGACTTAACCAAATCCAAGTATGAAGTTGAGGAAGAGTTAAAAAGAGCTGGTATTAAAGTCTCTTCTAAAGTAATCCAAAAAGTCATTAACAGACATATTGAACTGCAAAATACAGAGCATATTAAAAAGATTAACAAGTCCAGAAATTACAAAATAGCCAGAATCAAGGCTGCCATTGGGTTAAAAGAGAAAGATTTAGGTTCACTGGTTCAGATTGATACCAAGCATTTGTATATATTAGGACAAAGATTTTACATCTATGTAGCTATTGATTGTAAATCCAGATTAGGATTTGTCTATGCATACAAATCATGTAATTCCACTAATGCAGCAAACTTTTTGTTAAAAGTGATTGATTACTTTCCCTTTAATATTTCTGCTATCAACACTGATAATGGACCAGAGTATTTACTTAAATTCCATGAACTAACAGAGAAGTTAAGTATCCCTCATTACTTTACCCATCCTCATACCCCTAAAATGAACTCTAGAGCAGAGAGGTTAATCAAAACACTGGAATATGAATTTCTTCATTACAGGGACTTGTTGCCTGAGCTTGAGGAGGTTAGAAGGCTTTGTGATGAATTTAATGACCATTACAACAATCACAGGTTTCATCAAGCCATCCACTACCAAACCCCACAAGAGTATGTTACAAGTTATCTACACCAGAAAGGAGTGGTGTACGGTATCTAGGGTTCCAGTACAAAAGATTGATTTAATAAATATTTTTTGTTATACTCCGCTCACTTCATATGAGTAACCCTTGTATTAATTGCGGTAAGGAAAGGGTAGACGGTAAAACTTGGGAGGAAAAAATTGGCGCAACGGTAGTAATTCATACTCAAACTGTTTGCCCGGATTCCGAGTGTCAGAAATTGGTTGATAAGGCTATTGCTGAAAGAAAATCCAAAACTGCCTCCTTGCTTAAAGCAAAAGCAGCAGCTAAAGCCAAAGCAAAATTACTTGCGACTTAAATTATCTATTTTTTCTAAGATTTTGGAGATTGACTGTTGTTGATTTTCCAAATGGAGCAAAATTGTCTCAACTTCCTTTTCAGCTTTAATATTGACTTGATACTCATGTCCGGCCCGAAGCTCGGCGTGACGGCCTTGTAAGTTTTGTCCTACCATAATCAAAGGCATAAATAAAATCTGCAGGATATTATTGATAAAAAGCAAGATTAAAAAGCTAAAAGCCGGATCAAACACTAAGTCTTTAGGGGCCCAGGTATTCCAGGCAATCCAGCTAAGATTAAAGGCCAAAATAAAGAAGAAAAACCCCATGCTGCCAATTTTCTCCGTCACAAATAAAGCTAATTTATCCAGGGTGGTTAATTGATTGTGATGTATAATATTGATGTTTTTAATGGGGCTGAAGCTTTCCCTGAGTTCTTTGATGGTAGCGATCTTTGGATTGTCCATGATTAAAAGTGTATCATAACTTCGGTGTAATTCCATAAATATGGCAGAGATTCTATCGGTAAGCAAAATTGTTAAAGTTTGTCAAAACGCTAAAAAAACGGGTAAGGCTGTAGTGTTGGCAGGCGGATGTTTTGACATTTTGCACCCGGGGCATACCGTTTTTTTGGAGAAGGCCAAACAGGTCGGGGATATGCTGATAGTTTTTTTGGAAAGTGATCAAAAAGTTAAACAATTAAAAGGTTCTGACCGGCCTGTTCACACTCAAAAGGAGCGGGCCCAAGTTTTATCCGCTCTGGGTACAGTTGATTTTGTGGTGATGTTGCCTTTTATCAAATCCAATGCTGGTTATGATAAATTGATAAGTCAAATCAAGCCTGATGTGATTGCCATAACTTCAAAAGATGCCGGTAATGTTCATCATCAAAGAACGGCTGAATTGGTCGGAGCCAAACTGCAGTTGGTGACTAAGTCTATCGGTAATTATTCCAGCAGTAAGCTGTCCAGCAGTAAGCTGTTGGGCCGTTAAGTTAAATTAGTGTATAATTAAAATATTGCTTATTTATTAGTCTTGTCTTGTGCCTTTGGAGATTCCATCCTTAAATGAAAGCTAAATTATTCCTGCTGACCGCAGTTTTTACTGTATTTTTTACCTATTTTTCCTATACGGTGGCCAAAGAACGCTGGCAAAAAATTGATTTTGATACCACGGTTAAACTGCAGGATCATATTTCCCGTCGCTTTGACGGTATTTTTTCCTATTTTAGTTTATTAGGTAGCGCTGAGGTGACGGTGGGTTTTTGTATGATTCTGGCGACTTTGGCTTTAATCCGGGGTAGGTGGTTGGCAATATTAGGATGGTTAATGATTGTTCCGGCTTCAATGGGAGAGGTGTTTGGTAAACTGGTGGTTTTTCATCCCGGTCCGCCGCTTTTCTTTCACCGCAGTGTTTTACCCACTAATTTACCTACCTTTTATATCCACACTAATTTTTCCTATCCTTCAGGACACATGACCCGGACAATTTTTATTATTACAGTTTTTGTAGTCATATTGGTTTTTTCTTCCAAAAAATCACTCTTTAGGCTTACTGTCTTATCGTCTCTTGTACTGTTGGCTTTTCTGATGGGATTAACCCGGGTGTATTTGGGCGAGCATTGGTTATCAGATGTGTTAGGTGGGGGACTTTTGGGGGCGGCAGTAGGATTTCTTGCTTCTGTATTGATTTTGCGAAAGCAAAAGGTTTAAGATAGAAGCGCTTGCCCAGAGGAGGTGAGTTTGTGAGCAGAAATGTTTCAATTGTAGTGATATTGTTGATATTGGTAGTGATTGCAGGGTATTTGATATGGCTTAGAAGTCGGGTTCAGTCGTCTATCGCTCCGAGGATAGAACAACAGGTTCAGGTTACACCTACACCTATTGCTACTGCAACAGCCAGTCCGTCTGCTACTCCTAAAGAGGCAAGCGGTTCGGTTAAACAAAAGACGGCTACCCCTAGTGTGAGAAGAAGGTAAAAGCTTAATTTTCAAGCAAAAATGGAAAAAACTGAGAAACTGATCATTATCGGTTCCGGACCGGCCGGTTTGACAGCCGCAATTTATGCTGCCAGAGGCAATTTAAACCCGTTGGTTATTACCGGTAGTGAGGCAGGCGGACAATTAATGCTAACTACAGATGTGGACGATTTTCCCGGTTTTCCGGAAGGCATTCAGGGGCCGGAGCTGATGGCAAAAATGCGCAAACAGGCCGAACGGTTTAATGTCCGGTTTGCAAGCGAGAATGTGGTTTCGGTTAACTTTAAAACCAAACCATTGGTTGTTAAAACCGAGAGCTCCGAATTTAGAACTCAGTCAGTAATTATTGCGACCGGTGCTTCAGCCCGCTGGTTAGGACTGGAGTCAGAACAAAAATTGCGGGGAAAAGGCGTATCTGCCTGTGCAGTCTGCGACGGTTTTTTCTTCAAGGGTAAAAAAGTGGCCATCGTGGGAGGAGGGGATACGGCTTTACGGGAGGCAAACTATTTGTCTAAACTTTGTCAGCAAGTTACCATCATTCATAGAAGAGATGCGCTGCGGGCGCAACCGGCCTTACAAGAATTGGTTAAAAGCAAGCCAAATATTGATTTTATTTTTAATTCGGTAGTTGAAGAAGTATTGGGCGAAGAGAAAGTGACCGGAGTCAGATTAAAGAATATTCATAATGAAAAAACTAGCGAAATTCAGCTTGAGGGAGTATTTGTTGCTATTGGACACAAGCCGAATACTGATTTTTTAAAGGGTCAACTGGAGTTGGATGAAAAGGGCTATATAGTTGTTACTCCGGAAGGTCGTACTCACATTGCCGGAGTTTTTGTGGCTGGTGATGTATCTGATCATAAATACCGGCAGGCAGTTACTGCAGCCGGGGCCGGTTGTAAAGCTGCCTTTGATGTGGAGGAATATTTGGAGCACATGCATTTGCCGACCGAAGGAAACGGTGGTTAAATCGATGGGGCTTTGCGAAAAAAATTACTGAAAAACTAAAATTAAGTTGTTATATTAAAATAATGAATTTTGTTAAATCTTTGATTAAATTACTTCCGGCAAGGCCTGTTTATGCCCATTGTGATATTCCCTGTGGGATATATGATCCGCATAATGCCCAATTGGCCGCCCAAACTGTGTTAAAGATGGTGCAAAAGATAAATGAGCTACCAACAGAAAACTCAACCGTTGTGGATAGAAATAATTTTGTCCGAATGGTGATGGTGAAAGAAGAACATGCGGAGATTTGTAAAAGAGAAGTATTGATCCTTTGGACAGATTATTTTAAGAGTGAACATTTGGAAAAATTTCCTAATCTGCATGATTTAGTTTGGAAAACTACTAAGTTATGTTCGGATAACAAAAGAGGAGTAGATGAAGAAAAGGCCATGGAGCTTATCAAAGCGGTAGATGAAATTGCGGATATTTTCAGTCAAACCAAAAAGTGATTTTCTTTCCCTTTTTCCGTTTTGTTGTTTGTGGTAACAGTATGTTTCCCACTTTAAAACCAGGCCATGAGGTATTGGTTTTTAATTGGGCATATCTTTTTTCCCAACCCAAAGTTGGGGATATTGTGGTGATAAGACATAACGGTCGGGAAATGATCAAGCGCATTCAAAAATATCACGATCGTGATATTTTTGTTTATGGTGATAATGAAGATGGTAGTACTGACAGTAGGGATTTTGGCCCAATTCCCCAGGCAAGGATTGCGGGGAAAGTTGTCTTTATTGGATAAAGGGAATGTGAGATAATACGCGTATGAACGAACCTGCTCCAAAAGGAATAATCCAGTCAGCAGATCAACCTATGCAGGATTTGCATGCAGAGACAAGTAGTAATTTGCGTCGACTTGGACATCCAGCAACCCAACAATCGGTTAATCCTCATGATCGATCTTCATTAGAGAATATTCAAGAGGCGTTGGCAGATATAACTAAGGATCAGGCTCGTGTTATTGGAGGTACTATTGAGGAGTATATAGGTGGGGTTACTCCTACTACGCATGTTGGTACTACTACAGAAAATGAAACGTCAGTAAAGAAGTTCAAAGAAATGCTGTGGAAGAAATTACAATTAAAAAAAGCAGCATAATAGTCATTATTCCGTGATGGGCAATCCGGTAGAATGACTTCGTTGGCAGATTAAAATAGGAAGGATTGCCCAAAAAAGAAATTATGGAAGTCACGCCAACAACAGGACCAGATTTTACCGGATTAATAGTCGGCGCCATTGCCCTTTTGGGGTTGGTCCTTTTGGGTGCTGGGGTGCTTCTATTCTTGAAAAAGTACCTGGTGGGTTGGTTTAAATACCGGGACCGGGAAAAAGCTTCTTTGCAATATGTACTTTTGCAGGTTAAAGTGCCACGCGGTAACGAAATTAAGATTGATGCTGCTGAACAGCTTTTTGCCACCTTGGCTTCTTTGCGCAAATCCGGCGGGATGTTTGGGATGTTTACTCCGCAGCCGCACTTGTCTTTTGAGATTGTGGCTTTACACGAATCAATTAGATTTTTTATCTCAGTTCATAAATCTTTGCAGGATTTAATAGAAAAACAGATTCATGGGGCTTATCCTGATGCCGAGATTAAAGAAGTTCCGGAATACAATATTTTTTCCGAAACCGGCCAGACCGCTTATGCCCAATTAAAATTAAAAAGCGCAGATTATTTTCCCATTAAAAGTTTTCGTGATTTACCCACCGATCCATTGTCTGCTTTAACTTCAGCTTTAGCCAAAATGCAGCCGGGGGAGGGAGCGGCGATCCAGCTGATGATTTCTCCTTCAGGCGGGCAGTGGAAGGATTTAGGTAAAAAGTGGTTAAAAAAGCAAAAGGAGCCGGGGGATGAAAAACATCCCAAAGCTCCGCCTGACGCCAAAGAGTTAGAAGCGGTGGAGGGTAAGGTGGTTAAGGCCGGTTTTGATGCCAGTGTGCGGATTGTTGCTTCCAGTTCCAGTTCTGAATCAGCCAAGGCGCATCTGACCAATATTAAGGCTGCTTTTGAGCAATTTTCCGGCCCTTACAATGGTTTTTCCGGGGCTAAAGTTCATTCGGAAAAAGGATTTTTAACTGATTTTATTTATCGTTATATGCCCAGGTATTCCAAGGTGCCGGTGTTGACGGCAGATGAACTAGCCTCAATTTTTCATTTTCCCAGCAAATCCATAGAAACTCCTTACATCGATTGGTTGTCCTCCAAGCGAGCACCGGCTCCGGAAAAAATTCCTACCTCCGGTTTGTATTTGGGCAGGTCAGTGTTTCGGGGAGTAGACCGGCCGGTGTATTTGTCTGAGGATGATCGGCGAAGACATATGTATATTATCGGCCGAACCGGTACCGGAAAATCAGAGTTGTTAAAAACCTTAATGTTGCAAGATATCCTGGCTGGCAAGGGTTTGTGTTTTATTGATCCCCACGGGGATGCGGCAGAAGAGTTACTGCAGCTGATTCCACCGCAACGGGCGGAAGATGTAATTTACTTTGATCCTTCGGATATGACCCGTCCCTTTGGATTAAATATGCTTGAGGCATATAACGAGGAACAAAAACACTTTGTGGTGGCATCCATTATTGGCTTGATGTATAAGTTGTTTGATCCGAATAAAACCGGTATTATTGGTCCCCGGTTTGAGCATGGCGTGAGAAATGCTATGTTAACTGCCATGTCTTCGCCCGGGGCCACCTTTGTGGAGGTGGTTAGGTTGATGACTGATGCAGATTTTGTCCGGGAGCTTCTGCCCAAGGTGGCAGATCCGGTGGTCAGGCGCTACTGGACTGACCAGATTGCCCAAACCACTGACTTTCACAA
The DNA here is from genome assembly GCA_021786105.1 of bacterium. GTDB lineage: Bacteria > Patescibacteriota > Microgenomatia > Daviesbacterales > UBA10151 > UBA10151. The sequence goes on from JAJYNW010000017.1 coordinate 7,302, forward strand.
ATCAGAAGTCTTGGATTACACCGTGTCTAAATTCGGCCGCTTTGTTACCAATAAAATGATGAGAAATATTATTGGTCAATCCAAATCTTCATTTGATCTTCGAAAGGTCATGGATGAGGGCAAGATTTTGATTATGAATCTGTCCAAAGGCCGGATCGGGGAGGAAAACTCTAACTTTTTGGGCTTGATTTTGGTCCCCAAAATTTTGCAGGCAGCCATGTCGCGTTCTGATATCCCAATGGAACAGCGGCGCGATTTCTATTTATATGTAGATGAGTTTCAAAATTTTGCCACCGATACTTTTGCTGATATTTTGTCCGAGGCCAGGAAATATAGATTGAATTTAGTGGTGGCTAACCAGTTTATCGGTCAAATCGGCGAGGATTTAAAAAATGCGGTCTTTGGCAATGTCGGTACCATTATTGGTTTTCGGGTGGGGGTGACTGATGCCAATTATTTGCAGCATGAGTTTTCGCCGACTTTTTCCGAGGCTGATTTGGTGAATGTGGAATCACCTCATGCCTATATTAAAACTATTGTTAATGGTGAGCCGGTAGTGCCGTTTTCTTTGGATACCACCAAAGATATGAAGAAGTGGAAAGATATGTTAAACCCGCAAATTGGTCAAGCTATCAGGGAGTTATCAAGATTAAAGTTTGGCCGGGATATGATTCAAGTGGAAGGGGAGCTGGCTTCAAGGGCCAGACTTTAGTATAATTCTACCGATTGGAGCAGTAGCTCAGTTGGTAGAGCGAGTGTCTTATACACACTTGGTCCCTGGTTCGAGTCCAGGCTGCTCCACATTCAAATTTTGATTGGGTGTATTTTCCTTCCGGGTCTACCAAATCCTTGTTGGCTTATTTTGATTAAAGTTTGTTTTAAAGTAGGGACTATTGATTAAGTAATCTTCTATAGTGGTCCAAAATAATTTTATATCCAGTCATTGTGTTTTCTCTGATCCTTTGTTTTTCTACAAGAGGTCTATCACTTGTTAAACAATCTTTAGCCTGAGCAGCTTTTTCTAATAAAACAAGACCGTTAGGGTCAGTACCGGGATCCCAGTCTAAGTATTCTTGGAGCCAACGACCGCGCATTGCTACTGGAATATCCTCATATTTGCTTTTAAGGTCTGGAGATACCATTTCGTTTAACATGCGTATATCGTTTCTTGCTCTTTCCATGCCGTCTCGCAGATAGGAATGATAAGTTCCCCGAACAGATTTTAGGTATTCTGGTGTTTGGTAAGCACCACCATCTGGTCGTTCTACAAAAGAAACAATCTCGTTGGCTATACGCGAAAAGCGCTGTTGATTCTCTAAGGAGATGTTCATAGCTCTTCCAGTTTAACTTTGCCTTCAACGTTTTTGCCCTGGATAAACTGCAGGTATTTTTCCGTGGTGGAGAGCCTTTTGTGGCCGGCTAATTTGGAAACCATGGTCATGGGTACTCCGGCCTGTAATTGATAAGCCACCCAAGTATGCCTTAAATCGTTAACCTTAGCCTCTTTGATACCGGCAATTCTAAAATATCTATCAATAGCAGTTCTGATGTTTCTGATAAGGAGTGGCCGGCCGGTTTTAGTCACAAATAAAGCATGGTTTTGGGTTTTGGCCCGCTGGGGCAGATAATTTTTAATTGCTTCAGCAGCCGGTTTGTTTAAAGGAATAGTTCTTTCCCGGGTGTCTTCAAATGGGGGAACGTGGAGGGTCATATTTTCTAAGTCGATGTCCTCTACCCGTAGTTTGGCCAACTCACCAATTCTGATGCCGGTTTGAAGCAGTAGTTCAATCACGGCCAGCATCCTGGTATCAGCCCGGGCGGCGTCTCTGAGGCTTCGATATTCCATTTGGTTCAAAATCCGGGGTGGTTTATTTTCAAATTTAGGATGTTCCAAGCCGGTAGCCGGATCATCGCTGATTATATTTGAACTTTTTAAGAACTTGAAAAAAGTTTTGGTGGAATTAGTTTTGCGGGAGATGGATTTGGGAGTATAATCTTCTTTGGCCAGTTTATCCATAAAGCTTTGCAGATCAGCGGTTGTGACCTCGTTCGGATCAGCTTTACCCAAATCTTGCAGGTAATCAACCAGTTGCTGAATATCTTTGCCATAAGCTAAGATAGTAGCAGAAGCTCGGGATTTACCTTTTAAATGGCCAATGAATTGTTGGTGTGCGTCACGCAAAGAAACCATAATGCGTACATTTTAATGTTATAGGTTATATTTGTCAAGAAGGAAATTTGTAAGCAGAGCTTGCCTTTTTAGAAAGAAAAACGTAAGAAATGGTCAAAAAACTTGCTTTAGGTCTAATTATACTGGTTAGTTTAATCATTGCTTATAATTTGATTATTCAGATTATGTCAGCCATGAAATCCGGAGAAAGATTGTCTTCGGTGGCCGATGCAGTCTATAAGTTGGAGGCTAAAAATAAAGCTTTGCAGGATAAATTAACTCAGGTTCAATCTCCGGATTTTTTAGAAGAGGAAATCAGGAATAAATTAGGTTTTGCCAAAAAAGGGGAGACAGTAGTGGTGATTCCGGACGATAAATTGAAGCTAGTGTTGGGAGCCAGCACCTCAGCTCAAATCCGGCTGCCAAATTGGTTAGGTTGGGTAAAAGTATTCTTTAAATGAACAAGTTCTTTCCTTCGGAAATAGATTCGTGTTGCGGGGTTGGATGATGTTAGAACCTTTATTCTAACGCAGTTTGAGTTTGAAGATTAAGGTTTAAGCGTTACAAGAGCGTAAGCAAAGTTGATTAATAAAAATATAGCCATCCAGTTAAGAATGCCCAAAACAGTGAAAACTTTTGTTGAATGACCAATCAGCCTTTTAATTCCATATAGTAACAAATGCTCAAATAAATAAAGAATTAGGAATAAATAGCCTACATTACGCAATAGCATATACTGTTGTACCAAATGAGGAGAATTTATATTAAGAATGATATAACCCATGATTAGAGCTGGTAGTAAGTAGCCTCCAAGAGTAATAGTCAATCTTTGGTTTTTAATAATCAAAATTAAACTGTAAATAAATGCAATTATCATAAATATCCCAGCTTGTGCCCCTGCATATTTAGGATAAATGGTTGAGTCAAGATAAGATGATGCAGATGGAAGCGAATTAATAATTGTCACGGGAACCATTAGCAGGCAGAAAGCTAAAATTAGCCCAAATATTACTTTTAACCAAAATGATTGTGTTTTAAGTGGTGTTAAATTAATGACACTACTAGAAGCTGAGGTATCACTTTGTTTTATATGGCTAGGCAAAAGTAAGAGAATTAATAATCCAAAGATATTAATAAGGCCAAGTAGCGTAAGCCAAGATGAGCGTCCTTTTGCTTTTACAAGTAGATAGTAACTTAAAAAATATAGAATCCATGCAGGAATAATAGCCCATATGCCAATATATTCTAAGTAGAATAATGGATTACTTGAGCTAAATGTTGGATGAGTTAAAATTAATGCATAAGAAATAGCAAATAGTAGGATAGAACCAATAAAAGTTTTAATAAACTGATTACGGTAGGTAACAATCATTAAATCTAATATAACACTTCTACAATTTAGGTTCTATCTATACCGCCCCTATGGTTAAAAATGAAGCTAAAAATTTAAATTAAGAATTCTAATACTAACTTTTACCAACAAAAAACTCGCTTCAATCATTCAGTGCCTGCCCTTCAACGAGTTCAGGGTTCACTTGAAGTGTTTACACTGAGCGAGCGAAGCGAATCGAAGTGTTGCGGGGGGGAGAGTTGAACTCCCTGCCTTCAGATTATGAGCCTGATGTGCAGCCGTTACACTTCCCCGCGGTGACAGGTTGTATTTTATCCTTCTGGCTTCGATATGTCAATGAAAATATCCCATAGCGTTGACTTTCTTCTCTTTTTCTGCTAAAATACGCGTTTATGGTTACTCAAGAGCTTGAATCAACTGAAATTAGAAAAGAAAGTACGGAAGCGGGCTACACTAACCCTGATGATTTAATCAAGAGCGTATGGCGATCTATCCGCACAGGTTCGATTGTGGCAGATACAGTAGTAAAAGATATGCAGAGGGTTGGTTTGGATTTAAGCTTTAAGCATCTGAGTGTACTCGCCAAATGCGGGATCCGTGGCGCAAGAGGACGGGAAGATGTAGTTGCAAAGGAATCTCTAAGAATCAGAAGAGAGGCTTTAAGAATGCAACGCGATCGTGGTTTGATCCCTTAGAGGAGAGAGATAATTGTTGCTACGCCAGCCAAAGTCATTAAAATTACAATCAGCCAGCCAAAAAAGGAAGTAATCCTGCCGTTAACCCACCTTCCCATAATTTTGGCATTACCGCTCAGCATCACGATCAAAACTAATATTACTGGCGCGATTAAGCCGTTAAAAACAGCAGAATAAATTAGAGCTTTGATTGGATCAAACCCCAAAAGATTAATGGCTAGCCCAATGCCGGTTGAGATAATGATAATGCCGTAAAAGGCATTAGCTTCCCGCAGTTTTCGGTACAACCCAAATTTCCAGCCAAAACTTTCTGAAATAGCGTATGAGGCAGAGCCAGCCAGGATCGGGACTGCCAGCATGCCGGTGCCTATAATTCCTAAGGCAAAAAGTAAATAAACCCGATTTCCGGCAATTGGCCGTAAAGCTTCAGCAGCTTGTGCAGCACTGGTGATATTGGTAATACCATGGGCATAAAGGGTGGCGGCGCAGGCAGCAATGATAAAAAACATTACCAAGTTTGATAAAAACATCCCTGACCAAACATCTGTCCGCATATTCCTAACCTCCTGTAGGGTAGTTTCTTCCTGACGAAGTTTTAAAGTTGTCTTTCCGCTTAATATTTCCTCTTCTACCTCTTGGGAAGTCTGCCAGAAAAATAAATAAGGGGAAATGGTGGTTCCTAAAATACCGGTAATTAAAAATATTTGATCTTTGGAAAAAACAATTGTTGGTATTATTGCTTTTTGTATAACTTCATTCCAGTCAATATTAACTGTCAGGGCAGAAAAGACATAAGACAAAAGCACCAAAGCCAGCCATTTTAAGTATCTGGCGTAACTGTCATAAGTGGTAAATATTTGCAGAGCTAAAGTGATAACGGTAAAGCTCAAAATTAGTGAAGTAAAACTAAAACGTGGGAAAAGTAATTGAGTGGCTTTGGCCATGGCACCCAAATCAGCACCAATGTTTAAAGTATTGGCTGCAAACAGCAGTAATGTGGCAATATATAACACCCACCTGGGGTAGTATTGCCTGATATTGGCTGCCAGGCCCCGGCCTGTGACTAGGCCAATCCGGGCGCACATCTCCTGGACAATGGCCATTAAAGGAAAGGAATAGGGGGCTAGCCACAAAAGGTTAAAGCCGTACTGGGCTCCGGCTTGAGAATAGGTGGTAATACCGGACGGATCATCATCAGCTGCTCCGGTAGTGAGCCCCGGACCTAAGGTTTTCCAGTATTCCCTGGCCCGGCCAAATTGTTTTTGGGAAACAAATGCCTCGGTAATCTTTTTTGAGGTATCAATAGTTTTATCTAAAACATCTGCCGGAGCTCCGGCTACCTTCTCTAACAATTTATCCGAGGAAAGCATGTTAAACTTTAGAGTAAACCCTTCATCGGGTGCCGTCAAGCACCTTGATTATGATAAAATGAGCGTCAGAGGCAGGGTAGCTCAGTTGGTTAGAGCGCGGCACTCATAACGCCGAGGTCGTGGGTTCGATCCCCACCCCTGCTACTAATTAGTTTATAGTCGGTAGTAGAATAGATTTATATGAAAATTATTGTTTTGGCTGGGGGAGAGGGGAAAAGGATGTGGCCGATTCAAACTGACAAATGTCTGATCCCGTTTTTGGGCCAGCCTCTTTTATATCACAACTTGAAACAGATTAAAGAACATGTTGAAACTCCGGAATTTGTAATTGTGGCCAACCTTCAAAGCAAAGAAAAGGTTTCCAATATTGCCCAAGACTTGGGTTTAAATTTTCAAATTTCAATCCAAAACGAACCTAAAGGTATGGCAGATGCCATATTATCCGCCAAAGACTTAATTGATGGAGAGATTTTGGTTATCAATGCGGAAGATGTATTGGAACAGGGTATTTTCAAAATGGTTTCGGAAGCTGGGGGAGACGTGGTAGTGCCTGGATTGCAAGTTAAGCATTACTTTCCCGGCGGGTATTTGAGGGTTGATGGAGATAAAGTGCAGGGAATAGTGGAAAAGCCGGGAGAAGGTAATGAGCCATCAGATATGGTTAAGCTGGTGGCAGATTATTTTAAAGATGGGAAAAAATTGGTGGAATATTTAGAAAAAATTGTAACAGAGAAAGATGATCAATATGAAGTAGCTTTAGGCCAAATGATCAAAGACGGGGTGGAGGTGAAATTTGCTAAATATGACGGGATTTGGTTTCCTCTAAAATACCCCTGGCATATTTTAGACATCACAGCTTATCTGTTGTCTAAGCTGGAACAAAAAATTTCTCCGACCGCTCAAGTTTCAGACAAAGCTATTATTGAAGGTGATGTGGTGATTGAAGAAGGGGTAAAGGTTTTTGAAGGAGCAGTCATTAAAGGCCCTTGCTACATTGGGAAAAATTGTATAGTGGGTAACAATTCCATGGTTAGGGAATCGGATTTGGAAGAGGGTTGCGTAACTGGATTTAGTTCAGACATTACCAGATCTTATATTGGGGCAAATTCCTGGTTTCACACCAATTATGTGGGGGATTCGGTTTTAGAGGAGGATTTTGGTATGGGGTCAGGGGCAGTGATTGCTAATTTAAGACTGGATAATAAAACTGTTTTAGCAGGGAATGATCATCAGGAGACGGGTAGATCTAAATTAGGGTTGGTGGCAGGAAAAGGCGGGCGGATAGGAGTAAATGCTTCTACTATGCCTGGGGTCAGAGTGGGAGTAGGTTCTCTGGTGGGGCCAGGAGTGGTTTTGAAAAGGGATTTGGCAGAAAATAAAAAAATAGTTTTAAAAGAAGAGTCGTTTGAAGTTAAAGACTATGATTCTGCTCACACTAGTTATGATCAGTTTAGGGACAAATTAAAATAATACCCGCGCTTGATTTTCCCTTAACCCTATAGTAGAATATGTGTTGACAAAGATATCTGGGATATGGTTATTATGAAAGCATAATATTCCTTTAGGGATTTTTGTTTTTTTTTAAAGACTATGAAAACAACACAATACAATCTTCTTTTGAAGTTACACTCCTTTACTGAGGAGTGGTTTGAGTGAAGAAAATTCCTGAAATAGGAATAATCTAAACTCAAGCCGCCCCAAATAAGGAGCGGTTTTTTTGTGGGGAAAGGAAACTAATGGCAATAGCTACTACTAGTAAAGAAAATTTATTAACTTTTGAAATGTATCAGGCAGATCGGGCGGGAGTAGTTTTGGTCAATGAATTGGTCAAGCAGCAGTTTGGTTCGGATAACTATCGTTTGTTTAAAGAAGCTGGTAAAGAAGCTGCAAAAAGAGGGGAAAAACTGCCTGAAATATCTGAGGAGGATAGGCGAAAGGTAGACAGAGAGATGTACGATAGGTTTGGAGAGCGGTTCGGGGTAGAGGAGTATTTAAGAGAGAGATTTTGGAGAAGGTCAATGAGTGAAGGCGGCATTGGTTCAGTCAATTACGCCCGTGGCATCCTGCACCCTGATCAAGAAAAGCGGGCCAGCCTTACAACGGATATTACTTCAGATGATTTGCGGCCTTCTTCCTTCTTGGAAACATTAACAGTGCCGTCAAAGCTGGCTGGCCGGGTATACAAATATGAACAGGCAGTAGTGTTGGGATTTGGTTATCTGGCAGGAGAACTGCTCAGTGAAAGCGAGAGCGGTCAACGAACAGATAAAGTGTTAAAGGGCCTTAATAATTTTTTTACAGATAAACTGTTTGTCGATAAAAAGGGCGAGACGACCGATTATCATATTTACTCATATCATAAGCCCCACACTAATGAATTAGTCGGTTTGGGTAAGACAAAGAATCCTCCTGAGCAAGGACTATGGGTAAAATCTTTAGATTATCCGGTGAGGAGACTGAGGATTACCGATGCAGAAGGACAAAACAGAGTAGTTTTGGCTTTATATGACCCCAGAGAGAAGGAGGTGGGGTCAGCAGTAATCAAAGCAAAGGAAAGATCTTTGCTGGATAGTAAAGAGTCATCAGGTAATGGAGTTATAAAGGTCACCCCCTACAGGAATGATCATTTTGGTTTTAGATTTGTGATTATGGAGGGAGGACGGCCCATGAGAGATATAGTAACCAGAAATTTAGAAGATTTGCTGTGGACCTATAAAGGTGTTTGCGATATAAAGGAAAAAGATCGGGTGAAAGAAGAACATGGAAATCCGTCTAGGGTGCAGTTTCGAAGAAGAGAGGTATTCATAGAAGGGTTAAATCAGCCGGTCGAGGTAATAATATATGCTTTTGAAGATTATATAGCTTCAGAATATGAGGTGGGGCGGTTTGATGGAGAGAAAGGTATGCATGACGGCCCGGCGCGAAATTTATATAAACTTCAAGTGGTGTCAAATGTAGCGCCATACATCTGGCCTTACAAACTTCATCATATAGATCATATAGACGCTAGAAAACTTGCTTCTTTTGAATATGTTGCTAGCTTAGGAAGAAAACAGAGAATAAGCCCCTCGCCTTATCTGGATTATATGTTGCCAATTGAAATATTGGGAGAAAAATAAATTTTTTAAACGCTAATACCTAAAAGAGTATTTTTCTAAGATATGTGCAAAGGAATTGAACGTATTACAGATATAAGTCCGATACCAGCTTATTCTCAGCAGGTGCTGAGTCAGGATCAAAGAGAGCAGGCCACTGTTGTGCTTGATAATGGTATCGTATTAGTTTTTGAAAGCTTGCGTGTGTTTGTCGATAAGAACTGCAGCCTTGAGTTTAACGATAGTGGCAAGTCTGTTTTGGGACGTTTATTGTTTACTGAAGGGGGTAATGCTTATTTTATTAAGAAGTCGCCGGGCGGTAATCAACTAGGGGTAGCAAAATTGTCTGATCTGCCTTTGCCTTAAAATATCCTCTGTTGCGCAAATATTCAATACAAAATACAATATGACCATGAAGAGAATTTTAACAGGGGACCGGCCGACTGGGAAACTGCATTTAGGCCACTACGTCGGCAGCTTGAGGAATCGTATTAAGCTGCAGGATGAATATGAATGTTTTTTCATCATTGCAGATTTGCATACTTTAACTACTAAGCCAGAAAAAACGGGTGAGTTAAAAGAAAATATCCATCAAATGGTTTTGGATTATTTATCAGTCGGGATTGATCCGCAAAAAGCTACTATTTATATTCAGTCCCAAATTCCGGAAGTAACTGAGCTGGCTATAATTTTTGGCAACCTGACTACTGTTCCCCGGTTGGAGCGGATGCCGACTTTAAAAGATGTCATGCGGGATGCCGAAATTCAAATTCCGTCTTATGGACTATTGGGTTACCCGGTTCTGCAGGCGGCTGATATTTTGATGGTTAAGGGAGATTTGGTGCCGGTCGGTAAAGACCAGCAGTCGCATATAGAAGTGACCAGAGAAATTGCCCGGGATTTTAACCGGACTTACGCGCCTGTTTTTCCAGAACCGGATGTTTTGGTGGGGGAGGTGCCGACGCTGCCTGGTACGGACGGTGCTTCTAAAATGAGTAAATCCAAGGGTAATGTGATCAATTTATCTGATTCTGCAGAGGAAGTGGAGAAAAAAGTCATGAGTATGTACACGGATCCGACCAGAATTAAGGCGACTGATCCGGGTCATGTGGAAGGCAATCCGGTGTTTGTTTACCTGGATGCTTTTGGAAAAGAGTCGGATCAGGCACAAATAGCCGAGTATAAAAAACTATATACAACAGGCCAAGTGGGTGATATTGAGGTCAAAAAGTATCTGGTCAAAGTATTGAATAATTTCCTCGATCCGATCAGGAAAAAGCGGGCAGAGTACGAAGCTCAGCCGGGGTTGATGGAAAAGGTGTTGAAAGGAGGAACAGAAAAAGCCCGGAAAGAAGCGCAGAAGACATTAGTTGAAGTGAAGCAAGCTATGAAATTAGATTACTTCGGGTAATCATTTTGTCATTGCGAGCGATTAGCGTGGCAATCTTCCGCGGACTAGGAAGATTCCTCACTTCGTTCGGAATGACAACATAAAATGGTAACAATAGATGATTTTGCCAAGTTGGAACTAAAAGTCGGCACTGTTCTGGAAGCAGAAGAGGTGGAGGGGAGCGAGAAGCTAATTAAGCTGAAGGTGGATCTGGGTGAGGAGACCCCTAGACAAATTCTGGCCGGGATTAAGAAATGGTATTCCGCTGAGGATTTAATTGGTAAACAAATTGCCGTGGTAGCCAATTTAGAACCTAGAATGATGATGGGTTTGGAATCTCAAGGCATGATACTGGCAGCCGGGGATAAACCTGTGTTGTTGATGCCGCAAAAAGAAGTCTCTCCAGGCACAAAAATCCGCTGATTACCGGCTAGCAATTTAACGATGAGTGTGCTAATATGCGCACTATATGGCAAACGGCAAAAAGATAAATTTCAAGAAAGTTAACTTCAACAAAAAGGTTCTTTCCCTATTAAAAGGTCTGGCAGTTTATATCTTAATCGCCTTAGCGGCTTTAGTTTTTTTCTATCAAATTTCCGGTGGGCCAACAACCACCAATGACGAGGTACCGATTTCCCAAATTGTCAGTCAAGTTAAAGACGGCAAGGTGCAAAAGATTACTTTGGAAGGGGATAAAGTCACGGCTGACTTGAAAAATTCAGACCAAAAGCTTGCTTCTCATAAAGAAGCCGGGGAGTCCATTTATCAAATATTGAGATCTTCTGATGTTGATCCCAAGGCTGTCACTATTGAGGTTAAAGATTTATCAATGCAGCAAGCCTGGATTGGGGTGTTGTCGGCTGTGCTGCCGGTGATTCTTTTGGTTGGTTTGATGTTTTTCATGTTTAAAAATGCCAGGGACGGAGCCCAGGGTATTTTTTCCTTTGCCCAATCCCGGGCCCGGCTTTTTACCAAAGATCAACCGCAGATTAAATTTACTGATGTGGCCGGAGCAGAAGAGGCCAAGAGGGAATTATCAGAAATTGTGGAATTTTTGAAAACTCCAACCAAATTTAAATCCTTGGGAGCCAGGATCCCTAAAGGTGTCTTAATGGTTGGTCCGGCCGGAACCGGAAAAACTTTGTTGTCCAGAGCTGTAGCAGGGGAGGCCGGAGTGCCATTTTTCTCGATAGCAGGTTCAGAGTTTATGGAAATGTTAGTGGGTGTAGGTGCAGCCCGGGTCCGGGATATGTTTGCCCAAGCCAAAAAAGCCGCCCCGGCCATTATTTTCGTGGATGAAATTGAATCAATCGGCCGTCAGCGCGGTATGGGTATTTCCGGCGGACATGATGAAAGAGAGCAAACACTAAACCAAATCCTGGTGGAAATGGACGGATTTGCCCCGAATGATCACGTGATTGTTTTGGCAGCTACCAATAGGCCAGATCTTCTGGATGCAGCTTTAGTCCGGCCCGGTCGCTTTGACCGACGGGTAGTTTTAGGCTTGCCGGATTTAAACGACCGAAAAGCCATCATTGAGCTGCATATGAAAGGTAAGCCGTTTACTGAAGATGTGTCCACCGAAAAGTTGGCCAGACGAACAGTCGGGTTTTCCGGGGCAGATTTGGCTAATATGTTAAACGAAGCAGCTATCTTGGCCGCCAGAGAGGGCAAAACTGCCATCGACAGTAAAGATTTGGAAGAAGCAGCTACCAAGGAAAAATTAGGTCCGCAAAGAAAAAGAATGCAATCCGAACACGATCGGAAATTGGCGGCCTATCATGAAGCTGGTCATGCCATTGTCGGTCACAGTTTACCAAACGTGGACCCGGTTCACCGTATCTCTATTGTGTCCCGGGGCATGTCAGGCGGACATACTTTGTTTCCGCCTACTGAAGATCGGTCAAATGAAAGTCGGTCGCGCTTGTTAGAACAAATCACCGCGGCTTTGGGCGGACAAGCAGCCGAAGGATTGGTTTTTAAAGACATTTCCACCGGCGCCGCCTCAGATATTGAAGTAGCCACCAATATTGCCCGGCAAATGGTGACTCAATACGGCATGTCTTCCTTGGGACCGATTAGTGTTGCCTCCCGCCCGATGTTTGGAGTTTGGAGAGGGGCAGAGGATGGGGGAGAGATGTCGCCAAAGATGCATGACGCGGTAGATTTGGAGATTAAAAAAATCATGGATACTTGTTATAAGCATGCCCAGGATATATTAAGAAGAAATAAGGCTAAGCTGGATGCAGTGGCTAAGTCATTACTGGAAAAAGAAACTTTGGAATCTGATGAATTTGAAGATATTGTAGGTAAGAAAAAAAGCTAAGAAGACCTCGCCATTATTGCCCAAAGCAAATTTAAAGGATAAAATAGGGGGATGAGGAAGCTTATTCTGTTGGTTTTTTCGTTCAGTCTTCTATATTCTGTATTCTTTTTCACCTCTGTTTTTGCTCAGGAGGATGGCATTGGTCAGTCCCGGCTTAATGCTGCTTCACCATTATACTTTTTAAAATCAGTCCGGGAAGCTTTGGAGTTAAAGTTTGCCGGAACTAGACATGTGACAGCCATCAGAAAGCTGGAATTTGCCACCCGCCGAATCAGGGAGGTCAGAAGCTTGGTGCAAACTTCCCGACAAGACTTAATCCAACCAACGCTAGAAAATTATTGGAGCCAATTACAAGATTTTGATGCTCTAGCCAACTTGGAAGATGAAGATATGGTAAAGCAAGTAAGCGGTGCAGTTGCTGTGCAGATGGATATTTTACAAAAAACCTATAATCAGGTTTCTGACGCCAGGGCCAAAAGGGCTATCAGGGCTACAGTTAACAGGTTGTCTCAGTGGGAACAGATACTGGCTAATAAACTTAATTTAGTCAAACAGCCTGATTTGGTTTTGGGGGTGGCGAAATCAAAGCTTTCAGGTTGTAATTTTTTAGCTAGAGAAGCTTCGTCTTCTGCTTTGACTGAGGCAGAACAAGAGGTTTTTAAGGAAAGAGCGCAAACATGTCTGGAGCCAAAACCGTAATTAATTTTGCCATAATTATTCCCACTTTAAATGAGGAGCGTTTTATCGGTCGGTTACTCGATTCGATTATCGGGCAGACCGTTACGCCTAAGGAGCTGGTGGTGGTGGACGCTTATTCCAAAGATAAAACTATCGATGAGATTAAAAAAAGGCAAAAGGTTTTTCCCAATTTACGCTATTTTCAAATACCTAAAAGCACCATTTCGTGCCAGCGTAATTTAGGAGCCAAGAAGACCACTGCCTCCCATCTACTGTTTTTAGATGCTGACATGGAACTAAGGGAAAAAGATGTCTTGATGAGATATTTTCAAGAAATTTTGGCTAAAGGGCCTGATGTGGCGGTGGCCACCACCTTACCGGATTCTGATTATTGGAAGGATGTGTTGTATTTCCGGATTGAGGATTTGGCTTTTAAAGTTTTCCAATATTTTTGGCCGGTTGTAACAGCCCGGAATTTATACATCAGGCGGGAGGTGTTTGATAAAGTCGGAAGGTTCGATGAAAAAGTGCCGGTGGGGGAGGATCAGGAGCTGGTGCAAAGAATTGTCAGGAGGGGGGGTAAGCTGATTTTTCTAAAAACAATTAAGTTGCATACTTCGGTCAGAAGAGTGGCGCAAGAAGGCAGAACAAATTACGCCATAAAAATGGTTTTATTTGGACTTAATATTTTCCTACGCGGCCACAAAAGAAGCCGGGTGAAATACGAATTCGGCAATTTTAAAGATTCTTAAATCCGGTGTCATCGGTTATTTCAAATAATGGCCGAATTTGTAGTTAAAAATATTCTTCCTGATTTGCCCGATAAAAATCAGATGTAATTCTATGGCGATATATTTTAAGGCAATGGTAATTCTGCCGTCCTGGGATAATCTTCGGACGGAAACCGGTATTTTATATGATTTGAGGTAACCAAATTTGCCAACTTTTTTAGCCCGCCGGACATAATCATGATCTTCAGCCAAAATTAATGTTTCGTCAAATCCGCCGATGGCGTTGTGGACATCCTTTTTAACAAAGATACAAAACCCGGGAATATGAGGATGAAACTTTTGCGTTAGCTTCATGTATTGATTGGCAAATTGGTGCAAAAATTTATCAATGGTTAATTTTGACCGGGGAGTGACAAAGCAGGAAGCTATATCAAGTTTGCGGTCTGTCATTTCTTTGACAGTTTTTTCCAGGAAATGGGGAGGGAGTATTACATCAGAGTCCAAAAATAGCAATATCGGGCAGCGGGATTTTTTTGCTCCGTTGTTTCGGGCAATCGCCGGCAGGCCACCATTAACTACCTTGCAGCCAAATTCTTTGGCAATTGCCCGGGTTTTGTCAATGGAAAATGCATCAGCCACGATAATTTCTTCAGGAGCAACTGATTGCCGTTTAATGGAAGATAATAATGTCGGTAGAAAACGTTCCTCGTTGAACGTGGGGATAATAATGCTGATCGGTAGTTTCATTTATCAGACTAAATATATACCAATCGCACTCGAAAATGCAAAAAATGATGTAAGGAATGTCAAAAAAGTATATATTTATGATATGGCAGTTTTTACCAAAATCGGAGCGTTGATTATTGCGGTTTTGGTAATAGCTTTGGTTGCCAACACGATTTTGGAAAGAATTTATCCGGCATCTTCACCGCGCTTCGGGGTAACTTTTTCTCCTCGGTATGCCAGGTATTTAAAATTGGACTGGCAAAAAACCTATATTGAAATCTTGGATGATTTGAAAGTTAGGGATTTACGGATTTCCAGTTACTGGGATACATTGGAGCCACAGCCAGGTCAGTTTGATTTTACCGAAACAGATTTTATGTTGAATGAGGCAGGTAAAAGAGGAGCCAAGGTAATTATGGTTTTAGGTGCCAAGCAGCCCCGCTGGCCCGAATGTCATAATCCGGCCTGGGCAGTAAAATTGACAGTTTTAGACCGTCAGGAAAAAATGTTGCAGCTGATAAATAAAGTTGTAAAAAGATACAATGACGATCGGCAGATTTGGGCCTGGCAGGTGGAAAATGAACCTTTGTTGGATTTTGGTGAAGGGTGTGATGAACCGGACATCAATTTCCTTAAAAAAGAGATTAGTTTGGTTAAAAGTTTAAGCAATAAAACCATTATCCTGACTGATTCCGGAGAGCTAGGTTTCTGGAATACCTCAATGTCCTTATCGGATGTATTCGGGACCACGTTGTATCGGCAAGTTTACGATAAGATTTTGGGAACAGTGACTTATCCTTTGCCGCCTTACTTTTATAATATAAAATCAAGTCTTATTAGGAGTATTTTTGCACCCAAGAATAAAAAAACCATTATCGTGGAACTGCAGGCCGAACCATGGTTTTCCAATGGGTACATGCCGCCAAACCTTGCAGAACAGGCTAAAGCTTTTCCGGTTAAAAAAATTGAATCCTACGCAGATTATGCCAGAAAAACCGGTTTTGACCAGGCTTATCTTTGGGGAGTGGAGTGGTGGTATTTAATGGCAAAAAATGGCTATCCTCAGTATTTAAACTATGCTGAGACTCTTTTTAAATAAGTTTTGGTACTTGGCATGACACCAAGGTTTGATAATGCTACAATTCCACCATGCAACGATTTGTTTTGATTGACGGAAATGCCTTGCTTCATCGAGCTTATCACGCCACACCGCCTTTTACCACCTCAGAAGGCGAGCTGGTAAACGCGGTCTATGGTTTTTCCTCGATGATTTTAAAGGTGATTGCGGAACTGCACCCGGAGTTTTTGGCCATTGCTTGGGATGAAAAAGGGCCGACTTTTAGGCATCAGGCCTATACCCAGTACAAGGCCACCCGCGGCCCTGCTGATGATGGTTTATCCAGCCAGTACAAAAGGGTGCATGAGGTGGTTAAGGCATTTAATATTCCGGAATTTAAGCTGGCCGGATTTGAAGCTGATGACTTGATTGGTACTTTGGCCATCCAGGCAGAAAGATCGG
>JAJYNW010000004.1 GCA_021786105.1 bacterium
AATATTTTAGAATATTAATGGACAGTTCACCTTCTCTCAACAGGAGGTCCTGTCCATTAATTTTGCCCATAAGCTACCCCTTAAATGCAAATTAGTTAATTTCCTGGAATAAGTGCAGGTGGGTCAGCGGTCTAGCTGCTTGCATTCAGCCTCAAGCTTGTGTTACAATTTCCTTACATGAGTAGATCAGGTTAAATTTTTAACCTAAAATTTCAGTAGATCGCGCGTCTGAAAACGATACGGCGGTTGAAAGCGAGATACTGAGTGAGCTCAGGCGCAGCCTGACTCACTCTTTTTAGTGGGTACAAAAATCGTTTAGATTTTTGTACAGGACAACAACATTTTATCGACAGAGTCGAAATATAATGCGAAGTTGTCACAGGATATGATAAACACTTTACTAGGTATAAAAAAAGAAATGACAAGTACATATGATTCCCGCGGAAGAAGGGTGGGAGCAACTGTGGTGGAAATTATGCCAAACCAAGTTACCCAGGTAAAAACTACGGATGGGAAAGATGGTTATAACAGTGTGCAGTTGGGAGTGGGTACTAAAAAATCAGTCAGAAAGCCTCAGCTTGGTCACGGCAAAAAAGCCGGGATCGAACAGCCGATTCGCTGGTTTAGAGAAGTTAGGGAAGCCGGAGAAGAATTACAACCTGGAACAGAAATTAAACTGAACCAGGTTTTTTCAATCGGCGATGCAGTTAAAGTGAGTGGGACTTCAAAGGGTAGAGGGTTTCAGGGTGGAGTCAGACGACATGGTTTCCATGGCGGACCAAAAACTCACGGTCAATCTGACCGGCTTCGGGCTCCGGGTGCAATCGGTTCAGGTACTACACCGGGAAGAGTTTATAAAGGTAAAAAGATGGCAGGCCATATGGGTTCAGAAAGAGTCAGTGTAAAGAATTTGGAGGTTATTGGTTTGAATAGGGAAAAGAGTTTATTGATAGTTAAAGGTGGTATTCCGGGGCCGGCTGGTACATTAATTGTGGTTACAAAATTGGGAAGAATTAAGGGTTATACTCCTCCGCCGGAAGAGAAACCAGATGAGGAAGAAGAAAAAGCAGAAGAAGCTAAAGCAGAAAGCGCAGAGCCAAAAAATGAAGAAGTAAAGGCAGAGGAGGAATCCGTCTCCATTGAAGCTTCGGTGGACAAGGAAGGAGAACAAAATGCTAGTTAAGAATTCAAAAACCAAAGATCAAAAGTCAAAAATGGTCAACAAAAAACAGTCTGTCATCCTGAGCGAAGCGCAGGATCTCAAGATTAAAAAGCAAAAATCTGGAGATTCCTCGCTAGTCACTCGGAATGACAAACCAGTGTCAGCTCGTGGAAGCCTATCCGTTCCAGTGTATTCTCTGGTTGGTAATGCAGCTGGGACTTTAGCTTTACCAAAGGAATTTTTTGGTCAAAAGGTTAACAAAAATCTGTTATCGCAAGCAATTAGGGTTTATGCAACTAACCAAAAAGTTTTGCTAGGTTCTACCAAAACCCGGGGTGAAGTTGAAGGTTCGACCGCCAAAATTTTCCGACAAAAAGGTACCGGTCGGGCCAGACACGGTGCAGTCCGGGCTCCGATTTTTGTCGGCGGTGGAATTGCCTTAGGTCCTAAGCCGCGCAAAGTCATGCTAGCTTTACCAAAGAAGATGAAAAAAGCCGCACTTTTGTCTGCTCTTTCGGCCAAGGCAGCTGACGAAGCCGTAGTCGGGTTAACCGGAGTGGAAAAAGCCACGGGTAAAACCAAAGAACTATTTAAAGTTTTAAATAAAATTACCGGTGAGAAAGCTGCAAAAAGTGCTTTAGTTATGCTGGACGGAAAAGCTGATAATGCGGTTAGGGCAATTAGAAATATTCCCGGAATTAGTGTGTTGCCCGCAAATTTGATTAATGCTTATGAAGTGTTAAAACACGATATGTTGATTCTGACAAAAGAAGCAGTTGAGAAATTAAGCAAACCAGAGGTTAAGGAATGAAAATGATAATTTTAAGACGACCAATTATTACTGAAAAATCAATGAAGCTGGCTCAAACCGGATTGTATACTTTCGAGGTAGATAAAGCAGCCACGAAGCCTTTAATTGCTAAGAAAGTGGCGGAGAAGTTTAATGTTAAAGTTTTGAAAGTTAAGGTAATAAATGTTAAGGGAAGAGAAAAATCACAAAGAGCAGTCCGGAAATCTTATTTGACTTCAGGATTTAAAAAAGCCCTTGTTCAAGTTGGTAAAGGTCAAACAATTGCCATTTTTGAAGCGCCGAAAGAGGAGCAAGTGACCGTGACAACTGCCGAAGGAGAGCCAATCAAGCTGAAAGAGAAAAAGGATATTTTGGGTCGGACTAAAGTTAAGGTGGAGAAAACAGCCGTAGGAGCGGCACCAACTACCCAAAGAAAGGTAATAACAGGTAAGTAATATGGAAACAGTGATAGCACCAAGAGGTTTAAAGACATTATTAAAAAAGCATGCCGGTAGGTCTAATGGCGTGTTGACAGTACGTGGCCAGGGCGGCAGACACAAAAGATATTATCGGGAGATTGATTTTAAGCGGAATAAATTCGATGTCACCGGTGAGGTGGTAGCTTTAGAGTATGATCCAAACCGGAATGTTCAAATTGCCCTAGTTAAATATGAAGACGGAGAATACCGGTACATTTTGGCGCCAAAAGGGATGGTAAAAGGAGATAAGATCATGTCCGGAGAAAAAGTTGAAGCTAAAGCCGCTAATGCCATGAGGCTAAAAAATATTCCAATTGGAACTCTGGTACATAATGTGGAATTGACCCCTGGGATGGGTGGACAATTAGGCCGGAGTGCCGGCATGTCTTTGCAGGTGTTGGCTAAAGAAGGCGATTTTGCCCATTTGAAAATGCCGTCCGGTGAGGTTAGAATGATACCTTTGCAATCGATGGCCACAATCGGCAGTTTGGGTAATGAAGAGATTAGGCAAAGGGTATTAGGTAAAGCCGGCCGATCCCGCCATATGGGGATAAAGCCGACTGTTCGGGGTGTAGCTCAAGATCCGGATTCTCATCCACACGGAGGAGGAGAAGGTAGAAGTGGAATTGGGAGAAAGCGGCCGATGACTAAATATGGCCGGCCGGCAGTGGGTAAGACCAGAAACAAAAAGAAATGGACAAGCAAGTACATAATTAAAAGGAGAAAATAATGGCTAGATCAGTTAAAAAAGGACCATTTATTGATGAAAAATTAATGAAAAAAGTAATGGCGCAAAAAGCCGGCGGGGCTAAAGGGCCGATTAAGACCTGGGCCAGAAGATCACAAATTCCGCCGGAATTTGTCGGTCACACTTTCTTGGTGCATCAGGGCAAAAACTTTGTGAGCGTGTTTGTGTCAGAATCGATGGTGGGGCACAGGTTGGGTGAATTTGCTCCGACCCGGTTGTTCCGCGGTCATGGAAAGGTGACCGAAAAGAGCACATCCAAGACATAATATTAGGAATAAAAATATGGAAATACAAACAATACAGAAATATTTACACACCAGTCCCCGCAAATTGCGGTTAGTGGCTGACATGATTCGTAAAATGGAGCCGGCCAGAGCGGTGGACGTTTTAGGCATAACCCCTAAGGCTGCTGCACAAGATTTGGAAAAGGCCTTAAAAACGGTTTTGGCCAATGCCAAGCATCAGGGCGTGGATGCATCAAAATTAATTTTTAAAAAGATTGAAATAAATGAAAGCATGAAGATGCGCCGTTTCAGGGCCGGAACCCGCGGCAGAGTTAAACCATACAAAAAGAGAATGAGTCATATCAAGATAGTGCTGAGTGACGAACAAGGTCAAGAGTCTGGAGTTAAGAGTCTGGAGTTAAGTAAAAAAACAGTAAAATCTAAAGAAGAGAAAGGAGTAAAGTCCTAGACTCTAGATTCTAGCGACCAGTCACTACCTATGGGACAAAAAATTCATCCGGTTGGTTTTAGAATGGGAATTGGTGCAGTCTGGAAATCCAGGTGGTTTGCTAATGGTTTGAAATACAAGCAATACTTAAATGAAGATTTGAAGATTCGGGATCTGTTAATGAAAAAATTACGACCGGCAGGAATTGGGTCAGTCGAGATTGAAAGGGCTGTTAATAAATTGAAAGTAATTATTCACGTTTCCCGACCGGGAGTTTTAATTGGCCGGGGCGGATCAGGTTTGACTGAGGTTAAGAAGTTTTTGATGCGGGAGTTGAAAATCAAAAACGAAAATAGTTTAGAAGTTGCACCAATGGAGTTAAAATCAGCAGACCTTTCAGCTTATTTGGTGGCCCAATCGGTGGCGGAACAGTTGGCGAGGCGGATGCCGGCCCAGAGAGTGATGAATCAGGCAATTGAGCGAGTGATGAGAAGTGGGGCAAAAGGAGTCAGGATTGTTTTATCCGGAAGAATTGGCGGAGCAGAAATTGCCAGACGCGAGTGGAAAGCTGCCGGAACTATGCCTTTACATACTTTGCGGTCTGATATAGACTTTGTGGCTTATCCGGCTTTAACCAAGTCCGGTTATGTGGGTGTAAAAGTTTGGATTAACAAAGGGGAGGTGGAAATATAATATGGGACTGCTACAACCAAAAAGAATGAAGCATAGGAAAACCTTTAAGGGCAAAAGAGGTGGGGTAGCCACTCGGGGCAATGCTATATCTTTTGGTAGCTTTGGTCTAAAGTCGATGGAAGCTGGTTTTATTACCGCCCGACAACTGGAAGCAGCTAGACGTGCTATGGCTCACTTTACCCAAAGAGGCGGCCGGATTTGGATTAGAGTGTTTCCTGATAAGCCAGTCACCAAGCATCCGGCCGAATCAAGGATGGGTTCAGGTAAGGGTGATGTGGAAGGGTATGTGGCAGTGGTTAAGCCCGGAAGCTTAATTTTTGAAATGGGAGCTGTGGCAAAGGCAACAGCTGAAGAGGCGTTAAGGTTAGCTGCTCATAAACTGCCGGTTGGAACTAAATTTGTAGAAAAATAAAATTATAAAAACCTTATGAAGAACCTTGAATTTTTGAAAGGATCAAAAATATGAAAAAAGATGAGTTTATACAATTGAAGGGATCAGATTTAAAAGAATTAAAACTTAAGGCGAAAACCTTGAGGGAAGAAATTGCCAATCTAGTATTGGATAAAAATATGAAAAAATTAAAAGATTTAAAAGCAATTTATAAAAAGAAAAAAGATTTGGCAAAAGTTTTGACTGTTGGCAGACAGAAAGAGTTACTAGTACAGTTAGAGTCAGAAGCGTCAAAAGCTGATAAAAAAGCAGAGGTTGTAGCGGATTCTTTAGAGGAATCTAAAACAAAAAAGGAGAAAGGACAAAAATTGTCCAAAAATAAAGAATGATAGGTAGAGTTGTATCGACAAAAATGAATCATACGGTTAGTGTTTTGGTGGAAAGAGTAGCCAGGCATCCGTTATATAAAAAGGTTTTTATCCGGAGTAAGAAATATTTGGTGGATGACCTGATAGGCGTGAAGGAAGGTGATGTGGTGGAAATTGTCAAAATCAGACCCGTTTCTAAGAATAAACACTGGCAGGTGACTAAGGTGGTAGGAAGAAATCTGGAAGAGATCACAGAGGGAATACTGAAAACTCAAGCTGAAGAAGTGATTTCGGAAGCAATGCCGGAAGAAAAGAAAGGGCCAGAGATCAAAAGTGTTAGCGAGTCAGTAGATCAGCAAGTCAGTAAGCCAGAAGAATCAGCAGAAAAGTCAAAACGTAGAGCAGCTGCAAGAAAGAAGGAGACTAAATAAATGGTACAGCATAGAACAAGATTAACAGTAGCAGATAATAGCGGAGCAAAGTCGATTCAAGTAATCCAGCCTTTGGGTGGTTCAGGTAAGAGAAAGGCTACCTTAGGGCAAACTGTAGTCGGGGTGGTGAAAGGGGCAGATCCTAATGGCCAGGTTAAAGCTCATGAAGTGATTAAAGTGGTAATTGTCAGAACTAAAAAGGAAGTCAGGCGGGATGATGGTTCATATATCAAGTTTGATGATAACGCGGGAGTGGTCGTGGATAATGACGGTAATTTACGGGCTACCCGGATTTTTGGTCCGATTGCCAGAGAAGTACGGGATGCCGGATTTGCTAAGATTATTTCGCTGGCACAGGAGGTATGGTAATGAAAATAGACGGGGACTATTTTCATTTTAAGATTAA
The DNA here is from genome assembly GCA_021786105.1 of bacterium. Taxonomy (GTDB): domain Bacteria; phylum Patescibacteriota; class Microgenomatia; order Daviesbacterales; family UBA10151; genus UBA10151. Next base: position 6,141 of record JAJYNW010000004.1, read on the forward strand.
GGAGTATTAATAATTATGAAAATTAAAAAAGGTGATAAAGTCAAAATACTTTTAGGCAAAGACAGAGGTAAAGAAGGTAAAGTTGAGTATGTACGAGGCAAAGACAAAAAAGTCTTTGTCGGCGGAGCTAACCTTTATAAGAGACATGTTAGGAGACAGGGGGGTATTGAAGGCGGAATTATAGACCTTCCTAAGCCGCTTGATATTTCTAATGTAGCCTTAGTTTGTCCTAATTGTAATAAGATAACCAGAGTCGGTTATAAGCAAATCTTGCCTTCTGGCGAAGTTAAAATAACGGGAAATATAAAAGCGAGAATTTGTAAAAAATGCAAGAAGGAGGTTAAGTGAGCTGAGCGGAATCATTAGCGAGATCCTTCGCTAATAGCTCAGGATGACAATTTGGATTTAAAAATTGTATTCAAATTGTCAAGTTACTATGAATAGGTTTAAAGATAAGTATATAAAAGAGGTACAACCTAAATTACAGGAAGAATTGGGTTTAAAAAATAGAATGGCGGTTCCGAGACTTGAGAAAATTGTTTTGAGTATTGGTTTGGGAGAGGCCAAGGATAACAGTGGTATTCTAGATAAAGTCAGGGTTTATTTTGTCCAGTTGGCCGGACAAGCGCCAGTGGTGACTTTGGCTAAAAAATCAATCGCAGCTTTTAAAGTCAGCCAGGGTCAGCCCATTGGGATGATGGTGACTTTAAGAGGTGATAAAATGTATGCTTTCTTGGATAAATTGATAAATATCGTTTTGCCAAAAGTGCGGGATTTTAGGGGGATATCGCAGAACTCTTTTGATTCTCACGGAAATTTAAATATTGGTTTGAAGGAACAAATTATTTTTCCGGAAGTTGACTATAAAAGCGTTGACAGAACAAGGGGCTTGGCAGTTACTATCACGACAACTGCCAGGAACAAGGAGGAAGGCAAAAAATTACTGGAATATTTAGGAATGCCTTTTAGGAGTTAATATGGCTAAAGTATCAAATATTGTAAAAAAGAAATTTAAATATGAAGTTCAAAAAAGAAATCGCTGTATGCGGTGCGGCAGGCCGAGAGGATATATCAGCAAATTCGGTCTTTGCAGACTTTGTTTTAGAGAATTAGCACATGTGGGATTACTTCCCGGTGTGAAGAAAGCGAGTTGGTAATATTATGGATCCAGTTGCAGATGCATTAATTAGAATTAAAAACGGTTATTCGGTTGGTAAAGTGTCAGTCCAGCTGAGGTTTTCCAAATTAATTTGGAAGCTCGTAAAATTGCTGCAGGAGGAAGGATATCTTTCCGATGTCGAGCAAAAAGACGGGGGTATTGTAGCGACCTTAAAATACGATGCCCGGACTCCGGTTCTGACCGATATCAAAAGAGTTTCCCGACCGTCCCTGCGGATCTATAAAGGAGTTAAAGATCTGCCGAGAGTTTTGAACGGGCTGGGTATTGCGATTGTTTCCACACCCAAGGGTTTGATGACCGATAAACAAGCACGAAAGCAAAAAGTAGGAGGGGAGGTACTGGCTTTAGTCTGGTAAAAATTATGAGCAGAATTGGAAATGCACCTATCCTAATACCGTCCGGAGTTACAGTTTCAAAAGCTGACCGAGTGATTAGCGTGACCGGTCCCAAAGGAGATTTGAGTTTAAGTTTTGATCCGTCGATCGAGGTGGAAATTGAAGGGAATAAAGTAATAGTTAAAAGGAAGAGCGAGCAAAAAAGGGTTAAGGCTTTGCACGGATTGACCAGAAATTTAATTGCCAACATGATTATAGGAGTAACTAACCTTTGGAGTAAAAATTTGGAATTGGTAGGGGTGGGATTTAGGGCGCAAGTTAACGGAAATAAATTAGTGCTTAATGTTGGATATTCTCATCAGGTGGAAATTATTGCTCCACAAGGAATTAACTTTGAAGTAGCTGATAACACCAAAATTAAAGTATCAGGGATTGATAAACAATTAGTGGGTCAGATAGCAGCTAATATCAAAAAGGTCAGAGTGCCGGATGTATATAAAGGTAAAGGGATAAGATATCAGGGTGAGTATATCAGAAAGAAGTTAGGAAAGAGTGCTAAAGTCGGGGCAGCTGGGGCCGGAGGAGGCAAGTAATAAATTATGTATAAATCATTAAGAGTAAGAAAACATACCAGAGTCAGAAAAAAGATAGCTGGAACTAAAGACAAGCCAAGATTGGCAGTATTTCGATCCGGTAGGCATATTTATGCTCAAATTATTGATGACCAAGTTGGTAAAACCTTGGCTTGGGCAAATGATTTTAAGCTAGCCAAAGAGCAGAAAGCGAAAAAGGCTTATGAAGTAGGTAAAGAGTTGGCAGAAAAAGCTTTAAAGATTAAAATTAAAAAGGTAGTATTTGACCGGGGTGGATTTTTATATCATGGTCGGGTAGCAGAGTTAAGTAAAGGTGCCAGAGAAGGAGGATTGGAGTTCTAATGGATTTTAAGAATAAAACACAACAAAATACAGAACTAGCGGAATTTTTTGAAAGAGTTGTTCAAGTCAACCGCGTGTCTAAAAAAACCAAAGGTGGAGATAAGCGGTCTTTGTCTGTACTGGTGGTAGTGGGAGATAAAAAAGGCAAGGTGGGAGTAGGTTTAGGTAAGGCAGCTGAGGTGCAGGCAGCGGTTAGAAAAGCTACCAGCTATGCAAAAAAGCATTTAATTGAGGTGCCTTTAAAAGGTCGGACTATCCCTCATCCGATTTTGGTCAAAAATGGGGCGGCAAGAGTATTACTTAAGCCGGCGCCGGTTGGTACCGGAGTTATTGCCGGCGGAGCAGTCAGGGTGGTAGTGGAAGCAGCGGGTATTCATGATATTGTGTCTAAGGTTTTGGGTACTAAAAACCAAGCTTCCAATGTTTATGCCACTTTGGATGCACTAGGCAGATTAAAAAAGGTTAACGGAGATAAATAATATGAAACTACATGAATTATTAAAGGTTAAAACTAATACCAAAAAAAGAATTGGCCGCGGTTTGGGATCCGGTAAAGGTAAAACCGGCGGCCGGGGTACCAAAGGTCAAAGGGCCAGAGGTAAAATTCCAATGACTTTTACCGGTAGTTTGTCCCTTTACAAAAAATTACCTTTAAAACGGGGTAAAGGTAATACTAAAGTGTCCCCAAAGCCGAAAACTGTCAATCTGTCTAAATTGAGTGTTTTTAAGACAAAAACCGTGGTAGATATGGCTAAACTTCTGGAGGCTAAGATTGTTTCTCAAAAAGATGCCAAAAAAGGTGTTAAAATTTTAGGGCAGGGGGAAATCGAGAGCGCTTTAACTATTAAGCTTCCGGTATCAGTATCCGCCCGCCAAAAAATTGAAAAAGCCGGCGGCCAAATAGAAAATGGCTAATATATTATCTCCAATCATTAATGCTTTTAAGATTGCAGACCTTAGGAGAAAGATCGTTATCACGGCCATTTTGGTAATAATCTTTAGGATTTCCGCTCATATCCCAGTTTCCGGAGTAGACTTGCGGGGATTGCAAGCTTTATTTGCTTCCAACCAGTTTTTGGGACTTTTGGATATTTTTTCCGGCGGTACTTTGGCCAATTTTTCCATTATTTCTTTGGGCCTTAATCCGTATATTAACGCCTCAATTATTTTTCAGCTTTTAACTATGATTAGTCCTAAGCTGGAAGCTTTATCCAAAGAAGGTGAAATGGGCAGGCAGATGATTAATCAATATACCAGGTATTTAACTGTGCCGCTGGCGATTTTACAGGCAATTGGCATGTTTGTTCTGCTTAAGAATCAGGGGATTATTACCCAAATCAATCCCATTCAAATTACTGCAATTATTGTAGGTATGACTGCCGGGACCGTTTTTTTGATGTGGCTGGGAGAATTAATTACGGAATACGGGATTGGTAACGGTATCTCTTTGCTGATCTTTGCCGGAATTGTGTCCCGGATCCCGGTGGCCTTAACTCAAACTGCCTCTATCGTTGATCAGACGCAAGTGATCAATATTTTAATCTTTGCTGTTCTCTCGATTTTGGTGGTAGCAGGTATAGTTTTTATCAATGAGGGCAGAAGACAGATAACTGTGCAGTATGCCAGGCGTTTTGTCGGCGGAAGAGAACAGGGGGCAGGCGCTCAAACTTATTTACCTTTGCGGGTTAACCAGGCCGGAGTGATTCCGATTATTTTTGCCGTGTCTTTAGTTTTGGTGCCGTCTTTTGCCGGAAATTATTTAGCCCAGGTTCACCAGCCGCAACTGTCTGCTTTGGGCAGGCTTATGGTGACAAATTTCAACCCGGGAAGCGTGACTTATAATTTGATTTACTTTATTTTGGTAGTTGGTTTTACTTTTTTCTATACCGCGGTGATTTTTAACCCAACTAAAGTGGCTGATGAAATCAAAAAATATGGTGGATTTATCCCCGGAATTCGGCCCGGTACCCAAACTGCCAGCTATCTTAACTATATTATGGTGAGAATTACTCTGGCCGGGGCCTTGTTTTTGGGTGCCATTGCCATTCTGCCTTCGATAGCTTCTCAAGTCACCGGCATTAAAACCTTAATTTTAGGCGGCACTGGGCTTCTGATTGTGGTATCAGTGATTTTGGATACGGCCAAACAATTTGAAAGCAAATTGATTGAAAGAAGCTATGAGGTGTTTGCCAGAAGATGAAGATCCTGTTAATTGGTCCTCAGGGTTCAGGTAAATCCACTCAGGCAGAACTGCTGGCTAAGCATTTGGGTGTGCCGAAAATCACGATGGGAGATATATTCCGTAAAATTGCTGCCTTAGATACTGAAGAGGGGCAAAGAATCAAACAAATCTTGGATGCAGGTCAATTAGTAGATGATCAAACTACTGCGGAATTGGTTAAAAGAAGAGTTGAAGAGGCAGATGCTAAAAACGGCTTTATCATGGATGGTTACCCGAGAACCGTTGAGCAGGTAAATATCTTTGAGCCGGATTTTGATAAGGTTATTTATCTAAACGTTCCACGCGAAGAAGTAGTAAACAGGTTAATGCAGCGGGGTAGGGCAGATGATACTGAACAACTGATTAATAAACGCCTGGATTTATATTATCAACAGACCGCAAGCTTGCTTGATCATTACAAGCAAAAGGGGGTTTTGGTGGAAATTAATGGAATAGGCAATATAGAAGAAATTCAGGATGAAATTAAAAAGCACCTTTAAAAGCCAATGAAACCCAGAAACGCCTATGAGCAGAAATTAATGAAGAAATCCGGCGAAATTGCCGCCAAAGCCTTAAAGCGGGCTATGGAGACAATAAAAACCGGGGTAACTGAACTGGAAGTTGATGAGGCTGTTAAAAAGGAAATTTATAAACTTGGCGGGGATTTGTCATATAAAACCGTGCCAGGTTATAAATATGCTACCTGTATTACAGTTAACGAAGAAGTTGTGCATGGTATACCGACTGTCAGGAAATTTGAAGACGGTGATATAGTCAGTGTGGATTTGGCGGTGATGTATAAGGGTTGGCATACGGATTGTGCTTGGAGCGTTTTGGTGAGGGGACAGGTAACAGGCGACAGGCAACAGGAAGAAGAGAAAAAGAAATTCTTACAAGTTGGGGAAGAGGCGCTGTGGGAGGGAATCAATCAGGCAGTTCCTGGCAACCGGGTGGGTGATATCTCAAACGCCATTCAAACTAAGGTGGAAGCGTCAGGGTATCAGGTAGTAAGAAGCTTGGTGGGACATGGTGTGGGTAAAAGCTTACACGAAGATCCGGAAATACCAGGTTTTGGCAGAAAGGGAATGGGGCCGGTTTTAAAAAGCGGGATGACTTTGGCTATTGAGGTAATCTATACTAGAGGTAGCAGCGATGTAGTTGTAGCTGAAGATGGTTGGACTTTTGTTGCAGCTGATAATTCCTGGGGAGGACTTTTCGAGATGACAGTGATTGTAGGAGAAAGGGTGGAGGTTTTAACAGATTGGCGAAAAGCTTAAGCCAACTATGGGTTGACGGTGTGTGCGTAATCTGTTAGAATTGATCGGCTCATTTTTATAACCGCTCTGCCTTTTGCGGAGCCAGGTTACAGTCTTTCGTGAAGCGGAAGTTTATATGGCAAAAGACGTTATTGAAGCAGAGGGAAAAGTTAAAGAGGTTCTGCCCAGCACATTGTTTAGGGTAGAGATTATAAGGAGCGATGACTTGCCTGAATTGGTGGGACGGGTGATTTTGTGCCATATCTCGGGTAAGATGAGAATGCATTATATTAGGTTGTTGGAAGGGGACAAAGTAAGGGTGGAAATGAGTCCGAGATATGATTTGGATAAAGGAAGGATTACATTTAGGTTGAAATAAGGTAGTTCTCGGCTTCGCTCGAACAAAAATTATTCTTCGAGCGAGCGTAGCGAGTCGAGAAGTTACCTAAAACTATTATGAAAGTACAGGCATCTATTAAAACACGTTGTAAATTTTGTAAAATAGTCAAGCGCGAGGGCATCTTATATGTCATTTGCCCGCGCGACCCAAGACACAAACAAAGACAAGGATAAAATATGGCAGTTAATACAGAAGAACAAGCAGCAGTTAAGGTAACAGATTTCGATTCAAGGGAATTGCATCCTGATTATCGGGGATGGAGAGGTGATCGTGAACAGGCGGCAATAGCATTGAAAACAGCTTCAGAGCTAATAAAAAAAGGGAAAGTAGACGAGATTCTTCTTGCTCAGCAACCAGTAGATGGTCCTTTTGGAATGCTTGAATTGGAGAAAGATGATAAGGGTTTTCATTTATTAGAAAGGAAACGAAGTAGTATAGATAGAGATAGTTTTGTTACGGCGTTTATGGACGAGAGACGCGGAGAACAAACAGCTGTAATCCGATTAACCACATCAGAGTCTCAACCTAAAAGAGAGGAAAAATTTGTTGATGTTGTAAATCGTTTGAAAGAATATGAGGGTATGATTGGTGTAACAAAGATAGAGGTAGAGGTGGCAGATCCGAACGGGCTTCCTGCTGATGTACGCCGGGTGGTATATACACTGGTAGCCGAGAAGAATGAGTATGGTTGGGTTGAAAGATGGGGAGCTAGATTAAAAGGATTTGCTTTGGGGGGCAAAAAAATCCCGGTTAAAGGACAACCAATAAGCGTGATAGATCATTTACCGATATCAAAATAATATGGCTAGAATTGCAGGAGTAGATTTACCAGAAAATAAAAGAGTGGATATTGGACTGACCTATATTTATGGTATAGGGCGGGCTAATGTAGTCAAAATTATGGAAGAAACTGGCGTGGCGGCAGATAAAAGGATTAAAGATTTGACTGAGGAAGAGGTAAATAAATTACAAAAAAGAGTGGAACAGTTTAAGGTGGAAGGAGATTTAAGGCAGGAGATTGAACAAAATATAAAACGGTTGGAAGAAATTGATAGCTATAGAGGTCTTAGGCATAGGAAAGGTTTACCAGCCAGAGGACAAAGAACCAGAAGTAATGCCAGGACTAAACGGGGCAAGAGAAAGACAGTGGGAACTGTTCGAAAAGAAGTAACTCAACCAAGCGCAGCGCCGGCAGGAGGTAAGTAGAGATGGCTAAGAAACAGATTAAACCGAAAACAACCAAAAAAGTAGAGAGAAGAGTCAGCAGTGGCAGAGTGTATGTGACCGCTACTTTTAACAACACCCTCGTGACTTTGACCGATACTTCAGGCAACACTTTGGCCTGGGGTACTTCCGGAACAGCCGGCTTTAAAGGAGCCAGGAGATCAACACCCTTTGCGGCAATTTCCGCTATGGAGAAAGTATCGCAAAAGGCTAAAGATTTAGGCATGGGATCGGTTGAAGTGTATATCAAAGGTCCTGGCCCAGGCAGAGATGCTACCATCAAGGCTTTAAGAGGTGCCGGTATTAACATTACAATGATTGCTGATGTGACCCCAATACCGCACAACGGCCCAAGACCTAAGAAAAGGAGAAGAGTGTAATGGCCAGATATACAGGACCCAAAAGAAGATTATCAAGACGGGAAGGTTTGGCTCTGTTTGCCAAAGACGCCAAAGCTTTGGAGAAAAAAGGAGCAGTGCCTCCTGGACAACATGGGTTAGGTCGGAGAAGACGACTTTCAGAATACGGGGTACAGCTGCGGGAAAAGCAAAAAGCCAAAAGGATTTTTGGTTTGCTGGAAAAACAATTTAAGAGATATTACGAAGAGGCTTCTAAAGTTAAAGGCGCAACCGGTTTATCTTTGTTGCAAAGTTTGGAAACCAGGTTGGACAATGTGGTTTATAGATTGGGTTTTGCCAAAAGCCGAAGCGGGGCCAGGCAAATGGTAAGCCATGGACATATTAAAGTAGACGGTAAAAAAGCGGCTATTCCGTCCTTTAAAGTCAAACCACAACAGACTATTGAAATTTCTGAAGATATGAGAGATAATACACAAGTTAAAAAGAGTTTAGAGGAATCGACAACCTTGCCGGAGTGGCTGGAAAGAAAGGCCACAGTTGGCAAGGTTTTAAGAAGTCCTAACCGAGAAGAAATGGAGCAATCGGTTGATGAACAACTGATTGTTGAATTTTACTCAAGATAAAAATATGTTTAAAGTTAAAACAGAATTAGAAAGTGAAAATTTTGCAAAGCTGGCAATTGAGCCGCTGGAAGCTGGTTTCGGGCATACCCTGGGAAACAGCTTAAGGCGAGTATTGTTGACCTTTTTGCCAGGCGCTGCTGTAACTTCAATCAAGATTGATGGGGTGTCTCATAGATTTTCAACAATAGACGGAGTCTTGGAAGATGTGATTGAGATTATTTTAAATATTAAGAAGATTCGCTTGAATGTTCATTCTGACAAGCCGGTTAAATTAACGCTGAAAGTTTCCGGTAAAAAAGAAGTTACCGCCAAGGATTTAACAATAGAAGGAGATGCGGAAATCGCTAATCCTGAACAACATATTGCTACCCTGACAGATGCTAAATCTAAACTTAGTATGGAAATGGAAGCTGCGCAAGGCAGAGGTTATTCAGTTTCGGATGACCGCAAATCCAGCGAGATCGGTGTGATTGCTGTTGATGCTTTATTTACTCCAGTGATTGCAGTTAATTATAGTGTTGAGCCAACCCGGGTAGGAAGAAGAACAGATTTTGATAAGTTAGTGCTGGATGTGACTACTGATGGAACTATTACACCTTTGGAAGCTGTTAACACGGCGGCCAAAATTTTATCAGAAACTTTTCACCAAGTTTATGAACCTAATGCAGAGGAAGAAGTAGAAGAAACCGGTTCCAAAGTTTCTGATGAAGTTTTGAAATTAACTATAGAAGAATTAGATTTGCCGGTCAGAATAACCAATGCTTTGAAGGCTATCGAAATTAACACTATTGAGGATTTGGTTAATATCAGCAGACAAACCCTGATGAAGGCAAAGAATTTAGGAACTAAGTCTATACATTTAATATCGGAAAAGTTAGCCGAGAGGGGGTTGTCTTTGCGTGAGGCATAGAGTTTATGGTAAACACCTTGGGAGAAACAAAGATACTCGCGATAACCTCTTTCGGGGTTTAGTGCAAACTCTTCTTACCCACGGAACAATTCAAACTTCAGAAGCTAAGGCCAAAGCTGTTAAAGGCTTGGTTGATAAAGTAATTAGTTTGGCCAAAGACAAACAAAGAGAAAACCGGCTGCAGGCTTTTGTAACCGATAAAAACTTAAGAGAAAGACTTGTCAAAGAAATTGTGCCAAAGCTTGGCACCAGAACATCCGGTTTTACCAGAATCGTCCGGATGGGGACGCGAGTGGGTGACCAAACCAGCATGGTTAGGATGAGTATAATTGGAGCAGAGGAATTAAAGCCAATAAAGAAAGAAGCAGTCAAATCAGCCGAGGTAAAAGAGGAAAAAGTTAAAAAAGTAGAAAAAGCAGAAGCGATTGATGAGAAGAAAAGCTCAGTGAGACGATCTGTAAAAACTGCTACACCAAGAAGGAGGGTTGCTGCAAAAGCGTCCAAATAAAATTATGTCAACTAATAAACTTTCAGCCAAAAATATTAGAAGGGAAAAACATATGATTGATGCCAGCGGAAAAATCTTAGGCCGACTGGCAACTGAAGTGGCAACTATTTTGATGGGTAAGAAGAAACCTGAATTTGTGCCGTACTTAGATACTGGTGATTTTGTAGTGATTACTAATGCCAGTAAGGTAAAAGTAACCGGTAAGAAGGCGGAGGATAAAGTTTACGCCCGTCATTCCGGTTATCCGGGCGGGTTAAAAAAGGAAACTTTTGATGAAAAACTTATCAGAAGGCCGGAATATATTATTGAGCATGCAGTTGCCGGCATGCTTCCTCATAACAGATTAGGCAGACAGATGATTAAAAAATTAAAAGTTTTTGCAGGAGAACAAAAATAATTATGGAAAATATTTCAGTAGTGGGACGACGTAAAGAAGCAACAGCTAGAGTGAGACTTTCTGTAGGTAATGGTCAAATCATGGTTAATGGGAAACCTATTGCCGGATATTTCCCCGGTCCAGTATTACAGAAACAATATAGCCGCCCTTTAGATATTACAAAAACTGGTGGTAAATATACGATCTCAATAAAGATTGAAGGCGGAGGAAGAGTTGCGCAGTTAGATGCCTTAGTTCACGGAATCTCTCGGGCTATCGCTAAAGCAGAGCCTGGTTTGCGGACAGTTTTGAAAAAAGAGGGTTTACTAACCCGTGATGCCAGGGTTAAAGAGAGAAGAAAATACGGTCTGGCTCAAAAAGCCCGGGCCAAGAAACAATCTCCAAAACGGTAAGGCTGTCTGCTGATTTTGACAAAAGAAATTTTTCTGGTATACTATATTCACAATTAAATATTTTAAATGCGTTAGAGTCTACCGCAGTAGACGAGCAGTGTAGGTCAGTCCGAAAGGAAATACTACAACAGAAATTTCACTGTAAATAGAAATAAGCGTGTCGGCAACGGAGCGCTGTAAGATTAAGTTTCTACAGTACTCCTCCATAACCGGAGGATTTTTTATGTAAAAACTTAAAGCAAGGTGGTACCGTTCATCTATTAAGATGAGCCCTTGTAAGTTTCTGATTAAAAACATCAGGAATTTATAAGGGCTTTTTAAATGGAGAAAACATTATGGTAGAAAAAGTTGAAATAAATAAAATAACAACCAGTGAAGTTGCCGGTTTAGGAATAAAACAGAAATACCCTTCGGTGGAAAGCCTAGCTCGAAAGTTGGGAGTACCGGTAGATAGAACTGAAACATACCTTCGGGCTTTGAGTAAGACATTTGGTGAGGGTGATCAAACAGAGAGGATGATTTGTTTTTTAGCTTTCAAAAAAAACTTGAACAAACTAGATAAATAAACAATGGGTAAACTGAAAGGGTTCGGTTCTGTTAAAATAGCTGTGTGACTAAAAAGGAAAAACTGGCGGAACTGAAAAAGCGAATGGTGGAAGATAAAAATCTTCCGTTAAGAGAGGGCGCAACTCAATTAGTTTTTGGGGAAGGCAATCCGGATGCGAAAATTTATTTTTTGGGAGAAGCGCCGGGTCGGATAGAGGATAAAACCGGCCGGCCGTTTGTAGGTAATTCCGGAAAACTGTTGGAGAAAATGCTGGAAAGCATTGGTTTAAAAAGGGAAGATATTTATATTTCTTCGGTGGTGAGATTTAGGCCACCGGAGAACAGAGACCCAAAACCGGAAGAAATTGCGGCCTTTGCCCCATATGTGGATGAGGAGATTAAAATTATTGATCCAAAAATTATTGTGACTTTAGGCAGATTTTCTTTAGGTAAATTTTTGCCTGATGCAAAAATTAGTAAAGTTCATGGACAAGTTTTTAAAGTCAGCTGGCAGGGAAAAGAAAGAATGGTTATGCCGATGTTTCACCCGGCAGCAGCACTAAGGCGTCAGGATGTAATGGTAGAATTTAAAAAAGACTTTCGGGTTTTAAAAAGAGAATATCTTTTTTGAGCGTTTACTTTTCCGGTGCTATTAATCCCAGGACGGGGAATACCAGGCTGGTTTTCGGTTGATAGTAGGTACCATCCGATACATTGTAAACAACATAAGGTAGGATAAGATCTGGCTGCTGGTTAGGTGCGGTGTCAAAAAATACTGCTTCATCAGAGTAGTTGCTGGGAAGGATAGCGCTTCCAAAGTAAGTATTATCACCCGGGAAGATTCTGCTTAAAGTACTTTGATATTTAGGACTGTTACCATAATCGCTTGTTTGGTTTAAATATATAAAAGAAGGAGAGATGGCGTCTTCCAGAATAAACGCATATTTTTCATTACTATAGTAATGTTTATTAAACAGGTATTTACTAAACTGATTATTGCCTGTTAATACTACAATACCTGCTTCGCCCTGTTTAAGCTCCGGTACATTTTGCCCGGTTTGAATATTTTTATAAGAACGGGTCAGATTTATGTCAACTATTTTGACTCCTTCATCTTTCTGAGCCCCGTTTGGTTTAAGCAGTTGTTTTACCCGATCAGAGAATGTAAGTGGCTCAGTATTATTTGCGGAAATCGCTTGGTTTCCATAATCAGTTTGGACAATCGTGGTGTAAATCGGTACATCACCGCTGGTTTCTATATCGATTTTAATTTTTCCGTCTTTACTATTTTTGACCGGGAGTGATTGGGTGAATCTATTGTATTGTTGTTTTTCTTTAGTTAAATAAGCAATTTGGTCATTGACTGATACTTTAATTGACGGTTCGTCAGCATAAAATTTTCTTCTTTCTGCATATTCGGCTCCGGCCAGCAGTGATAGCGGATCAGAAGAAGGGTCAATTAAAATAGAAGATAGCCCTTTAATTGCCTTATCGGCGTTTGCTGGCGACCCTTTTTCTATTATGGCCAGGGCTGGCAGGGTTTGTGAATAGGCCGTATCGCCGTCCCAAATATAGCGGTCACCAGCTGAGGGAAGGCTCATGGATTGAAGTTGTTCGATCAGAGAATTTTCCCCATTTAATATGCGAATGGCTAAGGAATCAGGCGTATTACGGTAGGCTGCATCCGGCGTCTCGTTAAGTACCCATTGTTTGGCAATCTGCTCCTCTTGTGAAGAGGCTGGTTGGTTTTGAGACCTAATATACTGCTGGGTGTTGGCTATAATTGAGGAGATATTATTAATTTCATCAAGCAGATGGACTTTGAAAGCCTGGTTTAAACCCTGTGTCAGCCAGAGGTTCATGGCAGCGAATGATTCAGCAGTGGCGTAACGGGGCAGGTTCCAGTAATTGCCGGCTCTGCTTTGCATTAAATCTGATACCACTTCGCGGAAATTATTTTTATACCGTGCATAATCATAAGAGGCGGGAGAGATTTTATTATCTCTGGTTTGAGCTAGGATATATGAATATGCAAATAACTGCTGACCAACAGCAATTGAAGGTTGGTAGTCAAAGTAAATACTTCTGTGGAAAAGTTCGCTAATAATATTTGGTACAACTGTCAGCTGAATATTGTTAAAGTCTAAAGTAGGATAGGTGGCTGTAAAAGTGATATTTTTTGATCCTTGGAAGGACATCCACGATGGTATGATATTCCCTTTTGGCAGGACCGGCTTACTAAGTAGCACCGAATCAACCGTATTGTTATTTGTATCTTTCGCTTCTATGGCAAAAGACAGAGTTTTGGCCTGGGTGTTGATGTCGAGGGGGAATGCGGCGGTGGCAAAATCACCCTTGTTGATGTGAACTGGCTGGTTTTTTGATAACCCCAATTCCTTGATGGTCAGGAAGATATTCATATCGGCATCCTGCGAAGATGAGTTTTGTACCAGTGCTGAAATTATCGGTTTATCTCCCTGGTAATAAAAATTTGCCAAGGCCGGTATGATGTTGAAATCCTTTTGTGAAATCAAGCTGGAATTGGTTTGGCCAAACTGCGAGACCTGTGTGTTAGAAAAAACTTGGGCAGTGAAGGTGGTAATATTGTCAGGCAATTTAAAAGAAATAGTGGCTTGTCCGCTGGTATTTGTTTGTATATGCGGATTCCAGTAGGCAGTATCGGCAAAGTTTTGTCTTGGTCCGGGTCCTTTTTCATTATGGACATAAAAGCCGTCAGTAAAGAAGGTGTGATAGCGGGCAGTTGTAAGGTTGTATACTGCAAATTGTCCAAGGTGCGGAGTGATTGAAGTGATTTTTACAGAATTGCCATTTTCATCAAGCAGGGTATCGCCGATTTTTGCCTCTTTTGCCTCACGCCAGCTGCCGTTTAGATAAATTCTGTGCACCCAAGTTACATTTAAACTATTGTTAATAGTTAAATAATCAGTTACTGCATGATAATAGGTTTTGACTACTGTATCTATCGTTAGTTGGGGTGATTGGTCAGAAATACGGGTTAAGATTTTGTCGCCATTTTTTACATCCTCAATGTTTTTACTAGATCCGTCACCCATTAGTATTTTTGTGCCTTTAGTGAAACATCCGCCACCGCCACCGCCGATATTCCTCATGATGCCGGTAGTAGAATCATAATGAGTGACGGATGAATAGGGGGTAGATCCGTAGAACGAATCAAAAATATCTCCGTTTAACTGTCCAATTTGCAGCAGGGAAGCATCAATAACTGCCAGCGAGTTGTCGGCTGAGACCGGATTTCCTTGCTGGTCTTTGGTAATAATGGTGGCTGAAACAGTGTCGTCAGGTTTATATATTGGCTTATCAAATGATATGGACGTATTGAGCTTTTGTTTTTCTTTACTAATGGCGATATTAATATATCCCCTGACAACATTGCCTTTGTTGATTGTATACACATCTATGCCAATGCCCTGTCCATATTCGTCTTTGATTGGTATTGGTAAAACAAAAGCAGTATTATTGATGGGGTTGGCGGAAAATGACACTATGTTTGAATAACTACCGTTACTGTTAGTAATTACAATTACTGCATCATTTATTGAGAAGTTGGCTTGGGCTATGAGATTGGCTGTTTCATTAGGCCGATATGAGTCTTTTGGGGTTTTAAGAGTTAGGTTGTATGGTGAGTTGTTTGGACTGTATTGTTGTTTTTGACCTATATATACTTGCTGGCGGCTGGTTACTGTGTTACTTCGACTGTCGCTACCTTGGGCTACCACTTCATAATTTCCTGTATCAACTTTTTGAAATGAGAAGCTGACGCTGCCGTCTGAGCCGGAAGTGACGTTTTGAGTTTGTACCTGCTGTTTGTTGTTATAGTCGATGACCTTGTATAAAGATAGTGTAACAGCTTTATTGCTGACTGTTTCTCGGGGGCTATTGTGGTTGAGGACTGAGACTGTGCCGCTGATGCCGTTATCATTATCGCCGGTTAAATTATTTATAAATATGGCAAATTCGCCCCGGTGGATAAGTTTGGCAATTTTTCCAATTGACGGTGAGGCTCCGATGTTGGGTGTAACTTCCAGGGTAGCGATTTGGCTTAGTTCGTATTTAGCCGGCAGATTAGCGGAAAAAGCAATTTGCGCTGTTCCTTTGCTGTCAAACTTCCCGCTGCCTGAAACCAGTTCATCCCCGTTTCCATAGTAACCACTGACTGTCCTTTCGATATTTTCAGTGGTACGGTCTTTCATTTCCTGAAAACTACTAACTAATACCCGATAAGTAAAATCTACATTTGAAAGGGGCTGGCCGTAATTGGTTTTAGCAAATACCGTCATATGGGCATTATCAGAACTAATATATTCTTTTTCCGTCGTGGTGGCGGTGATATCCATATCAGGTTTGCGGTATGACTGGATGACCACTGGCAGCGAATCAATTTGTTTATAGGTGCCGTCTGCTTTTTTGATAGAAAGAGTAATCTGGGGATATGAGCCGGTTATCATTTGTGGCAGCTGCACATCGTAGGTGACAGTTCCGTTTTGATCAACGGTTAACGGTTGATAAGTGCTGTTTGGATCTGGCGAACCATAATCAAGGAGGAATTTGGCGTAGAATGTCCCATTGGAGACAGCGTAATTGCCATTGTCTTTTTTTCTGATAACAGCCTTATAATGTACCATATCAGCAGGTCTGTAAACTGGCCTGTCAGAATAAGAAAATACTTGATAATTGTCTTCGTCGGTCGTATGGTAGCCAAAAGGACCGTAGGTTTTGGTAAAGGTAACCGCTATATCGTTACCAATCGGAAAACTCCGCGGACTAAAAGTCCGCGGGTTCTTTACCTTTCTTCCTTTGCATGATGTTCCTTTTGATTCCTGACATATTCTTTCACCTTTTCTAGTTCTTTTGTTCCTACCGTGGAACCATAA
>JAJYNW010000015.1 GCA_021786105.1 bacterium
TTAAACGGCACTTTATTTTCCGACCGGGTATTGGAACAAAAGGGTAAATTTTATAAGTACACCGGCAAAGACGAAACCGGCACGGATATTTTTGAAGAAGTGACAATTTGAGCATGATAAAAATTTTTTTCCTGGGCACCCCAAATTTTGTTCAACCCATTAAAGACCAGTTAGCCAAACATTTTACCTTGGTTGATTCAGCCAAAGAAGCAGATTTAGGCGTGGTGGCGGCCCATGGCAAAATCCTCCCCAAAGAGGAACTACAGACCCCAAAACATGGTTTTATCAATATCCATCCCTCACTTCTACCCAAATACCGCGGCCCCTCACCCATTCAATCTGCCATACTAAACGGCGACCAAATTTCCAGCATCTCCATTATTAAAATGGACGAAGAAGTAGACCACGGCCCGATTCTATATCAGGAAAAAATGGCACTTTCGGGTATAGATACTTTTGATACTTTGAGTAAAAAAATGTTTCAGCGGGCAGCGGAAGTTTTGCCAAAAATAATAGAAGACTTTATCGCCGGAAAAATTAAACCCACCGAGCAGAATCACGCTGAGGCCATTTTTTGCAGTCTGTTAACCCGAGATAGCGGCTATTTTGATATTAACAATCCGCCTGATCCCAAAACTTTAGACCGGATGATCCGGGCTTACTACCCCTGGCCGGGAGTCTGGACTAAATGGAAAGGCAAAATAGTGAAGTTTTATCCTGAGGAAAAAATCCAAATGGAAGGAAAAAAGGTTTTAACTCTGCGGGATTTTTTAAACGGCTACCCTGATTTTCCGATTACTTCACTGTCACGGTAACATCATTGGAATAAGTGGTCACCCCTTGCCCGCTTTTGTATACTCCCACCCGAAAATGCAGAGTTTGCCCAGACGGCAATTCATTCCAGGTATAACTTCTTAAGTTATTACTATCATTATAATTCCAATGGTCTTCCGGGTAAGTCGGGTTCTCGTGATCGGCCCAAACTTCTTTAAATCCGTTTATCGGCTCGCCGTTTAAAGTCCAGTTTAGCTTGACTTTGCCTGGCTCATCCGAGGTTGCCGAAAGAGATAAACTGGTATTCGAGCTACCGGAACTATGGTCGTCTCCACCCTGCGGAGTAGCTGTTACATCATTAGAATAAACACTCACTTTACCGTCAGTACCATAAACTCCTACCCGGAAATGATAAGTTTTACCGCCGGTTAAACCGCCTATCTCATGAGCTCTGTCGGAGGCATTTTTATAAATACAAGTATCCGCCGGATAAGAAGGATTTTCGCGCTCAGCAAAACACGCCTTAAAACCATTAGACGAATCTCCGGTCCATTTCATCATCGCCCCGCCTGACCGGCCTTCCACCGTTAATTTCAAAGAGCTGCTGGAAACAGGTGCAGCACTTTCCTTAATCACTGGTTTAGGTGTGGCGGAGGGAGACGGAGAAGGACTTTGTTTGAGCGCTACATTATTCTCTTTAAGAATTGATACCTCCTGTAATCCAGATTCAACAGATGCGGAAGAAGATGCCACTTCAATTGGTTTTGCAGGTCCGGTGGAACCAGATAGAAAACTCAGTTTATTGGCCACAATAAGATACGTTCCTAACGCGGATAACGCCATCAAAACTATTATCAACGGAATAATCACTAAAGCAGAACCTGCTTGCCGGTGCATATAATAACCATGACAAAAACAGGCTAATTTTGCAAGTCTTGACTATATAGAAAAAGATCAGTGAAGAAATTAAGCGGCGGCAGCTTGTGGTTGTTCAGACGGTTTTTGCGGCTGGACTGAAGTTTTAACAATCCTTAAACACTTAGTGCAGTATTTTTTACCCTTATATATATGAAGATTTGGTTTTTGGGCTCTTTTATGAATTGGTGCCCGCAAAGCCCAGGTTCCACCCGCCCCGGATGAACCTTTCTTGTGCCGGGAAAACGCCACGATATTCTTACCTTTTCCACACCTATTACACGCTAACATGTGGTAAACTATAGCATAATTAGTGTCTAGAGTCGAGAGTCAAGAATCTAGACAAGAAGACAAAGAAAACACTAGTCTCTAAATTCTAGCGACTAGTCACTAACTATGCCAGAATTATTTGCCTTATCTATTATTATCCTGCTATTTTCCGTCATCATTCACGAAGTCATGCACGGGATTGTAGCCTTAAAATTCGGCGATCACACTGCCGAACGGGCCGGCCGCCTGACCCTAAACCCCCTGCCGCACATCGACCTATTTGGCACCATCCTGTTACCGGGACTCTTAATTTTAACCGGTTCCCCTATTCTTTTTGGGTGGGCCAAACCAGTTCCGGTTAATCCTTTAAATTTTTCCAATTTACGAAGAGGGGAATTGTTTGTGGCCACCGCCGGAATTTTGGCTAATTTCGGGCTAGCCATTGCCGCCGCCATCATCTTTCATATTCTTAACGCTTTGCCGCAAAACTTCCCCGCTTTAATAGGGGCGCTGCTCCGCTTTACGGTTTTAATCAATCTGGTTTTGGGAATTTTTAATCTCTTCCCCATCCCGCCTTTGGATGGATCTAAAATCCTCTTATCTCAATTACCCTACAATTTGGCCAAATCCTACCAACGGATTGAACCTTACGGCTTTTTAATATTACTAATTTTACTGATGATCCCGATTGGCGGCACCTCACTATTACAAGGCGTTTTGGGATTTTTGGTGGGCTTATTCTCCCGGCTACTTGGGTTTTAAGATGCTTTCTTTAAATAATAGACATCTTTCTTCAAAGCGATTAGCTTTTAAAAGGATGTTTCATTTTTCCAAATAGTAAACATCCTTTTTGTATGCATGATCTGAAAACATAAACTCCCCTTCGCCATCCAAGATGGCCTGGTAATCCCGGCAGTCCCGGCACAATTCATCACCATTTTTACAAACCCAGTTATTGACCTCCCAGGCCGATTTCACCTCTCTGGCTTTTTCTACCAGCCAGTCTAAAGTCTTATCTAAAGGATCTAATACCACCTCCTTTGGTTCGACATCACGATCCAAATACCAAAAGCTCAATTTTGCAACTTTCCTACCGTAATAATTTTCCGCCAAAATAGCATAAATATACAGCTGAAGTGGTGATTCCTCATCCTTAGTCCCGGTTTTAAAGTCAATAACGTGCAGGCTGCCGTCCGGCAGTTTCCCCACAAAATCCAAATTGCCGGTTAAAATCACATTTTCGGTTAAATGATATTTAGGAAACTTAGCCGGCTCGACAATTTTTTCCAGTTTTTTCCAGTTTTTTGAAAAATTCTCCAGCATTTTTAAGCCCCGCTGACCAAAAATCTTCTCTTCTTCCTTGGAGGTAAAACCGCCACGCTTACCGTGATACTTCCACCAAAAATTGCGGAATTGCTCGTTGAGCTGTAATAGCGAAGGTTTGTCCTGGTTTTCCAGAAACCACTCGATGACATCATGAACCACCGCTCCTAAACTGATATAAGGGGAGGCCACCTGAATTCGGTAGTTAGTTTGCGGATTTCGGTAAATATTCCGCAAGTAATAAGAGCGGGGACACTTTAAAAAATCGCCTAAGCTGGTATGGGATAGAAAAATTGCATTCTTAACAAACCTCTGTGCAGACGGCGGAATCACCCCTCTAACTTACGCCTCAAAATAACCCGTAGACAAGATAGCTTAACTGGCACAAAGAGGATCAAAAGTTTAAAGAGGCATATTTAAAAGTTCGTTTAGAAATGCTGAATTTGATCTTCTCGTTCTCTTGGCGCTAACCCCCGCGACTCCGTTTCTCGGTATTAGCTCGCCCAAAAGCATTTGCTCCAAAATCATCAAGGATTTTTCTTCAATCTGACGCACCCTTTCTCTAGTCACACCATATTCCGCAGCCACCTCTTCTAGCACTATTGAGTGTCTTCCCCAGCTATATAAAGCGATCATAATTTGGTAATTACGGCTTGGCAAATATCCGAACAGGTTGGCCTCGCTTGCTAACTCCACCAAACTTTCTCTTTCTCTGATCGCTTTCCAACTTAAGGTCGTCAATTTTTTTGCTTTGCCGCCAGTTTGCATCCCAGCTTCTGCAGCTTTTTTTCTTCTAGTTTCAGCGCTTTTACGATATTGTTCTGCTGCTTCATCAGGGTGATCCTCAATCCACTTCTTCCTACTTTTGCTTCTTAATTCCTCTGATTCCGGAGTGTGCATCAAAGCTAGTCTAGCGGCTTTTTTATCTTCACTCCAACCTCTTAAACATCCATCGCGATGGCGCTTTTTAAACCCCTCATCTTTCCATCTCTCAGCATATGTATCGCTTATCTCTTCTACTGACATTTTTCTTCTCGAATAGGGTCTTTTCCCGGCATTAGGTGCTACCTCAAGCTTCGCAATCTGCAACCACTTAGAAGCAGTTTCTGTCCGCACATTCAATGCACCAGCAATAGCTCTACGACTAAAACCTCGAGCGCATAAACCACTCATTAAACCGTATAGCGACTGGCCTTCTGGAAGCTGTGCTTCTGCATACCTCATCCCCTCAGTCATTTCAAAAACAGGGGGAGTTACTGATATCAAACCGGGTCGAGCATCCTTTTTGCCTATTTTCGTCTCGTTTTCTAAAGTCATAATTTAGCTTTATTATACTATTTTCCAGGTTAAATTACAACTATAGGGTATATATTTACAGTTAGCCTTTCTGCCTTAGATAAGCTCATGATTATCTTGGGCATTGAATCTAGCTGTGATGAAACTGCAGCGTTTAATATTACCAGAATGGAGTTTTTGTCAGTACATTGTCAGTACAATTGTGATATAATTAAATCATGGGAAAAGTATTTAAAAACGGCAATTCCTTAGCTGTCACAATCCCCAAGACTTACGCCCACCAGTTATCCATCAATGCAGGCTCCGAAGTGGAGTGGGAAAAGACAAGCCAGGGATTAACTTTAATACCTCAAAAGAAAATTCGCAAAGCCGGGGTAGATCCAAAGTTTGTTAAAATGGTAGATGAGTTTATTGACGAGCACGAAGATGTGCTCCGAGAACTCTCAAAAAGGTGACTGCTAGCAAAACTGTATTCTTAACTATAAATCAAGTGCTTTTTGTCCACGATCAAATGGTCAAAAGATTTGGTGGCTCACATGGTATCCGTGATGTCGGACTTATTGAATCAGCGGTAGCAAGACCACAAGCTACTTTTGGAGGTAAATATCTTTATACCTCTATCTTTGATAAAGCTGCATCATTACTTCAGTCTTTACTTAAAAACCATCCATTTGTAGATGGAAATAAACGCACGGCTCTAACCTCTGCTGGTCTGTTTTTATGGAAAAATGGTTACAAACTTAATAATAAACACAAAGAAGAAGTAGAATTTGCAGTTAGGGTAGACAACGGAAATTTAACTGTTGAACAAATCTCCCAATGGCTCCAGAAGCATTCTGTTAAAATATCCTCATATGATTATCTTAGGAATTGAATCTAGCTGTGATGAAACTGCAGCCGCCATAGTGCAAAAGTCTAGGAATGGGGTAAAAATTTTATCCAATGTGGTGGCATCGTCAGCTCAACTACAATCTAAATACGGAGGTGTAATTCCGGAACAAGCCGCCCGGGAACAGCTAAAAACCATCATCCAGGTTATCGAAGAAGCGCTTTCCCAAGCTAATTTAATCAGTCATCCCGAACTAGTTTCGGAATCTAAAAAGATGCTAAACATTGACGCTATTGCTGCCACCTATGGTCCGGGTTTAATCGGTTCGCTTCTTGTTGGCGTTGAAACTGCCAAAGTTTTAGCCACAATTTGGGACAAACCGCTAATTCCGGTAAACCACCTGATCGGTCATTTTTACGCCAATTGGATCAGCTCCTCCCAGCCAAAATTCCCCTGCATTGGCTTGTTAGTTTCCGGCGGTCACACCGACTTGGTACTTTTTGAAAATCACGGAAAATATAAATACCTAGGCGGCACCCGGGATGATGCTGCTGGTGAAGCTTTTGATAAAACCGCCCGCCTCTTGGGTTTGCCTTATCCTGGCGGCCCGGCCATCGCTAAACTCGCCAAATCCGGCAACCCTAATGCTTTTGACTTACCCCGCCCCATGATTGATTCGAAGGATTTTGACTTTTCCTTTTCCGGCTTAAAAACTGCCGTAGCAAACCTGCTAAAAAATGAGGGTGTGCAGTCTCCGAAGGCCGCGAACTCTAGACGAGCGAAGCGAGCGTATCCAAGTCCCGCCAAAGGCGGGACGCAAGACGCTTGCGTTAGTGGGCAAGTTAGCGGGACTGCCGACCGAAATACTCTTCCAGATCTTTGTGCCTCCATTGAACAGGCTATCAGCGATGTATTGGTAACAAAGACTATTAGGGCCGCCCAAACCTTTAATATCGATCAAATTATGGTTGCAGGTGGCGTGGCAGCAAATCAGAAGTTGATTTTTGATTTGAAATTAAAAATTGAAAATTTAAAATTAAAAATTAATTTGCATGTGCCTCCTCCTGAACTTTGCACTGACAACGCCGCCATGATTGCCTCAGCCGGCTTTTTTAATTATCAACCAGTAGATACTTCTACTATCCAAGCTAACCCTAATCTTTCATTAACTCATTGACAATAAAAAGCTTACACTCTAGAATCAATAACTTTATGGGCAATCATCCGGAGACATTAGTATATTGCGATCATCCAAGCGTACTTGAACAGACCGCAAGAGGAGTTCGCAATCCTAAACCAGGGTCTATTATTGTTCTAAAAGCTCAAAGCATGCGTAACCGCCAAATTAAGGTTCTTCACATCCAAAACGGCGAAAAGATACAAGATTTTCCCCTTACTCATTTACGTTATCTTGTTTACAAATTAAATGAGGGAGTAATCAGGTTCTGTTTTTCTGATAATCCGAATCTATCAGGTAATGAAGCGAATCTTTCAACTGCAACTTTTTCCATTGATAAAATCCAAAGCGCCTATTATTCTTCTACCACTGGCCAAATACGTCCCCTACACTTCCTAAGCGACGTACATTAACTAAGAACATCAACTATATATTAAATTGACCTCTGTTAAACTTCCATTTATACTTACTCCATGGACAAAGTTTATGATCAAACCAAAATAGAAGAAAAATGGTACAAATTTTGGGAAAAAGAAAACTTTTTCAAACCGGAAATCAATCCGGAGGGCCAACCTTATACCATTATTTTGCCTCCGCCCAACGCCAATGCGCCTTTGCATTTTGGTCACGCCTTGTATACGGTGGAAGATATTTTAATCAGGTATCACCGGATGAAAGGCGAGGCGGCTTTATGGTTGCCTGGTTCAGACCATGCTGGTTTTGAAACCCAATACGTTTTTGAAAAACACTTGGCAAAAGAAGGCAAATCCCGCTTTGACTATGACCGGCCCACCCTTTACCAGATGATTTGGGATTTTGTCCAAACCAACAAAGGCACTATGGAAAGCCAACTGCGCAAATTAGGCTTTTCTTTAGACTGGTCCCGGGAAAAATTTACCTTATATCCGGATATTGTCAAAGTTGTTTATAAAACCTTTAAAAAATTATTTGATGATGATTTGGTTTACCGGGGACTAAGAATTGTTAACTACTGCACCAAAGACGGCACCTCCTTTTCTGATTTGGAAGTTTTGTACGAGGACCGGACTACCCCGCTTTACTACATTAAATATGGCCCGCTGACTTTAGCCACCACCCGGCTGGAAACTAAATTTGGCGATACTGCGGTGGCAGTCCACCCAGATGACAAACGCTACCAAAAATATATTGGTCAAACTTTAGATATTGAAACAGCCATCGGCCCGGCCAAAATTAAGGTCATTGCTGACAAAGCGGTTGATCCGAAGTTTGGCACCGGCGTAGTCAAAGTTACTCCGGCCCACTCGGCAGTTGATTTTGAAATCGGCCAGCGGCACGATCTGGAAATCAAACAAGTTATTGGCTTTGACGGCCGGCTTAATGAAAAAGCCGGCAAGTTTGCCGGCATGCGGGTTAAGGAAGCCCGCCGGGCAATTGCTGAAGAAATGCAGAAAAAGGGACTGATTGAAAAAATTGATGAAAATTATCAAAACCGGGTGGGCGTTTGCTACAAATGCGGCACAGATATTGAACCATTACCTTTGGAACAATGGTTTATCAAAGTTTCTGTTTTAGCCAAAAAAGCTATGGAGGCAGTTAAAAAAGGCGAAATTAAACTTTACCCCAAAAATTGGGAGTCTACTTATTTTAATTGGCTGAAAAATATCAAAGACTGGAATATTTCCCGCCAAATTGTCTGGGGGATGCAAATCCCGGCTTGGAAATGCCTCAAATGTGACAAATGGATCGTCACCAAAGGCGAACCGCCCCACCAGTGCTCTCATTGCAAACATTCCTTGCTGGAACGCGACTCTGATGTGTTTGATACCTGGTTTTCCTCAAGCCAGTGGCCATTTGCCACTTTGCAAACTACCAAACCGGGCGATTTTGAGAAATTCTACCCCACTTCAGTCATGGAAACCGGTTATGACATTTTGCCATTTTGGGTAATCCGGATGATTATGATTGGCATTTATGCCACCGGTGAAATACCTTTTAAAGATGTACTTTTGCATGGCAAGATTTTGGATCCTTTAGGCAAAAAGATGAGCAAGAGTAAGGGCAATGTGGTCAACCCGATTGAAATTGCTGACCAATACGGAGCTGATGCTTTACGGATGGCTTTAATGTATGGCAATGCTTTTGGTCACGACCAGGCTTTATCTCACCCCAAATTACAAGCCATGCGCAATTTTACCAATAAGCTCTGGAATATTGGCCGCTTTATTATTGACTTTGCCCCGGCCGATGCCAAGCATCTAGACCCATCCACCCCTTCTGTTATTGCGAGGAGCGAAGGGGGCCCACACTCGAAGAGTGGGGACAAGCAATCTGACTCAGACAATTCCCATACGCAGATTGCTTCGCTAATCGCTCGCAATGACAATCGAGATGACAAACAAATCCTAGAAAAACTATCCCAAACCATCGTAACAGTAACTAAAGCTTTGGATTCTTATAGATTTCATGATGCCTCAGATACTTTATATGAATTTATCTGGCATCAATTTGCTGACAAATATATTGAATCCACCAAAAACAGACGGACCGAAGCCCAACCAATTCTAGAATATGTTTTCCGGACTTGCTTGGAATTATTACACCCCTTCATGCCATACATCACAGAAGAAATTTGGCAAAAGTTACCTCATCAAGGGGATTCGATCATGATTACTAACTGGCCGCGTGCGTAAATTTCCCGTAAAATAACCGTAAAACTCCCGCAAAACGGATTAATTGGAGATAAATCACTCTTTCGGAGCTTCTTCTTGGGACTGCTCAGCTGGCTTTTCTTCTCCACCTTCTTTAGGAGCTTCACCTTCAACCGGAGCTTCTGCTCCTGCTTCACCAACCTCCGCAGCTGTTTCGGCAGCAGTCTGAGCCGCTGCTTCGGCCGCCTCTTCTGCCATTTGTTTCTGCATCTCTTCAGTGATGGCCGGAGCCAGCTTAACTACTATTTCATCCTCTTGAGCATCAACCGTTAATTTACTCCGGTCAAAGTTAAGCTGCCCTACTGTAATAGCATCATCGATATTTTGCAGAGGGGTAATATCAATTTCAATATTCTCTACTAAATCAGTCGGCAAAGCTTCCACCTCCAGCTCGTGCATGGTTTGCAGCACAATCGTCTCACCCAGCTTAACCGATTCCGGCTCTTCCCCTTTCAAAACCAAAGGTACCGGCACTTTTACTTTTTGGGTCAAATTAACTTGATAAAAATCAATGTGAATGGGTTCGCCGGAAATGGGGTCATATTGAACACCCCGGACCATGACAGGCCGGACTTTTTCCGCCCCGATCTTTAAATCGATCAAACCAGTTTCTCCGGCTTCCCCAAAAGTTTTTAAAAACGTTTTTTTGTCCACCGTCACTGATTCAGTTTCTACTTTCTTGCCGAAAACATGGGCCGGTAACTGCCCATTTCTTCGTAGAGCTTTAACTTTTTTACCTAGGACTTTTCTTTCTTCGGCATGTAAACTTAATCTATCCATATATTTTAACTAAGGTAATTTACCACATTTGAGCCTGTTGAGCAAGGCTTATTTCTTAAACTCCACTTCAAAGCTACGATCCCGGGATAAATCGGTGGAAATTGTTTGTTCCTGTGGCCCCAAAGAGCTGGTTTGATCAGAAACCACTTGGTAACTAATCGGATAACTGATTGACCACTGCAGCGGATCATTTAAAGTTCCGGGTTGCTTAATAACATCCAGTCGATAAGCAGCCTGGCCATTGGCAAATTCCAATTTAACCGGCACTGAATAATCCAGCACCAAAGTCTTTTGCTCTTTCGGAGCCAACTCCAAAAGCATGGAATAACCGGACCGGCCGTAGTCTACAAAGCTGATGACATCTTTGGTAATCTCGCTTTCTCCCCACAACGCCCGGGTTAATTTAGTCCCAAACGGCAAATAAACCCGCATCCGGTTTTTGTATCTACCGCCTGGGAAAGTCTCAGACGGACTCCTGTTGGTATAATTTATCCGCAGCCGGTGACTAACTTCCCCATCCATCCCCACTACCGTTTCTAGTTTATAACTCCTATCCAAATAGTAATTGACTTTATCTGCCCCTAAGTTTGCTTCCACCACACTCAGAAAATCCTTTTTATCATCTGACTGCCGCGGTAAGACATGAGCCCAACCTTGGGAATCCAGGTAGGAAAAAAGCTTGGGGTTATCCAGGTAAATACTGATATGCTTTTCATCCAAGGACTTACCTAAAGCCGATACGATCCCGGACCAGTTATTTTGCGGCAGGAAGAAAATTTTATTAAAAGCTTGATTCGTCAGTGCGGTCAAAAAGCTTTTTTTAGCCTGGGACCCCGGGAAGAACCCCACTTCTGCATGCGTAATCGCCTTTTCAAATAGATTGTCGGCAGTAATTGTTTCGTTATAATCCGATAAATCCAGCGGACCGATCACCGAAAGCAGCTCCTCCATGGCGGAAATATCCAAGGCCACCACTCCTTCTACCCGCTCCCCAACCTCTTTGTTGTAAAACCACTCAGCTTGCCGGGCGCTAGTGGGAAAATCCGGCTCCCAGTTGGAATCGCGCAAAAACCAATCTTTTTGTCCTAAATCTTCTTTAATCTCCTTGGGCGGTTCAACATGAATGGATAACTGACCATCAATATTATAAATATCATTAACCTCCAGCTTTTTAAGCTTTCCTCCTTCAAAAGAAATTTTGGCAAAAGAACCTATAAACCCGCCAGCAGGCCTTAGTTCCATGTTGTTTTGCAGCAGCACCAAATAGCTTTTATTGCCATTTATGGCCACCAGCTCCGGCAGCAACACACTCATGGCCCGGGCCTGGCTCACTAAGTTACTATAAAGATCAACTTTTTTGGATAAATTAACCACCTCCGGTTTTAGGACACCCGGTACGCTCTGATCAAAATTCTGATCCTTCAAAAGGGCTGAAACCCGGGAAATATCTTCGCTGGCTGAAGTCAAATTCACCTGAGCTGAATTAAAATAACCGGCCGGCGTCTCAGTTTTCTCCCCGGTTACCGCCTTTAAACTTTGCAAAAGCGCCTGCATGCCTAAAACAGTATTTTCCGCTGAATTCCCCGCCAAGATGGATAAGTCGATTAAATTATTTGCCAGCTCAAATTGTTCCTCAAACATCCCGGATTTCCGCAGCGGTTCAAAAGTAGTAATAATAGATTTTGCCGCCAAGGCACCGTTGTTAGCCTGCTCGATATTGTTTAAACTGGCTTCAAAATCCCCTTTCCCCAAACTTTTCAAACCCTCATTTAACTGGCTGCGAAAGGTAAAAATTCCCCATCCTAAAACCAATACCGGCCAAATTAGGGCATACCCTATTAGTAACATCACTAAAATTAAATAGATTTTTGATAAAGGTCGGGAAAATTTGGATAACTGACTCCCCTGCTTTGTTTTCTTTTCCGATTCTTTCCTACTCCCTAGTTTAAATAACTCCAGTTCCTCTTTTTTTTCTTCCGACAACTCAATCTTTTCCTTCTTCTCCTCTATCTTCTTTCCAGCTTCTAACTTCTCACTTCTAACCTCTATTTTCGGCACCTCAATTTCATTATCTTTAAAGTAACTCAAGGTTTTCCTCAAACTGCTCACCAATGAAGACTTTACCTGCCAATTTAAAAACCTAATGGTTTTTTCCAAGTTAGGGGTGGGCCAAGGCGGCAACTCGGAAGGGCTAAAGCTTTTATTCTCATACCAAACTGGATCCATCAAAACCATTTTAATTTCCGCCACCTTAATAGGGGTAGACGACACCCCATCAAAAATCTTTTGGGCGGTACTTCCGGCCATGATCGTTCTGATCATCAAATCCACTGCATCGAAAATATATAAAGCCCGGGAGGAAAATTCCAAAGCTACATCCTTCTGCAAATCGCCGTTTAGCGCTTGCTGAAGCAGTTTGACAATCGGGTCTTTAGCCTCAAAATTCATCCTAGGACCAAAAACCGCCCCCAACCTTAACACCCGGGCATTTAAATTGTGCTCATTGGCAAATCTGGCAATCCGACCCTCAATCTCCTTTAACCATGCTAAGTCTTTCTCGTCTTTATCCTTTTCGTAGAGATCGATCGAAGATACCAACAAACACCGACATTTGGTTTCCTTGAAAAGATCCAAAACTTTTCCAAGATTTCCCTTAGTAGTAGGTAAAATAAAAATGTAGTCCAGTCTCGCTAAATCCAAATCCAGTTTATCAGGGGATTCCAAAATCAGGTGGAAGTTGCGGTTTTCTGTGGCCTCTTTTAAATTTCTCTTTTCTCCCTCCTCCAAGTCATCAACTCCGATCACCTGTATTCCCTTATCCAACAGCTTATCAACCAAATTAGAACCCAAAAATCCTGCGGCTCCCACAACTAAAGCCACCGGACTATTTCGCGAAAGGTTTATACTAGCTTTGCCGATGCTATTATCGGTAATTTCGCCCACGGGTAAATCGTAGCACTCTAACATATAAAATCAAGAGTACGGAAAGGTGACATTCTATGTCATTTAGCGGGAATCTAAAGCCCAATTGGCCAATTTATCTGCGGCGGTATTTTTTTCCCGGGGCACGTGAGTATAAACTACGCCACCTAACTCTATCGCTAAAATTTTAATTTCTTCAATGATTGGTTTTAGATGGGGGCTTTTAATTTTATACCGGCCGGATAATTGCTCCGCCACCAATTTCGAGTCAGCAAACAATGCCACTTTAACCGGCTCAGCAGAAAACATTTCCTTAACTTTTTTAAACGCCTCTGAAACTGCAGTGTATTCTGCCACATTATTGGTTGTAGTTCCGATATAGCGACCCTCCTCATAAAGCAACTTACCACTGCCATCAGAAATAGTAAAACCATAACTGGCCGGTCCAGGATTACCGCGGGAGGCTCCGTCTGTATAGATAATTATTTTCATGTAAATATTCTTCAAACGTAGTGAGAAGTTTCCTAAAAATTAAAATAGTTTCCCACGTAAGTTCTCGCTTCGCTCGAACAATAATACCATAATCTGCATGACCAAAATAAGGTATTCAGAGATTACTGTGATCCAGGAAGCGGCAAAGAAAGAATACTTCGGGATATAGATAAAATTTAAAACCAGGTTAAAAATCAACCCCAACGTGTAAAGGAAAAACAAACTCTTATACTTATTTTTGGCCACCAGCATCCACATCAAAAGTGATGACAAAAAATAGGCCGGAAACCCCAAGGATAATATCTGCAAAGATAAAGCTGACCCGGCAAATCCTCCGCCGGTTAAAATCTTAATTATTAAAGGCGCAAAAATTAAAGTAAAAATTGTTCCCGTCACAGACAATCCCAGCAATCCCATCCCCACCAGCTTTACCTTATTTAAAGATTTCAGCATCATCGGATAATAAGCATTCATAATAAAAGTCGGCAAAACCAGGGCCGACTGAAAAACCGAATAAGCCGCATTATAAACACCGGCATCCGATATTGATTTATAATAAGCCACCATAAAAGAATCAGCACGGAAATATAACACATTTAAAGACAGCGTCGCCGCGATCGGCCAGGATTCTTTAAATAATTTAACGGCATAATTAAAATCAAACAGGGGAACAATCTGACGGACAAATCTGTGCACCAGCAAAAGGGCAGTTAAAGCAATCGCTACCCAACCCAGTAAATGGGCAATCAGCAATATCGAAACCGGATATTTAGCAAAGGATAGAAATATAAAAATCGCCAGACTAATCAAAGTGCCCAAGCTTGACGCCAAAACTGACAGGTTATATTTCAGCTCACCCTGAAAAATTAAATTACAGGTGATAAATACCGAGGAGGCGATAATGGCCAGACTGCCAAAAATCACCGCCCTGTTAAACTCCGGTGTGCTAAACGGCCAAAAGAGGAGTAAGGCTACCGCCAAAACAACCAGTACCATCGACCACAATATTCTGGTTCCCAGCAATTTCCGCCAGTCTCTACTAATCTGGGACTTGGTCAACCCATTAAATTGACGTAATGCATGGGCATTAAAACCAAAGTCACCTAACAGGTAAAAAATTGCCAAGTAAGTTAGCGCTAAAGTAAACACTCCGGTGCCGTTCGGTCCATATATCCGAGCCACCAGACCCAAGATGATAAAAGTTGACAGGGAAGTAACCCCCTTACCCAATATCTGCCAGCCGGTTTGCTCCAAAATCTTAGGTAGTTTTTGCATTTTTACATTCTAACCAACTTCACAGCTGAAAACAATTAAAACACATCTGATATACTGCTGTTATGCCGCTTTACTTTATTACCGGGAGCAAGCATAAATTCTACGAAACCCAAAACCTACTTCCGGATATTAAACAATTAGACATCAAACTGCCGGAACTGCAAGAAATTGATGCGCATAAAATCATTTCCGCTAAACTAGAGGAGGCTTTTAACCACCATACCGGTGAATTTATCGTGGAGGATACCTCACTGCACTTGGACTGCTTAAACGGATTGCCCGGACCCTTAATCAAATGGTTCCTCAAAGCCTTGGGCACTAAAGGCTTATACCAAATTACCAAAAAACTTGACAACAATCACGCCACTGCCATAACTATCATCGGTTATGCTAAAGACCGCAATCATATCCATTTCGTTGAAGGGGAAGTCACCGGACAAATCGTGTCACCCCGGGGCAGTAACGAATTTGGTTGGAACAATATCTTCCAACCTGCCGGCTTTAATAAAACTTTTGCCGAAATGACCACCACGGAAAAAAACTCCATTAGCATGAGAGGGTTGGCCGTCAGTAGGCTTAAAAAGTTCTTAGAGAAAACTTAACGACAATCCCCACACCAAGAAAAATAAACGGTAACCTTGCGGCAGGGTCAAAAAATAGTGATCAAACATCCCCAAAAAAAGAATCATAAACCAAAGCACTAACGCGACAGGCGACACACGACCAACAATTAGTTTCTTGATTGGATAACTAATAAAAAGTAAAAAACCGGCCAAACCAATAATCCCGGTTTCCGACAAAACCAGAAGAATTATATTATGCACTGGCTGCAAAAACCGGCTGGGCCCGGTCAGCAGATCCCCGGCTGAGACAGGAACAAAATTATTTAACCCCACCCCAAAAACAGGTTTTGCCAAAAACATTTGCCAAGCACTGCCCATTAGCTCCTCCCGCCGCAACAGCGTTAAGCTGTCAAAATTGAATAAACTAGTAAACCTGGTAAAAAGAATGGGGGAAAGCATAAGTGTTATCACTATTATAGCCGTGAGCCATTTTCTTCTTAAAACAGTTAGTGCAATAAACCCAGCCAGTATTGCCACCCGGGACATCGACAAAAAAACAGCTAAGCAACCCAGCATTAAGCTTAATCTGGAAACTCTTTGTTTTTCCCTTAACACTAAATACATAATACCTACTCCAATTAGGATGTAAGCTGCCAATAAATTGGGATGGGGAAATGTAGCATATGGTCTCAAAAACTGATAGCCATAAAAATCAAACTTGGCAATGCCTGGGGTAGACAAAGTAAAAGCTCTTTCTCCCAAAACCCACAGCCCCAAGGTAGAGCCCTTTAAAAATTGTAGCAGGGCAATTGCCGATTCCCCAACGATCCCTAAACTTAAGGGCAGAAGAATCTTTTTCGACAAGCTTTTAAAATCCCCAGAGGCCAGAAAAACTCCAAAAAATCCGGCTACAGTATATTGCTCCAGCCTGACCAATCCCGCCCCCAAATTTTGGGCACCCATCAGCGACAAGGCTTGGGTAAACAAAAAAAGTAATAATAAATTTAGAGCTAATTTGTTAATATGCGGCTTCTGGCAAAACCATATCACCAGCAGTCCTATTACCAAAATATCCCAAAAATACAAAGTAGGGGACAAATAATCAATTTTTAGGGAATAAATATAGGCAAACTCAGGCCACAAATGTTTGCCAAGTTGAGTGGGTAAAAAAAGCAGGGTTAAAAACCAAAGAGAATTTTCAATCCTCTTTAGTTTCAGCATCTGGTTTTTCTTCAGCAGATTCATCTTTACCAGCCGGCTGACTTGCAGGTTTTATCACAATGTGTCTGTCTCGACCCTCTCCCACGCTTTCACTCTCTACGCCGTCCATTTCCGAAATTACCATATGGACAATTCTTCTTTGCCAAGCAGATTGCGGTTCCAGCTCAATTTCTTTGCCGCTTTCCACTACCTGTTTACCCCAGCTTTCTGCATCCTTAGCCAAATCTTCCTCTTTTTGCTTTCTCCAACCCTCTACATCTATCACCACTCTTTTAAACCCCTCTTCTCCCACTTTTCTGGAAAGCATTTGGTTAACTAGTAATTGCAAAGCATCCAAGGATTCACCCCTAGCTCCGATTAGCCTACCGGCATCTTTGGTTTCGATAGACACCAGAAAACTGTCGTCGCCTTCTTCGATCTCATAACTGCCTTCTAAAAGCAGCATTCCTAATAGATTGTCTAAAATATCTGATAATTGTTGTTCCATAAATTATTTTCCTAGACTCTTGACTCTAGTCACTAGACTCTCTAATCCGCCCCAGCCGGAAATCCGATGCTGTTGGATTATTCCCAGTATTGTATACGTATTCCAATAAATTGCAAGCCCCGCCGGAAAAGAGAAAGCAAAATAGCCAATCATGATCGGCATCAAATACACCATTTGAGACTGAACCTGAGTCATGCTTTCTTCTACAGTTTCTTTCTCCTTCTTCTCTTTGGATGAATCAGTCGGGTAAGGCTTAACCGGTTTCGGCAAAGTCATCTGCGACTGAATAAAAGTTAAGACTGCTGTCAGCAGGGGGATTAACAACAAAAAAACACCATGACTGTCAAACTGTGAAGGCCTGATACCTAAATTAATGCCAAAAAAATTCGGGTCAATGGTGGCCGGCAGTTTCAGTTGGGGAAAATATAGTAAAGAGTTAATTTTATCCAGGTGGCCGCCTGCTCCCGGCAAGATATTAATGATTGATTGATAAAGG
Source organism: bacterium (assembly GCA_021786105.1). Lineage (GTDB taxonomy): Bacteria > Patescibacteriota > Microgenomatia > Daviesbacterales > UBA10151 > UBA10151. Next base: position 17,511 of record JAJYNW010000015.1, read on the forward strand.
GCAATAAAAACCGGAATCTGGATTACCGCCGGCAAACAGCCACCAGCCGGGTTGACCCCGTGTTCCTTATAAAGCGCCATTTGGGCAGCAGCCAAGGCTTGCTTATCGTCTTTAAGTTTTACCTTTAAAGCATCCAAGTGAGGTTTTAGCTCCGCCATCTTTTTAGTCGCCTTCATTTGAGAAGCCATAAACGGCCAAACCAAAAGTCTAATTAATACAGTTAAAATCAGGATGGAAAAACCCAAGGCTCCGGGAATATGCAATCCTTGCAAACCTTGAAATATTAATACCAGTAAATTTATCACTGGAGCAAAAAATATTAAATTAAAAATATCACCAATGTTCATAATATTTATCTACAACTCCAAATTCTTTGAGCACCCATTTTAACACCTTGAACTACCCCATGTTTTACAATCATTCGTTTAGCATACTCAGAACAACTGACTTCGTAACGGCAAGCCCCGCCCGGAGCAAAAATAGCCAAAACTCCTTTATCAAAAGAAAGGAACGCCTGATAAAAATCAATTATGCTAACCAATAATTTTTTCACTTTGTAATATTGCCTCCAGATCCAAAAGAACGTCTCCTAATTTTACCTCAATTACCCCGGCCTTGGGAAGAGCGACTATATTAATAGCAGACGGCAGGCTAGAGTAAAGAGACCCAAAAGCCGCTGATACTACTCTTTTTGCTTTATTCCGATCTGTAGCTTTTTTGAAAACCTTCGAAGAAACTGCCACTCCTACCTTAGGAAATTCGTTGTTTCCCATTTTGATAAACAGCTTTAAATACTTTGTTTCCAATTTCTTACCGGCCGCTACCCACTTAAAATCTTTTTTTAAATTTAGTCTTTGAGGCTTAGGAAGCATTAAACTGTCAGTCGAGCTCTACCCGTTGTCCTTCTTCTCTTTAAGACCTTCTGTCCGCCAGCAGTTGCTGTCCTGGCTCTGAAACCGTGTTTTCTTTGCCTTTTTAATTTTTTTGGCTGATAAGTTCTTTTTGGCATATTGGAAGTATATCATAACTTGATCTACTTTTTAATAGTTCCTCTATATTGCGTGAAAAGAAACGGTAGATTAAATTGTGGATAACTTTTCAACAGTTCGATAAACTCACTGTAAACTATGGATAATTTAAGGCTTTGGCACAAATTTTTAGAATCTGTTAAATCTGAGGTCGGTCCGGCCAACTATAAAGCCTGGTTTTTAAAAACCTCCCTAAAAAGCTTTACGGAAGAAAAAGTTATTCTCTCTACTCCCAATGCTTTTATTAAAGAAACTTTAAATCAAAAATATCTATCGATTATTGAAGCGAATTTTGAAAAACTGATTGGCAAAAGAGTATCGATTGAATTTATTATCAAAGAAACTGAAGCTACAATAGAGGAGGAGCCAGCGGAAGAAGACTTTTTCCAACCAGTCCAAGCCCCGGTCTCTGTTTTAAACCCCAAGTATACCTTATCCAACTATGTCGTCGGCCCCTCTAATAATGTAGCTTACGCCGCCGCCCAGGCCATTGTCCAAAACCCCGGTACCTCTTACAACCCGCTATTTATTTATGGCGGCACTGGAGTAGGTAAGACTCACTTAATGCTTGGCATCGGCAACGGAATTTTAATCAAAAAACCCCACGCCAAAATTATCTATGCTCCTTCAGAAAAATTTATGAATGATTATGTAGCAGCTATCCAGACTAATAAAATGAGGGATTTGCGAAACAAATACCGCTCCCCGGATGTATTGCTGGTAGATGATATTCAATTTTTCTCCGGCCGGGAAGGTACCCAGGAAGAATTTTTCCACACCTTTAATGAATTGATCGGTAAAAACTGCCAAATTGTTTTGACCTCGGATAAATCACCTCACGAAATTGCCAAACTGGAAGATCGGCTTAAATCCCGTTTTGCCGGCGGGTTAATGATCGATATTCAAACCCCTGACTTTGATACCAGGGTAGCCATTCTGCGCTCAAAGTGTTTGGAGCATAAAGTCAACCTGCCGGAAGAAACTTTGAAAATATTGGCTGCATCTTTTGAAACCAACATCAGGGAACTGGAAGGACAATTAGTTGGCATCCTACAGCTTCTTCAGGCTCAAAACCTGCCTCCCACTACTGAAAATATCAGCCGGCATTTACAAACTAAAGCTCCTACCCAAAACGGTTTTAAGGTTGAACCCAAAAAAGTTTTGGAAACCGTCTGTCAGTATTTTAACCTTAACCAAAAAGAGCTAATCGGATCAAGGCGGCAAAAGGAATTGGTTCTACCGAGACATATCACTATGTTTATCTTAAGTGAACACTTAAATTTAACTGTGGAAAAAATCGGACAAGTCTTAGGCGGTCGGGACCATACTACAGTTATGCACGGACGGGACAAAATCAAGAAAATGGTGAATCAGGATAGGGAAGTACAACGGATGTTAATTGAGATTAAACAAAAGTTGATGGCCGCCTAAAGTTATCCACCAGGTTTTACCACTTTTCCACAATCTATCCACTGCTAATAAACAAGCCGTAAACACGAAAATTTACCAAAAAGCGAAGCTAGTTTTCGACTTACCAACATATCCACCAACTATACTAATACTACTAATGTTTAATAAATTATGTAGTATAATCGAACATACCTGTGGATAACTTCAACTGGGCGCTGATTACAGCCTTATTCTTACTTTTAATAATAGCTTATTTAATCGGAAGACTTCATAACAGAAAGTCAGCAGATATACCCACCGACTTAATTGATCTGTATAAAGGAGTGCAGGATTTACCAGCCCGAGTTTTACAAACCATTCAGGGGTCAATTAATCCCCAAAAGGGTAAGATGGCTGAGCTGCTAACTTATGCAGAATTACGTTATGATTATGACCGAATTGTGCCGTTGGGTTGGCCAATTGATTTTATTGGTATTAAAAATAATGAACGGATTGACTTTATCGAGGTTAAGTCCGGTCAATTTCATGTCTTGACAGAAGAGGAAAAACACATTAAAAACCTTATAGCTGCCGGCCGGGTTAATTTTAGGTTAATCAAAGTGACTGAAGAAGAAGTTCAAAGGTTCGTTTCTGCTCGGGAAAGGAAATAATAGCTATCAGTCATCAGCTTTCAGCTATCAGATTTAAAAAGTCTGAAGACTGACGACTGAAGACTGACGACTGATATGAAATTTACTGTATTACAACAAGACTTACTACCTTCTCTGCAGGCAGCAGCCAGATCAGTAGGTGTCAGGTCCACCCTGCCGGTTTTAGATAACATCTTACTCTCGGTTGAAAGCAAAAAGTTAAAGATCGCTGCAACCAATTTAGAAGTGGGGGTGATTAAATATATTAACGTGGAAGAGGAAAGTCCCGGGGAAATTACTGTTCCGGCCAAAACTTTAGTAGAGTTGGTGTCCGGATTAGGACCAGATAAGCTGAGTATAGTAGCAGAGGGTGAAGTGTTAACGGTTGAGTCCGGCAAACTAAAAGCTTCCATTAATGGTATTTCGGCTGGTGAATTTCCGGTTATTCCTTTATCTTCCGGCTCCGGTGTTGATTTTCCCAAAGCAGCCTTTTTAACCTCTTCCCAGATTTTATTTGCCTCAGCAGTTGATGAGGGTCGGCCGGTTCTAACCGGGATTTTCACGGAAGTTAACGACGGCAAGCTAGACTTTGTGGCTACTGATGGTTTTAGGTTGGCTCACCGCCGGTTGGAAGTACCTAAAGATCAAGCTCAGTTTAGAAGCTTGATTCCCCGGCGGACCTTTGAAGAGGTGTTGCGATTGATGTCAGAAGAAGATGTAGATCAGGTTAATATTGCCACTTCCCAAAATCAAAACCAGATTGTCTTTACTTTAGGTAATACCATTGTCTCGTCTCGCTTGATTGAGGGACAATTCCCGGCCTGGGGTAAGATTATCCCGCAAAAAATTGTAGCCAGAGCCATGGTGGAGAAGGATGAACTGTTAAAAGCGATTAAACTGGCCGCTATCTTTGCCAAAAATGAAGCTAATATTGTGGTTCTGACTACCAAAAAAGGTCTCTTGAAATTAGAATCTCATACCAAAGAAGTTGGCAGCCAGGAAAATGAGATTGAAGGCGAGATTGAGGGTGAGGAGCTAAAGATTGCTTTTAATACCAAATTTCTACTCGATGCTGTGTCTAACTCTCCTGCCACCAAAGTGATGATGGAATTTTCCGGCCCTTTGTCTGCAGCTATTATTAAACCGGTTGGAGTTGAGGGGTTGGAATATATTGTGATGCCGGTTAGACTGAGTTAATTCCTTTTTGTCATCCTGAGGCGATTAGCCGAAGGATCTCAAGACTAATCTAGATTCTTCGCTTCGCTCAGAATGACAATTCTAAACACCCGTATACTTAATCGTCCTGAAATGGAAGATTTTCTCTTCTCCCCATCTGCCTACTCCGTCAAATTTGGTATCTGGGCCAATAAATAAGGTAAAGGTGGTGCCCAGCGGGTAGGGTTTGGCTGGAATAATCCTGGCGGTTTTTCGGTCCCCGGAAAGCTCGACTTTGTAACCTATCTCCGGTTCCATCCGGCTCTTAAATTCCCCCACATTTTCCAGTGATCGGTTAAAGGTAATTTCGACAACATCGGTAGCTCCCACGATATTATCTTCCAAAGGATCAGGTTTGGTGGAAATAATCTGCGGTTTGTCGTTTTCAGAAACCTGAATAGGTTTTTTATCCGAGGAGCTTGTAGTGGGTTTACTGGAAATTCCTTTCAGAAAGATTATTACCAGTATAATCCCTATAATCACTATCCCAGTAATAATTTTTTGTTTTGAAGTTTTCAGCATATTCTTATTTATAAATAGTATCAATTTCCATATATTGTTTATCAATATTTTGCTCTGCCAAAAATTGGTTAAACTCTTGTTGTCCTTGATCCGGGTTATCCTTATTTAGCTCTAATGTAAACAAATTGTTCTTTATATTATAAGTTAAAGTAAAGTTTGTCCCTTTGTAAGGGAGCTTTAAGAGTAATTGACTAATTCTTTGCCTTTTTGCCAAATAAACATCTTGATTAGCCTGGTCTTGTCGGTATTTTTGTACTAGGGCCGGATCAGTATTTGGCCCGACTCCATTAGATGCCCCCTCAGGCATGATTGTTGGATGAGGCGTAAATGGAATATTTGGTTTTGAGCTTGGAGACGGAGCGGTTAAGACGGGAGGTGGAGCAGGAGGGAGTCTTTTCGTATTTGAGAGAATAAAAAGGGTTGCGGCTAGGGTAAAAATTAGGGCTATAAGGATAAAAATAGTTATTTTTTTGCCGATACCCAGAAAGTTCATTTTAATTACCTTTCCTTTTTATAGCTGCTGCAAAAAACCATGGGTGCGATTTATTATACTCTACACTATCAGGAATTAAGCTAATTAGTTTATTGCTAATCCATTGATTGGAATCATATTGGGAAGTATGTTCTGGTCGGCAATTTACAGGGTCCTCAACATGGACAAGGTTTTGATTGATGTTAACATCGTCAATGGCAAAGATATGATCAACAACGCCTTGCTTAAGAGATCCGGGTCCGCAACCGCCGGGGTTCGGGCAGGGAAATTGATGAGAAGAGGCCACAATTAAATAGCCATTGTCTAAATATTCTTTTGCTTGGGTTAAATTAAGACTGCCGTCAGCATTTAATGCCAGATATTGGTAAGTGAAATTATCGTTAAACCAGGTACTATTGCTAAAGAACAAACTCATGGTACTGCCGTAATTGCCGCAAGACCGGGCACCGGTATCTCTAAACATTTGGTCTATTTCTACCGGGGTTTTAACCAGACCAAGGCTGGAAACAACAATAGCCGTTGAGCTTGGGCCACAGCCGTAATAATTAATACTGCAAGCATACTGCCAGGCCGGGTCGTCTTCACAGTAAAATTTGATATTTGGTTTTCCTCCGGGTAGAGGATTAGAGGAGGATTGACAGCTGTTGTAGCTTTTCCACAGGTCATCGCCATAATCGTAGGGGCCGCTGACGCAAGGATTATAATTCGGATCCTGCTTCTTTTTAGCAGTAATTGCCTCAGGTGTATCATATTTAGTACAGTTTGAAGGATCAGTGAGTCTTGCCCCGCTATAGTACATCGAAGCGATATCTCGGACAGTATTTTCGTTCCAGTCACCCGGCAGTTTATCAGTTTTAATTTTTAAAGCGGCCGCAGTGATTGAGTCGCGGATGCTATAGATTCTAAAGACATTTGCGGGAGCCATCGAGTTTTGCGGGTCAACAGTGTTTTTAACAGAGGTCTTATTAAATAAAGTTTTCAGGTCAGAAGAATAGCTGTTAAAGATATTGGTAAATGTCCCGGGCATAAATTGCATAATTCCAATAGCTCCTTCTTCACTGCTTTTTGCTTCATAATCATTAGTTAAATAGTCAGCGGTTGAGCTAAAAGCGCTGGGAGATTCGACTCTCATGATTCCAGCCAAAATTGCTGCAGGAACGCCAACTTTATCGGATATATCAGTGAACAACCCAGCCATGGCTGGGTTGTTTAATTTCATTCCAGCATTAGCTCCATCTCCTCCCCTGTAAAAAGTACAAGAGGTGATATCTCCACCTCCTGGTGAGGGAGCTATTGGTATAACTCCGGTTGGGTTATTGCCGCCGATTATGGTTAATCCTCCTACCAGCATCATAAAACCCAGTATGCCAAACAAAAACAGCAGCCACTTTTTGCTTTTGACGTTTTTACCAAATGAGGATACTGTCTGTCTGCCGCCTCTGCCGAATCGGTTAAATTTCCCAAAGATGCTTCTGCTGCCTCCGCCAAATCCGCCCGGATTGGCAATAGTGGTCAGGTTGCTGACTAGTCCGGTGCCCATCCGTCCTAAAAATGGGTTAGCGCTTTCCAGTCCGGTTTTGGCTGCTCCAAATATTCCCCGGCCGATTCTGCCTAAATTTTTCTTGGCAAATATCTGCGTATTTGATCCAAAAGTTTTAAGGAAACTGGGGGTTTTGATGGTGTGTTCTCCAAAAACTCTGCCATCGCTTCTGGCTACGGCTATCTTTGATGGAGGTGTTTTTGTCTCAATAATTGATCCGTTTTCTCGGGCCAGGATCAATTTTGGTGTTTCCGGGCCCGGACCTTTGGGAAGATTGGGTTGGCTTAGGGGGTGCTCCGTAACTGTCCCGGCTTTATTTTCAGTAAACAAAGTTGAGCCGGGTTTTTCGGCAATTTTCCCTTCGCTGGTGGCCAGTGCTATTTTGGGGGTTTGGGGTTGAGGGGTGGGTTGGTTAACAAACACCACACGGCCTGGTCTGGGAGAAATGACTGGACCGGACGGTAAACCCATACCCGGCATGCCGCCGGCAGTAGCACCGGGCGTGGTTTGGGGGGCGTTGGCTGGAGTTTGTTCCGGCGTAATTTCATATTTGTCTGCTTGTTCGACGGCCTCACCATCAATAACAAATCTACCTTCCAGCGCCTGATTTAATTCAGCTCCTTCGTTGGCCACAAACTTACCTAAAATGCTGTTTTTGACATTTTTATAATCTTTTAAATGCTCAATTAGTGCTTCGTCTTTGAGTCCTTTTAGGGTCGGGTCTTTTGCGCGCAGCAAATTAAAACACTCTGCCCGATCCACAGTAAACCGCTGCCCTTTAATTGTGACGGTTCCTTTAGGGGGGATATTTTCCGCATGAAAGTGAGCTTTAGTCAGGACAAAGATAAAGACTTTTAGTTTGTCAAAATCTGAATATGCCATAAATTATTTTCCGTTTTGTTTTGCCAAAATTTCCTCCGGGTTGGTAGTAATTAGCTGATGTTCCTGCGGGGAGGCCACCACCCGCATGGCCACATGAGTGTTGCCGGCAAAAAATATACCCTCGCCGATCCCCTCTGATAACAGCAGTCTTTGCTCCCCTTCTGACAGGTTGAAAACATGAGCCAGCAATTCGATGGAGGAAGGGGCTTGTTTTAAAAGGATTTGAATGGATGAATTAGAGATAATTTCTTTGCCTCTTTCAGTGGCCAGGAAATCTTCAATGTCTTGAGTGATGGTGGTGAGTCCTAAATAGTATTTGCGGGCCCGCTTGGCCATATCCACCAAAAAGTCCGCTGAATCCTGGTTGCGCATCAAATACCAGGCTTCATCCACAATCAGAATTCTTCGTTTCAATTTGCCACGGATTTTGGTCCAAATATAATCTAAGATCATGTGGATGGCCAGGGGCCTGAGTTGATCCGGTAGGTCGCGGACAGAAAAGACCGTAAAGGAGTTGGACAGGTCAACATTCGATTGCGAGGAGAAGATGCCGGCTAACGATCCTTTGATAAATCTTTCCAGTCGGGCGGCCAGTTCGGCTGCGGCTGGTTCTTCCATACCGAGTAGAACTTTATATAAATCTTCCATTAAGGGTGGCACTCTATTCTGAGTTTTTGGATCATCGGTAATACCCTTGAGCTGGTAAGTTTGTTTGAGGCTGCGGTCTAAAATGGCCGCTTCTTGGGCATTTAAGTTGCCTAAAACAATTTTCAAAAATGTTGTTAAAGACAAAATTTTCCGGCCTAGTTCATTTTCGCCTTCACTCAGCTCCCCTGACATATCAAAAGGGTTAATCTTGACCGGGCTGGCAGCGGAAAAATTGATGTATTCTCCGCCTACGGCTTGAGATAACGGGAGGTATTCCTGTTCGGGATCAATGACAATAATTTCTGCCCCAAACATTAATGATCTTAAGGCTTCCAGTTTTACCAAATAAGATTTACCGGCGCCGGCTTTGGCAAATATCACCGAATTGGCATTTTCTAAAGAGAAGCGGTCGAATAAAATCAGCGAGCCGTTGTGCTCATTAATACCATACATGATTCCTTCGTTAGCTGTTAGTTCTGATGAGGCAAATGGGAAAGTGGTAGCCAGCGAGGTGGTATCCATATTATGAGTAAGATTTAACAGATCAGTTCCTTGGGGTAAGGTCGACTTAAACCCGTCCTCCATTTGTAAAGTGGTTTGCCGGGCGGTGATAGATAATGAAGCTAGGGTGGACTCTACCAGTTTGGAGGTGTTTTGCAGTTCTTCCAAAGATTGGGCCGGAACAGTGACATAAAGGGCAAACTGGAAGAACCGCTCTACTCCCCTAACCAGCTGGTCTTGTAAAGTCCGGGCATCTTCTAGGGCTACCTCCACCGCCGGATCAACCGGCCGGCCGCGCTCCAAATCTGTTTGGATGGTGGCTTCCATTTCCGCCACTTTGCGTTTTAGTTCATCCAAAACCCCTTGTGATTTGGAAGGGTAGATAAACATGGAGATTAGCAGAGAATGATCAAAAGAAATGAGCGGTTCCAGCCAGTTGGGTTCAACAAATCTGGGGTAATCGGATACGAAGTAAGTTCGGAAGAAGCGGTGATCCAGCCGCAAGTTGCTAAAATCCACCTCAATTTCTGCCGGAGCCAAAACATCTTCTAAGGTTAGTTGAGGAATAGTTGGTTCGTCTTTGATTTTTGGCTTGTTTGACAGACTTGGTAGTTTCATTCAGTTAATTCCTCTACTACAAACGGATGAGTTCTGGTGCTTTGGGTTATAGTTGGCGTGCCGGGTGAGACTGGTGCGCCCGGTGGATAGGTCGGAGTATCAGCGATCTGGTTGGTGGACTGGCTTATTGGTGAACTGGTTGGCTGACTTACTGAAATTGGTTGCGGATTTTTCAGTCTAACCGCTAATTGTTCTGGACTGACCGGTTGGGTAATTGATTGTTCTAAAGCTTCTCCATTATATACTTCCTTCGGAAGACTGTAATTCTCCGAATTATAAATATCATAGAAGATCTCAATCAGTTCCCGTCTGGATAACTGGTCAGCGTTTAGCCCTACCCGGGCCAATTGTCTGATGATTTGGTCTCTGCGGGGCCAAAGCACGGTTTTAATTTTCTGTTCCAGTCTTTCTTTTGAGGCGGTAATGCCCAATTCTAAGGCAAAAAGCGGGATGACAATATAAAATTTTTTATCCAGCACTTCGTTTTCCTTAATGGTGCTTTGGATGAATTGTTTATACTGGGTGATCATTTGCGATAGTAAGGGATTAGTTTGTGCTTTTTTGGCTTTATCCAAAAGTTCTAAGTATGAAGTAATATGAAGTCTTTCCGAATGTATCATGATTTGAATGCTAAAAGACAAGGAATTGAGCATTTGGGCAAAAGAGGAAATAATCGCTACCTGTTCTCTCTCTGAAAGCAGGCCAAAGTTGACAGCTGAAACTTGTAGGACCAGCGCCCCTCCGCCGTCTTTTAGCAGCAGGATATCGTCCTGGATGTCAGCGATAGATAAATGAGATTGTGTCGTATACATCTTTGAGCTTTACTCCTTTGCTGCTATTAACAAAGGAGGTAATACTTGACCAGTTAATTCCATCTGTAAGACATCAAAAGTCAGGCCCTCCTTTTCCAGCTCTAAAGTATAAGTCCCATTCGGTAAGGGGGTGGAGCCGGTAAATTGGCCCAGCTTATTGGTTTTTAAGGCTCTGACCGGCAGGCCCTCCTTATCGTAGATGACTGCTACTACCCCTTCCAGGTAATCGTTCTCTTTGTTTTTTACAATCCCATTGATCACATTAGGAAAGGTGGTGAGGGCGATTTGGGTTTGTTTGGGTTTTGCCGGAATGACCACTTTAACTTTCTCTTTTAGAATGACTGGGGGAGGCGGAGAGGCAGATTCTGGTTGCGGTTCTGCGGTAACCGACTGGATTTCCTGTTTGATGGTTGAGGCCTGACTAACCAAGCTTTGCAGGTCATCCAGGATTTTATTGACTTGTTGACCGTAATCTACCGGTACAGGGGTAGGCTTTTGGGCGGCTGTTTTAATTTGGGATAAAGTCCGTTCAGTTTGGATAATTTTCATTTGTAATTGCTGGGCCTGACGCGCCAGATTAACTGTTTTGCTTAGCTCTTCTTGGGTAGGAAGTTCAGCTGGCGTACCGGCGGGTCGAGGGGTCTGCGCTTCGGCAATTTGGTTAGGTGCTGGTTTACTGGTTTGCTGATTGATTGGATCCTGATTTGCGTTATTTAAGTACATCATTAGACGGTTGTTGAATGAAGGATTTTCTTTAAAACTTTTGCCGTTTTTCCGCCAAACTCTGACGGTGGGGGAATAAACAGCTTTCAAAAAAGCTGCCAGCCAATAATCCAAAGGCCGTGATCCGACCGGTAAAAAAGCAAAACTGATTCCTAAAATTGCCGAACAGATAATGATCGGCCAGGCGATTAAAGGGAAGCTGTGTGCAAAGAATATAAACATAAGGTAGGAAACAGTAGCTCCGCCCGCCAGATAGCCAAATTGTTTGAGGGTCATATCCCCAATTAGCTTAAACTGGAAGGAGGTGACATTTTGCGGAATCGGGTGGACATCCATATTAGGTACTATCTATATACCTCGTGAAAAAAATGATGGCAAGAAGTTCAAAAGAGATCATTTGAGAGCAATCCATACTAATCTCAAATCTTAGATCTCAAATCGCAAATCTACATCTTAAATTTAAAAACTTTTAAAGCTTTGAGTTTTAAGTTGCAGTTTTGACCTTTGACATTTGAGATTTGAGTTTGTTATTTTATGGAGGTGGTATCTCAGGTCGAAGTTTCGACCCAAGAGATAATGGGAACCAGGTGCAAATCCTGGACTGTGCCGCAACGGTAATTGTTAGGGTTTAGGGTTTAGATTTCTTGCGATTTCTAAAAGCGCAGCTTTCAAGCTTTGCTTATACCCTATTGGCTATACCCTAGTCTCTAACATTAGTCCGGAGACCGACCACGCTTAGTGACTAGTCGCTAGTGACTAGAGTCAAGTGTAATTTGCTTTTTCCAGACTCTAGTCACTCGATTCTAGATTCTATTTTAAATCCCGTGCAGGAGCCATATGCCAGTATCAGAACGAGAACGAACAGCTATTGCCAATATTGCAGGTTGGAGAAACACCGCCCCTGCTCAATTTGCAGAAGAATTAGCCTCTTTAAGTTTGGAAACTCATAGAATTGCAGACCCCTATTCTTATTTGATTACAGCGAAAGGAGAATTGTTTTCACCTACAGCTAGATGTCTGATTAAAGATACCATCGATGATAAAACTAGTTTGTTAGGTAGATTAGAATACCAAGCTGTTTTAGTCACTGAGCAATGGGTAGCTAACAATAATGAGGGAGTAAGTATTTGGGTTAGCCCACCAAAAAAAGGAATATATCCCACCTCTAAAATAATTGTTCAGGAAATAGTGCATGAAGGCGGAGTGAAGAAATTATTCAACCGGGCCATTGTTTTGGATTTTAACGAAGAACAATGTATGAGGTTTGCTTGGAATCTGACTAGTTTTAGCCACAATAAGCCTATTTTCAGAGACTTGGATGAGATTAGAGCTATTCCTTTAGTATTGAATACTCAAAATAAATCTTGGATTGATATCTTGGAAAAATTAATTGATGTTCCGAAAGTTTGGGCAATGATTCGAAACGGAGAAGATAAGCAGTATAAAAAAGAGACCCTCAGGCAGGCTGTAATAGTCCAAAAGCAGTTCTTTACTGATTCCAGGCTATCTTATTCAGATGAAGCAAAAATAGCCGTTATGCAAATGCTAGGGTCAAAATCCGGCAGTTGTCCGCCGCGATCTGGTACTCAGGGCAGAACAGCTTTTCAAGCTATTGCCGGTTCTGCCGTGACAGTTGGCAGTGGAGGGGGATTGGTCGAATCAGATCAATATGGGTCTTTGGAGTTTGAGTGCCCAAAGTGCAAGAAAACAAATACCAGACCAAAGGGTCAACTAATACCAAACTGCCAGCATTGCGGGCAAGATGTCCGTTGTTAGTGGTATAATTGGGATCTATGAAAACCTCCAAAGATTTACAGTTTAAAGTTCTTATAGAACAAGATGAAAATGGGCTGTATGTGGCTTCAGTTCCTGAGCTTCCTGGTTGTTACACTCAAGGGAAAACTTTGGAACAAGTTAGAAGAAGAATCAAAGAGGCGATAGAATTGGTATTAGAAGCAGATGAAGATTTAAAGAAAGAGAAAATACAATCTTCGAAATCTCCACAATTCTTCGGCATAGAAGAAGTGACGATTCGAGGCTATGCCTAAATTATCTCCTATTTCAGCTAAAGAGTTAATTAAAAATTCTACTTTTAGGAAGTTCTATGCTGGAAATATTAATACTTGACAAAAAGTATTACTTTTTGTATATTAGTAATTGTGAAAAGGAAGCTATTCCAGCAAATTACAGCCAGAATGGAGGCGCCGGAAGCGATTGTTGTAACCGGCATGCGCAGAGTTGGGAAGACAACACTAATTAAGCAGGTATATGATAGTCTAAATACTGCCAATAAGATTTTTCTTGATTTGGAAAACCCTGTTAACCAAAAGTACTTTGAAGAAGTAAATTACGAAGCAATCAAATACCGATTCCAAACCCTTGGTATAGATTTATCCCAAAAGGCTTATATCTTTTTGGATGAAATTCAATTTGTCAAAAATTTACCCTCGGTTGTTAAATATCTGATGGATCATTATCAAATCAAGTTTTTCTTAACCGGCTCCAGCTCTTTTTACTTAAAGAATTTATTTTCCGAATCTTTGGCAGGCAGAAAAATAATTTATGAGTTATTTCCTTTAGATTTTGAGGAATTTTTGCTTCTTAAGGGCAGTCATATTGTTATACCTGAAAAAAATGTCAGTGAATCTATTTATCAGACAATTATTCCTTTATATAAAGAATATATAGAATTCGGGGGGTTTCCGGGGGTTGTTGTGAAATCATCTCCTAAGGAAAAGCAGGAGGCATTAATGGATATATTCAGCGCTTATTTCAATAAAGAAGTTTTAAGTATTGGCGGTTTTCGGAATAATCAGGCGGTGAGGGATTTAATGCTGCTCCTGATAAGCAGGATCGGTAGTAAAGTTGATGTGCAAAAATTATCTGCCGAACTAGGAATATCAAGGATAACTGTCATGGAATATCTGGCATTTTTGGAAGGGACATATTTTATATCGTTGTTATCACCATATTCTACCAATAAGGATACAGAAATAAGAGCTGCTAAAAAGGTATACTTTTGCGATAGTGGTTTAGTCAATAGTATACAAAATACCCCCTTTGGTAACCTTTTTGAAAATACAATCTATAATCAATTGCGAACTCGGGGAGAAGTAAATTATTACCAGCGAAAGAGTGGAGTAGAAATAGATTTCATTCTTAATAAACAGGAAGCATGGGAAGTAAAGACAAAAGCTGACAGTCATGATTGGATTAAGCTGCAAAGATTGGTCAAAGAGCTTAAGTTAAAAGAGGGGAAAATAGTTTCTTTTGAATATTCTCAAGCTAATGTTATTTATGGATTTCAAATCTAAGTATATCTAACTTCAAATTCGTCAGGATTTTAACAGAATTAAATCAAGCGCATTCGCTTCGCTCAGTGTAAACTTCTCAAAGAAAGGCAATATAAGAGGGAGGAAGAAAGATGAAAGAAAAAATATCCAGTGAGATAAATAGCGTTATGAGTACGGGCACGGAATATACTGCTCAAACGTTTAAAAGCGCTCTTTATTTGGCTGAGTCAATAAGGAGAAGTTTTTGGGGGGAAACAATATTGGAGCGGAGTGGAGGTAGATGGGTGCCGCGGACAGTTAAACCAGGGATAAGACATCTAAGGAGTATTATTCGTTGACACAAATTTTAGGAAGTTCTATACTGGAATTAGGCCATAGAATTTCCGATGAAAGAGGAAAACTATGGCACAAATTGAAAGTTATAACCCTGAGCGAAGTCGAAGGGAAAGAATTATGGCAGAAAGTAGTGCAATTCCAGAAGGAGCCCGTGATGTCCCCAAAAACCAATTAGTAATAGTGGGCCCAGGTGGTGAATACCGGGGACAATATAGACCTCCAGAAACGCCAAAGCCTCCTGAAGACCGTTTACTTCCAAGAAGGGTGGAAGAAGAAATAGCAGAAAGAGGAGGTAGTGAGTTTGAAAGAGCCAGATTGCTTTACGACCATTACATGGGATTACCTCTCCCTATTGAGCAAGGGCTAAGAGATGAACTTCAAAGACGCCAAGCGCAAAGAAGAGCAGAGCTTGAGCGATTAGAACAGGAAGCCGAAAAACACCCGGCTCAACCAGTGAAATTAATTACCAGAGAAATGCTGAGATCTTATAAAAGAATTAAGGAAACCAGGATCCGCGAATTGCAGGGTGGAGGAAGAGAGGATGCCATAGAACGGGAAAGAAGTAGGGGAGAATTGCAGGAAAGAATATTTGAAGATTATACTGAACTTGCTTCAGAGAGGAGTATTCTTGCCGGCTTAGGACGCTACTTATGGGATGGTTTTCATACGGCAGTTGTTAATAATGAAAAAGGTATAACAGGTTTAACTCTTAAAAATCCTTTTGCAGAACGATTTTTTGAAATGATTAAACGGATGAGGCAAAGGGACAGGATGAGTACGAAAGAAAGCAGATATTTTCAGGTTGAATCATGGTATGGTGGATCTACAATCGTGATGTTTACCTGGCCTGAAAGCGCCCGGGATATGATCATTACTACCATGGATTGGATGAAAGATCGTATAGCAGATATAGGTCAGCGCGATCCGGGAACAGCAAGTAAAGAATTTGAGGAAATGAGGTCACTTGGCCCTAATCTTTTGAAAAATACCCGTATCCGCATTAACGATGAACCAGTTTTGGTGGCAGAGCATGGGAAGATTCAGGAAACAAACCCGGATTACTTAAGAGCAAGAGCCCTTAGCGAAGGTCCGCCCGATGTCTTTGCCACTGAGATAATTACAAAAAAGGGCAATACTGAATTTGGGCCACAAGCTAAAGAAAGATTTGCTGCCAAATTTATTGAGAATTTCAATGCCATGTTTTTAGAAAATAGATCTGCAGCTTATTTGATGCACAGATTAAGAACATACAAAGATGGTACTTATTGGACCGGTCATGATTGGCATGCCGATAAAGTGAAAGAAGGGGATATCAAAGATTACCGGGCAAAAATACAGGAAGAGCTGATGGGTGAAGCTGCTACTCTTGATTTCTTTACTGAAACTATTTTTGTCAATAACCAAGACCTTTTTCAGGATGTGATTCAAGGAAAAGATATTGGGGAAACAGCGGAAAATGTAGAAGATGTGAGGTTAGCTTATAAAGGCTTTTTTGAACTCAGAGAAAGGAACGGTTTGCAGTATAGTATTAATGATCCTCTAGAAAGATTACTGTTAGATCCCGGAGATGTAATAAGACAAAGAATTAAAGCTACAGGAGATGCTGAGGCTTTAAAAAGGCATGATGTGCGTGTAGCAGTTTTCAGAAGAACAAAAGAATTATTAGACAGAAGAGAAGGCTTTGACTTTATTAGCATGGCAGAAATATATAAGTTGGAGAAGCGTATGAGACGGCCGCTTTCAGATGAAGAACTGGCCGATTTAGCAGAAGTACATAAAGATGTTATCCGTGCACAGTTGCAGCAAACTCTGCAATCTCAGGGACAAGATCCTGATCAGAATAAAGATTGGATTGAACAAAGCATTATAGAAGTTAAAGAAAGCAGAAAACAGGAGGCTATTAGGAGTAGGATACGCGCTCGGGTAGAGGAGATTAGCCGGGGAAAAAGCTATTTTGCAGAAACTTGTGCAGAAACATTAATACGGTTTGATCAAGCTAAGAAGGCTGGTGATTTAGCAAAATGTGATCAAATAGCCTGGGGATGGGTTAAAGATTATAACAGCAAGCTTATTCGATCTCATTTACCAAAATGGTACCCGAGCGGTTGGGATAAAGTCAGACTAAAAATAGACAGAGCGGCTAAAGTGATTGACCGTTCTTTAACAGAGGAAGAGAGGGAAGCAATGTATGAAACAGCATATCTGCCCGAGGGAAATGATGAGGAGTCAATAGCAAGAAGACTTGACCTTATTGCAGGCCGCGGAGAAGAAGCGAGATTTGGTTTTGAGATGGCCAGAGTCTTTTCACCGTTCTTGATGGAGTCTTCTTTGTTAGGAGGCATGAGAATCAGAATGGTGATGAAAAAAGGACCACATGCTGGAGAATATATTGGCAGGCTGGATGATGATGAAACCAGCGTGTTGTGTGGTCTTATTAAAGGAAGGGTAAATCCTCAAACGCGTGAAGTTGAGATTGAGAAAGATGTCAATGGTGAAGCTATTATTATAGATCCTGAGAGAAAAAGTATCCGTATTTCGGACATACTTGAGGCTCGGTTGGCCAAAGCTATTGCCGACGAGGAACACGAAATAGAACCTTTCAGGTTAGCTAAACATCAGGCATTGACAGCCATGTACAGGGCTGAACTATCTGGCAATCAGGCAGAAATGGCTGCGGCACACCAAGCTTTGGATAAAGCAGCCAAAGATTTAAGAGAAAAACTATGCGACTGTCAATTTATAGTCACCCATGCTTTTAAAGCAAAAGGTTTAGTTAATGGTAGATGGCCAACATGGCCACAGGCATCAGCTTTGGATAATTCTGGAATTAAGTTGTTTGGAGAAATCTTAGCAGAATACGGAGTAGAGGTAGCTCCAGGCCTGCCTTTTGCAGACTATAAGAGCGAAATTTATGAGTATTTGGAAAGAGAAAGAAGAGGCCAGTTTGCAGAGATGGATCGGGCAAATCAAGAGTTTATGGAAGATAAATATCCTATTTATGAACGTGACGAGTGGACCGGAGAGATTATTATGGATCCGGTGTTTGAGAATGGCGAGCCCAAGAAGGATCAACAAGGGAAAACGGTTATGGCACCAAGACCAGCTATATCCATATTTACCATGTCTGATCCCTGGGGCGAGCCAGGGCCGATGTCTGACCGGCCGCGGGTGGTAAATAAAGGAGACTGGGCAGAGAATACCATGGTCACTGAAGCAGAGTATAATATCTCTACTAGCGGCGGAGTGAAATTCCCTGAATTTATCCGCTATGCCAGCATTCGCTTTTTACCTTTAGGAATATCGGGGCTGGGTTCCCCAGGCCTTTGGGATTTGAATAATTTCATTAAAGGAAGGAATGAAGTTGAATTCCATAAGCAAAAATTGTTTGATCCAACAGACATGCCCAAAAATGCCAGAGCGCAGGCTGCAGCCTATAAAGCCCGGATAGCTTTAACAGGCGGCAGTTTAGGTGAAGGCCAATTCACCCCAGGATTTTTAAATGAACCATTTAATGGTGCATTTACTATTGCCGATTGGCTCCGTCAAATAGCCACCAATCAAGCTGGTTTTGATGCTTACAAGATGGAGAAAACCCAACTGTATGTAAAGAAAATGGAAGCTATGAGGAATGGAGAGACTCTCAAGGAGGGGGAACTAGAGGAATTAAGGCAACTAACTTACGAAGATTATTTTGTTCTCATTAAACATAAGACTATTGCAGATGAGTTTTATCAAACCACCTATAAGACTTTTGGCAATTTCGTTACTTGGCTTAAAGCTGAAAAGGAAGTTGAGCAAAACCGGATTGGTAATGCTCCAAGGAACTATGCTTATGATAATACAAAACGCTGGTATGCCTTTAGAAAACTGATGCGCGAATCCATGCACAAAGGCGAGCGGGGTTTTATTCAAAGGTTAGGTTATTCTCCTGAGATAGCTAGCGAGCTTTCCTTAAGAATGTTAGAAACCGGTATGCAGGATGCAGATTACTTGATTTTAAGGGATTATGAGAGGGAAAGATTGGCTCAGGAAGGATCATTAATACTTTCTAAAGTCTTAATTGATGCAGAAAAACAGAAAGGACTTTCATTATTAGATGAGACAACATGGGAAGATCAACGTGCCGAGGTAAAAAAAGCTTTGGAAACAGTCAGAAGAAGAGGCTTGCTGGAGTTTATGAGAGAAGAAGGATTTTCATGGTATTCAAAAATTGAAGGGGTAGAAAAAGGGCGATATAAACGCGAAGATAAATTTTATTTAGGGGAAAGAGTACCTGAAGCAGTTAGGAAAAACGGTAATATGATTACAAATTATGAACGCCGGGTAATGAGATCTGCAGAGTATCAATATCAACCACCTGTCACACCGTAGTCCATTGGTGTAGTTAGACCATAAATCAATTAAGTAATGGTATTCTGTGTTTTTGACGTTTGTTGTTGAGGCTTTCTTTTAAATGGCCAGGGAGGAGTCCAATCCATCTCTCTTGCTTTTGTTAAACCAGGTTTTCCAGTATATGGTACCCATTTCATTGAATCCTTATCTCTTATAAATTGTGTTTCTCCAAAGACACTTGTTTTAGCCCCTTGGCCCCAGTTAAGACCGCCCATATAGGTTCTTTGGGCATAACCCTGGCCGCGGCCAAAGCCGCCCATTACTTCCTGTCCGATTGCCGCTCCTGCCTGGCCGCCCCGCCCAATAGTTTTGGTTACGATATCAGGGATTGTGGGAAGTGCCATTAGAGCTCCAAACGCCAATAAAATTCTTACGAAACTAAGATCCATCCCTCCCAGCAGTGGGAAGGTGGTGGTGTCCACGATACCTCTGCCGCTGCCGATCTGGGCATAGGCCGGGGAGATTAAGTTCCCGCCGCTTGGTTGACTAGAGCCGGCAACTTTAAACAGGCATTTGTTTAGGTCTTTGTCAGGGCAGTGCGGGGCTAAATCAGGCCCCATGATGAATGCCACAAAATAGAGTACTGCCACGACGGCCGGGAATATCAAAATATTGCCAATCATATTTAAAACCCAGCCTGTTGCCATCCCCTGTCTGCCCGGTAAAGAGGCAATAAGAAATTGAAATGGGGCGCTGATAGTTAAGAAAATAATTGTCAGCCAGGCCATAATTAAACGTAGCAGCAGTTTGATCATTTGATAGATTAAAGCTAAAGCAGCGGCAAAGCTTAAAAAGTATCCTAGGAAAAACGGTAAGGCCACATTAGCCGTAACTCCTCCAAGTAGACTTAACACCGGACCTGCAATTAAGCCCCAGGGTGGCGGGATGCCACCAGCAATGGGCATTAAGAATTGGGCAGAAAGCCAAAAAACCACGATTCTTAGTGGATTTATAGCATCTCCCAGATTGCTGATGATACTATTGGCCACACTTTCTGCTCTGTCTCGGGTCACTACTCCTGTTAGTGGGGACATGAGGCTGAGGATATTTTGATTAGAGAGTTTCTGTGTCAAATTTAATTGTTCTTTAAACTCGCCATTATCTAACTTTCCCTGAGCAGCTACAAAATAATAACCTACGACATTCGTTCCGACAAATGCCATGTCAGAGATCAGGCCGGCTAAAAAGTAGGAAAAAGTAATCATAATCAGGCCGATGACTAAACCCGGTAAAGCAGTTTGGGCAGTAATGACTGTTTGCGGATTGATTTTATTCCTAAACATAATCATCAGTCCGATGACTAAAAAGACTATAATCATGATGACATAAGCAATATTTCTGGATACTTGCCAAAGGGTTAAAATGGGGTTTAACACTGCTGCTCCTGATCCAACCACCTGGGCATTGGCTGTTTTGACAATGCCTAAACCTTGTCCCACTGAAGCTAAATAATCAGCGGTTCTGACTGGCGGATTTTGGTATAACATTCCGATTAAGTTGGTAGTAGTTCCTAATACACCTCCGGAAGTATTAACCTGGGATAATACCGGGATGCTTTGAATCATACCCTGAGCATTTTTAGTCACTTGATAAGTTAAGCATGGTTGGCCGATGACCGATTGCCCGATGGCCAAACAGGAAAAAGAATGGAATAAGTTATTGACTAACAGGTCAGTATAGAGAGGGGAAGTAGGGCTAATAGTAGTTGGCAGTTGGGTAACAGTTGGGGTAACAGGGGTGGCAGGCATAGCAGCAGGAGTAGCGGTCGCAGCATAAACAGGAGCAGTAAGGAATAGATAACCAGCAGTTAGCAGTAGGGCAAGGATCCGGGCAAACATAAAGATATACTAACAGTAAAACAAACCACCATACTTTGCAACTCTTTTCAGGGCTTAAATGGACCGCAGAACCAGTTGGTGGAGTCGCCGCATAAAGCTTTCATGTTAAAAACTGTGACAGGTTGATTTGTGAAGCCGGCAATCAGCTGTAAAATAATCCACGCTACAGCCATAAAAAGTACTCCTAAAATGGCCCATGACAGAGTGTAGTGGGCAGCCTGGAGGGCTTTAGGTTCCCCGCCGGAGGTCAGGTATTTAAATCCGGCAACAAGCAGTACCATGAGCATGGCAATAAACCCCAGGCCAACTACTACAGACAGGACATTGCCAACTGTTCCTTCGATTTCATTTAATCCGGCCGGGCAGGGACCATATTTGGCAATTGAGGCAGCATCAGAAGGGCAGGGCGAAGGAACAGGATTTGCTGCGTAGGCCGGAGAAACAAAAAAAGCCAAGATTAAAGTAAAGAGCAGCAATATCTTCATCAATTAATCATTATTCACTAATGTTAAATCATTTGCAATGGCTGGAAGATCAAATGAAATTTGGTATTAGCTGGGAGCTGGGATTGGCAGAGTGCCAATGTTGGGGAAGCCTAAGATTTGGGCTGCCAGTTGAGCCAAGGCAAAGGCGACAGCCAGAATGGCGATACCAACTAAAGCATTGATAATTCTGTTTCTGGCTTTGGCCACCGCTTCTTTGTCTCCACCGGACACAATCCATTCAAATGCCCCCAAAATCAGCATCACCAAAACTACTAATACTGCTATGGAAAAAGCGATCGTGATGATATTGGTAATAAAGTTGCCGATAGTTTTATAACCATAGGGAGGCGGGGAGATGGTTATATCTGTAGCCAAGGCCGGAGTAGCGGTTAACAATGAAAATGCTGCAGAACCAATAAATGCTAATTTTTTCATCTCTGGTTTAACTATAGCTATATCGCAAACGACTTGTCAATACCCCCAGTTCACGGGAGGAGAACAATCTGAGGGATTAGTTGGTGGATGAGTTAAGGCAAAAGCTTGCTGACCCGGGCAGGAGATGCGATAGAGGTCGCCCCATCGCTCGATTGTGCATCCTTTGCAAACGCTCTCGTCAAAAAACTCAAATCCGGTAAATGTGCCCAAAACTGAGATAATGGCAAAAGCCGCGGCAAAGAGTAGGATGCCTATAATAGCATTTAAAATTCTCCTTTGAGCGGCAGCTAATTGTTCTTTATCCCCTCCGGAAGTAAGCCATTGAAAGGCTCCCCAGAGGATCATAAATAGCAAGACAATGGCGGCTACCATATAAATTAAGTTGACGCCGTTTGATAAAAATTGGCTAATAGCTCCGGCGCCGGTCGGGTCTTTTTTTAACATGCCTTGCAGCGGGTTGGGAGGCAGAATTTTGCCAAACAGGTTTTGGACAGTATCTATTTGGCATGTAGAAGCTTGGGTAGTTTTACCAGGTGGGATATCCGGGGTACCGTCTTTATTATAATGCAGTTGGCAGCTGTATTTTTTTCCCTGATAATCATCGCAGGTATCAACACCGGGGTGGCAAATTTCGTCGTGACCACAAGGAACACCATGGCAGGCGCTGGTATCTGCTAAAACGGCTGTGTGACTAAACAGTAAAACAGCGGTTATAACGGTAAGAAATGCTAATAAGCTGGTTAGGAAAAATCTCTTCGACATGGATCCCTAAAAATATCTTACCATAAACTCATACAAATCTCTTATCTTTATCACATTTCTTCCATTCATTTTTCTGTTAGCATAAAGCATAGCCTATAACCTTGACAAAAATACTATAGAGTATTAAAATGGCGCTCAAATGGGTAAGTCGGGAGAGTTAGAACAAGACAATCAAGCTAAAAATGCAGCAATTGAAGAAGCTGCCAAAAAGGGTATGGAGGCATCCAAAGGTCAGGGTGCTGATTCCTTAGTAGAAAATTCAGATGCCAGTCTCCCCGGAAGTCTTAGTCCGAAAACCAGATTAGCGCTTGCTTGTGGAGTTGGTATATTGGCGCTTTTAGG
This sequence comes from bacterium, assembly GCA_021786105.1. Classification (GTDB taxonomy): domain Bacteria; phylum Patescibacteriota; class Microgenomatia; order Daviesbacterales; family UBA10151; genus UBA10151. Next base: position 40,415 of record JAJYNW010000015.1, read on the forward strand.
TATAACCTCTTGTATTTTTGGTGAACCGCCAGTTGCAAAGGCCGGAAATCCTGATACGCCTGTTGCAGGCCCTCAGCCAACTTATACACCTTTGCCAACTTATACTCCGTATCCTACCGCTGAGCCGACTTATACACCCTATCCGACTTATACTCCTCAGCCAACCTTTACTCCTCTGGCTACCGCTATACCTACATCAACTCCAGCGCCCACCCCGACTCTTCAGCCAGGCATGACTTTGTTAAACCCTACCCAGCCCGGTTTGTTTATCCTGCAAGCTCCTGAGCCGCGAGTGGTGCATGCGGATACAATTAATCCGGCAATTTGTTACCCACAAGTGGTTGATAAACCAGTTCCGGTTAAAGTAGAAGTGCCGCGCCAGCTTAGGGAAGACGAGAGGGTTGTGACCGATGCAACATTGAACGATTACACTAGGAGAAAGGCTGAGGAAATTACCGCCCCGCTCAAAAGCGAGCTTGATGCAACTAAGGCCAAGTTGACAACTGCAGAAAAAGCCCTGAGCGATTGTAATACTAACTTAACAGATACCAAGAAACAATTAGATAAGGTTCAAGGGTGGCATTATGATATTTGGTCTGGTTTGATAACTGCTTTGCCGGTTTTAGGGCTGGCGGCAGGGTTGGCTTATAGATTTAGACAAAGAATTATTGTTCGTCTCTATCCTGGTATTGTTTTCCCTTAATTTAGCAGTTGTTTTGACTCAGCTCTAACTTTGGAATAGCTGGAGATTGGTAATTCCGAATAAACTGGACAGTAAAAATTGCAGAATGATAAAGGCAAACATTAAAATAATAAAGCCAATGATGGCGTGAGTAATCATTTGTCTGGCTCCGGCAATTTCTTCTTTATTCCCGCCAGATTTTAACCAATTAAAAGCTCCCCAGAGGAAATAAATTACCACTGCAGCCGCGGCAACGGAAAATATGGTAGGAACTAACTTGCTGATGATGTCTCCAAAAGAAGAAAATGATGGGCCAAAGCCAAAACAGTCTTTAATTGATACGCCGGAGGGGTAAGGGGGAGTAGGGCAGGGGTTCAAAATGGTACCCCTCCTTTCGGTTGTAAAACTTCTGCCACAAATTTGGCCACAAAGAAAGCCAATAATACTATGATCAGACCAAGGATGGCCCAGGTGATCCTGGCCCGGGCTTTGGCCAAATCTTCTTTTTTCCCCTGGGCCATAATGTAAGAAATTGCGCCCCAGATTAAATAGGTAAAGGAGAGGAAAACAGCGGCAAAAAAAGCAATGTTGATGAATACGGAAAGCAGGTCACCTAAAGTTTTCTGAGGTGCAGGATTAGCTTTAAAAATATCGTTTAAGCCAGGTATCATAATAGTGACTAGTCGCCAGAGTCTAGAGTCAAGTGGATTTCAATAAACCACTTAAGATTCTAGCTGTTTCTGTATGAATATCTAATATTCTCTCATAATCTTGAGAGTTTATAAACTTTCTTTCATAAGCAAAATCAATAAAAAATTCTAGTTCTGTTAAAGATGCGACTGCCATTTGATAAAAATGTTTTCTATCTTTTAAACTACTTCTGCTGTATCCCTCAGCTATATTGGCGCAAACAGATAAAGCAGCTCGACGCATTTGGGAAATTAGTCCGAAAATTTCGTCTTTAGGGAAGTTGGTTGTTTCATCGTAAATTAAATGAGTTAGCAGATTACTTTTTTGCCATGCAATTAATTTTCTGTAACCTTTATTATTTCGCATAGTTAGTGACTAGTCGCCAGAGTCTAGAGTCAAGTGGATGGCTGTTTTTCTAGACTCTAGATTCTAGACTCTTGACTCTGATGAAACCCAGGTATATTTAATATACTCACTCCAATAATCTGTAAAAGCAAAATACTAAAAATTACAAATAATAATCCAATAATGGCACTGGTTACTCTGCTGCGGCCGGCGCTTAAGGTTTCCGGATTACCGGCTGAGGTGAGCATCTGAAATGCCCCCAGCAGCATCATTAAAAATGATAAACCTCCGCCGATGCCAATGGTAAATGTTAGAAAGTCTTTAACCAACTCAGGAGGATTGGTATGGATGCAGCCAATGGCAGTAGGGATACCAGGGTTAGGGTTAAGTTTGGTTGGGTCGTTTGGATCCTGAGGGTCATTGCATCCGGGAACTAGATTACCCATGGCAAGGGAGCAATCTTCTGGTTTGACGCATTGTTTTGTTATATCTGGTAGAACGGGGCATTGCCCGCCCTCGCCGCTTCCCAGCACCCCGACGGTAAAGCATACCGGAGCGCACTCAATACGATTATTTTTCCCTATAACCACGGTATAAATACCCCCATTAAATTTTCCTAAGTTCTTGCTAAGGGTGGAGGGATCTGCGGGATCAAAATTGTTATTGGAAAATTTAATTTCATTATTGATATAGATATCATAACTACCCTTATTAATATTCTGTGCCGATAAAATGACATCTGTGGTTGGATCAATCGGTTTGGTCTCTATAGTGCTGGTACAGTTTGATTGCGCAGGAGCATTTTTAAATTCAAAAGTATCCTGGCAAACGATATTTCGAGGTGTTGGAGGTTTACCCTTTTCCATGGCAGTAATGATATAGGTGCCTAAATTCCATTTGTCATGTCCCCAGCTAGCAGGCCAGCCATTAGGGGGATGTTGTATTATGAGCGGAGCGGGGGTGTCTGCGCCAAAAGTAATATCGTTTACGTTATAAATATTACCGGCAGGGTCTTTAATTTGGAACCAATAAAGAGTTGGGGTTAAATCTTTTGAAGTATTGGTAACAGTAATTTTTAAATCGCCTATATTTTGATTGAGTGATCCTTTGGGAGGATCGTAGTCGAAGCTACATTCGGTCGCTGCGAATGTATTTACAGGTAGGAAAAATGAGGTAAAAGAAAAAACTAATATTACCGTAAATAATTGCAGGAGGATTTTGGACATTAACCTCAGCTTAGCACGAAATTCATTCAAAACTCAAATCTTAAGATAACCAATTATGTTAAAATTAATTTTCCATGCGCCGAATCATTTTGCTCCTAGCCCTGGCCTTTTTTCTGTTTACCGTTTTAGGTTATTTTACTTCTGTCCGCGCTGATGAGATAGAGGATTTACAAAAACAGATTGACCAATTAAATCATGCCCGGGAACTGTCGGTTAATGCTACCAAGCCGTTAGAAGGGCAGTTGGATTCTTTAAAGCGGCAGCTGGCCCAAATCCAGGCCAGTTTAGATAATTTATCTGCCAATATCAAAGCCAAGCAAAAGGATTTGGATGTCCGGGAAGACAAATTGGCTTTGCAGCAGGCACTTCTTGAAGAAAGAGTTAAAGCTTACTATATTCGTTCCTATATGACTGATCCGCTGCTGGTTATTTTTTCCTCAATTCAGGCGGGGGATTTATTCAGGGAGCTGTCTTATCGTCAGTCAGTGACTCGGGAGGATAGATCAATTATTTCTTCCATCACGGCGGAAGTGGTGGATTTGTTAACCCAAAAGGAAAAACTGGAAAAAGATAAAGTTAAACTGGCTGCTTTGCAGGGAGAAGTGGATAAAAATGCCGACTTTTTAGGCGGGGAGATTAAAAAGGCCAAGGCTTATCAGGCCGATTTAACCGGTAAAATTGCCCAATTATCAGCCAAACAGCAGGAATTATTGGCACAAAAGCTGGGCAGTTTAAATTTACCTACCTCAGCCTACGCCATGCACGGCGGTTGCACTGATGATCGGAATACTGATCCGGGTTTCAGCCCGCGTTTTGCCATGTTTACTTACGGGGTGCCGAATCGGGTGGGTTTAAATCAATTTGGAGCCAAAGGTCGGGCGGAGGCTGGCCAAAATGCTCAGACCATCCTGCAGGCTTACTATAATGCTGATTACACCACCGGTTATAATTCCGGAATCAATATTCATGTCACCGGCAGCAATGAGTATGGTCAGTCTTTTGATGACAACTGGAATATTGAAGATTACGTAAAACATTTATATGAAATGCCGGCCGGTTGGCCCATGGAAGCTTTAAAAGCTCAAGCCATTGCCGCCCGGTCTTATGCTTTGGCTTATACCAATAACGGCGCCGGTCCGATTTGTCCCAGCCAGCAGTGTCAGGTGGTGAAAAAAGAAATTAATGACGGTAATTGGCAGGCGGCGGTGGATGCTACCCGGGGGATTGTTTTAACTTCCGGCGGCCAACCGATTAAGGCCTGGTTCTCTTCTACCCATGGCGGCTATGTTTTTTCCTCCGGCGATATTGGCTGGAGTTCTACGCCCTTTACCAAACGGGGGCAGGACGCCTCCGGCGGCATTAACAGTTTTGCTGATTTGCAAAACAATGCTTATGATAAAAGCTCGCCGGTTTTCTACTGCGATTGGGGTTCCCGGGCTCAGTATAATAAGACTGCCTGGTTAAAGCCGGAGGAGTTGGCCGATATTGTTAACGTATTGATGCTGGCCAAGAAAGATTCCGGTACTCAAGTTCACTTATCCCAGGTTGATAAGCCTAATCCCGATGGTCAGGAAACCTGGGATGCTGATCGGGTTAAAAGGGAGTTGGGATCACAGGCTTTCAATACTATTTCCAGCGTGTCAGTGTCTGCTGATTTCGGATCCGGTCAAACCACTACCGTGACAGTCTCCGGAGACGGCAAGACTCAATCCTTCAGCGGCGGTGAGTTCAAAAACTACTTTAATTTACGGGCGCCTTCTAATATTAATATTGTTGGTCCGTTATTTAATGTGGAACAAAGGTGAGGTAAAGTGCTATACTTGCCATAATGTTTTCTGCATATGTAGAAAGACCTGATTACTGCCGGTTTGAGGGTCAAGACCCCGATGAGAAAATATTGTTGTTACTGCGGGCGCATCCCATTACCAACTTGCCTTGGATTTTCCTGGCTGTTTTTGTCTTTACCGTGCCGTTTTTGGTAAAAATAGCCGCTCCTTTTGTTGGTTTTAGTCTGGACTTAGTTCCGCCGAATTTTTTGCTAATTTTGTTAATTATTAATTATCTGTTTGTTTTGGTGGTTGTTTTCCAGGGTTTTTTGGAATGGTATTTTAATGCCACTATTGTGACCAATGAAAAAGTAATTGATATGTCTTTTGCCCATTTGCTTTACAAGGGGGTTGATCTCGCTCCTCTGCCAAAGATTGAAGAAACAGATTCTGTGACTGCTGGTATTCTGGGAACCATGTTTAACTTTGGCAATGTGAAAATTCAAACCGCCGGAGCCACGGTGGCGATTGAAATGAAAAATATCCCCCGGCCAGCCTCTGTCGCAGATTTAATTTTGGATTTGATTGGTAAGCCGAATGAAAACTTGATTGTAGAAAAAAATTAATATGCCAATTACCTCGACCCAAAACTTGGCCACACAAAGTTTATTTGACAATTATTACATTTTGGCCGGGGCCAAAGGGGCAATTTTGCTTATTTTAATATTTTACGCTATATTTTCCTTGATTATTATCCGGCAGGTGGATTCGATGGGTAAAACATTGATTACCAATATTTCGCCGCTAGTGAAAGGTTTGGCTATTATTCACGCCGGTTTTGCGATTGGATTAATCGTTTTAGCATGGGGAATGCTGTAATGAAACTTAAGATTGCTCAAGTCGTTGGTCTGAATACCGATCAAAAAGCTGCTCAAGTCACCTCGGCCGCCAGGGATGATAATACCTTTCTGGCGGTTTTAGAGATGTCTTGTGATGATGCTTTTACTAAAGGCCGGCAGGCTTTATCAGAGTTGGAAGACTTCTATTTTGAGTTTGAGGGGAATGCCACCGAAAGATTAAATGCTACCTTTACCGAAGCAGAAAACAAATTATCCAAAGGCGGTGAATTTGATTTAGTGTTGGCCACGGTTTCCGGCAAGGTGTTGTACCTAATTGGTAAGGGTCAGGTGGAAGTTTATTTAAAACGGGGAGAAAAGTTGTCACCGCTTTTGTCGGTAGGTGCGTCCTCACAACTTATTTCCGGTTTTTTGCAAGACGATGATAAATTCTTACTTTGCACCGGTAGCTTGGCTGCCTTTCTAGGCTCAGAATTGGAAAAATCCTTAAGCTTGCCGATTGAAAATTTTGAGGAAGAGGTAGGCAGTAAAATTGGCACCTCTGATTTAGATAGCCAAGGGCTGGCTGCTTTAGCGGTGGAAGCTTTGGAGGGGAATCTGGAAATTGCCCCGATTGTTTCTCATGAGGATTTGGGCCGGGTATCTCAGTCAGAAGAGCGGGCTATTGAAAATACTGTTAAAAAACCGCTAGTTCTTATTCCTGTGATTGCGGATAGGGTTTTGAGGTTATCCAGACGGTTGGGGTCCTATTTCCCAAAGTCTGGTCGGGGACGGCTGATTGTGGCAGTTGTTTTAATTCTCATTATTATTGCCGGTGTGGGCTATAAATATAAAACAAGCCGTGACCACAAAATTCAGATCCAATTTAACCAGTTATTGCAGGAAGCTAAGGATGATTTTAACGGAGCTAAGGGAATTGCCAGTTTGAGCCCGGCTGATGCCAAGAGCAAACTGGATCAGGCTAAAGACCTGATTAGTAAAGCTTTAGTTTTAAAGCCGAATGATCAAGAGGCCCAAAATTTCAAAAAACAGCTGGAGAGCGAATCGTCATCAATTTTACAGCAAGCTGAAGTATCGGAATTCCCGGTGTTTTTGGATTTGGATTTAATCAAAAAAGACTTTCGGGCCACTCAAATGAGTTTATCTGGCGGTAAATTGTTACTTTTAGACCCGGGAATTAAAACTTTGGTGGTGATTGATCTTTCGAAAAAGAGTAATCAGATTTTGGCCGGATCAGAACAGTTGGGGGAGGCTGGCTTTGCCTCGTTAAACGGCGGACTGGCCTTTATTTATTCTAAAGATAAGGGGATTTTAAAGATTGATACTAACAATCAAAAAACTACCAAGGTGGCCAAAAAGGATGATGAGTGGGGACAAATTGCTGATGTTTATGGCTTTGCCGGTAATGTTTATGCTTTAGACTCAGGTAAAAAAGAGACGCCGCAAAGCGGACAAATCTGGAAGTATCTGCCAACCTCTGATGGTTATTCCGACAAAAGGATGTATCTGAGCAAAGATGCTAAGGTGGATTTTAGTGGTGCTTTAAGGATGCAGATTGAATCTTCGATTTATGTGCTCAAAAGCGGGGGAGAGATTTTACGGTTTACCAAGGGCGATAAAGACAATTTTTCCCTGAGCGGGTTGGACAAAGGGGTTAAGGATCCAAAGTCTTTCTTTGTTTCTTCTGATACTGATAATCTATATTTGTTGGATTCCGGTAATTCCCGTCTGCTGATTTTAACTAAAACCGGCAGTTATAAAGGACAGATGGTCGGCAGTAAGTTTGCTACCTCTTCGGATTTGGTGGTGGATGAGGCCGGGAAAAAGGTGTATTTGCTGGATGGAAGTAAGATTTATACCGCAGACCTCAAATAAGAGTCTAGTCGCTAGAGTCTAGAATCTAGTACAATCTACCTTGACTCTAGACTCTTGATTCTAGCCACTATGAAAATAGTTAATAAAAAAGCTCTTCATAATTACCATATTTTGGAACACTTGGAAGCCGGGATTGTCTTATCCGGGGCGGAAGTTAAATCCATTAGGACCGGCCGGATTGATTTAGGTGAAGCTTATGTACGGATTTTAAATGGGGAGGTATATTTGGTAAATGCCAATATTCCCCGTTATAACCAGGCGGCAGATAAAGAATATGATGCTCAGAAATCCCGGAAATTATTGCTTCATAAAGACCAAATTAATTCATTAATCGGCAAAACTTCCGGCAAAGGGGCAACTTTAGTGCCGGTTTCCATCTATGAAAAGCATAATAGGTTTAAGGTAGAGGTGGGGTTGGCTAAGAGTAAAAAAGAATTTGATAAGCGAAAGATAATCAAGGAACGTGATCATGCTCGCAGGGTGGAGCAGGAGCTCCGCGGAAAAGAATGACTTTTCTCCTGGCAATCTTGATTATTGTTTTTAGCCTCAAATTATGGTAATATACTAGCCTGGGGATGTATTGTCTCGACAGGATTGCTCTTTAAAAACTGCAAGCCGCTTAGGAAACATTAAGCGTTAAATATTGTTTCAAAACACAAACGGCACAAGTTATTTGTCCCGTGCTGCAGGCAAAATGGCTGAGCAGATGTCTGACTTTGGGAGAAATCTCTTAGTTGGCTCTACTCGAGTCGCTTTCGCTTAAAGCTACTTTAGGTCATATCTTCTTTCTGACGGGATACTAAGGTACGTACAAAGTCAGGATGCTGTTGGCAAAGTGTTGGTTGATCTTTGCTAACAAAAGACGACTCAATCATTCATTAGTTTTCCTGCTAATTGGTTACAACTAATGAACAAAAATTAATTAGCTAAGCTTGTAGAAGTTTGAGAAGTTACAATTTTGGACGGGGGTTCAAAACCCCCCATCTCCACCAATTTGTTAGAATGATTTTGTGGGCTTAATCCTCGATTTGTTATTTCCCAAAAGGTGTGTGGGTTGCAAGAGATTTGATAGCTACTTTTGTCAGGATTGCATCAGGAATATTTTACAAACTGATTTAGTGTGCCCTCAATGCGAGAAACTGGCCATGGGCGGTCAAACTCACCCAATTTGCCGGAGACGATTTGGTTTAGATGGTCTTTGGAGTTTAGGTATTTACCAGGGATCTTTGAGGGAGGCCATCAAGCAGCTAAAGTATGGTAAAGTCCGTGGTTTGGCAGAAGCTTTAACAGATATCACTTTAGAATATTGGGTTAGATACCAGCCATTTATATTAGACCAAATTAAGAAAGATGCCGGTAAGGGATGGGTAGTTATTCCCGTGCCCTTACATTGGTGGAGGGGCAATGATAGAGGTTTTAATCAATCTTCTTTAATCGGACAACTTTTAGCTCAAAAATTGGGTTTAACTTATGCTGATGGATTGAAACGTGTACGTTACACCAAATCTCAAGTAAAGCTAAAAGGTAAAGATCGCCACTATAATATCCGAAACGCTTTTGAAATTTCTAAACCCTATACCCTAAACCCTAGTCCCTATGTTTTATTAATCGATGATGTCTGGACCACCGGTTCCACTTTGCGCGAGTGTGCGTATGTTTTGAAAAGAAATGGGGCCAAAAAAGTTTGGGCAATAACCTTAGCAAGATAAATAACTTATACTTTAATCCTTACAAATTTGTAGTCTACAATCTCATTCTCCCAATAGAATTTTCCGTTTCCTTCCAAAACTATTCCTAATTCATCATATTGCTCATGTTTGTGCCAATCCCATTTAGATCCTGGTTTTAATGTGCCCTTTGTAAGTGCATCTATATTATCGGAAACAAGATCTTCCTTTGTTGCCAGTGTTTGTCTGGAATTTGGCATGTCATGGATAGCTTCAAAGGGTACTTCTGAGATATTAAAGATTTTAAATTTTTTAGACATAGAAAAAAATCAAGCGGAGAGGGTGGGATTTGAACCCACGGTCCTCTTACGAGGACAGCGCATTAGCACTGCGCCGCACTAGGCCACTATGCGACCTCTCCTTAAAAAATGCTATATCAAAGGGCGGTGGGGGTGAGATTCGAACTCACGGTAGTATTACTACTACATTGGTTTTCAAGACCAACCTGATAAACCACTCCAAGCACCCCACCCTGTAGCGCTAATTGTAACAAACTGTCTCTTGATAATCTAGAAGAGTAATGGCATGATAATTGCAGAGTGGCTTAGTGCAAAATTATGATAATTGGTACTTGTCTGTTTTGTAAGAGAAAATACAGAAAAAGAGAAAAAAAACGCAAATTTTGTTCTTTATCATGCTCGAGTAGTTACAATAAAAACGGCCTTAATCAGGTAATCTTGCCTCGTAAGAGTAGGCTTTTAGCAGAATTTATAGGTATTTGTCTCGGTGATGGTTATGCTTCTGGTTATCAAGCAGGTATTACACTAAACTCTATAGCGGATCGAAATTATTTGTTATATGTGGAAGATTTGGCAAGGAACTTATTTCCTGGAGCTACTTTTTCCATAATTAAGAGAAAAAAAGAAAATGCTATTGATATTAGAATAAATTCTAAAACAGTAGTAATTTTTCTTAAAGGTATGGGGGTTATTCCTAATGCAAAGACAATACCAGATTGGATATTGAAAGAGGAGAAGTATACTAGAGCATGCGTTCGTGGATTATTTGATACAGAAGGTTCAATATCTTTTAAGTGCTATAGAGGTAAGAATGGAATAAGTGTCTATAAACAGTTAAATTTTAGAAATTCCAATATGATACTAATGGGTTTTGTTAAGAATAGCTTGATTAATCTTGGTTTAAAGCCAACTACTACGATGAGAAGATCGCTCTATTTAAGTAATCACGACAGTATAGATACATACCGTAAGAAGATTGGGTTTAGTAATCCTAAGCTAAGGGAAAGAAGTTTAATAGAGGATATTTCTGCTTATCTTAACTGGAAAACAAGATTTGATAATCCAGCTATTACTTAAATAAATATTAGGTTATAATCTAACTACCATGCCCGAGGAAGAGAAACAAAAACCCTCTAAAAAGGAGACTCCAAAGCATCCAGAGCGAGAATCTGTCGGGCCGGAATTTTTTACCCCTAAGATGATGGAAACAGAAGAGATTAAAACCTTGCTCTCTTGGGAAGCGCCGTCCCGGCCTTTCCGGAAAAAAGACCGTTCGTATTACACTACTATTATTATTTTGGTGGTGTTGATAGTGTTAATTGTTTTTCTTTGGCTGGGGGATTTTTTACTGATTGGTGTAATTTTATCTTTTGGCTTTGTTGCCTATGTTTTAGCATTTGTACCGCCACACAATATCAAATATAAAATTTCTACTCAGGGGATTACCATTGGGGAAGATTTCTACTTTTGGCATTTTTTGGATGCTTTTTGGTTTAAGGAAAAAGACGGGTCAAAAGTATTACATATCCAAACGCGCCTGTCCTTTCCTGCTCAACTGATGTTGGTTTTGGGCAATATGAGTGAGAAGGGGGTTAAAAAAGTGGTAGCTAGGTTTTTGCCGTTTGTAGAAGTGCCATACAAAACCTGGATGGAGAAATGGTCGGATGGTTTACAAAAGCATTTTCCTTTAGAAAATGTTCATCATTAATTTTAAGGTTTATCCCTTGTGATTGGTTTACTGTTGCCGAGTTTGATTTTATAGTACAATAACCCCTGTTTGCGCCTGTAGCTCAGCGGATAGAGCGCAACGTTGCGGACGTTGAAGTCGGGGGTTCAATTCCCTCCAGGCGCACCAAGGGAGGTGGGGTCGCATAGTGGCCTAGTGCGCTGGTTTCGAAAACCGGTATACCGTAAGGTATCGTGAGTTCAAATCTCACCCCCACCGCCATGCCCTCGTAGGCTAATGGATAGACCCCGGGATTCCGGATCCCGTGATGTGGGTTCGATTCCCACCGAGGGCACTTGTTATATGAAACGTGAGTTTTCAGCAGGTGGGATTGTTTTTAATAATGAGGGTCAGGTGTTGGTAACCCAGCACTCTCAAAATAAGCATTGGAGTTTCCCCAAAGGTTTACTTGATCATCCTGAGCAAACTACAGAAGAATCAGCATTAAGAGAAGTTAGGGAAGAGGGGGGAGTGGAGGCAAAAATTGTCGGCAAGGTGGGTTATAACAAGTATGTCTATACTTTTAATGGAGAGAAAATCTTTAAAGCGGTAACTTATTTTTTAATGGAATATGTCTCAGGAGATATTAAAGATCATGATTGGGAAGTGTCTGAGGCTGGTTGGTATGAACCGGAAGACGCTTTAAAACGACTTACATTTAATCAGGATAAGGAATTGCTAAAGAAAGCTTTAGAAATAAGGGAGGTGTCATCCTGAGCGAAGCGAAGGATCTCTCGCGGATGCGAGTATTCCTGAAACAAGTTCAGAGATTCTTCGGCTATGTCTCAGAATGACAAAAAACAATTTGTTTCCCGGGGCGGGATAAAACTGCAGGCAGTCTTAGATAAGTTTCAAATTGATGTTAAAGATAAAGTAGTTTTGGATGTGGGTTCTTCCACCGGCGGATTTGTGGATTGTCTTTTGCAGCAGGGTGCTAAAAAAGTTTATGCGGTGGATACGGCTTATGGGGAATTGGCTTGGAGACTTAGAAATGATCCAAGGGTGGTGGTGATGGAGCGGATTAATATTTTGCATCTGGAAAGTTTACCTGAACCAGTCGATTTAATTACCATTGATGCCGGTTGGACTAAGTTAGAGCTAATCTTACCGATTGTAAAGAAGTTCCTCAAACCTGATGGTTTTATTATTGCTTTACTTAAGCCTCACTATCAAGCAGATAAAAAAATCCTTAGAAAGGGTGTAGTTCCTGAGGATTTAGTAGAAAGTATTAAGAATCAAGTATTAAGGATTATAGAAGAATTAGGATTTAAGATTCAAGGGGAAATGGAATCGCCGATTTTAGGTGGTGCAGGAAACAGGGAATATCTACTTTTTTGCGAAGTAAAAAAGCAAGCAGGCTTTTGAAAAAAGATTCTTACTTCTTCTTTTTTTGAGAAATGAAGAGATAAATTAAGGGTAAAATGCCAATAGAATTAATAACCAGTAAAGCAATGAACCAATAAAGCTGTTTATTCCGGGCCGCCCGCCACAGGGCAAAACCTTTTAAAACTAAATCAAGGATGGCAAATGGTGCCAACCAGGCAAAGGGACCAAAATTATACATGTGGTAAAAATATCCCGGCATCATAATTTAAGTACACCACTTTACGCCAAAAATTGCAAGGGGGATGGCGGAGAGGGAGGGATTTGAACCCTCGATACCTTGCGGTATACCGCCTTTCCAAGACGGCGCACTCGGCCACTATGCGACCTCTCCAAACCTTGTAATTTTAACAAATCTTGAGATCCTTCGCTACGCTCAGGATGACGATGAGGGAGAGCTTGTTTTCGGGACTTATTTGGTGTACAATTTGCGCAACAATACCTGAAAGCCGCAACTACATATGGGCCTTTGGGATAATTGCAAAAACATGGACGACGTCGAAGCTGTTAAAGAAAAAATTAATATTGTTGATTTGATCTCCGAATACGTCCCTCTTAAAAAAGCCGGCGTCAACTTTAAAGCTAATTGTCCTTTTCATAACGAAAAAACTCCCTCATTTGTAGTGTCTGCCGAACGGCAAATTTTCAAATGTTTTGGCTGTCAAAAATCAGGTGATATGTTTACCTTCTTAATGGAAAAAGAAGGGGTGGATTTTAAGGAAGCTTTGGAAATGCTGGCTAAAAAAGCTGGCGTGACCTTGAAAAAAACCGCTGATAAGAAAGATTTCCGCGATCGGTTGTTTGAGGTTAACTTAAAGGCCCAGGAATTTTTCCATTATATTTTGACCAAGCACAATTTAGGTAAAAATGCCTTGGATTATTTAACCAAAAGAGGGTTAACGGCGGAAACAATTGAAAGCTTTGGTTTGGGTTATGCTCCTAATTCCTGGGAATCTTTAACTAAATTCTTGCGCAAAAGAGGTTTTACCACCCAAGAAATTATTGACTGCGGCTTGGGAGTGGCTTCTAAATCCGGGAGTTATGACCGTTTCCGCGGCAGGGTCACTTTTCCGATGATTGACGGTAAAGGAAAGTTAAGAGGTTTTTCCGGACGGGTGTTATATCCGGCCGAACCAAAATATATCAATACTCCGCAAACTCCGATTTTTGATAAAGGTAATTTGTTGTTTGGTTTAAATTTGGCTAAAGGTGAAATCAGGAACAAAAAAGAGGCAGTTTTGGTGGAGGGGGAAATGGATATGATTTTGTCTTTTCAATCCGGTGTCAAAAATATTGTGGCCTCTAAGGGGACGGCTTTAACTGAGGGTCAAATTGAATTGCTGAAAAAATACACGGAAAACTTGAAATTGGGTTTTGATATGGATTTAGCTGGGGATAGTGCTTCACGGCGGGGAATTGAACTGGCAGATCAGGCCGGTTTAAATATTAAGGTAGTTCAACTTGATAAAGGTAAAGATGCGGCGGAGGTGGTCAAAGTTGATCCGGAGGCTTGGCAAAAAGCTATTGAAGAAGCAGTGCCGATTTATGATTATTACTTAACCTCGGTGGCCAGAAGGTACAATACCAAAAGCCCGGCCGATCTTAAAAAGATTGGAGAAGAATTGATCCCGGTGTGGGCCAAGATTACTGATGATTTAGTCAGGGAATTATATATTCAAAAACTGGCAGCCTTCTTAAAAACTGATGAGAAGATTTTGAGGGATGCAGTAGAAAAAGTGCGTAAAAGCCCGGAGAAAAGTTATGCCGGTCTTTTAAAAAAGACTAATACTCCGGATAATGTGGTTTCTTCCAAATCCAGAAGAGAGCTCTTGGAAGAGTACTTGATTGCTTTACTTTTGCATCCGCCGGTCGATGGTAAATTTGTCCCTAATTTTCCGGAAACTTTATTTCTGGCAGAAAGATGGCGGCAAATTTATGTGTTATTGGTGCTTTATTTAGATTCCATTTCGTTTAAAAGCCGGGCTTTTGATATTAACGAATTTGTGGCCGGTTTACCAAAAGAGTTGACTCACGAGGTAGATCGATTATACTTAATGGAACTTGATGGCCGGCTTTTGGATGAAAAGCCCTGGAAGAAGGAGTTGGATGAGGTAGTATCAGAACTGAAGAAAGCTTTAATTAAGGCTTCTTTGGAAAAGCTATCTTTGGAAATCAAGAATGCCCAGGCTTTTGATAAGATGGATATAGTTGATAATCTAAACAAAAGGTTTAGAGATTTATCAGTTAAACTGAAAAATTTATAAAGAATATGGTTAAATCAAAAAGAGAAACACAACTGGACGAAAAAAAGCTCCTCAAGTTAGGCAAGGATCGGGGTTTTGTGACCCAGGAGGAGATTTTGCAGGTTTTTCCCAAGCCGGAAGAAACAATCGAAAAGCTGGATGAGTTTTTTATTAAATTAATCGAAGACAGTATTGATGTTTTCGAAACCACGGCTGAGGAGCTGGAAGCGGAAACCAAGTCCACTACCGAGCTGGAAAAAGAACTGGAGATTTTATCGACTTTGGAAGGCGGTTCGGTGACGGATCCGGTCAGGCAATACCTTCGCGATATCGGCAAGATCCCGCTGTTGACTGCTGCTGATGAGATTGATTTGGCCAAACGGGCCGAGAAAAACGAAAAAAGAGCCCGGGATAAATTGATCAGCGCCAATTTGCGGTTGGTAGTCTCAATTGCTAAAAAGTATGTTGGGCGTGGTATGAGCCTTTTGGATTTAATTGAAGAAGGAAACATTGGTTTGATGCGGGCAGTGGATAAATATGACTGGCGGAGAGGTTATAAATTCTCTACATATGCCACTTGGTGGATTAGACAAGCTATTACCCGGGCCATTGCTGATCAAGCTCGAACTATTAGAATTCCGGTGCACATGGTGGAAACTATTAATCGATTTAACCGGACTCAAAGAAGGTTGATGCAGGAGTTGGGCCGGGAGCCAACCCCGGAAGAGGTGGCTAAGGCTTTGGGAATCGATGAAAGCAAGGCCCGGGAAATTATTAAAGTATCTCAAGAGCCAACTTCTTTGGAGACTCCAGTGGGTGATGAGGAAGATTCGCATTTGGGAGATTTTATTGCTGATCAGGGTTTGCAGCCGGACGAGCAAGCTACCCGGGAACTGTTGAAAATTCACTTGGATGAGGTGTTGGGTAGTTTATCACCGCGGGAAAAAAGAGTTTTACAGTTAAGATTTGGCTTGGAAGACGGTAAGCAAAGGACTTTAGAAGAAGTGGGGAAAGAGTTTGGGGTGACCCGGGAGCGTATCAGGCAAATTGAGGCTAAAGCCATTAGGAAATTAAAGCATCCAACTCGTGCCAAAAAACTCCGCGATTACCTGGAATAACTTCCTTTGTCATTGCGAACCCCGCCCGTATGGTGCGAGGGTGCGGCAATCTATATTACTTTTGTAATCTATTCCAAAGCAAAGCAAAAACATAACCAAAGACGTAACCTATTATGGCAGTAACGACTATTAAAGTTACCCATTTAACTACATCAAATGATTGGACAGTGAATGGATTATTCAAAAAATGAATGCCGTAAACAAAATCCAGTATGGCTCCAGCCAAACCCATGGCCACCAGTAAGCCCCAGACAAAATGCCACAGCCCGGCAAATGTTCCCACCACCAACGCTGTTTTATTGGGATTTAATTTCAAGTTTCTCACCCCCTCTAAATTAGGTGTACATCGTTGGGTTTAAAAATGCAAGATCAGTTGGTATAATTGCAGAGCTATTTAACAATTAAATATTCCCCTGTAGCTCAACGGTAGAGCAGGAAGCTGTTAACTTCAAGGTTCGTGGTTCGAATCCACGCGGGGGAGCCAAGGTGTTTTCTGTATAACCTGCTGATTATCGCGCAGTGTCGCGAAAATCGGAGTTGGGACAGTTGCAAAAATCTTCTTATTTTTAACCATTACCTTCTCATAAAAGAACCTTAAGTAGTGCCGCTTCATAAAGGGTGGCGCATCCTTATAAGTCGCGTAAATATCGCGTGTGAAGGCCAATGTATCGTCAATCAGGTTGATATCGATTCTGCAGCGGTCATCGACATCCTGTAATTGTGTTTCCATTTGTCTTACCTGATCCTGTAGCTCGGTGTGCTTGCGCTTAAACACTTCCCGGTCGATTGTTCCCTCAATCAGCGCATCCTCAAGCTTATTTCTCTTCATCTCAAGGGCTAGTTTCTGATTAAGAATGCCCTGCTTGACACTTGTGGCATTTGCGCGGCTCTCTTCCAGTTTCTCGCGCGTTTTTCGGACAACGGCTTCGATAAAATCAGGGCTAAACTGCATATTCTTAAATTCCTGCTCAACCTGATACTCAAGATCATCCACTTCTACATATGGTGCGCGACAACCATTTCGTTCTCGCTTAGGGCAATGATAATAGGCTATCTTGCCGCCTCGAGCGCGCAGTTTATGCGCGTTCTTATGCCATTCAGCCACATAACGCTGACCACATTCGGAACAGTAGACAAAACCGCCTAAGAGCCAGTTGTGTATTCGGCGACGCATTAGAAAGTTGCGATGCTTGGCCAGAACATACTGGCAGGTGTCATATATGTCTTTTGAAATAATTGGTATGTGATTGCCCATCTTTCCTTCGCCGTGCCAACGAATCCAGCCGTAGTAGAAGGGGTTGTTGAGAATGGTGTGAATAACGCTGTGACCCAAACCTGTGCCAGTTCGCGACAAGATATTGCGTTCTGCCAGCCAATCCTGAATCTCAATGATGGAATAGTTGCCTGTGGAGTAAAGTTCATACAGTTCTTTGATAATTGGCGCAGTGTAGGGGTCAGGCTCGCAGGTTTTGCGCTCTCTGTCACCGCCAACAGTTCGGTAGCCAATAGGCGGTGGTGTAGGTTGCCAACCTTCCCGGAATTTTTGTACCAGCGCGTCACGCGTGCGCTGGCCGTTTACATCAGATTCCCATTCAGCGACACTAGCGAGAATATTAGCAATAAGACTCGATCCTTGCGTCACATTGCCTTCTAAGACAGAAATCATCTGAAGCCCTTTTGACTCGATCTCTTTGCGGGTATCGCGAAAATCTGAAACATTGCGCGCAAAGCGGTCGATTTTGTAGATAATCAGCGCGTCAACTTTGAACTCATCGACTGCTTTAAGAAGTTCTTGGAAGGCTGGGCGTTGCGTGGTGCGCCCGCTTTTGCCATCATCGAGAAATATGTGCTTTACATGGTAATCGTGGCTACGCGCATAATCCATACAGGCGCGTTTTTGGTTCTCCAACGAGAAGCCTTCAGTCGCCTGTTCATCGGTTGAAACGCGCAGGTATAAGTAGCAGGTATTCATATTCCCCGGTTTAGGTCGCTGAACCTCATTTTCATCGGGCGCTGTCCGTATCTTCGTGCTATCTTTGCGGCTTCTTTGTTGATTATGTCCAGATACGGCTTCGTTTTTTCTTTCGCCTGCTCGTAGGTCATCACGCCATGTCGCATCGCCAGATGTATCGCGCGCGTCTCTGCCAGCAATTCTCGCAAGTTTATCTTTTCGTTCTTCATAATGTCTTATAGTCGTATCAATATTCATAAGATTTTTAGCTTATTGCAAGCCTTAAGTTTGATTTTCCTTTGCGCGTTTCCAAGTCGCCACATCGGTAAAGATAATACTTAACGGCTCGCCATCCTTACTCTCGTGCTGTATCCTGTCGGTCTCAATCATTCCGTGGTCTGATTTCAAAAGAAAGATAATGACAGAAGGGCTTTTAAGTCCAAGTGTCTTTAGGGTCAGCCGTTGGTGATCCATTATGCGGTCTACCGCTCCGCAAAAGTCCTCATTAGCCTCGGACCAGCGTTTTAGACTATCTGTACTTACCCCTAAACGCTCGGCAAACTCTTCAAGAAAAGGTATTTTCCGGGCGTTTTTGCACTCTATGAGGTACTTTTCCGCCTCTTTTATAAACTCTCCTTTGTACTTAGTTGGCCTACCCATTTTTGTCATACTGATTTTTTCTGCTGTTCACCATGTTTTTCAAAATATTCCTTAACTTTTGCATTAAAAACCTTGCCTTTGTTCTCAATAGTAGGATCCTGTTTTATCTCCCTGACATACTGATAAAACATGTTTGGGGGTAGTCCTTTTTCTAATGCGCGCAAATAGGTTAATTTTAGTGCCCAAGGATGGTCTGGCTCTAGCGCTATATGTGCCTCATTGGCCGCAACCTCACCCTCGTTAGTGGGATTAAAAAATTTACTTGTATAGTTTTTTTCCACTTCCATACCTAAAAACTCTTTATCGGCGACATATTCGCTTTTATTACTCTCTGTTGGATTTAATTCGCTTATATTAGATTGAGTAGCACTAGTGGTACCATTTTGTATCCCATCCGTCTCCAAATTGGATCCATTATTATTAGTAAGTGAGGGTAAATCCGAAGGTTTATATCTATCACTTTTAATTTGTTGATACTTTCCCCAATTTATAAATTCAACAAACCACTCTTCAGTTTTCAGATTAGGCCACCAATATATCAATCCCGCATCGTGCATTTCTTCTAAATAATGCTTAATTTTCTTAAATGACCATTTCTTCAAAGGAACGACAGTACCTTTTATGGACTCCGCTTCTCCTCGCATTCTTCCATCATCATCAGCGTGAGCAATCATCCAAGTAAAGAGTAGCTGCGCAGGTGGGGAAAGTTTATTTACCTGCAACGAGGTTGATATTTTGTTATGTAACATTCGAGCTTTAGCCATGATTATTTTTATTTATTCGCGCTAAGGCGATACCCTTTTTTATTCTTTTGCTCATTTGCTGTTTATAGTAGGCATCGGTTAGCTTTTTTGCTCGTACATGGGTAAGTACAAGATTTACCCATTGTTCAGCAATTTTATCTATTTTCAGGTCCTTATTACTGTCGTTTTTGCTAATCATTTTTGTGAAAAAAGCCTGTCTTTTAATGACCTCAAAACTTCTGAGTATCGCCTCGCGTCGAGCTTTAAGCCACCAGACCAATAGTCGTTGGCTAGTTGTTCACAAACAGATTTATTGGCAAAAATGAACCAGAAGAATTTACTTTCTTTTTGGAGTCTTAGTAGTTGTACAGAAGAACAGATTAGCCCAGCTGCCTCGCCGAGGTCTTTCGTAAAATATTCATCAATATACGCCTTATCCATATACATATATGATCAGGCATATCCGTGAGGTTGAATACACGAGGTAAAAACTACTTCAGCCTTATTTTGGAGCAATTTTGAGGATATTTGAGGTTATGGTTTAATTTCTACTTTACAATTCAGACCGAACCCCTTGTCTACAATAAAAAAGTCGTTAACCTTATCCTTCACCAAACCGAGCTCTTTTCTAATTGTTTGGATCGTATCTCGCGCTCTTCGATCTGGAGTTGAATCACTGTATTCGCGAGCCTTATTCAAAACCTCAGCTGTTTGATCGGCTGTATATATTTTCCCTGGATATTGGATCAAAAGTGACAATAATAGATAGCCGTTGTCTCTAGGACCAAAGTGGCCTGTATGGTTTTTACCAGATCTGTCTATATAAGTAACATTTCCGGTGCTTTTATAAAATTCTAAAGTGTTCGATCGATCCGCTAACATACCCCGCTGATCTATTATTTTTTGTTTATTATTTCGTGGATTGGTTTGCCCAGAAATTAAAACATAGTCCTGAAGTTGTTTATTTTTCCCCATATACATCTACATTTCCGGGCAGGAGATCTTTATTTTAGCAGAAAATTATGTTCAGTTCTTCTCTCTCGACAGCTTACAGCGAGGTAAGTCCGTCATACTTTGCGGCGCGGTGATTAGTGTTATCCGTAAAATAGTACTGAGCAATTTTGTATCCATAAGCGGTTTGGTCAAGTTCCAGCGCCATGCGCACTACCTTCGCGACATAGCCGACAAACTCGCCTCCAGATGGGATTATGCGCAACTCATCTACAATAACGCGCACTCGCGCGCCCTGTCGGCTCACGCTGCGCACATAATGCGCATCAACGGAGAAATTACGCCCTTGTGTTGCAAAAAGTCGCGCCGGGTTTGATACACCAACACGCGCGAGATCCACACCGAGTATAGAGTCTAGTTCTGACTGTTCCTCTTTTGTTTCAGGTGAAGAAAAGAAGTTCATGACTTTCTCCGCATCTCTTTGCTGTAGTGCGTTTTCAAAGGTATCCGTCAAAGCCACAACCTGTGTTTGTTTATCATCACTGACACCTGAAGCGCTAATTCCTTGCGCTTCGAGAACAATCTCGTTTCCGGTGTTTATCTGTTGAGTTTGGGGAGTAACGCGATGTGCAAACCACCCAATTGAAAAGCCCAGTAATAAGAATCCGGCAGGAACGAGTAGCATGAGCGCTTTGTATTTTTGGAAAGTGTTAAACATAATTTTATTTACCCCAAACACGAAAGATAATAAGACAAGGAACAGAGACAATAATGCTTCCTAAAATAAATTGAGTAAAGTTTGGCTCAGTCCAAGACCTTAGAACTGTCGTTCCCTGAGTTTCTACAACTGGGGTAAGTGTAAAAACAAACATTAGGGCGATCAAAACAACCCAAACAGTCAAAATTACCTTTTGGCTTTTATTTAATGTTTTCATTCTCCATGCTCACCCCCTTTGGGTTTTTGCTGGAGAGGAATGTAAAAGCTCCCCGCTAGCGATGGCTTGCGCCACCTGCAAACCTTTCGGTCTGCAACCTTCGCAGGTGCTCTAACGAGGAGCTGTTTCCTGCGAAGGTTTTGATGCCATGCCCCTTACGGGGTTTAGGCAATATTAAAATGTGAGGTAATTATACAACATTTGATGTATAATTGGGTGGAAGTTTTTTGTCTTAATAAGGGTATTACATGCCAAGAGCCATAAAACTATTAAGAATACGCGAGGCGGCGGAAATGTTGGGGGTAAACCCCGAAACGCTACGGCGTTGGGACAAAAGCGGCAAACTTAAACCTATCATCATAAGTAAACGCGGTGATAGGCGCTATAAAAAGGAGGATATTGTACGGTTCCTTAAAAAACTTGCCGAACAATAACTATAAAAATAAATATGGAATATGTTGATGAGCACGCCACGCGCAAAAAGTGGATAGACGATAAACTCAAAAAATCGGGTTGGGAAAACATTATCCCCTACAAAGAGGGCTTAGATACAACCACACTACACAAAACCGCAGTTGAGGAGTTTGTTACCGCGACTGGACCCGTTGATTATGCGCTTTTTGCCAATGGTAAATTAGTTGCGTTTGTTGAGGCTAAAAAAATCGGTCTTGGTCCCCAAAATGTATTATCCCAAGCTCAACGTTATGTAAAAGGTGCCCAAGCTCAAGGACAGGAAGTGCCGTTTATTTATTCCACAAATGGCGAAGTGATTTGGTTCCAAGATTTACGCATAAGCCCAAGCCGCTCACGCCAAGTCGCGGAATTTCACACACCAAAGGCACTTATTGAATACCTCACCAACCCGACCCATGAGAATGTACGTTGGTTTACCGATAACCCGCCCGATTATGCCAAGTTACGCTACTACCAACGCGACGCTATTGTTGCCATTGAAAACGCCATAGCTAATCACAAACGCTCAATGCTTGTTGCTATGGCAACTGGTACGGGCAAGACATTTACTATTGCCTCACTCGCTTACCGCTTGCTCAAATCGGGTGTAAGCAAACGCATTTTGTTTTTAGTTGACCGTAAAGCGTTAGCCGCCCAAGCAGTGATGGAGTTTGCGGCATATGAGGCGGAAAACGGCTTAAAGTTTAACCAAATATACCAAGTGTATAGCCAACGTTTTCACCTAGACGATTTTGAAAGTGATGAAAAAGTTGATTTTAATATGGTACCCACAAGTTACCTTACCGACCCCGACGGGAACCAAGTATTTGTATATGTATCAACCATACAGCGGATGCAAATTAACTTATACGGCAAGGAGGGAATGTTTAGTTACAGTGGTGATTATGACCCCGACGATGATGCCGATAAAATTGATATGCCTATTAACGCCTTTGATACGATTGTTGCCGATGAATGTCATAGAGGTTATACCTCACAGGAAGTGAGCAAGTGGCGTGGCGTACTTGACCATTTTGATGCCTTAAAAATAGGACTTACGGCAACACCAGCGGCACACACAACTAGCTATTTTAAGGAAATTGCCTACCGCTACACCTATGAGCAAGCCGTACAAGATGGGTATTTGGTTGATTATGACGCCGTAAAAATATCCTCAGGTGTTCGTATTAAAGGCATTACCCTAAAAGAGGGTGAAGAGGTTGAGCAAGTTGATACCGAAACGGGAGCGCAACAACTTGATTTACTTGAGGACGAGCGGCATTTTGAGGTTGCTGATGTTGAGCGCGATATTACCGCGCCCGATAGCAACCGCAAAATTATCCAGGAGTTTGCAAAATATGCCCTTGAGCAAGAAAAAGAATTAGAGCGTTTCCCCAAAAGTTTGATCTTTGCCCATAATGACCTGCCACACACGTCTCACGCCGACCAGTTGGTTGATATTTGCCGTGATGTATTTGGCAGGGGTGATGCATTCGTGCAAAAAATAACGGGTTCACCCACCGTTGACCGACCGCTCACCCGCATAAAGGAGTTTAGAAACCGCCCCGACCCTCATATTGTTATCACCGTGGACATGCTATCAACAGGTGTCGATATACCCTCAATTGAAAATATTGTGTTTTTGCGCGCTGTAAAATCGCGTATTCTCTTTGAGCAAATGCTTGGGCGTGGCACAAGACTTTGCAAAAACTTCCCCAATGGTCTAGGCACGCTCGAAAAAACTCACTTTACGGTGTTTGACTGCTTTGACGGCACGCTTTTGGAAGCATTCAAAAATAGCACAGGTATTACCCAGGTCACACCAGTAAACCCAACCCGTACTATTGAACAAATTATTAGCGATATAAACAACAACATTGATGTTGAATACAATACGCGTTGCCTCGTAAAGCGATTGCAACGCATCGCCAAAAACATTACCTCTGAGGGTCGGGAAATGTTTGCTAAATACATAGCCGATGGCGACATTGCCGCCTTTGCCAAAAACTTACCCGATGCTTTAGCTACCGAAAGGGTTGCAACTCTTAAAATACTTACTGACCAAAAGTTTATTGACCTGCTTATACATTACCCGCGCCCCCCAAAGCGGTTTATACGCGCTATTGAGCAAGAAGACATTGTAGCCTCGGAATATATATTTAGGACAACCGACGGGCGCGAGTTAAAGCCCGAGGACTATATAACCCAATTCGAGCGGTTTGTTAAGGAAAACCCCGAACACATTGAGGCAATAAGCATTGTACTTAATAAGCCAAAAGGGTGGAACACGGAAGCACTTAAGGAATTGCGTACCTCGCTTGCCCAACAACCCGAACGTTTTACCGAGGAAAACCTGCGCCGAGCCTACAAATACCCGCTTGCCGACATTATTTCAATGGTTAAGCACGCCGCCAAAGATGAACCGCTACTGTCCGCCAAAGAGCGAGTTGATTTAGCAATGGCAAAAGTAATGGGTGATAAAAAAGTTACCGACAAACAAGAGCAATGGTTGGAGCTTATAAAGCTACACCTTGTTGAAAACTTAACAATTGATGTGCAGGACTTTGATGAAATGCCAATCTTTGTTAATCTCGGTGGAAGCTTTAAGCGCATTAACGCCGATTTTGACGGTAAGTTAATGCCATTTATAAATGAGATTAACGCAACAATACCAGCCGTTTATGCCTATGCAAACTAATACAAATATTGTCAATAAATTATGGGGATACTGTCATGTTTTGCGCCATGACGGTATGGACTACGGCGATTACGTTGAGCAACTAACCTACTTGCTTTTCCTCAAAATGGCGGAGGAAAAAGGGGCAGTTATACCCAAGGAATATTCTTGGTCGGTATTAAAAACTAAATCGGGTACGGAGTTGCTTGATTTTTATAGCGAGCTTTTGCGTGGGCTTGCCAAACAAGAGGGGTTATTGGGTGCGATATTTGTAGAGGCGCTTTCAAAGTTTACAAAGCCCGTAGGCCTTAAAAGGTTAATTGATTTGATTGATGAAATTGAGTGGTCGGCGTTAAACATTGATGTTAAAGCCCAAGCCTATGAGGGGTTATTAGAAAAATCAGCCGCCGAAGGCAAAAAGGGTGCAGGACAATACTTCACGCCCCGTGTGCTTATCCAATCAATTATAAATGTAATGAAACCCGACCCAAGGGTGTCAAAAGATTTTACCGTTTGTGATCCCGCCGCAGGTACTGGCGGTTTTTTGCTTAGTGCTTACGAGTGGTTTTTACACCAAACGGGTGGCGCAATTAACCGTGATGATTTGGAGCGCATAAAGAAAAACACTTATTTTGGCACCGAGCTTGTAGCACGTCCTCGAAGGCTTGCACTTATGAACCTTTATTTGCATGGAATAATTTCAAATATTCGCTTGGGCGATAGTATTTATGAACCCGACCGAGGCGAGAGGTTCGATGTAGTTTTGACTAACCCGCCCTTTGGTACCAAAGGTGCAAACCAAATACCCGAACGGCAAGACTTTACGGTCGATACAAGTAACAAGCAACTTAATTTTGTCCAACACATTCTTACCATCCTTAAACCTGGTGGTAGGGCGGCTATTGTGTTGCCCGACAACGTGCTATTTGGCGACCAAGCCGCAGAGGTATTCAAAATACTCATGCAAGATTGTAACCTGCATACTATTTTGCGTTTACCAAGAGGTACTTTTACCCCATACAGCCAAGGAGTAAAGGCAAATGTAGTGTTTTTTACCAAGGGGATACCCACCGAAAATGTGTGGATATATGATGCACGTACCAATGTGCCAGGGATAACTAAAAAAGACCGTCCATTAACACATAGACACTTTGAGGAGTTTGAAAAGTGTTATGGCGATAACGCGAGTGGACAATCACCCCGTGATGAAAATCACTCTAAGGAAAACCGATGGAAAAAGTTTACTGTGGTTCAAGTTAAGGAGAAAAATTACAAACTGGATAGCTTTAAGTGGCTAAAAGAGGAAGACATTGAGAATAGTAACGAGATTGGTGAACCAGAGGAAATTATTGTAGACGTAAAGTCTAGTCTTGAGGAAGCGCTTGCAAGCCTTGATAAGGTCTATGAGCAACTTACTAACGATGACAAATAATGGAACTTATAAAATCGGTGACATTTGTGACGTAAAAACGGGTAAAAAGGATGTTAATGCCGAAAATGTTGATGGAAAATATCCCTTTTTTACCTGTGCGCAGGGTATTCATAAAATCAATACCTATACTTTTGATGATGAAGCTGTTCTTGTAGCAGGAAACGGTTTTTTTAACGTTAAGTATTACAAAGGCAAGTTTGACGCATACCAACGAACTTATGTGCTACACAATTTCAAAAGTAACATTAGAGGGAAATACCTTTATTACTTCATTAATCACAGGCTTGACGATATAACTAAGGATAATAGAGGTAGCACAATAAGGTATATAAGGCTTGGTGATATTACAGAGCAACAGGTTTCCCTACCTCCAATTGAACAACAGGACAAAGCAATCGAACTACTCGACCAAGCAATACAAGAAATTAGTTTAGGAAGTGAAAAGGTTAGTAAATCACGATTGCTCGTTCAAAAGTTTAAGCAAGCAATTTTATCCGCCGCAGTTACAGGTAAACTTACAGAAAATTGGCGCGCAAAAAATTATGACGACGACACTTATCAAGATTTTAACCTTGAAAATGGGGAGGTTATACAAATCCCTGCACTTTGGGAAAGAAGGGCTATTGGAGATTTTGTTTTAGACATAGAGGCAGGCAAAAACTTTACTTGCCCCGAAGTGCCTGTAAGTGGCAACAATGTTGGGATAGTAAAAATTAGTGCTGTAACTTGGGGTGAATTTGATGAAAAGGAAACTAAAACCGTAGAGGATGAGAGTAAAATTGATGAAAAGTTATTTATTAACAAGGAAGATTTTTTAATCTCACGAGCAAATACAATTGAATTAGTCGGAGCTTCCGTGGTTGTTGGAGAGGTTAGGCATAAGATTATGCTAAGCGATAAGGTATGGCGTGTTAATTTTGAGGATATAAACAAGGAATATGTTAATTACTACCTAAAATCACGTATTGGCAGATCCGAAATTGAGGCACGAGCGACAGGCAACCAACAATCAATGCGCAACATATCCCAAAGTAACTTTAAGGCAATTAACTTACCTACTCCAAGTGATAATGAACAAGCCGAAATTGTAAGAATTGTAAAGCAATATCTTGAGATTGCAAACCAAGTTGAAAAGCAAATTGAAAAAGCCGAAGCACGGGTGTCAAAACTTACCCAAGCCATTTTGGCAAAAACGTTTAGACAAGAATAAAAATAACCATGTCATATGTATCAAGTGGGTTAATTAACCAAGTATCGGGTGGTGTATCGCAAAGCGCCGTTGATGCAATATCGGCGTTTCAAAACAATGTACGCTCCCTTTTACAACTAAGCTACGACACTTTTTTACAAGGAAGTTATGCTAACGACACCGAAATAAAGGACTTTAATGATGTTGACATTGTGGCATTACAAAAACCATTACAAGGGCTACTTTCAAGTTTTAGCGCGTCAACAAACTTGTTTTACGACGTTAAAACTAAGTTGGAAACAAACCAAAATTATAGAGGCCGAATAACGGTTGGGCGCAAATGTTTAACCCTTGATTTAGGCACAAGAAAAGCGGATATTGTGCCAGCAAGACGTACGATGGGCGGGCAACCTAATGCTTATGGCGAGCCGATTTTAATTGGGCAAAACATTCCAAATTATCCAAAAACTCACATAAGTATCGGTCAAGCTAAAAACCAACGAACAAACAACAATTATAAACGTGTGGTTCGTATGGTTAAAAATTATGTAAACAAGTGGAACCTTAAAGGTGTAGCTCCTTCCTTTTATGTTGAATGTATGATTTACAGCTACACCGACGCCACGTTTTCCAACGACCTACCTTACACACTTAACAATATACTTACACACATGGTTGGTAATAATTTCAGTGCAGGTTTTCGTACCGTTGCAGGGGACAAAATTGTAATTTCACAAACCGAGTGGTTTCCCCAAAGTTTTTTCGCTTTTAGGCAACACGTAGCGGCAAAGTTGCCTTACCTTAGTTCAGCGGTTATGGCTACCAGCGAAGCAAATGCAAATAGCTATTTCAGGAGCTTTTTTAATATATGAAAGACCAGCAAAAGTACATTACATCAATAGTTTTGCTTGTAACTGCAATTTTTATTTTTGGCGAGTGGGTTGAAACATGGTTTGGCAAGGGAATTGCCTCATTTATTACATCAATTAGCACCGTTAGCGTAATTATTTATGGTTTATACCTTGCTTGGGATAAGTGGCTGTGGAAACAAAAAGGGTTAGCTTACATTTTAAGTAAGCTTGTCGGTTTTTATGAATACCCCGCGTTAGATGGCAAATGGAAAATAGTATATGAAAGCACTTTTGGAAATACTACAAAAGGCGCGGGTGAAGCAACAATTCAACAAAGCTATTCTTCTTTATTTATTGAGGGAAACTTTGGGCAAAATTCATCATTTGATAGTTATTTTGCTCAACTAAAACAAAAAGAAAATGGTAAATGGTTTTTAGTTTATACCTACCGCAATAAGCCACATAGTACAAAACTTACCAATTCACCTTCGGGTGGTATGCACGAGGGGTTTGCTTACTTGGACGTAGTTGATAAAAACAAGTTGATAGGTTACTACTCCAATGATGAAAACCGTAAAACTAGAGGCAAATTGACTTTTACAAAAATAAATTAGACCTATGATGAAATTATTAACCGAAGACTTTGTACAAGAGCAAATAATAAAGTATTTAACCAGCAAAGGGTGGGGCACGAGCCTAAAATCAAAAACCCTCAAGGAGCATGGGGTTGATATTAAGGTGCGCAATGATAAGTTTCCGCGGTATTGGCTTATTGAATGTAAAGGTGATGCTAGTACAAATGCCAAGTACCCAAAATCACATAGGGAAGTACACTTTAACCTTGCCTTAGGGCAAATTATTACCCGCATGCAAACCAAGAGGAGGGCTAGAGGTTACAAATACGGCTACAAGTACGGTGTAGGCTATCCTGCGTCATTTAGGGACTTGGTAATGCGCCGTTTGCCTTATGATGTTTGCTATAAGCTCAATTTGTACGTGTTTTTAGTTGATGAAGGCGGTGCAGTGGAGAAACTTGAATGGCGTGATTTGAAAAATGCACAAGTAAAAGCTAAGTAGCAACTTGGAACGCAGGGTCGCGCTGGAGTTTTTTAATTTCAAGCCACCGTTGCTTTAACTCACCCATATATCCAACGTGTTGAAAGGCTTGGATGATAGCCTTAAAATCAATTGGTATAGGGTGTTTAGGCGCGGGGAGCAAATGTCAGGTACTAACAACAAGTACAAAAGCACCATGAGCTTCGCGAAGATAACAGCCATTTCATGAAAAGAACCAAATAAGAAAAAAATGGTAGAATAGTGAAAGCGACGGGCAAAAGGTTCTGCGAGGAGGAACGATGAATGAAAAACTATATTCGAAGAAAAAATTCTTCTCATTAATTCATGAAAAATTATATTCGAAGCATAAATACTTCTCATTAGTTTATGAAGAACTATAAAGCAAAAGATGTTGATGAATTCATTGCAAGTGCACCAGAAGAAGCCCAGTCTAAACTTAGGGAAATAAGAGTGGTTGTAAAATCGATTATTCCAAACGCAGAGGAGAAAATAAGCTGGGGCGTGCCTTTCTACTGGTATCAGGGTGCTCTTGCTGGATTTACTCCATGTAAAAGCTATGTGCTCTTTGGCCTCGTGACCGTGCTTGACAATAAAGACCGCGAAACGTTCGGAAAAAAGGGTTACAAAACTGGCAAAAAAACCATACAAATCAAGTTCGACCAAAAAGTTCCGATCACATTGATAAAGCAAATTCTAAAAACACAAGCAAAAATGAATGAAGCCAAAAAATAATAGAAATTTACTCAGCGCCGCGAGTGTTTTTTCTTACAGCTTATTTTTTATCAATTCAATATAATTTACTTCAAAGATGCCCTCTTTAATAATCATTATTTTTGGTTATTTTCGAGCTTTGCTTGGTGTTTTGAAAGATCCAGCTGTTAAAGGTTTGGCCTTATTTATCACACTCTATCTTTTGTTTGGAACCTTCTTTTATCATCGAACTGAGGGATGGAGTTACCTGGATTCGGCTTATTTTTGTGTGGTTACGCTAGCTACTGTCGGTTTTGGAGATTTTACCCCCAAAACCAGCCTGGGAAAATTTTTTACCATTTTTTATATCATGATAGGCATTGGGTCGTTTGTCGCCTTTGCCACGGCTCTGGCCCAGAATATGGTTGAAAGAAGGAGCAATAGACGTAAAAGGCTTTCAAAATGAAGCAATAGTTTTAATTGCATTTAGATATAAGGCAAAAAGCCGAGGGATGAGTAATCCTCATCAAGATTATTAAGTTGTTTCATATCATCATCGCTAATTTCAAAGTCAAATACATCAATATTTTCCTCTAAATGTTTCTTTTGATTAGCTTTGGGCAGGGGAACAGTGCCTAATTGTAAATTCCAGCGGATTAAAATTTGGGCAGGGGTTTTATTGTGCTTTTGGGCCAGTTGAATAAGTGTTTCATCGTTGAGCCGTTTTCCCCGAGTTAGAAGACTGTAAGCTTGGATAATGATTTTATTTTTTAGGCAGTATTTCAGCATCTGGTCGCTATGGCCAAATGGAGACCATTCAATTTGGTTTACTACCGGGATTTCACCGCTGGCTTTAATTAGTTGTTCAATCAGCTTAATGGAATAGTTACTGACGCCGATGTCTTTTACCAATCCTTCTTCTTTAGCCCGGATTAAACCTTGCCATAAATCTTCGCCAGCTCCTACTAGTGGCGGATGGTGAATCAGCATTAAATCAGCATACTCAAGGTCTAGCTCTTGTAGATTGGATATTGTTCTTTGGTAGGCATTATCAGTTTCTTCTACTTTTGTAGTGATGTAGATACTTTGACGGTCAATCTGACTGTTTTTAATAGCCTTGCCGATTCCCGGTTGAGTGCCGTAATCGCTTGAGGTATCAATTAGGCGGTAGCCAAGTTCTAAAGCATGGGTTACAGTCTCGGCAGTATCAATGGTTAATTGCCAAGTACCTAAACCTAAAACCGGCATTTTGTTGCCGGTCCGCAGTTCTATTTTTGAATTTTTGTCCATATTGTCAATAACGAAAACCTGGTTTTGATTTTGGCCTAATTGTTTAAAAATCAAGTTGATATGCCGCAAGAATTAAGTAAGAATAAATTGTTTTGCAATTTTTTCAATGCCTTTTTGCAAAACATACCCTAACAAAATAAATAAACCTAAGTTTAATGTTACATCCAAAAAGGGTGGTAATCCTAAAAAGGGGTTAAATCGGGAAACAATCGGCCAGTGCAGCAGGTAAATTTCATAAGAATAGATCCCAAAAATAGAGAACAATCCAAATTCCAGTTTGGATAAAGCAAAGATAACGATTGCTGAAAAAGTAGTAATTAGACTGATACCCTGTTCGATTTTGGGATCCTGACCGACCCCGGAATAATAAGCAGTATAAAGGAAAACCAGGGTGGCTGCTCCAATAATCAGGATTTTTACAATCCGGTTTAGCTTAAATTTTAGATAAGGGATTACTAAAGCAAATAACATTCCTAAAGGAAAAGCTAAAGAGTGTAATTTATAAAGCTTTAATACATCGGATTTAACAGGCAGCGGTAAATTAAGCAGAAGCCAGCTTAAAAGCAGGATTAATAAAGGGGAGAGTAGGGGAATTTTTTTAAAAAACAACAGCGGAAACACCAAGTAATAAAACAGAATTGGGGAAAAATACCATAAGGGTGAATCCAAACTTTGCCATAAATTAGCTTTAGGGTAAAAACCTAATAGGCTATGGACGATTTCTGCTATCGGATAAACTCGGTGCAACAGGAAAAAATCCAGCAGTAACACCAAGGTGATTACCGCCCAGAGCGGGATAAATAATTTGGAGAGCCTTTTTTTGTAGAAAGAGAGAGATGAGAGCGGGGATTTCAGCTGGGATAGTGTCAACCCAAAGCCTGACAAAAACAAAAATATATTAACCCCCACTCCGGAGGCCACCGATAAAGGGAATAGGAACCTATTATCAGAGGATAAAAAATAGCCGATATGACCAAAGACAACAGCTAAAATTGCCAGTCCTTTTAACTGGTTAGTAACTTCTTTGGAGAAAAAACCGGCATTTTGTGTCCTTTTTACGGAAATAAACAGTAAACCCGTAAGAATTAGGGAGACAAGAATAGTTTGAAAAGTTGGGTCGGAAACGTTAATCAACATTAATTACTTTTAGCCATTCCTTATATCCTTGATCCGAGGGGTGAAACTGGTCTGCTGAGTAAAATTGGGCAGATTTGGTTAAAGGGTACAGGTCAATATAAACTGCTCTGTATTCCAAAGCTGCCTTTTTAATCGCCTCATTAAACTGTTTAGTCCGGGCCGCCCAAATCAGATTATAGGGAAAGAGTACTATTTTATCAGATCCCAAGTAGGGAATGGATAGTAGGTAAACTTTGGCACCATTTTTTTGTAAAGCTGAAACAATCTGATTATAGTTATTCTTAAATTCGGTTAAGGATTTTAAGCCATGGATGTCATTGATGCCGATGAACAGTGTTACCAGATTCGGTT
Organism: bacterium; assembly: GCA_021786105.1. Taxonomy (GTDB): domain Bacteria; phylum Patescibacteriota; class Microgenomatia; order Daviesbacterales; family UBA10151; genus UBA10151. Next base: position 72,679 of record JAJYNW010000015.1, read on the forward strand.
TGGCGGACAGAGCTTGGGGCAGTTGTTTGGTGAGGACATCGTCCGATCTGGCTCCGGATTGGGAGAAATTCCACAGTTCCACATTATTTTGGGCAGATAACTTTTGGGCAAGGAGATATGGATAGGAGTTTTGATAATCGGAGGCGCCGACACCGGCTGTTAAGCTGTCGCCCAGGGCTACATATTTAATGATTCGGTTACCGGGATGGGTGCCAATCAGTGTTTTGGTTTCATGAGGCGGAGGCGCTAAATGCTTTTGACCCAGAAAATCAAAGAAGTAAACATAATTACCAATCAAATAAATGATAATTATCAAAAAAATGAGCAGGAATTTTTTCACTTATCTACATTATACTGAAAATTCAAGGGGAGAGAAGGGCAAAAACCAGCAGCCTTTTTAGGGAAGTACCAACCGGTGTGCAGGTCATTAAAATAATCTGATTTGGATCAATTTTTTTGACATATTGAACTTCCCAAGGCCAGACTTCTTTTTTGTTAATGACTTGATATTGTTGGGTGAGATCGCCTTTGGCAATAATAATTCTGTCTCCTTTTTGCAATTCGCCTAGTCTTAAAAAGGCGGTATTATAGCGGGTTATTTTCCAGGGGAGATCAGAAGAATGGGCAAAGAAGAATGAGGAATTATCCTTGGCTTGCGCCACTCCTTTTGATAAGGCTGGTAAGTACTCACTTTTTTGCCAGGGGTTAACGTTGGGGATGATGGGGGCATAGGCGTTGATTTTGGGAATGACGATGGAATAACTATAGTTTTGAACTTTAGGGGGAGGTAAAAAATAAAGTTTGATCATAGGATAATAAGTGAAAGACAGGATTAACAATGAAGCTAGGATTAAAATATTTCCCAACAAATGACGGGTTTTTAGGTTTTTCACCGGATTAAGGTTAAACGTTTGATTGCTGATTGAGGTGGGGGGGCAAAACGCAGATAGAGTCCGCAAACTAAAGCCATCATTCCAAGTATAGTTAGAAACATCAGCCAATTATTACCGGCGGCCGCTAAAACTTCCCCGGCTGCAGCTGCGCCTAAAACCTCAGCCGCGGGGCCGGCCGCACCTCCGGCCGTACCCCCTCCGCCTCCTCCGGCAGATTCACCACCACCCCCTCCGCCACCACCCCCACCTCCTCCAGGCGAGGGAGTGGGAGTTGGGCTGGGGCTAACTGATGGGCTGGGAGTTGGGGTAGGAGTTACACAACAGGATATTGTTACTTCACTGATATTTATTGGGCCGTTGTTAATGCTTAAGTCATAATTAACATTACCGGTGACGATGGTTACATCACCTAAATTGCCGTTAGCGAAATTGTTGCCGGTTGATAATTCCCAATTGACTTCATTGTTAATTTGGGCTTCGTTGTCAATATTAATGTTATTTTCCTGGGTTTGATCAATGTCGGCCGTGTTGGTTGATCCGGTGCCGTTATCAGTAATTTTAATGGAAATATCTGGTCCCCCTTGGCTAGTTGTCACTTCAGCTATATTGATATCGTGATTGTTAATGTCTGCATTGGCATTAATATTGCCAGTATCGATTGAAACGTTGCCTTCATTATTATTTACTTTATTACCGCCGGTATTGGCCTGACCGTCAATTTCGTTATTAATATTAGCTGTTTGACTCACGTCAACATTTGTTTGGTTGTTATTGTCAACATCAATATGATTTTGTGAATCGGCTCCGTTACCTGCGATAGTGGCTGTAACTCCCTGGGTAGGACAACACTCATTATTAACTTGGGATTGGTTGGTTTGATTTTCAATTTTAGTTTCACTCTTAATATCTCCGGTAGAAATATCATTACTGCTGCCGGTATTGCCAGAGGCTTGGTTGTTTCCGGTATCGGCTAATGTTTGGATATCATTTTTAATCTCGCCTTGATTGGTTTGTTCAACTGTTGTGGTGGTTTGACTGGTAACAGTGACTTCGTTTTGCGAGCCTGTGCCGTTGCCGGAAATTGTCAGTTCTTCCGCATAGCTTGCAGTTAGGGTTAATGAGGATAATGCAACAATAAGTAAGAATATAATAACTATGGAGAGTTTGCGTTTAATTTTATCCATTTTATTTTTCCAGTTTAATATTTTTGTGTAGTAACACTATCAAGATTCTGTAATAAAATAATGAGAATTTGACTTAATTTACCCGGTGTTTTATGAAGAGGGTGATACCGCCGAAAGGTAGCAATAATAACAACCAGGCCAAGTTTAATTCCATAACTTGACGACTGTTTGGGGTATTTGGAGTGATGGGTTGTGCTGATGGACCGCTGTCATTGTTATCTATTTTGACGCCGGCTACCAAAGTTTGCTGCTCAGTGCTGTTGTTGTCGTAGCTGATTGAGGAGGATTTGGGAGCGTCAGACGCAACCGGGTCAGTAGCAATAGCGGTAGAATCTAATTGCGGTTGATCAGCAGTTTGACCGGAGGCGGATGTTTGACTGGCAGATTGATTTAGGGACGGATCTTGGATTTGATTGGCAGGCGGATCAGCCGGGTTCTGGTCGGCATTCCGTCCGCCGTTTGCTGCTGTTTTATGCTGGCCCGGTGTTACAAAATCTCCTATCCAACTGCCAAAGACATTTACAATGGTGACTGTTAGCCGGTCACCGTTTGCAATATTGTTATTTACAAAATTTACCAGGTTTGTCACGATATTGGCGTCGCCGGTTTTGATGGTAGAATCTCCGCCGGTATTTCTCGAGGCACTATTATTACCAGTGTTAGCTGACAAATCAATATTATTAATAATTTTGGCATTATTAGTTTGGGCGGTGGTGTTATTGCTGGTTGAGTCGGCACTGGCCGTGTTGGAAGAACCTGCTCCGTTACCGGAATTAGTGGCGGTGATGTTACCCTGACTGTCGCTCGTAAAGGTGGTACCGGCTGAACCGGCCGTGTCAGCTCCCTTAGGAGCGCCTAAGATTTGTCCTACCCATTGTCCAGCTTTATTGACAATCACCAGCCACCAATTTCCTCCTTCGACGTTGGAATTTGCTATGTTAATAGTTTGAGAGTCTATATTGGCACCGCCTGTTTCTATTGTAGAATTACCGCCGGTATTTTTGCTGGTATGGTTGCCGCCGGTATTTGCTTCAAATTCCAGGTTATTTTGAATCAGGGCCTCATTGGTTTGAAGCGTTGTATTATTAATTTCGTTATCAACCAGGGTTGAATTTGTCGATCCCGAGCCGTTGCCGGTATTACCGGCATTTGCTAAGGGGGTGTTTAGCTCTTCCTCCGGCAAGATTATATCTCCAATGAGATCACCGAAAATATTTACTACCCCCAGGACAATATTACCCGCGATATTGTTGTTTAAGAAGTTGAGGATGTTGGCTGAGACATTGGCGTCGCCGGTATTAATAGTAGAATTACCGCCGGTATTTTGGTCTGCCTGATTGTTGCCGGAGTCGGCAGTGAGGGTAATATTGTTTTCCAGTGCGGCATCATTATTTTGAAATGTCTCATTATTTACAGTCTGGTTTACCGCAGTGTTGTTTGTCGAGTCGGTACCATTGCCGGAATTTGTAACAGAAACAGGATTAAAAATCCCACATCCTGTAATACAACCTGAGGCAAAATCTAAAATTAGGTCTCCCTGAGTATTATCAACTACGTTAAATTCGGAAACAGCCAGCCCGGCCGCATTTGTATTAGCTGTAGTTACAACTGTTCCTGAGGTATTGGCATCTCCGGTAGTAATTATTGAATTTCCTACATTCTGAGAGGCTGAAGATCCGCCGGTGTGGGTATTTAAGTCCACATTATTTCCTACTTCAGCACTGTTATCCTGAATAATGTTTGTACTGGATTCGTCTCCCAAAGAGGCTGAGTTATCAGATCCTGAGCCGTTATTGGTATTTTCAGCGCCGGTACTATTTCCGGTTGATTGAGAGGGTTGTTGTAAAGCTGTACTATTTGCTTCTGTTGTCACCGCACCAGTAGTTAAGCCGTTTCCGGTATTTATCTGAGTATCACCGACCTTACTATCCGCACTCGGGTCTGTTTGGTTTGTCCCGAATTGTTCAGTCTGATCGCCTTGGGTTACTGGTTCTTGTGGATCTGAATTATTTTTTGTTTCTGAATCTTTATTTAAAGTTCCTGCTGTTTGATTGGATGCCTCAGATGTGGATGCTTGGTCGGAGTGGGGTTCAAGAGTCGGGGAGGGAGGAGGTGTAGGTGCTTTGGGGGCGGGAGGCGGTGTGCTTTGCACTTCTCCTACTGGTGGGAGGGTGGGCTGCGGAGGAGGGGTTGGTGTTTCTAAAGCATAAGCATTGGCGGACTGGAAAATTATCAGTAGTGTTATTGTCAATATTGATATTGTTTTTCTTAGATATCCTGCCATTTTTTAATTCATTAATCCTTTCTATTTTTTACTTTTCAATTTTTTGGTTGTAGGGTGTTTCATTGAAGTGCTGATGAAAGCACCCTACAATCCAAGGTTGCCTTAGCCGATATTTAAGCTTTGCAATAAAGCTAAAAGCGCTTGCAGGTTAAAACTAAAGTGCAAACCTAACCCATCAAGCAGATTATCTAGCCCCATGCTTGAACTATCGTCGGCATTTCGACCAAAAATATTGACGTTTGCAGAATTGTCTACAGTGACCCCATCCTCCGCATCGCCGGTTGTAACTTCTACCGGATCATTTGCAATAGGTCCTGTGTTACCTTCTGGATCGTTATTACCGGTTTCCGATTCTGCCTCGATTTTGTTTTCCAGCTCACATTTTCCTCGTCCGTCCATAAAAAGGCCCTGAGGGCCGGTTGATATGCCGTCTTTCCCGCAGTTGTTTTGGAAAGCTTGTAATTCGTTTTCAAATTCGGCCTCAATCTTGTTTTCCGAATCAGATCCGTTGCCGGAAATTTTTGCCAGAACGTCAAATATACAACAGCTAATATCTGCCCAATTAAAGTTAACTGCATTGTCGACCGTGACGTCGGTTGTGGCATTGCCGGTGTCAACCGTGACATCTCCGCCGGTGTTATCTTCTACCTCATTGTCTCCGGTATTAGCTTTTGCTTCGATATCATTTTCAATATCAGCGTTATTGTCTTGGACAAGAAGTATAGATTGCTCGTGCTCAAGATCGATTTTATTTTTTGAATCTGAGCCGTTGCCTGTGATCAGGGCGCTGATAGAGCCTTGGTTGTTTCCGCCTCCGATGCTTGCCGCATTGGCATTCGCCAGGTTTCCTATCGTAACACTTGCCTGAGCATCACCGGTTCTAACTTCCGAGTTGCCGCCGGTGTTATCTTCTACCTCATTGTCTCCGGTATTAGCTTTTGCTTCGATATCATTTTCAATATCAGCGTTATTTGTCTGGTAGACTTCTGTTTTGTTTTTCTGTTCAGTTTTTATTTCATTTTTTGAATCTGAGCCGTTGCCTGATATGGTAGCATCAACGCTTCCCAGACAAGTCGGACAATTCACGTCAGCGGTGTTGGCATTAGCTTGATTTGACACATCTACTCTTGTCGTGGCATTTCCTGTGTCAATGGTTGTGTTTCCCCCTGTATTATCCTTTGCCTTGTTATCGCCGGTATTTGCTTCTGCCTCAATTTTATTCTCGATGTTGGCATTATTGCTCTGGACTACCGTAGTTTCTGTTTTAGTCTCCGCCTTGACTTCATTATCAGAATCAGATCCGTTGCCGGAAATTCCTAAAGTGGTAGTTTGGGCAAAAACCGGGATAGCAAATGAATACAGAAGAAGGGATAAGGTAGCAATTGCCGAAGCTATTTTTCTTTTCATCGTCTCACCTCCTTTCCGATTTTAATACCCGTTTAAGTACGGAGCACTTCATTGCTCATCTTATAAAGTTATGTTAAAAAAGAAATTAAGATAAGGTAAGAATCTGGTAACAAGAAGCCCCATGGGTATTAAAAGAACTTATAATCACTTGAAAGGAGAAAACCGTGGACTTTGTGTCGCGGAAGTTTATAAGAGGATATTAAAACTGTAGATCTAAGACTGTTTTTTGTCCGCTAATTTCTCCGACTTGGACTTTTAAATTCTTCTTGGTTTCATCAATCGGGAAACCAAGGCGTGAATATTTGGTGGAAATTGGTTGGATCTCTACAGGGTCGTTATGTATTTCCGGCGCCAGCCATTCTGTGCCGTTATTGACAGATAATCGGATAAAATCACGGCTATTGATTTCTATTCTTTTATCTCCCTGATTGACGATTTTAAGGTTTAAAATAAGGAAAGTTCTTCCTTTAACGGCAGTGGCTTTTTGACCCTTGACTACTATTTCGTCCCGAAGTTCTGCATTTTCAAGCATATATTTTAAGGTGCCAATCTCAATGCCTTTGTTGTCTTTAATAGGAAAGCTAAACTCTTTATTAATTGGTCGTGTGGCAATTGGCCCGGCAATTGTTGTTTTCTGGCCGTTATTTGCCCCGACAGCGGAAAATGTTTTTTGCCCTTTAAAAACATTAGTGCGGGCGTTGATGAGCAAAATTCCGCCTAAAACTATAATTACAATGACAATAATGCGCGACTTTTTGCTATGGAATAAAAAACGGGGATTAATTGATAACACTTAATTCTATTTCAACCTCCTTTTGGTTACTTTTTTTGTTGATCTCCACTGCTATTTCTAAGTTCCCATCACTCCCGACAAGCTTATTCAGTATGTTTCCGTTAGTATTGATTTCAATAAAAGAAGTTGTTTGCAGACCTTGGCTTTGAATTTGTCCTTTGTACCAATTGGTAATTTCGGCGGGAGTGTCACTGCTTTCCAAAATCAAGCTATCGCTATTTGAGCTGATAACCTTGGCATTGGGATAGCTAAATTTTTGGAAACGGGTTGTCTGGGGGTCCGGACCGATTTGTTGGCTTTTTGTATCCGGTAGCGGCGGGGATTTTTGGGCTTGGGCAGAATCAGCGGCTGTTGTTAAAAAGGGAAGAGGGGCCGGGTGCCCAGCAGGAAACAGGACTTTGCTGATTCCGGGGGTTAATATTAACAGGATCATGATAAAAAGTAGCGGGATTAAAGTTTTGCTCATTGGGCGAACTGCCTTACTGGTAACTAATTTTAGAAAGTCGGTATTAAATCTTAGTAAATAACCAGTAAGGAATAGGTAAGAAGGAAGCGATTGCTCGCAAATTTGTTTCTTTAGACATAGTCGCAAGAACGAAGTTCTTACAAAGTAGAAACAAATTTATAGCTTAATTTTAACCCAGACAGGGTATTAATAAGGGGTGATAGATTTATTTTCTAGAGGAAAACAGTCCAGCGGCTTATTTGGCAGTGACAGCAAAAAAGCTTATCCGGCATTGATTCTTGATAAAACAGTAGTTTTTCCCAGCGAAAAAGTACCTTTAATAGTCGAAAACGAAATAATGATTAAAGCTGTTAATTTTGCGGCAGAGAATAACAGCCCCTTGGTGCTAATATTTCAGAAAGATTCTCAAAAAGGTAAGATCGGAGTTTTATCTAATGTGGTTTCGCAAGGATACATTGCTTCAAATTTATTGGGAGTGGTAATGGAAGGGTTAAAAAGAGTGGAGGTGGAGGATGGTTTTGAAAAAGACGGCATCAAAATGGTGGAAGTTACGGAACTGGAAAAGGACGAGGAGGAGGACACCACAGGTCCAAAGGAGAAACCAACTGAATTGGAAGCTTTGTCCCGTTCTGCCTTTGACCAGTTTACTAAATTAATCCAGATGCATGGGGCTGTCCCGCAGGCTATTATTGAAGAGTCTCAAAAAGAATATATTCCGCCGGCCAAAGTGGCTGATTTGATTTCTTCCGCTTTAAGGCTGGACTTTCCAGAAAAATTAGAGCTTTTGCAGGAGATGGATGTTAAAAAAAGACTACAAGTGTTAAATAATAAACTGGCTAAAGAGTTAAGTATCGTGCAGGCGGAAAGAAAGATTCAGGAAAGCTTGGAACATGATGTGGAAAAAGAGCAAAGGGAATTTTTCTTGCGGGAAAGACTCAAAGCCATTGAAAAAGAGCTGGGTATTTTTGAAACCCAGAAGGAATTTGAGGATTTGGAAAAAAAGCTGCTGCAAGCCGGGTTGCCGGAGGAGGCCAAAAAAAGGGTTTTGGGTGAATTAAATCGGTTGAAAAGAATGCCGGAGATGAGCGCAGAGGCACCCTACCTCCGGACTTATCTGGAATGGGTTAGTAATTTGCCTTGGGGCAAAAAGGATGAAACTAAAGTTGACTTAAAAAGGGCTAAGGAGGTTTTGGATCGGGATCATTATGGTTTAGAAAAGGTAAAGGAGCGGATTTTGGAGTATTTGGCTATTCAACAATTAACTAAAGGGGCAGGTCGGGGGAATATCCTGGTGTTTGTGGGGCCTCCGGGGACTGGCAAAACTTCAGTTGGTCAATCAATTGCTAGAGCTTTGGGCCGGAAATTCGTCCGCATCTCATTAGGAGGAATTAGGGATGAGGCTGAAATCAGGGGGCACCGCCGGACTTATGTGGGAGCCCTGCCGGGCCGGATTATTCAAGGGATCCGGACTGCCGGGAGCAAAAATCCGGTGTTTATGATGGATGAAATTGATAAAGTGGGCAGGGACTTTATTGCCGGTGATCCCCAGGCAGCACTCCTCGAGGTATTAGACCCAGCTCAAAACAACAGTTTTGCTGATCATTATATTGAAATTCCTTTTGATCTCTCGGATGTTTTTTTTATTACCACCGCTAATATTTTAGACCCGATTCCGCCGGCTTTACGGGATCGCATGGAGGTGATCGAATTTTCCGGCTATACGGAAGATGAAAAATTTCATATTGCCAAACTATTTCTGCTGCCACGAGTATTTTCGGAAAGCGGTTTAGACAAAGGGAAGCTAATGATTGAAGACCGGGCAATCCGCAAAATTATTACCCGGTATACTCGGGAGGCAGGAGTAAGGGAATTGGAAAGAAAGCTGTCTGAGGCTGCCCGCAAGGTGGCCAGACAAGTGGCTGAAGGAAGAATTAAAAAACCGCTAACGATTACGGAAGATTTGGTGACTGATTACTTGGGGCCGGAAGAATATGAGGTGACGTTGGCCCAGCAGGAGGATGAGGTGGGAGTAGCTACCGGTTTGGCCTGGACAGAAGCCGGAGGAGATATTATCTTTATCGAAGCCCGGCTCACGCCGGGTAAAGGCAACTTAACTTTAACCGGATCTTTGGGTCAAGTCATGCAGGAATCAGCCAAAGCTGCCTTGTCTTATATCCGCTCCAGAGCAACCCAGCTTAAATTTGATCCTGATTTTTATTACAAATCAGATATTCACATTCATGTGCCGTCCGGGGCTATTCCTAAAGATGGACCATCAGCCGGAGTGGCCATTGCCGTAGCTTTGGCCTCTATGCTAAGTAGCAGAAAGGTGAAAAAAGACGCGGCCTTAACCGGGGAAATTACGATTAACGGGAAAGTCCTTAAAGTAGGGGGTATAAAGGAAAAGGTGCTGGCAGCTCACCGGGCTGGTGTTAAAACAATAATTCTGCCAAAAGGGAACGAGAAAAACCTAATTGATGTACCTGAGGAAATCAAAAAAGAATTGAAGTTTAAATTTATGGAACATGCCGATGAAATATTGGACTATATCTTAATTCCTAAGGAAAAGACCGCCAAAAAATACCATCCCAAGACTCATGACGGGCAAGGGTTCCTGGCCGGTCAACAGTTGTAATTTAAATTACTGTAAATTTTTTAAAGGGAGGCTATGATGGCTTTTGCTTTAAGATGGCATACGATAAGGATGATTATGAAAAGAAAGAATATTACGGTAAACGGCCGTTATGGCAATGGATCGTTATTTACTTAATAATCGGAGCGATTATTTACGGATTAATTTATTTTTTGATTCTGGCTCCCCGTTATTAGTTAAAAAGATTGAATTAATAAATATTTTTTGTTATACTCCGCTCACTTCATATGAGTAACCCTTGTATTAATTGCGGTAAGGAAAGGGTAGATGGTAAAACTTGGGAGGAAAAAATTGGCGCAACGGTAGTAATTCATACTCAAACTGTTTGCCCGGATTCCGAGTGTCAGAAATTGGTTGATAAGGCTATTGCTGAAAGAAAATCCAAAACTGCCT
>JAJYNW010000001.1 GCA_021786105.1 bacterium
AACTGTTTAGCTATATGGGTCTTAGGAACTTCCTGCTCATAGAGTTCCCAGGCAATCGTAATTTTAGTTAATTGATTCACTTCTTCCATTTTACTGGAAGTGTCGGATTTCTATGGAGAATACTTCGTATGCTTGCAAACTTAGGTAATCCTCATATATAATTCAAAAATGGCTAAAAAAGGCAACAGAAATTTATTTAACTGGCAGTGTTCGGTTTGTAAAAACCGGAATTATACCGGGACGAAAAACACGGTAAATATAAAAGAAAAGCTAACTTTGAACAAGTTTTGTAAACAGTGCCGCAAAACCACTCCTCACAACGAAGTTAAGCTTTAAGCACGATTTTCCTAATCATTTTTGGTATACTACATTTCATACGGGAGTGGTGAAATGGTATCACGAAGGTCTCCAAAACCTTCTTTCCAGGTCCGAATCCTGGCTCCCGTGCATTTCAATTAGGAAGCAAAGTTCCTTCCGCCCATACTTCTTTAAACAGATTTGCAAAAACAACTAAAATGGGCGTATAAATAAATTAGATGCACGGTGTAGAATTTGCTATTAATATTATTGGTATTTTTAATAGAGAAACGCCGGCACAGCCACATAAATCTTTCAGAGATACCCATCCATTATTTGCTTCTATCTCTGGCCCAACTGCAAAAATCTTAGAAGAATCAGGCGTTTCCGATAAAGGCCGGGGAATCATTAAAATTCATGAAACCGCAAATAAATCCTTAGTAATAGACTATGAACATAGAACCATTCATTCATTAACCTGAATTCTGACAACACTATCATTCAAAATGAATCCCGAACGTGGTTTGCAAGAAGAAATAATTTTTAAAAATTCACCTTGATTCTGGCAGTTTGGACAAAAAGGGATGTTCCAAGAGTACTTTTAACTTGAATAGTGTAGGTTTTTTGCCCGCTGGGTAGCTTAAAAGTGCCGGAAGCTTGCAAACTAAAACTGGTGCCGGTAGTATCCAGCTGAGAATTAGAAACAGCAGTTCCATCTGTCACATTGTATAGCCGGACAGACCCCGTGCCCGCCGCCTCAACCAATCTAAAGTTAGCTTCAAGCTGCACACTGGAATAACCGGAATAATTATCCGAATTAACTGAGGTTTGATATTCAGTTAAAGTATGCCAATCCTGATCAGTCCAAGGCCCGCCTCCTGCGCTCATGGGAATATATAAAGGGTATTTGGAGCCGGAAACTGCAGCAGCCGGGGCCGGACTGGCTTGCTCCAAAGCTGACACCCTGGCTTTAAGCTCAGTAATCGCCGATTCCGCATTATTCAATCGGGCATCTAGGTTAGTAGGAGCTGGAGAAGTTTTAGCAACATTTACCTGAGCAGCCAGTTTTGTTACCACACCTTCCAAGCTCTTCACTCTGTCTTCCAAAGTAGCTCCAGGTAGGGTTTTCGGCACCTCCACCGGTGCCGTATTTTCAGCTGTTTGCGGGGTGGCCAGATTTTGTTTGATGGTCGAGCTTCGCCAGTACCACAAACCTGCCACTAAAAGGACTGGTATCAAAATAAAGGGCAGCAGTCTTATCACAAATTAATCATACCACGTCTTTGTTTACCATAATTTATCTACAAAAGGACTCTATTCAAAAAAACTTTTTTGGACTTAATGACGAGCCTATAGGATTTATGGTATAATTTTTGATTAATTTATGACTATCAGCAAAATCGAGGCACTACAATTAGAACGCTACAATCACCTAGAAGGCGACCATTTTGGTAGGTACGGAACAGGCCCAAACGATATGGCAATGAAGAGATTTAAAGTCAAACTGATCAAGGAGATGTTCAGTGATGTAAAGGGAGCACCAATATTGGATTTGGGGGCTGATGAGGGCAGCGTGGTAGGAGCACTTTCAGACAACGGCAATACAGGAATCAGTATCGACATAGCTTATCAAAGATTATTAGGCAACAGTCGACTAGGAAAAGGGTTATTTGTTTGCTCCAGAGCACAAGAGCTTCCTTTTTCAGAAAGTTCTATTGGCGGTATTTGTGCGTTTGATATTATCGAGCACCTTGATAAGAAAGACCCTGTAAAAATGATGGAAGAGATTTACAGAGTCTTGGCACCAGGCAAAAAAGTTATTCTAGCAACCACTAATACAAGTTGTTTGGCAAGGAACATGAGGAGATTAATTGAACCAGACAGAGTTGTTTCAATAGCCGAGCATGCCAATGAAATGTCCTACCAAACAGTTAGACAATTATTTAGGCAAACCGGATTTGTTAATATTCACGCTCGCGGAGCTGGAATTATTCCCGGGATGAGGAGACTTCAATGGTTTTTGCCTTTTAATAAGCTTCATAAATGGGATATTGCTATCAGTGAGCGGTTTCCTCAAATATCTCCTGAAATTTTTATTGCGGCCGAAAAACCTCAGTAGCCTATTCCCTAACCTAATCAGTTTGACTTTTATCTCATAGTATGCTAAAATACTTAGCTTACAACCTTTTGGTTGCATGAACATATGATCAAAAAATCAGTTCAAACCCTGATCATCTTTCCCCTAACCTTAGGTTCTCTGCTGGGACAAAATCACAACCAAAATTTAATCCCGCTGCCTTCGAGGGAACATTTGGTGGCTCAAAAAGAGATGCCGCTTAATGACCGCTATTCCAATGGCTTTGTCAACGACGTTTTCAGGGATAATATCCTGTTAAATCTTGCCTATTTAAGCGGCCGGGTTACCAATGCTTCCGATATTAAATGGGATGAAATTACCAAACCGTTTACTTTTGAATTCAAGCTGGAACCAAATAAAACTTTTGCCTTCCATTCTGATGTGGAAGATCAATACAAAGCCAGCTTGGTCAAAACTACCAATGCCCACTTTAATGCCCAGGAAGGGTTTAAGACAGACGGGTATTTATTTGGGGACGGGGTTTGCCACTTAGCCTCCTTAATCAACTGGACAGCCAAAGAAGCTGGGTTGTCAGTAGAAGCACCTACCAGTCATGATTTTGCCAATATCCCGGATGTGCCTAAAGAATACGGGGTGTCAATTTATTCAAACCCGGGCTCAACCGGTTCCAACGCCCTGCAGAATTTATATATCACTAATAACAAATCTAAACCTGTCGCTTTTAGGTTCCAATACCAAAACGACAAACTCAAAGTATCAGTGGTTGAATTAAATTAATCTATAATTCAAAGACGACTTAAGCTGGCAAGAACCACCGCTTTATGGTTTAGAAAACTCTAATCTATCACTTCCCCAATTAAATGGAAAATCGACAGCCATGATTAACTATACAAAACCTACAACGATCGTTGCATAAATTGTCATCGGCCGGTATTTTCAGATTCAATTACCAAAACCCAGTCTGTAATATCAAGCTCTTTTATCAATTTTCGCAGTTTTTCCGTCACATTTTTCTTAGATGCCCAAACACTTTTTTGCCAGGGTTGAAAATCCCACAATTTCAACCGCCTTCTTAAAATATCACGCACTAGCCTCTTGTTTTCCGGAATATCAAATACCACGATTCGCCACTTTCCATCCCACTCAATTTCATCATCAGATTTGGAAAAAAGCAAAAATTCCCTGCCAGCCTCTGTCAGCTTTAGGATAATTTTGTTTGTATCTTTCTCCGGAACTTTTTCAATAAACCCCTTTTGCCGCAGTCTTTGCAAGGTTTGAGCTAGCGTCGATTTTTTCAAAGGATATTCCCAACCGCTGCCATAAGCATAATATCCTGGATGGTACATGAAATCCTCCAGCCTAACATAACCATCAACCGCCTTTTCCAAAGCCAACAGCACTAATTTCCCAATTGTTTCTTTCTTACTCATATACAAAATATACTACGATCGTTGTATATTTTGTCAATAAGTCTTTACAAGCCCTTATGCTCTACTCTAATATGGAACTATGCCAGATAACGGAGTCATACTTGACAATCACCTTGAAGAACATCATGACCATGAAACTATTTATTTCCCATCAGGTTTTCTTTGGGGCGCATCCACCAGCGCCTATCAGGTAGAAGGCAATAATACCAATGCCGACTGGTGGTATTGGGAACAAACTCACCAACCGCCGGAAAAATGGTCCGGGCAAGCCTGTGACCAATATAACCGCTATGAGCAGGACTTTGATCTGGCCAAGCAGCTGGGCCATAATGCCCATAGGTTATCCATTGAATGGTCTAGGATTGAACCAAAAGAAGGTGAATTTAACCAGGCAGAAATCGATCATTACAAGAAAGTACTCAAGTCTTTGAAAGACCGTGAGCTAACTGTTATGTTAACCTTGTGGCACTTTACCCTGCCGAAATGGGTGGCGGATAAGGGTGGCTGGGAGTCGGGCCAGACCCCTCAATTTTTTGAAAGGTTTGTCAAAAGAATCGTGCCGGAGATTGGGGTTTTTGTGGATTTTTGGATCACTTTGAATGAGCCGGGGGTATACATTTATGAAACTTATATCGAGCGGGCCTGGCCCCACTCGAAAAAAAGCTGGATTGGCCAGGCTAAAACATTTTTAAACCTGACCAGTGCCCACAAAAAAGCTTATAAATACCTGCACTCGGTTTATCCGGTCGGCAAACCGGTCGGCATCGCCAACAACATCCTGTCTTTTGAGTCATATCACAAGCATTCTGTTACCGAGCAGGTGGCCGTTTCTCTAAACGACCTGTTTGCCAATCACCTGTTCTATTTTTTTACTCACGGCACTCACGATTTTTTAGGAATCAACTACTATTTTCATGTCCGCTTTAGAAGCGGCAGTTTTATAGCTGAGCGCCGGGATATGATGCAAACTCACGATATTTCTGATATGGGTTGGGAAGTTTATCCGGAAGGAATTTATCAGGTCTTAACTGATTTGGCAGATGACATACCTATATATATTACGGAATGCGGCATTGCCTCCACCAATGACGACAGAAGAAACCGCTTCCTGATTTCTTATTTACAAGAGGTAGCCAGGGCCATCAAAGGCGGAGTGAATGTCCGGGGGTTTTTCTATTGGTCTTTGCTTGATAATTTTGAATGGCATTTAGGCTTTGAACCCAGATTTGGCCTGGTGGAAGTAGATTATGAAGTTCTTGCCAAAGAGCAAGAGCTGCGTAAGTCGACTACGTCGCCTTATAAAACCCAAAGCAGAAAAATCAGACCTTCAGCCTTAGTGTATAAAGATATTATTCAAAATAACGGAATTCCGCATTCCCTGCTGCGCTTTATCGGGCATACTGTTCGGGCGGAGGAAGTATTGGAGAAAAGGTCCAAGGAAACGGAAAAAGAAATGATTCAGCCAGAAGTTTTGGGAAAAGGGCAAAAAGAAATACCAGAAGAGACAGAAAAAACTGCATGAGCCATTTACCTTTTACACTACTGGCATACTTTCTCAATGCCTTGGCAGTTTTAGCCAACAAATTCCTGCTTAGTAATATTATTCCCGACCCCCTGGTTTACATCTTTTACATCAGTCTAGCCTCACTTTTGGCAATTGTGGCCCTACCTTTTACCCGAGTTCCCGGCCTGGAAGTATTTACCCTGGCTTCCGTCTCCACCTTATTATGGACCACCGGTGCCTATTTTATGTACAAAGCCTTAAAAATAGGCGCTGTTTCCCGGGTCATCCCCATCATCGGCACCCTGATTCCCCTAATCTTATTGATCTTTGCCTCAGAAACTCGCTCCATCACCCTTCCTCAAACTTGGGCGATTTGGACCTTAATCGTCGGCATGCTGTTTTTAACTTTGCCGGATTGGCGATTAAAACTAACTGCCGGTGAAATTATTTTTGAAGTTTTATCAGCAGGGTTTTTTGCCGTTTCCTACATTATCTTAAGACAAGCCTATTTACAGTTTGATTTTTTCTCAGTGTTGGTTTGGTCAAGACTGATCCTCTTGCCTCTGACTATTATCATGGTAGCCATTCCTACCCTCAGAAGTAAAATCATTAATTCTTCATCTTCTCTGTCATCCCGGACTCGATCCGGGATCCATTTTTTCTCCAAAACCGGCTTAATTTTTATAGGCGGACAGATCAGCGGGGCTGCTTCCGAGCTTTTAATTCTTTTCTCTATTTCTTTAGCAAACCCAGCCTTGGTAAATTCATTACAAGGAGTACAATATGTGTTCTTATTAATTTTTGGCTTTATTTTATCCAAAAAATACCCGGCTATTTTTCAGGAAAGATATACACCTTTAGTCTTAATTTCTAAGGCAGCCGGCATAGCGCTGATAGGAATTGGTCTTTACCAGCTGGCGTTTGGAGGTTAGCAAAATTACTCTCCGTAAACAAATGGCCTGAGAGAAAAACCGACATAGCCACAAAAGTTCCTTTATCTGCTACTACTAATTGTTCAATCGGTACAATAGGTTCTTTCTCCTCCTGATAAAATTTAATGTCGGCAACAACACCAGGGTATTTTTTTGATGGTGCAAGAGGAAGTTCCAACATATTAATATCTTCATGATCCATACGCACTAGAATTTCCGGATTTCCTTTAAAAAGAACCCGCGCTCCCTTATAATCATCTCTCTCTACTGATTGTATTTGTGGGCTTCTTACCAAATCCTCCCAACTTTCTCCTTCTCCTAAAATTCCCAACACTCGGGCAAAACCTCGTTGTAAAGCCCCACTTTTTTGTACCGATATCATATCCGCCTTTATATAAGCCGGAGGTTTGTATAGAATAAAACGAGGCAGCTCAAAATAAGCTAATCCTGGATAATCACTAAAGAAAACTTTGCCATCAGGAGATTTAGCTTGAGCTTCACCGTGTGCTATAACAAACCTCCTCCAGGCTTCATTACCTGCAATGCCTTTATTTGGGGCATCCTGCCATTCCCGATAAAGCCTGCCCAGTATATTATTTTGCAAACTGATTCTTTTCTCTACAAGCCTCTCAAAAAAAATCTGACCAACATCTGATATAGGTGGATATTCTTCGCTTACAGCTGCTATAGTATCTGCAATACCTGTAACAATTTCATTAAGTGGTGCCGGAAAATAAGTTTCTCTTACCATGTCAGCATAATATCCTCTTTATAACTCATAGTCAAATAAATTGACCTCTTGTGGGGTTTAAAAAAATCTTTTAGAATGCATTTAATACTTTCCCTGTGTCTGTCCCGAAAAGTTTGGATTTATGCCCAGAAAACCAAAGGACAAGGCTTATCTTAAACTAACTTCCAACCGCATTGCTCTCCTTTTGGTTAAATTTTTCCTGATTGAAATTGGCAAAATACCGCTCAGTCTAATCAGATTTGTTATATATAACAAAATTATATATTTTGCCCTTTCTAAACTGCACCTGGTACACCCTCGTCGCCCAGTTGGTCGTCCTAAAAAATTCCGCCTTGCCCCGAGGACTAAAATTACCCTGGCTTTATCCGTTTTTCTGATCTTCATTTTTTCCTATACCACCTTTTTGCTGACGGCAGCTTATCAGTTACCCACTCCCACCAGACTAATCTCTTCGGGTCAACCCCTTACCACCGAAATCTACGATCGGCATGGCAACTTGCTTTACCGTATGTATGATGATAAAAACCGTACTTTAGCCAATCTTTCCGATATCTCCAAAGATTTGATCCATGCCACCCTGGCCGCGGAAGACCGGAATTTCTACCACCACGTTGGCATTGATATGGTGGCTATTATCCGGGCGCTTTACCACAACTGGAAAAATGGCAGCCAGGAAGGAGCCTCCACCATTACACAACAACTGATCAAAAACTCCCTCCTCACTCCGGAAAGAACTTATACCCGTAAACTCAAAGAAATCATCCTGGCTTTGTGGGTGGAACGAATCTATTCCAAGGACCAAATCCTGCAGATGTATTACAACGAAGCTCCATTCGGCGGGTCAATCATGGGGATTGCCGCAGCCTCCCAAACCTATTTTGGTAAATCGCCTTCTCAACTTGACTTGGCAGAAAGTGCTTATTTGGCCGGCTTGCCCGCCTCACCCACTCAATTTTCCCCTTATGGCTCCCAACCTTACCTGGCTAAACTGCGGCAAAAAGACATTTTAGACAAAATGGTCGAGCAAAAATACATCACCAAAGCCAAAGCCACGGCAGCTTTTGCCGAAGACTTGAATATTAAACCCCTGGTTAACAACATCCATGCCCCGCATTTTGTATTTTATGTTAAGGAGCAGCTGGAACAAGAATTTGGACCACGGCTGGTTTCCCAGGGCGGCTTGAAGGTTTACACTACTTTGGATTTAGGACTGCAGGAACAGGTAGAAAAGATTGTCAAAACTGAAATAGACCAAGATAAATCTTTAAACGTCCAAAACGGCGCCGCAATGGTTTTGGATGCAAAAACCGGGCAAATTCTAGCTATGGTCGGCTCCCGCGATTACCATTATCCTGAGTTTGGCAACTATAATGCTGCGGTGTCTCTGCGACAACCCGGCTCATCCATCAAACCAGTAACTTATGCGACGGCTTTTGCCAAAGGATTTAATCCCACTAGCATAATTTTAGATACACCGGTGACTTTCTCCGACGAATGGGGCAATGGTTATACACCGGTCAACTATGACGGCACCTTCCGTGGCCCGGTAACTTTACGCCAGGCTTTAGGCAGTTCCCTAAATATTCCGGCAGTTAAGCTGCTAGCCACCATCGGAATTGATTCGTTTGCCCAAACAGCCAGGGATTTAGGGATTACTACTATCGATAATCCAAGGCGTTATGGCCTGTCCTTAACCTTGGGTGGGGCGGCAGTCAGGATGATTGAAATGATAGGAGCTTATGGCACCTTTTCAGACGGCGGTACCCTGCACACCCCAACTGGAATCCTCAAAGTGACAGATTCCAATAATCATATTTTAGACGAGTACAAAGATTCTCCAAAACAAGTAATTTCACCGCAAATTGCTTACTTAATC
The DNA here is from genome assembly GCA_021786105.1 of bacterium. GTDB lineage: Bacteria > Patescibacteriota > Microgenomatia > Daviesbacterales > UBA10151 > UBA10151. Next base: position 8,889 of record JAJYNW010000001.1, read on the forward strand.
ACTAATATTTTATCTGATGATAACGCCCGGAGTTTGGCTTTTGGTCCGCATTCCCTACTCTATATCCCGGGATTTGAAGTAGCGGTTAAAACCGGCACCTCAGACAACAAAAGGGATAACTGGACCTTCGGTTATACCCCTCAATACGTAGCTGGTGTTTGGGTGGGTAACCCGGATAACTCACCCATGAATCCAAAGCTGGCATCAGGTATCACCGGCGCCGCCCCCATTTGGAACAAAATCATGCATACGCTGTTAGACGGCACCAAACCGCTGGCCTTCCAAAAACCAGAAGGGCTCACTGAAACTGTAGTCAACGGCAGGAAAGATCTGACCATTACGGAAAATCTTCCCAAGGCCATGGTGCGGGTCACCAAAAATGAAGATAAAATGGTTTTTTCAGATGCCTTTTCCAGTTATGCCACTGCTTCTGCCCAGCCAGCCCAACAGGCAGACCAGTCTAATCCAATACCACCCAGCCTCTGAGATCCTTTTTGGGAAGCTTAATCGGCGAGGTAATAAAACGAGCAGAATCACCAATAAAGATCAGTGTACCAAAACGGGAGCTTTTTGCCTTGCTCCAATACTCTTCCTCAACCGCCAACTCTTTACCGTACCTTTCTTCCAGATCAATAAAATCTGCTGAGTCGAGGTTATCAAAAAAGATCACTTTTTTTACTCTGAATTGTCCGATTATGTCTTTGCCGGATGGCTTTATATAAACTAAATCTCCGGAAGAAACTACCCCAAAAGGCGGATTTTTGGTCTTCGAGAAACGGGATTCAATGGTTTTTTTACCCAGGAGGATTTTTTCCCCTGCCTCCCCCTTAAAAATAGCTAAGTGCTTTTTCATAATCCACCCTTGAATTATAACACTAGCTTTGGTATACTTGACAAAGGTCCTCTATATTAGAGGATTTTTTAGTATTTAACTTTATGCCTAATATCTTTGTCTTTTTAAAGGAGGTTAGAGAAGAGTTAGGAAAAGTGACCTGGCCCAGCCGGGAACAAACTATTCGCTACACCATTTTGGTAGTCATTGTGGCAGTAGCAGTCGGATTGTTCTTAGGCGGCTTGGATTATATTTTAACTGCCTTTACAGCATTTTTGCTTAAATAATTATGGACGATAATAACCAGAATCAAGAATTAAGAATCAAGAATCAAGGTGAACCAGAAAAACAAAATTCTGAGGTACCGACAAAGACTGAACCAGAAACAAGTGGATCAGCAAATCAGCAAGAAGAAACTGGTGATGCTGCCATTCCGAGCGTCAGCGAAGAATCTCAAGATTTAAAAAACCAGAATGAATCTGGAGATCCTTCGGCTGCGCCTCAGAATAACAAAAATAAAACAGAATCTGAGGCTAATAAAGAAGAAGCCGAACAAAATGGTGTTTCGACCACTGACGAGCCGACTTCAGAAAAAACTCAAGACGACAAAAACGAAGAAACAGAAAAACCAGAAGAAACTAGCCAATCAGAAAAACAAGAGAACAAAACCGAAGATCAAGACCAAAAACCAGGCGAACCAACTCCCCCTGCCAAACCTGACAATCCCAACGCCCGCTGGTATGTAGTCCATACCTATTCCGGTCACGAAAACAAAGTGGCCCACACTTTAAAGCAAAGAATTGAATCAGAGCACCTGGAAGACAAAATCCTGGAAGTTTTGGTGCCAATGCAGGAAAAAATTGAGATCAAGAGCGGCAAAAAGGTCAATGTCAAAGAAAAAATCTTTCCCGGCTACATTTTGGTAAAAATGGTGTTGGATGATAATTCCTGGCTGGCAGTCAGAACCACTCAGGGAGTAACCTCTTTTGTCGGTATGGGCAACAAACCCACCCCGATTTCCGAGGCTGAAGTCCAAACCATTGTTAAATTTACCCAAGCCGAAGCTCCTATGTACAAGCAGGTCTTTTCTGCTAATGACACTGTTAAGATTGTGGATGGGCCTTTTGCTGACTTTATCGGTAAAATTGATTCGGTTGATGAAGAAAAAGGCAAAGTCAGAGTTTTGGTATCTATTTTCGGACGCGAAACACCTGTAGAATTAGACTTTCTTCAAATTAAGAAGATATAACTTCAACCTATGGCTAAAAAGATTAAAACATTGATAAAATTGAATATTCCGGCTGGCGAGGCTACTCCGGCTCCCCCGGTTGGTCCAGCTTTAGGCCAGCATGGTTTGCCGATCATGGAGTTTGTCAAAGCTTTTAACGACAAAACTCAAGACAAAAAAGGCAATATTTTGCCGGTGGTTATCACAGTTTATGAAGACCGGACTTTTTCCTTTATCACCAAGGAGCCGCCTGTAGCGGAAATGATCAAAAAAGCCCTGAAATTGGAAAAAGGTTCTGCAACCGCTATGAAAGCACCGGTGGGAGAACTTTCCAAAATGCAAGTCAGACAAATTGCCGAAGCTAAATTACCTGATTTAAACACTAAAAATGTGGAGGCTGCCATGAAAGTTGTCGAAGGCACAGCCAGAAGCATGGGGGTCAAAATAAGTGGGTAGACCAAAAATAAAAATTATTGATGATTCGCAAATAGAATCTGAAGAAAAAAAGCAAAAAACCTCTAGGGAGGAAAAGCGAGCAAAGTCTGAGTCAGCCGAAGCAATCGGTGCAGTTGAGCACACCACCGAGCCCGAAGAATCAAATCAAGAGGAAGGCGCGAAACAAACCAGTAGCGAGCAAACCGGTAGTGCGAGCGGTGCTTCGCGACCAGACGAGCGAGCAAACGAGAAAAAAGCTCAAAAACCAGGTAAAGCCAAGCCAAGGAGCAAAAAATACCAAGAAATTGCCAAAGATTTGGACAGAAATAAAGCATATCCTTTAAACGAAGCAGTTGACACGGTTAAAAAATTGTCTTATTCTAAATTTGATGCCACCTTAGAGGCTCACATCAACACCGCGCAAACGGGAATTCGTGGTTTAGTCTCCTTACCCTATGCGAAAGGTCGCCAGTTACGCATCCTGGCCTTCGGTAAAGGCGCTGATCAATCGGGCGCAAGTTTTGTTGGTTCTGAAGAAACCATTGAAGAAATAAACAAAGGTAAAATTAACTTTGACATAGCGGTTACCACCCCTGAATGGATGCCGAAATTAGCCAAAGTTGCCCGGATTTTAGGCCCCAGAGGTTTAATGCCTAATCCTAAAAACGGTACCATCACGGAAGATTTGAAAAAAGCCGTGGAAGGTTTCCAAGCGGGCAAAACTGAATATAAAACTGAGCCCAAAGCTCCGGTTCTCCATATTGCCCTGGGTAAGCTAAACCAACCCGATGAAGAATTAATAGCCAATGTTAAAGCCTTACTGCAAACTTTAGGAAAAACCAGGGTCAAAAAAGTTACCTTGGCTCCTACCATGGGACCGGGAGTAAAAGTAGATATTTCCTCAATCTAAACTTGGTCTTTACCTAGGATAACTAACAAATCTGCATCTTTGGGCTTAATTTCTCCTGCCGGTAAACTACTGACCTTAGCCTTCAAATCTTTAGCCAAAACATCTGCCACTTCTTTAGCTAAACCATTAACCACTACAATCAAAGTCTTATCATAGTTTGAACTTTCAGCGTTATCCTTTTTGATCACATTAATCCGATCAGATACTTTTTCGATTTCCGACTCCATCGTCTTGGTCAAGCCTACCTTGGAAGTACCATTTAACAAAACCACCTTCACCTCTGTTTTCCGGGAAGAGTCCAACGAGGCAGAGGAAGAAGCTAAACCAGCATTAACTGGATCTTCTTCTATTTTTTTTGTTTCCGCTTGGACTGCTCTTTTAACAGCAGAAAGGTCATCCTTAAGGGCCTGGAGTTCTTTTTGGGTTTGTTGATATTGACCATAATAGAAATACCCTACTCCTCCCAAACCAATAATGGCCAGAATAACAAAAACAAATAGCAGCTTTTGTATAATTTTCATCTTTTGGAAGATATCATACCGGAAGATTGTTTAGCAAGTGTCTAGATTTGGCTAATTCTTCTTTCTTAAAACTTTAAGAAGAGTTCCTATATTCATCTTCAGACTGTAAACAGAAATTAGCCCAAAGATTAACACAAAAACGGCTGAGGCAATATGAAATAAAACTGTCATGGCTGAAGCCAAATTTGACTGGATTCCAAACACACCTGACAAAATTAATAAACCGGAAGCCTCCGCTGAACCGACATATCCCGGGGCTGCCGGCACCAGATAAGTCAAAGCGGACAAAAGCTGCCCTAAATACATCTTTAGAAAATTTTGGTTTGCCCCCAAGGCCATAAAGGCAAAATACCAAATTGCCGCATCAGCCGCATACGCCAAAATGGTAATCCCAATCATTAATCCTAAATCTTTCGGGTGCCTGTTTAGGATGGCGAATGACTCTAAAATGAAGTTACTAAACTTATCAAAATATATCTTAATGCTATTAACTATTAACAGATGTTTCAAAAAATTGGATAAATTTTTGGCAAAATTTGATTTATAAACCGTCAAGTAGGTTAGCAGCAAGGCTAACGTTAGTATAACAATTATAATCGTTATAAAATTTATACTAAGAGCGGTCGGAACAATGAAGAAAAGCGCAGTTGTTAAAAGTAAAACCGCCAGAAAATCAACAAACCTGTCTATGAATGTCCACACTACCGACTTCCCCAAGGGTAACTGATAATTGGTATTAAGGTAAACACCCTTAAGGATCTCCCCTGCCCGGATAGGTATGAAAAAGTTAAGCATCATTGCCGCCCCGTTTAGAAAGATCAAATCCAGAAGGCGGATTTTTTTAATCTCCGACAGAAAAATTTTAAACCTGACAGCCCGGGCCACTGGAGACAACAGCATAAAGAAAGCTGCCGGCACCAGATAAGCTAAATTTACCTTGGATAAGGTAGCAATAATCTGCGGCAGATTAACAAACCGGGACCAGATAAAGATTAAAACAATACCCAGGATGGTGTTAAATATGATCTTAAACATCTTAGTTGCCAAATCCCATCAATTAAATATACACTATAGTTAGGTACTAGGGTATAGCCACTAGGGTCTAGTGAAATTTTTAAACCCTAACCCCTATACCCTAAACCCTACCTTATGTTTTCCACCTTCAGACAAAAACTAATTTTGGGCATATATGTCTTTATTCTGCTGTCCATCCCCATCGGCGCCTATCTGGCCTCAGAATACCAAAACATCTCCGGCAGTGCCAAGGCGCAAAAACCTACCGTTGCGCCGCCTATTCAGATTCCACCTAAACCCTTTACTTCGCCCGCCAAGGGGTTACTGAACGCTTCTGCCGGCATGGCGGGAACCGATTCCGCCGCTTCACCTTCAGCTTTGTCTTCAACTACTGAGTCCACAATCGCCAACACCTATGGCCCGACACTATCCTTAAAAGCCAATCTTCAAGGCAGGCCGGCCAACAACCAAGCCACCAAGTTGTTCGTGGGCATCATGGATGGTGATTTAACCAGTAATCCCAAATTCCTCCTAAACTTTACTGTGGATTTACCCGCCTCCGGGGAGTATTCCGGCTTATCATTGGCTGGTTTAACCCCGGGATCCCGCTATACTGCCCTGCTAAAAGGCTCGGCCCAGATTGCCACTGCCTCGGCTTTTGTCATGTCCCCTAATGTCACCCATTTAAATGATGACCAACCCGTCAACCTGCTTTCCGGAGATTTAAATGATGATAATGTGGTCAATTCTGCTGATTATTCAATTGCCCAAAAAGCGCTGGGCACAAGCCCAAACTCTAACACCTGGAATGAAAATGCTGATTTAAACAAAGACAGCTTAATCAACGCCTTTGATTTGGCTATAATTTCCAAAAACATCGGCCAAGTTGGTGCTTCTGGAGCCTGGACTTCACCTATCCCTAAAGTCGCCTCCTCATCTGCCAGCCTAGCTGCGCCCCCTGTCGGCGGGCCATTAGGCAGCACTAACGGCTATTGGGTGTGGGTACCCAAATAACCTCACCCCATTTTGGTTATTATCCCATAGCTACTTGACAAAAGCCTTATAGTCTGGTATACTATCGGACTATGAAATCAAAAACAGCATTTTCAAGCCGAATTTTATCCTTAATTGGGTTGGTATTTTTAATGCAAATCACTGCTTCTTCAGTAATGGCTGATAACGATGGGAGTCCTATAACTAGCCCAATTACTGCTCCAATTACTGCTCCAATTGTCAACCCTACTCCTACCCCAGCTCCACAATCAAACAATAACTCTTCATCTCAACCTTCAACAGGCGGACCTGCACAAGCCCCTGTTTGCGGTGACTCAAAACCGGTCAGCGCTCCTAAATTAGTCTATGCTGCCAATACAGGCAGAAACGAAGTGACTTTAGTTTGGACCAAAGCCCTAAACCCGGTTAGCTATTACTTAGTAGCTTACGGAACAAAACCCGGTGCAATGGAATACGGCAACCCTAACGTCGGCGGCCCGGACACTATCAAATACACTATCAAGGGCTTAAATAACGGTAAAACTTACTACTTTAAAGTCAGGGCCGGAAATGGCTGCATGCCCGGAGATTTCTCAAACGAGGTAGCTGTAAAAGTATCTGGTAATAATATTACTAACGAACCTGCAACTGGATTTAAAGCCGGAGTTTTAGGATCAAACAAGCAAAAGGAAGCTTCTGACACAGCTGTTCCGTTTAAACCGATTACTTCTGCATCACCATCCCGTATCATAGTCAGTTCAGAAAGCTTTTTGACCAAAGTTGTTAAGTTCTTCACCAATATTTTCAAAAAATAATTACCCGATTTATAGTACACTAAAAGTGTGAGCGCCTATTTGGTCTGGTTTCTGCTATTTATCCTCTATCTTATTGTCATTCCCATTGGTATCTCCCCTTTTGAAGCACCAAAAGTGATCATTGCGGAAGCCGTTATCGATCTACTGATCATCATTAGACTTATTCATTTTAAAAAAATCCCATTCAAACATCTATTTACTTCCCAAACTTTACTACTGAGTATCATTTTGCTGCTCTCTTTGGATCAAGTATTGTTGTTCCACCCCCATGACAGTTTCTTCGGTAATCCCTTCAGACTTCAGGGGCTTTTTTTGTTTTTACATTTAGCTGTCTTCTCCTTTATATCAAAAGATATATTACTATCTCATATACCAAAAGCCCTCTACTATTTATCATTTATATTTTTATTTCTGGCTACCGTTATTTTAGGGGTAAATCCCAACTACCGGGCTTTCGGCACACTGGGAGAACCAAACGCCCTAGCAGCCACTACTCTATTCCTTTTACCTTTTGTATTTTTCCGGGGTAATAACATTACTAAAATTGCCTCTTTCGCTTCTGCGCTCTTAATAATTATTCTGTCCGGCTCAAGAGCCGGGCTGGTTGGCCTAAGCATCGAATCATTGTTTCTGGCTCTGATATATTTTAAGATTACCTGCTTCAAATCCGTCAGTATTTCATCAGTATTTATCCTTCTTAGCCTAATTTTGCCATTGATTGAAGGCGGAGGCTGGTTTGAAAACCGCAGCCAGATTTGGCAAACCGCCCTGCAGGCCGGATTACAATCTCCCATCTTGGGCAACGGCTTTGGCAATATCCAAAACCCCATCCACCAAAACTCCCTTAAACTGGATAACCAGATCCAGTACCAAGTGGTCGACAGCTCCCACAATTTTGTCTTGGACTTATGGATCCAAAGCGGCATTGTGGGAATTATCTCTATAATCACCTTAATCTGTCTATCTTTCCATGGGTTAATCAAACAAAGAAGGAAATTGGAGTTAACCGCCTTTTTAGGCATCATCACCGCCATGTTATTTAATCCGGTTTCCGTGGTGAACCTGGTAGCCTTTTGGTGGCTAATTGGCCAAGGATTTACTGATTGATCGGGATTGACAAAGCAATCCGTCTAGGATAGAATAATCAAGCTTAAGACAGTGAGTAGTCTTTAACGTAAATCTCACCGAGGCGAACTGAATAGCTTTCAGCTCTCAGTCTTCAGTCGTCAGACTTATTTGTTCTCTAGTCTGATAGCTGACAGCTGATGACTGACTACTACTAAGCGCCTCCATAGGCGCTATTATTATGGCTAAAACACGAGCACAAAAAGAAGAACAAGTAAAAAAACTGACTGATAAATTCAGTCGGGCTAAAGCAGTTGTTTTTGCCGACTATAAAGGCCTAAACATGAAGCAATTATCCGATCTACGGGATAAACTGCGCGAACAAAATGCTGAATTTTCTATTACCAAAAACACTTTATTGGAAAAAGCCGTTCCTTCTTCCAATTTCGAAGGCCCAACCGCTACCCTTTTTGCCTATGATGATGAAATCTCCCCTATTAAAGTTTTAGTAAAAACTTTAAAAGATGCCACCCTTGGCAAAGTTAAAAGCGGCTTTCTGGGTAGCACCTCATTAGATGAAGCCAAAATCATCCAGCTCTCCTCCTTACCAACCAAAGACGAACTGCGGGGTAAAACCGTCGGAGTCTTGGTCGCTCCCCTGCAGGGCATACTTTCCGTGCTTAACGGGAACTTAAGAAACTTAGTCTACGCATTAGATGCAATCAAAAAACAGAGGGGGGGTGTTTAAATTATGGCAGATGATCAAGTAGATGCTGAAGAAAAAGCAGAAGAAGCTGTTGAACAAGCAGCCGAGCAAGCGCAAGAAGCCGCTGACGAAGCTAAAGAATCAGCAGAACAAGCCACTGAAGCAGCAGAAGAAGTTAAAGAAGCTGCAGCAGAGGTTAAAGAAGAAGCTAAACCAACTTCCAAGACAGTTTCAGCCAATTTAGAAAAGATTATCGAACAAATTGAGAAACTTTCTGTTTTGGAACTCGCTGATTTAGTTCATGCTTTAGAGGATAGATTTGGTGTTTCAGCCTCAGCTCCAGTAGCTGTGGCAGCAGCCGGCGCAGCCGGTCCAGCAGCTGGTGAACCAGCCGAAGAAAAAACCACCTTTAATGTTATCCTCTCAGGCGCAGGAGCAAATAAAATTGCCGCTATCAAAGCTGTAAGAGAAATAGTCCCCACTTTAGGTTTGAAAGAAGCCAAGGACTTAGTCGAATCAGCTCCCAAACCTGTTTTGGAATCGGTTAACAAAGCTACTGCTGAAGAAGCAAAAGCTAAATTAACAGCAGCAGGCGCAACCGTAGAGTTGCAATAACTAAAAAACTCTCCCATTATGGCCAAAGACAGATCCATAAGAAGAGAGTTTTTTAGTGGGTTAAAGTGTCATTTAGACACAAACACTTGACAGCGTCTGAAACCATGTGATATATATTGAATCAGAATGGCAGACAAAATCTCACTTGAAAATCTCCCTGATTTACTAACTGTTAAAGAAGTTGCCGAAGTCTTACGCGTCTCCCCTCTCACTATTAAACGCTGGGGCAAAAGAGGAAAATTACCGGCAATCAGAATTAATTCCAGAGGCGACAGAAGATACAAAAAAGAGGCCGTATTGTGGTTGTTAGGAATTACTCAAAAGTCATCCTCAGCTGAATCATCCTCGGCTTCTTACTAATGTCATCGCTAGCGATTAGCGTAGCGATCTTCTACGAAATGGGAAGATTGCTTCGTCCCCTTCGACTAACGCTCAGGATCCTCGCAATGACGCTTTTGAGATGTAGCAATCTAACTGCATATTCTGCTAATTAGGGTTGAATATGTTGTCAGAAAAATCAAATCACTATTTTAAGGGTCATGGCGATACGCATTTACTTGCTAGTAATGATATTTCTGTGGGGGTCAATGCTCGATTATAAATCCTCAAATCATCAATTATGGCAACAGGAAAACTATCACTACTTACATCACACTCTTTTCCCAAACAGGCTGACCCTTGTGAATCAATACTATTTAGCGTTCCATTCTGATTGTAAGTAGCATAACTAGCGCTGGACACCTCCGTTCCGTCTTTATATACACGGATTGAATTAACTCCATTAGTATTACCAGTCCCATCATAAGTAATAGCTACCAAATGCCAAGTCCCATCAACCACATTAAAATTAGTTACATCCCTAACTCTGGCTATAGTCGGCCAAGTATCAACAATATGAAAACGCAACCTTAGTGTACTGGCAAAATAATACAGGTTCCAACCTCTCCCGTCAGCGGATCTTGATTTAGCAGCAATCCTCATATCGCTTGAAGAATTCGAGTTAATCCAAAAACTGATAGAAAACGGCTTGTTTGGATCAAATGTATAGTTAGGTATGTTGCCAAAGTTAAGGTAGCCATTACCAACAAAATTCCCAGCATTACCGAAACCAGGCTGACCGGTAGTAATCCCAACTCCGGCAAAAGCAGTACCATTATTTACCCCAGTCCAATCCTTAACTTCGCCCGGAGTACTATTCCAATTAGTAGTTTCATCCATTTTCCAATAACCCACTAGTCCTGCAGCCAGTATCCCATTAGAATCACAACTGGATTGCGTAGACCCGCCTAAACCTAAAGTATATTGGGTACTGGAAGAATCATAAGTGGAAGAGGAATTAATATTGCTTTGAGCAGAGAATAAGCAATAACAGTTTTGGGCTGGGGTGTTGCAGGAGGTGGAGGGGTTGGCTTCCAAGGAGGCACAGACCTTGTAGCCTGAACCATCAGAAGCCAGCCAGTTAAAATAATCTCCTTTGGTAGGATCTTGAGGTTTTACCCCGGAGGAAAAATCCGTATTCTCATTTAAAGGCAGGTATCCAGCACCTTTACGAATTTCATAAGCTTTGGAGATGGCATCAATATCTGCTCTTCTTCTGGCATCTCTGGCTGACTTTTGCACACCTGTATATACAGTCATACCTACCAAGGATAATACTGCAATAATGGAAACTACCACCATTAATTCAATCAGGGTAAAACCGCTGTTGGGAAATTGTAACAGCGGTTTTGCCTTTTTGCTGTGCAAAAACGTAAAACCACGGGCAGAAGACATAATTAACTCCAGTATATACCAAATCAAATATTATGAAAATAATATTAACCAGACAAATTTTACTAAAGACAGTTGTCTTTTGAATCTCCATGGTTGTACTATTAGTCTATACAACCACTCAAATCCTAATCCCTGCACCCATTTGGGCGCTCGCGGCACATTGCCGGACAAATAATCAAATGCTCCTCCTACTCCCATCATGACATGAGCTGGAGTTTTTTGCAAATTATTGACCATCCACTTTTCCTGCTTAATATGGCCAAAGGCAACAAAGAGTAAATCGGCTGGAGGAAGTGATTTATGATTTACGAATAAAGATTTATGATTTTTTTCTTTTTTTAAATCGTAAATCGTAAACCGTAAATCTTCTCCTCTGATCTGACCATTATTATCAACTTCTCCACCAGACCCTGCAAACACAACCTTAAGATTTGGGTATTTTTCCATCAAGCACTCAGCACACTTTTTTGCTACCCCATTCTCTCCTCCTAAAAAGCCTGTTGTAAAGCCTTTTTCTGCCGCTAGTTTACAAAGCGCCTCCATTAAGTCTGTTCCGGCAACCTTATCAAAATGCATCAGTTGTTTTACCGGCAGAAAGAATAGAGGCCATAGCAGAAACCTTAAAAAAATATTCCTTTTTAACAACCAATAAGAAAAACCCAGACTTGAACTATCCGGTATAGCCAAATCGGCGTTATTTAAAACCCTTCTAAACTCCAAATCTTTTTGCGCCGCCACAATCATTTCCGGATTCGGGGTCACAATATAATGCTTACCTGGATGCCAAATCCACTTCTCGATTAACTCTGCAGCCTCTGCTTGATTAATTTTGTCGATCTTAACCCCTAATATGCAAACTTTCATAACTATGTTATCTTAATATTGTACTATGTCTGCCTGTTTAAACCAAAAAGGCGAAGTATTCTCCATAGAAATCCGACACTTCCAGTAAAATGGAAGAAGTGAATCAATTAACTAAAATTACGATTGCCTGGGAACTCTATGAGCAGGAAGTTCCTAAGACCCATATAGCTAAACAGTT
>JAJYNW010000012.1 GCA_021786105.1 bacterium
TTTTAGAATATTAATGGACAGTTCACCTTCTCTCAACAGGAGGTCCTGTCCATTAATTTTGCCCATAAGCTACCCCTTAAATGCAAATTAGTTAATTTCCTGGAATAAGTGCAGGTGGGTCAGAAATTTGATCCCTTGACGAGGCGGAAAATTTATGGTATTTTATGGTCAATTGAATAGAAAAAATGAAGGCGTACGGGTACGTATGCTTTTCTTTGTTGATCCCGCTTGGTAGGTAAATCTGTCCATTACCACTTTGCGAAAAAGGCCTCTACTCATGTCATTAAACATAGCAAATATACAAACAAACGAACGTAAATATTGGAGCAAAGCACCCTCAATTGTTCCTGAACTTAATTTAATCCAAATTCAATTAGACTCATATCATTGGTTTTTAAATGAAGGCATTAGGGAGGTTCTTGAAGAAATCTCCCCTGTTGAAGACTTCACAGGTAAAAATTGGACTCTAGAACTAGGGTCCTTTTATTTCGGTAAACCAAAGTACACTTCTGAACAGGCCAAGGAAAAAGGCGTCACCTATGACGCCCCTTTAAAAATTGAGGCAATTTTAGTCAATAAACAAACCGGGCAAAGATACAAGCAGGATGTATTTTTGGGTGATATCCCACAAATGACTGATAAAGGAACTTTTATCGTTAATGGAGTGGAAAGGGTTATTATTAACCAACTGGTCCGTTCTCCGGGAGTATTTTTCCAGGCAGCTGATGATCCGATTACCGGGAGAAGATTATATTCGGCAGAAATCCGTCCTTACCGGGGTTCGTGGTTGGAGTTCTCTATCACCAGAGGCGGCGTGTTGACTGCCAAGATTGACAGGAGAAGAAAATTTGCCGCCACTACTTTACTTCGGGCTTTAGGTTTTTCCGAAAACGAATCAATTGCCGAACTTTTTAAAGATGTTGATACTGCTGAAGAAAAATTTATTGATACCACTCTTGCGAAAGATCCGACTAAAACCACTGATGAAGCACTCCTCGAAATATTTAGAAAAATGCGACCGGGTGACCCGGTTGTTTTGGATAATGCCAAGGCACTCCTCGACGGAATGTTTTTCAATTCCCGCCGCTATAATTTAATTAAAGTTGGCAGATATAAGATTAATAAAAGACTAGGCTTGGATTTGCCGAATGCCCCGGAAAATTGGATTCTGACCAAAGACGACATTATTGCCACATTAAAGTACCTAATTAAACTAAATAACGGTGAGGGTAAATTAGATGATATCGATCATTTGGCTAACAGGCGGGTTAGGTGTGCGGGAGAGCTAGTGCAGCAAAATGCCTTTAGGATCGGAGTTTTAAGACTGGAAAGAATTATTAAAGAAAGAATGAGTTTGACCGCGGCTGATGCTGAAGTTTCCCCGGGCGGACTTATTAATGCCAAGCCGGTGATTGCGGCCATCAATGAATTTTTCCGCTCTTCTCAATTGTCTTCTATCCTGGATCAGGTTAACCCGTTGTCTGAGTTGGATCATTTAAGACGTCTTTCAGTTATGGGAGCCGGTGGTATTACCAGAGATAGGGCCAGTTTCTCCGTCCGCGACATTAACCACTCTCAATATGGTCGGATTGACCCGATCAGATCTCCGGAAGGTCAAAATATTGGTCTGGTGACCTATTTAGCTTTATATGCCCGTATTAATGAATACGGATTTTTGGAAACTCCTTACCGGAAAGTAGTCATGCAGCGTGGTAAGCCGCAGGTGACTGATGATGTCATATATATAACTGCTGATGACGAAGAAGATTTTCATATTACCGAGGCTACGGTAAAGTTGGATGACAAAGGTTACATTATTGATGACCGGGTGCCGACCCGTTTCCAGGGTAGTTTCTTTGAAGGTCCGGCCAAAGATATCTCCTTAATTGATATTTCCCCGCAGCAAATTTTCGGCACTTCTGCTGCATTGATTCCTTTCCTGGCCAATGATGACGCTAACCGGGCTTTGATGGGTACCCAGATGCAGTGTCAGGCAGTGCCGCTTTTGCGACCTACTGCCCCAATTGTGGGTACCGGTATGGAAAGAACAGTGGCTGACAATATGGGCCGGGTAGTCAGGGCACCGGCTGACGGAACTATTAAATATGCTGATGCTAAAAAATTGATCTTGCAAACTAAGAATGAAGAACTCCGCTATGACATCAAAAAGTTTGTTCACTCACCGCAAGGCACTTGTTATTCACAAAGGCCGGTAGTGAATACGGGAGATAAAGTTAAAAAGGGTGACTTGTTGGTCGATGGTGCCGCTTGTGAAAACGGGGAGTTAGCGCTCGGTCAAAACTTAAGAATTGCTTATATGAGTTTTGATGGTTTGGGGTACGAAGATGCGATTGTGATTTCTGACCGGTTAGTCAAAGAAGATGCGCTAACCTCTATTCATATTGAAGAATATGAAGTGGATGTGGTGGAAACCAAACTGGGGCCGGAAGAGTTAACCTCTGATATCCCCAATGTTTCTGAGGAAGCTTTAGTCAATTTGGATGAAAATGGTATTGTTAGGATTGGGGCAGAGGTTGGGCCAAATGACATTTTGGTCGGTAAAGTTCAGCCTAAAGGCGAAACCGAGTTGACTGCGGAAGAAAGATTACTGCGGGCCATCTTTGGTGAGAAAGCCAAAGAAGTCAGGGATACCTCTTTGCGGATTCCGCACGGAGAAAGAGGTACAGTAATTGGAGTGCAAATTTTGTCACGAGACGCCGGAGATGAGTTGGATACCGGTACTTTGATGAGAATTAAAGTTAAAGTGGCCCAAATGAGAAAAGTGACTGAGGGAGATAAGTTAGCTGGTCGCCATGGTAACAAAGGAGTTATTTCCCGAATTGTACCGGCTGCCGACATGCCGTATATGGCAGACGGGACACCGGTGGATATTATTATTTCTCCCCTATCAGTTTTATCAAGGATGAATCTGGGACAATTGTTGGAAACGCACTGGGGTTTTGCCGGTAAGAAACTAGGTTATAAAGTGGCGGCACCGGTGTTTGAAAAAATTCCGGAAGACAAATTAATGGCAGAACTGCAAAGAGCCGGGTTTCCCACTGATGGTAAAGTACAATTATTTGACGGTAGGACCGGCCAGCCATTTGAAAATACCATTGTGGTCGGTATCAATTACATCCTCAAGCTGATCCACATGGTTGAGGAAAAGATTCATGCCCGTTCTACCGGTCCGTACTCTTTGGTTACTCAACAGCCTTTGGGCGGAAAAGCTCAAATGGGAGGACAAAGATTGGGAGAGATGGAAGTTTGGGCTTTGGAAGCATATGGAGCAGCCCATATTTTACAGGAAATGTTAACTATTAAGTCCGATGATGTGGTGGGCCGGGCTAAGGCTTTTGAAGCTATAGTTAAAGGAATTGATATTCCTCAGGCTTTAATTCCGGAATCATTTAAAGTTTTGGTGAAAGAATTGCAAGCATTGGGCTTAAATGTTGAAACGCTTGGTGCTAAAATAGTCGAAGCTCAAGAGATTGAGGAAAAGCCGGAAGTGGCAGCCGAGGTGGCCCAACTGGAAGAAGAATTAGAAGTAAAATCGGCTGCGGTGGAAGAAGAATTGGAAGATAGCTCGTTTGAAGTGGTTGATGCAAGCGAGTTAGAGAAAAAGGAGGAGGGTGAATAGTTAATAGATAAAAGTTAATAGATAATAGAAAGAAAAAAAACTATTACCTATTAGCAATTAACTATTAAGAAATGAATATGAACGATTTACTAGATTTTGAAAGCTTAAGATTAACAGTAGCCAGCCCGGAGCAAATAAGAAGCTGGTCTTTTGGTGAGGTTAGCAAACCGGAAACTATTAATTACCGGACTCTTAAGGCGGAAAAAGACGGTTTATTCTCCGAAAACATCTTTGGTCCGACTAAAGATTATGAATGTTACTGTGGTAAGTACAAAAGAATTAGATTCAGAGGGGTTATTTGTGATAAGTGTGGAGTTGAAGTCACTCAGTCTAAGGTCAGGCGCGAAAGAATGGGCCATATTAATTTGGCTTCACCGGTAGCCCACTCTTGGTTTGTTAAAGGCGCACCTTCCAAATTATCTTTGATCTTGGATATTTCACCAAAGAACTTGGAAGCGGTGATTTACTTTGCTTCATATTTGGCGACCAATGTTGATTCGGCCGGCAAAACCGCGGCTTTGGAAAGATTAGAGAAAGATCTGCAGGAAAAAATTGCTGCTTCCAAAGAAAACACGGAGAAAAATATTGCAGCTTTGGAAGATAGTCTTAAGAAAGAGCTGTCAGAATTAAAGAAAAAATTCGAAAAGGAAAAATTTGAGCTGGAAGCACAGGAGCTGGAACTGAAAAACAGGGCAGAAATTCAGAAATTAAGAGATGGCTTGGTTACTGAAATCGGCACTCTGGAGGGGATTTTTAAGGCTGTCTCAGATTTGGTTAAAAGTGTTACACAATTAAAGTTATTGTCAGAAGAAGAGTACTTTAAGCTTTCCGAATACGGAGTGTCGGATTTTGTGGAAGTCGGCATGGGTGCTGAAGCATTTTTGGATGTATTACAAAAGCTGGATTTGGATAAGTTATCCGCCCATTTGCGGGAAGAAGTCAGAAAGTCCAGCGGACAAAAACATATTAAAGCTACCAAAAGACTTCGAGTCATTGAAGGTATGCGTTCATCGGGCATCTCTCCTTCCTGGTTAGTTTTACGGGTATTGCCGGTTTTACCTCCTGACCTTCGACCAATGGTTCAGCTACCGGGAGGCAGGTTTGCCACTTCTGATTTAAATGATCTTTACCGGAGAGTTATTAACAGAAATAACCGTTTGAACAGGTTGATTAATTTAGGTGCACCAGAAATCATTTTGAGAAATGAAAAAAGAATGCTGCAAGAAGCAGTAGATAGCTTGATTGATGCTACTTCCAGAACTTCCAGACGGGGCGGACCGGTCAGCACTCATGTATTGCGGTCCCTTTCCGACATGCTGCGGGGTAAACAAGGAAGATTTAGGCAGAATTTGTTAGGTAAAAGGGTTGATTATTCCGGAAGGTCAGTGATTGTGGTCGGGCCAAGGCTTAAGTTAAACCAGGTCGGTTTGCCAAAGGAAATGGCTTTGGAAATGTTTAAACCCTTTGTCTTGCGTGAGATGATTGCCAGAGGCTTGGCCTCCAATGTCAAGGGAGCCAAAAATGTGTTGGAGTTGAGGCCTTCGGAGGTATGGGATATTTTGGAAGAGATTATTACCGGACACCCGATTCTTATAAACCGGGCTCCGACTTTGCACCGTCTAGGTATTCAGGCTTTTCATCCGGTTTTGGTTGACGGTAATGCCATTGCTATTCATCCTTGTATCTGCGCTGGTTTTA
The DNA here is from genome assembly GCA_021786105.1 of bacterium. Lineage (GTDB taxonomy): Bacteria > Patescibacteriota > Microgenomatia > Daviesbacterales > UBA10151 > UBA10151. The sequence continues at coordinate 5,339 of JAJYNW010000012.1, forward strand.
ATGCTGACTTTGACGGCGACCAAATGGCTATCCATGTACCATTGTCTACCGATGCTCAGGAAGAAGCAAACAACTTGATGATGGCCAAAGAAAATATCTTTGGTCCAGCCAATGCTCAACCAATCACTGTGCCAAACCGGGAAATGGCTTTAGGTTGTTATTATGTGACTGTAATTGAAGAGCCGGAAAAAGATGTACCTTTACAGTTTTTTACCTCTTCCACGGACGCTATCCGGGCTTATACTTTGGGATTTGTCGGTATCCGGCAAAAGATTCAGGTCAGAATTGACAAAGAAGTGCTCGAGACATCAGTGGGAAGAATCTTGTTCAACCAGGTATTGCCGGCCCAAATGAGATTTATGAATTCAGTGATTAAAGGTCTAACTATCCGTGATATCATCCTGCGGGCGATGGAAGCTTTGACTAAAGAAGAGGTAGTTCAGTTAATTGATAGTATTAAAGCTATGGGTTTCTGGGGTGCTACCATTGCCGGTATTTCGATTTCAGTTTTTGATGCCAAGATTGTGCCTGATAAAGAAAAATACCTGGAAAGAGCCGGCAAAGAGATTGATGAAATTGAGAAAAATACGGCCAAAGGTTTGATTACTCCTCAGGAAAAATCTCAACTTTCCCAAATGGTTTGGATTAGAACTACCGAAGAGCTGGCTAATGCCACTTGGGATTATTTAGGCCCTAAGAACCCGATCAGAATGATGGTAGAAGCAGGTGCTCGGGGTTCCCGAGATCAGGCTAAACAGTTGTCTGCCATGCGGGGTTTGTCTACTGACCCAACCGGTAAGATTGTGGAATTGCCGACTAAGTCAAATTACCGACAAGGCTTGTCAGTCTTTGAATACTTTACTTCTGCCAGAGGTGCGAGAAAAGGTGTGGCAGATAAAGCTTTGAAGACAGCCGATGCCGGGTATCTGACTCGAAGACTGGTTGATGTGGCTCATGATGTTATTATCAGAATGGAAGACTGCGGAACTGAAGAGGCGCTTAATTATGATATTTCCAAGAGCAGCTTTAATACTGCCAGAGAAAAATTACTCGGCAGAGTAGCTGCAGACAATGTGTTAGAGCCTAAAAGCAGGAAAGTATTGGTTAAGAAGGGGACAGTGCTAATAGAGGATACAATCGCCCAGCTTTTAAAAGTCGGAGTGGTGAAGGTATCGGCCCGTTCTCCTTTAACCTGTGAAGCCCGTTATGGTATTTGCAGTACTTGTTACGGCTTTGATTTGACAACCAGAAAAATGGTGGCCATCGGTACGCCGGTAGGAGTGGTAGCTGCGCAAGCTATTGGTGAGCCCGGAACGCAGTTGACCATGCGTACTTTCCATACTGGAGGAATTGTCGGGTTGGATATTACTCAAGGTTTGCCCCGTGTTGAAGAATTGTTTGAAGCCAGAACTCCTAAAGTGGTGGCGCCGATGTCAGAGATTGCCGGAAAAGTTTCCATAGTTGAAACTGACATGGGAGTCCGGGTGAGGGTGAGAACTACCTCAAAACCGCACGAAGAAAGAGAATATATCATTCCGGCTACCTCAACCTTATTGGTAGAAGAAGGTCAGTTGATCGATGCCGGGACAATTTTGGCCTCCGGACATGTGGATACTAAAGAAACCTTGAGAATTCAGGGTCTAAGGGCCGCCCAACGTTATGTTGTTGATGAAGTCAGGAGTGTTTATGAATCTCAAGGTGTGCCGATTAACGAAAAGCATTTTGAGGTGATTGTCAGAAAGATGTCTGATAAAGTCAGGGTTGAGACTCAAGGCGATACGAATCTCTTGCCTGGTGAGATTATTGATAAACTGAGGTTTGAAGAAGAAAACAAGCGGGTGTTGGCAGGCGGTGGCGAACCGGCTACGGCAGAAGTAGTGATTTTGGGTATTACCCGAGCCAGCTTGCAAACAGAAAGCTTCCTGTCAGCAGCTTCATTCCAGGAAACTACGTCCATTTTGTCAGATGCAGCTATCTCCGGCAAGGTCGACAAGCTGATAGGACTGAAAGAAAATGTTATAATTGGCAGGCTTATCCCGACAGGGGAAAGAGCTAAGATAGAAACGTAAAGGAGAGTCTAGAATCTAGTGACTAGAGTCTAGGAAAAACAAAATTCCACTTGACTCTAGACTCTAGCGACTAGCCGCTATTTATATGCCGACAATAAACCAATTAGTGAGAAAAGGCAGAAAAAATATTGCCAAAAAGATTAAAGCTACAGCCTTAAGACGAGGTTTTAATGCCAAAGATCGAAAATACACTCAGGATTTTAATCCGCAAAAGCGGGGAGTAGTAACTTTGGTCAAAACCATGACGCCAAAAAAACCTAATTCAGCTTTGCGGAAAGTAGCCAGGGTTAGATTGTCTAACAGAACTGAAGTAACAGCTTACATTCAGGGTGAAGGACACTCTTTGGCCGAGCACGGTATTGTTTTAGTCAGAGGTGGTCGGGTGAAGGATTTGCCAGGAGTTAAATACCATTTAGTCAGAGGTAAATATGACTTGGCAGGTGTAGTTAACAGAAAACAAGGCAGATCCAGGTATGGTACTAAAAAAGGCGGAGGCGGTCCGGTTCCCAAAGCGGCCGCACCAGCCGGAGGAGGAGCATAATGAGAAGTAAAAAAGCAGAAAAAAGAGTAGCTCCTTTGGATCCGGTTTACGGTTCAAGGTTAATTTCCCGGTTTATTAACAAGGTGATGAAAGACGGTAAAAGATCAATTGCTGAGAAATTGGTTTATCAAGCTTTGGAAGAGATCAAAGAAAAATCCAAACAAGAGCCTTTGTCGGTTTTTGAAAAAGCTCTTAATAATGTGGCCCCGAAGATGGAAGTCAGGCCCCGCCGGGTCGGAGGAGCTTCTTATCAGGTACCGGTTGAGGTGCGGGGTGATCGGAAAGAAGCCTTGGCTATAAGGTGGATTTTAGCCGGGGCCAGATCCAGATCCAATAAAGAATATCATTCCTTTGATAAAAAACTGGCGGCAGAACTGCTGGATGCTTCTAATAACACCGGTTTGGCTATTAAGAAAAAGGACGATACTCAAAAAGCCGCAAATGCCAACCGGGCATTTTCTCATTTTCGCTGGTAATTACCTCTTCGATATTTATCACTACTTTATTATATTGACCTTACGGTTTTCACATATTAAACTGATAAATATATAATTATGATGAATAGTAAAAGGCAGACGCCTCAAGATAGATTAAAGGAAAAATTACATAAGATTGATTTTTCTGAGAATGTTGATAGTTCTAAGAATTGTAGTTTCGATTCCAGGGAATTTGTTAGGAAAGCCAATGAGGTAAGAAAAACTTTTAGAAATGAAAATACTTTATTCTCCGAACCTAATTGCTGAACTGGCTAATTCAGATTTATTCCTAGATACAAATACTTTTATAGGCGCTATTTCGTTCCCTGAATTGTTCGAAGAATTTTTTAAGCAGTTAAAGAATAGCGGATGTGCTTATATTACTATTCCATCAGTTCTTTTTGAGTTTACGAGAGGCGTAGAATCAATAGAAGCTTTTAATAAGAGGGCAGAGTTTATTACCAGTTTATCATCAATATACCTATTGAAAGACATTTAAATGATTTAGAGTCTTTAACAATTGTTTTGCAAAGAATTCAGGTAGTATAAGTTATACTGACTTTTTACTTCTAGCTTGTCTTTATAAATTTCCTAAATCATTTCTGATTAGTGCGAATCATAAAGATTGTTCATTAGATATACTTGATCGCAAATTTGTGATTACTGTTGATACAGACAAGGATATTAAAAACTATGATATATACCAATTTTCTTTAGACAAATTTAACAAAGCAGCAGAAAATATTTTAAAAAGTAATTCCTAAATGGTCACAATAATTTTTGAATCACACTCAACAACTTTTGATAATGAAAATCATTTATCATCTGGACATAATGATGTAGGACTTTCCCCTTTAGGGATGCAGCAGGCTAGGGAGTTAGGTGAAAGACGTAAAGCTGAGCATTTTGATGCTATTTTTTGTTCTGATTTGCAACGAGCTTACAAAACCGCGGAAATAGCCTTTAAAAACAGATTTCCCATTATTAAAGATAAAAGATTAAGAGAATGTGATTATGGAGATTTAACCAGACATCCAAGCAGCGAAGTTGATCCGTTAAAAGTGGAACATATTAACAAACCTTTTCCAAATGGTGAAAGCTATGAACAAGCTGCTCGAAGAATGAAGGAATTTTTAGAGGAATTAAAGAGAGATTGTGAAGGTAAAAAGGTGATGGTTATTGGTCACCGGGCTACCCAATACGGATTGGAACACTGGATAAAGGGAGTTCCTATTAAAGATGCAGTTACTGCATCTTGGAAATGGCAGCCAGGCTGGGTTTATAGCTATTGAAACACTAGACATTGCCGCTGGTAATATTTCACATTTCTTCTTTTTAGGTATACACTTAAATTAATGTCCAAGGGTTTTGCTGGAATTTATATTTTATTAGGAATTTTATTATTAGTTGCTTTTGGTGGGGGATATTATTTTGGGGCAGGGAAAAATATTATTTCTGTACTATTCAGAAATAATCCTAAGATTTGTACTCAAGATGCCAAACAGTGCCTGGATGGTTCATATGTAGGCAGAATCGGTCCAAATTGTGAATTCAAATCTTGCCCTGCCTCTAAACCTACACCATCTCCGAGTGAAGTCGTTTACACTGAATCGTCCCACAGTGCTAGTTGGGAAACATATAGTTTTGAAAAATACGTCTCCAGGTATGGTAGGGCTTATTCTCTTTCATTCTCCTATCCTCCAAATTGGAAAGTAAGGGATCATGATTATCTTAGCGGTGCTGATGTAGCTTTTTTGTCACCAGACTATAAAACGCCCGAAATGGGTATAGCGGAAGAGATTTTAAAAGGTTATCGTATTGAAGTTTCGGTTTTATCTAATCAAAAGTTTTCAAGTTTAGAAGAGTGGGTTAAAAACTATTATTATAATCCTCGTGAAAGAAAAGTTTATGTAAATCCTCAAAAGACAAAAATAGGCACTATAGATGCATTAATGTTTGAATGGAAAGATAAAGAAACCGGAAAGATAGATATGATTACCGCACACACTTTTCATGCAAAAGTATTTGCTAAAGGAGATGCAGTATACATATTTCAGGTAGTTGCCCCATCTATATCTTCGGAATACATATCTACTATGGATAAAATGTTGGCTACGGTTAAATTTTTAGATCAAGACCGAACCGGCACAGAGAACATATTTTGTGGGGGATTTGCCGGAACTGTTTGTCCTTTAGGGTATAAATGTCAGTTGGATGGGAACTATCCTGATGCTGGAGGCAGGTGTATAAAAGAATAGCAGGCTAGTTTATGCGTGCGTTTCTTGACTTTAAGTGGTAATATATTATGAATATGAGTAGATTAGGTAGTCCTGAAGGAGAGCCAATTGAACAATCTGTTGTTTCTCCAGATGCCTTAAGAAGGGTTGTCGGAAGTCTTCATAATATAGACCAAATAGAGGCGATTATGAGGATGGACCCTGATTCATCGGGTTTTCTTCTGAAAAGTTTAACAAAAGATTCTATTTCGTTTAATCTTTCCACTCTTGGCCGAAATCCCCGAAGCTGAAGAAGATTATCCATTTATCTATTTGACTTTTAGGATCAAAAATATGCTTTCTCAATTTGACAAAGCTTAAATATTATGTCTTACTTAAGTTAATGCCCAAACCGTCTGAGCGTGGTGTTGCTCATATTCTGTTTCTTTTACTGCTGGTGGTGGGGTTAATAGTGGGAGTATATTTAATCACCTCAGGCGCTCCTTTTAATTTCTTACCTAAAGCTTCTCTTTCAAAACCCACCGGCCCCGAAGTTAGCTTTTCTTTGGTAGGTCCTTCCGGTTGTACTGCCGGAATTCTTTGTGCCATTTATGGCCAGCATGCTTTACGGGAAGAGTTTGAAGTCAAACTATATGCCAGGTCAGATATTGAAACTGCTAATTTATTTACTGCCAAGATGACTTTCCCCAAAGATTTGGTAGAAGTTAAAGAGATTAGGGAAGAGAAAAGTTTTGGGCCAAATACCATCAATTGGGTAGAGGATTTTTATGATAACAATACCGGAGAGATTTCTTTGACAGGAGGAGTACCGGCTCCGGGATACCAAACTCAAGTTAATGGACCAGCAGGACTCATGGCTACCATTACCTTCAGAGCCAAAGCCTTAGGTAAAGGCACAGTGTCATTTACAGATTCCTCAGAAATATTGAGTAACTTAAACAACATTAATATCTTAACTGTTAAAAGAGGATATGACTTTACCATTGAGGTCAAACCCTCACCTACACCTGTTTCTGGTTCTAGCTATTACATTGAAAAATTACCAATAGGTGGTGTTTATATGGTAGCTCCTTCTGAAGCAGGAAGTGGTTATGCAGTTTATGCTTTGTTAAGAGATGGGCAAGGGAATGTAGTAGCAAATCAGTCTAACTTAAATTATAGCTGGCAAGTGGAGCAGTTTGGCGGTGGCAGCACTATAAATGTGGAGCCTTTTGCAGGTTGCGCCAATGGGACGCAACCTCCTTGTCCGCTTGATCATGCAAATATTACTGTTCCTTCGGTTGGTTCTACCACTTCTGCTAATCTGTGGGTGACAGTGAGTGATAAAACTACTAATCAAATTCTAACTAAAGCAGAATTTGTTTTAAATTTCGTGCCAAAAAGCGAATATGTCAGCTTCAATACTGTTAAACCAGGTTACAGTCAAGGAGAAACATATAATGTTGGCCAGAAGGTTCCGATTAGTTGGAATTTAGTGGGTACAAATGTTGATTACTATAATTTAGGCTATTTCTATTATCAGGATGGGGCAAATAAGAGTGGATATATTGGTACAGTTAAATATCCAATTTCTTCTTATGATTGGACAATCCCGGCCGAGATAGCTAATCAACAAGTGCGGATTTCGATTGAACCGCGAGGTAAAGTTGTAACTAACCCAGGATGGGGTTATTCTGACTGGTCATTTAAGGTGGGATCCTCTAAGGTTTGTTTGCCCAGACCTGCTTGTTTGGATGCCAAGCCAGCCTGCAAACTGCCTGAGTCAGCAGAAGGATGGTGCCCGAATCCAACTCCAGTGCCTGGTCCAAAAGGCAATGGTGATGGGAATAAAGACGGCAAGATTAATCTGATCGATATGTCAATACTGCATACTGACTGGAAGGCAGATTTGAAGATTAACAAAACTATCAGAGAGGGAATAGATATGAACAATGATGGTTTAGTTAATGTCTTTGATTTCTCAGCTCTTCGTAATCTGCTGGCAAAACTGGGAGTGATTAAAATAAGATAAAGTCTTCCTTCATAATTCATAGCATTAATTGTTGACTTTTAGGATCAAAATCAGTAATATTTACTTGTTGCCTCCCCGAGTTTGAGGGAGGTTTTTTAAAGACTGAAAGTCGCAAGGTTCTTATATTATGATGGATGTAAAGTTAAGGCAACAAAAAATTAAAATGTGGAAGGATAATCTAGCTAGGTTGGAAGAAGACCTAAAGGTTATTTTGGAGAAAAAAGGTGTGGCAGCTGCCGAAGGTGACCTGTCGGAAAACGCCGCTTACACCATGGCTTCTGAGGATGCAGAAACCACCAGAGTCAGAATTGAAGAAATTAAAAAATTAATCAGAGATCTAGAAAAAGGGGAATAATATGGCTATTGCAAAAACAAAAAGAGATTTTCCGCTGGATAGAATTAGAAATATCGGGATTATTGCCCATATTGATGCCGGCAAAACTACCACTACTGAGCGGATCCTTTTTTACACCGGAAAAACTTACAAAATTGGCAATATTGATGAAGGTACAACTGTGACTGACTGGATGGAACAAGAGCGTGAACGTGGCATCACCATTGTTTCCGCAGCCATCACAGCTTTTTGGACTGTCAGAAAAGGCCTTTTTGAAGGTCATGAAATGAGGATTAATTTAATTGATACTCCGGGACACGTTGATTTTACGGCTGAAGTGGAAAGGTCTTTGCGGGTGTTGGATGGGGCAGTAATCGTTTTGGATTCCTCCTCAGGAGTTCAGTCTCAAACAGAAACAGTTTGGAGGCAGGCTAATAAATACAGTGTTCCTTTGATTGCTTTTGCCAACAAAATGGATGTGGTGGGGGCCGACTTTCAGGCCACCATCCAATCAGCTCGGGATAGGTTGGGGGCAAATGCTATTGCTTACAACTTGCCAATCGGCAAGGAAAATGACTTCAAGGGAGTAGTTGATCTTTTGACTGAGAAAGCCATTATTTGGGAAGGCGATCAAACCGGTGCCAAGTTTATTGAAGTAGAGATCCCGGCTAACATGGTTGAGGAAGTAAAGACTGCCCGGGCAAAATTAGTAGAAGAAATTTCCGGCACAGATGATGTGTTGATGGAAAAATATCTGGGTGGTGAGGAGATTACTGTGGAAGAATTGAAGATGGCTTTAAGGCGGGCAGTTATTGCCAATAAAATTGTTCCGGTAATGGCTGGTTCATCATTGCGGAATAAAGGGGTTCAGCCGATGCTTGATGCAGTGGTTGAGTATCTGCCTTCGCCTCAAGATATTGCTATAGTTACTGGTATAAACCCAAAAACAGGGGAAGCAGAAGAGAGAAAAGGCGATTCTAGCGCACCTCTGGCTGCTTTGGCCTTTAAAATCCAAGTTGATCCGCACGTCGGAAAGCTGACTTATATCAGGGTTTATTCCGGAACTTTAAAAAGCGGTTCTTATGTTTATAATGTTACCAAGCAAATTAGGGAGAGGGTTGGTAGGTTGCTTCTTATGCATGCCAATGATAGGGAGGAAATTGATGAAGCATATGCCGGAGAGATTGTAGCAGCAGTGGGGCTTAAAGATACGGTAACAGGGAACACGTTATGTGACGAAGGTGCTCCAATCATTTTGGAATCTATCACCTTTCCCGATCCGGTTATATCTTTGGCAATCGAACCCAAAACCAAATCTGACCAGGAAAAGTTGGGTTATGCTTTGCAGCGGTTGTCTGAAGAAGACCCGACTTTCCGAGTCAAATCTGATCCGGAAACAGGCCAAACTATCATTGCCGGGATGGGTGAACTTCAACTTGAGATTCTGGTGGACCGGATGAAAAGGGAATTTAAGCTGGAGGCCAACGTGGGTCAGCCGCAGGTGGCATATAAAGAAACTATTACTAAAGTTGCAGAAGGTGAAGGTAAATACATCAGGCAAACCGGCGGTCGCGGTCAATATGGGCACTGTTTGCTGCGGATTGAGCCTTTGCCTCGGGGAACCGGTCGGGAATTTGCTTCCGAAATTGTTGGTGGTGCCATTCCTCGGGAATTTATTCCTCCAATTGAAAAAGGAGTGATTGAAAAAGAAGACACCGGAATTTTGGCCGGTTATCCGGTGACTGATATTAAAGTGGTAGTTTATGATGGTTCTTTTCATGATGTTGATTCTTCCGAAGTGGCCTTTAAAATTGCCGCATCTTTAGGTTTGTCTGAGGCAGCTAAAAAAGCCGACATGATTTTGCTTGAACCTATCATGAAGGTGGAAGTCACTACCCCGGATGAGTTTTTGGGAGAAATTATTGGTGATTTATCTTCCAAAAGGGCCCAAATTTTATCTTCTGAAACAAAAGGGAATGCCAGAGTGGTTATTGCTTTAGTGCCTTTAGCAGAGATGCATGGATATGCTACTGCTATCAGGTCTATGTCACAAGGCCGGGCTACTTATTACATGGAAGCAGATCACTACGAAACCGTGCCATCCAATATTACCCAAAAAATCATCGAATCCTCAGGTTTCACTGGACGAGTGGAACATTAAGTACCAACATCAAATATTATGGGCATTGATAGGGAACCAAAAGCTCGGCTCTATACAAAAATCCTGCGACAGCGAACACGAAAAGAAGCTGCTGAAAAAGATCAAATAGATAAAGACTATGAGGAATTAAAACATATGGGCTTAGTTCATGGAGATTTTCTCGAAGGGCTTCCTGAGGTGCCAGATGCAGAGATTCCTAAAATTGAAAACCTTATCGAGCGAGCTATGGAGAGATTTAGGACTTCCCATAGAGCGCATTTACCTGAGAGAAAAAACTAGCCTCTTTATTAGTGGTATACTTGAAGTATGGAAATTTTTTATTTGGTCGGAGCTTTCTTCTTAATTATTCTTTTACTTATCAGTTTTAAAATTGTTCAGGAATATGAGCGGGGGGTAATTTTTTTTCTGGGAAGAGTGACTGGGGTCAGGGGGCCAGGATTGATTATTTTAATCCCGATTTTTGAAAGAATGCAAAAGGTAACTCTTAGAACAATCACCATGGATATTCCCTCCCAAAAGATAATTACCAAAGATAATGTTTCAATAGATATTGCCGCTGTTGCCTATTATCATATTGTCGACCCGAAAAAGTCGGTGATAGCCATTGAGGATGTGTATTCTGCTGTTAACCAAATTTCTCAAACCACTGTCCGGAATGTGGTTGGACAATTTACCCTGGATCAGCTGCTTTCCAAAACCGGTGATATCAATGATCAAATCAGAAGTGTAATTGACAAACATACCGAACCCTGGGGAGCGCAAGTGACAGCGGTGGAAATTAAAGATATCGTTCTACCGGATAATATGCAAAGGGCGATGGCTAAAGAAGCTGAGGCGGAAAGAGAAAGAAGAGCCAAAATTGTGGCGGCAGAAGGAGAAAAACAGGCAGCTGAGGCTTTGGGTCAGGCAGCTGATTTGATATCTAAACATCCGGTGGCGCTGCAGCTTCGGACTTTGCAAACCATGGCCGAAATTTCTACTGAGAAGAATTCCACTATTATCTTCCCGGCCCAATTTATGACTACAGTGCAGGAGGCTATTAAAACTTTGGCCAAAGATACTTCCGGAAGATAAGTTTCTCAACTTAACCCTTTTGACTATAGGGCCTTAAGTCGTTATAATCACCTTCATGTCAGTCGAAATAAAAGTTGGAGTAGTTCCTGCAGGCGCTTTGGGGAGTGCCTTTGCAAAAATAGCTGCCGATATGGGCCACCAGGTAACGTTATACTTCAATCGTCCTGAATCCTTAGAAACTTTTAAAGCAACACATCGAAGCGATAGGTTAGAGGGTATAGATTTACCGAGATCTATACATGGAACTTGCGATATTCAAGAGGTTGTTAAAGGTGCGAGAGTTCTCTTTTTGGCTCCCCCTTCGGTAAGATTCCGTGAAGTGTTTCAGAATTTAAAAACATCTCTTAGGGGAGATTGTGATGTTCTGATTGGGACAAAGGGCTTGGAAGAGGGAACTAATCTAACAATGTCACAGATTGTTTTACAAGAACGGCCAAATCATATAGATCATGTTGCTGTTATGTCTGGTCCTAATATAGCAAACCAGATGGCTCTTCGTAAAGAAACAGGGACGGTAATTGCTTCTTATCAAGCAGGAACTGCAAAACGCCTCCAGGCTTTATTTAATACAAATTACTTCCGTGTTTATACGGAGGAAGATGTAATTGCGTTGGAGACTGCGGGTGCTCTGAAAAACATTATGGCTTTTGGGGTCGGTATAGTAAATGTGCTTGATGTGAGTCAAAATACTAAGGCGCTTTATTTTGCAAGGGCTTTGGCGGAAATGGCTATGATCGGAAAAGTGTTAGGAGCACAGGATGAAAGACCGTTTATGGGTTTATCAGGAGCTGGTGATTTTTTCCTTTCTTGCATAGGGCAAGGAACCAGGAATACAAGAGCAGGTGAGGCTTTTGCCAGAGGTCGATCGCTGAAAGAATTAGAGACTTCAAAAGATTTGGTAGAAAGTTTATATACAGTTAAAGTTGCTGCTGATATAGTAAGGAAACATAATTTGAATGCCCCAATTACTTTAGCAATTAATGGGATGGTTCATGAGGGTTGGGATAAGAGTGTTTGCATACAGCAGCTAATGGACCGGAAACCAGAAAAAGAGCAATTGAGAGACAAAGATTTAGGATTCTATTTGGCCAGACTAGGAACAAGGTTATTGCATAATATAGGAATTGGAAGAACTCTCTGATTTAACCTATTGCATTATTATTTGGTTTAGTGTATATTTTATTTACCAGCTGGAAGAGCTGGATTTTTAGAGCTAATAGCTCTTGTCAAAAATTGATTGTGGACAAACCTAATCAGCTTTGATAAAATTATAAAAATATGGCAGACGCAAAAAAATTTGATAGAACAAAACCGCACGTAAATGTTGGAACCATGGGTCACGTTGACCATGGTAAGACAACTTTAACCGCTGCAATTACCAATGTTTTAGCTGCCAAAGGTATGGCAGAAAAAAGGTCAGTTGACCAAATTGACAATGCTCCAGAAGAAAAAGCCCGCGGTATTACCATTAATATTTCCCACCAAGAATACGAAACTGAAAAAAGACATTATGCTCACATTGACATGCCAGGTCATGCAGATTACATTAAAAATATGATTACCGGTGCTGCTCAAACTGATGGTGCTATCTTGGTAGTATCTGCTCCGGATGGTCCGATGCCACAGACTAGAGAACATCTTTTGCTTGCTCACCAAGTCGGAGTTCCAGCAATTGTAGTTTTCCTCAATAAATGCGATATGGTTGATGATCCTGAACTCTTGGATTTGGTGGAAGAAGAAGTCAGGGATTTGCTTAAGAAATATGAATATGATCCGAACTCCCCGATAGTCAGAGGTTCAGCTAAAAAAGCTTTGGAAGGTGATGCTGAAGCCGTTAAAGCCATTGAAGAGCTCATGAACAAAGTTGATGAGTGGATTCCAACTCCCACCCGGGAAACCGATAAACCATTCCTGATGGCTGTGGAAGATGTCTTTTCTATCAAAGGTCGCGGAACTGTGGTAACTGGAAGAATTGAAAGAGGTAAGGTTAAAGTTAATGAGGAAATTGAAATTGTCGGAATTAGACCAACTAAAAAGAGTGTGGTTACCGGAATTGAAATGTTTCACAAAATGCTTGATGAGGGTCAAGCCGGAGATAACGCCGGAATTTTACTTCGAGGTATTGAAAAAGACGACGTTGAGCGCGGTCAAGTATTGGCCAAACCCGGCTCAATTACTCCTCACGCTGAATTTGAAGCAGAAGTTTATGTTTTAAGTAAAGAAGAAGGCGGAAGACATACCCCGTTCTTCAAAGGTTACAGACCACAATTTTACATCAGAACTACTGATGTGACCGGTGAAGTCCAACTTCCGGAAGGTGTAGAAATGGCTATGCCAGGCGACACGGTTAATGTTAAAGGTAAGCTGATTACACCGGTTGCTATGGAAGAAGGTTTAAGGTTTGCTGTCCGGGAGGGCGGTAAAACTGTCGGAGCCGGAGTTATTACCAAGATTATCGCCTAAGTTGATTTAGGTGATAAAGTGGGGCGAAAGCCCCTTTTTTGATGGTTTGAGGTATAATAAGCATAGCTTGATTTCTCGCTTTGCTTGAAATTTAGCACGTTAACAGTAAGAAGGTAACAAGTATGCCAAGAGGACGAATTAGAGTAAAACTGAAAAGTTATGATCATCGGGTGTTAGATAACACCTGTGAATCCTTATTGGATACCGCCCTTCGAACTGGCGCTAAAATAGTTGGTCCGATTCCCCTTCCTACTAAAATCGAAAGAATTACCGTTTTAACTTCTCCTCACACTGATAAAAATTCCCGGGAAGCTTTTGAAATTAAAACCCACAAAAGAATGGTCGATATTGTTGAACCTACCCAAAAAACCATCGATTCTTTGATGCATCTGGAGATCCCCGCCGGTGTGGACATTGAAGTGAAGATGTAAAAAAAGTACCTTATTTTTTTACCCCTTTTTTCCTATCGGTCTAGCCTGACCCACCTGCAGATTTGAAATAAATGGGACAATTTTCTTTTAAAGGGTAGGATTTTGATCTGTCTCTAGGAAAATTTAGAAGAATTTTTGAAGATAGTCCGAGACTGTAGAGAAAATATTATTG
>JAJYNW010000006.1 GCA_021786105.1 bacterium
AGGAGAAGTACGGGCCTATCAGGAAAGGAGAAACAAAGAAAAAGCCACCATTAACTGGCAATTTACCAGTGCAATGGCTAAGAAGAAGTTTAACTTACATTAAAATTAAAGTAAAGAGGTACTAGTTGGCGGTTTTTCACCTAACGCATATGGAGTTAGATAAACGGGGTAATCATTTCAGCAACATCTTCCGGCAGATCCGAGATAATATCCTCTGCTTCCCCCAAGCTGATGTGTTTCTGAAGCGCCATCAAGACCGCGCTGACTACATCTTCTATGTTATCTTCCATGGAAAAGGGGAATTGTCTTCTGATTTCCTGCAGGAATTCTTCCTTATTCATTTTTATGGGAACTTTGGCCGGATTCCAGCCATCATAATACATACCCCGTATCAGCATGGGTAGTTGGGCGCCCAACTGGACTGCTTCTTCAACCGGCAGCCTATCCCTTAGCGTATGCAAGACTGCCCTAAGGGCAGCATAAGATTGATTCCGCCGGTTTTCCCAGCCAAAAGTCTTTTCAATTTCTTTCAAAAGCTCATTGGTTTTTTGGATCGTATTATTAAATTCTTCAAATCCGCTTCCATCCATAAATTTATGCTACATCAGGTTGTTTAAAGCCGGGTTACAAACAGAAAAGAATTTTGTAAGAAAGAGTTTAAGTGGGAGAAGGGGTTGATGAAGTTGTGGGAGCGGGGGAGATTTCTAGGGTGGTTGTTGGTGAAGTGATCGGGGTTACTGATGGGGTGATTATTATATAGGTTGTGCCTGATGAGGTCGGAGTCGGAGGAGAAGCGGGTGAGACAGCGGCGGAAGGGGTAGCCGTGTTTGTCAGGCAGTTTTTTAAGGGTTCGGTACCTTTGACAAAATATTCAAAGGCGGCAGAACTGGTGGCAATTTTGGAAACAGGATTTGAGCCGCAAGTAGGGATTTTAACTATGCCTTCAGGCGGGGTAAATTGCTCAATAGGGGTTCCTTTTAAAAATTTCTCCATCAGATCCTGCCAAATTGGCGCAGCCCCTAAGGATCCAGCCACCCCATCCATTGGTTCGTTATAATTATTTCCTACCCATACCCCTACTACTAAACTGGGGGTATAGCCGATAGTCCAAGCATCTTTAAATTCCTCAGCTGTGCCGGTTTTGACGGCGGCAGGCCGGGAAATATTTAAAGCAGTGCCAAAAACTTCAGCCCGGGCTTTATTGTCGGACAGAATTGAGGAGATTAAAAAGGTATATTTTTCATCAACTACCCGGGTGGGATTAGGCTGATATTTATAAATCAAATTACCCTTTTTGTCGGCAATCTCCAAAATTAAAGTCGGTTCGTTTCTATAGCCTTTGTTGGCAAATACCGCATAGGCGTTAGTCAGCTCTAATAGTTTAACCTCGCCTGTTCCTAGCACTAAGGCTAAGCCGTAGTTCTCCGGATCGCCCAGAGTAGTGATTCCTAAATTCTTGGCTGAATCCAGTGCATCCGGTACCCCGATTTTTTGCAGGACCGAAACAGCCGGGATATTTAAAGAATTAGATAGCGCTCTCCTGACTGTCACCGGTCCCCGGTATCTTCGATCGTAGTCGACAGGTCGGTAATAAGCGTTTGGATCATTGGCTAAGTTGTAAAGAGCCGCGGCACGGGTGGGAAATCTGGCAAAAAATTTCTTTTCATCAAAGTTGGCAAATCTGGTCGGTTCATCCTGCAGTATTGTGGCAGGGGTAAGAAAATTTTCTTCAAAAGCCCGGATATAAACAATTGGTTTGAAGGCGGAACCTGGTGAGCGAAGCGAGACAGCAATATTAACTTTGCCAAAACTGCTATTATTCCAGTCTTTGCTGCCGACTAAAGCTTTAACTTCAGAGGTTTTTGGATCCATGACAACGGCTGAGCCGTTGGAGACATTATTAAACCTGAGGTTTTCTACTTGTCTGGCCACTGATTTTTCGGCATACTTTTGCCAATCTAAATCCAAAGTGGTTTTAACCTTAAAGCCGGACCGGGCCACTACCTCTTCACCATATTGCTTGATTAGCTGGTCCCTGACCATTAGGGCAAAGTGGGGGGCGGTAGCGTTAAGATCGTTTTGGTGAGGGTCAAGCCCAATATCCTCCTTTAGGGCTTCGTCTTTTTGTTCAGGGGTAATATATTTTTGTTCCACCATTTTGTCTAAAACCAGTGCCTGTATTCTTTTGGCTTCGGTTAGATCCCCGTTTAATAAAGAAAGCCGTGAGGGGGCCGGTAAGACGGCGGCTAAAATGGCGCTTTGGGCCAGGTTTAAATCTTTGGCGTGTTTGTTGAAGTAAATATCGGCTGCTTCTTCTACTCCAAAAGAGCCTTCGCCAAAGTAGACGGAGTTTAAGTACATTTCTAAAATCTGGTTTTTGGTATATCTTCTTTCCAGTTCCTGCGACAAAACTATTTCCTGGGCTTTTCTCAAAAAATCCTTTCTGGGATTAAGCAGGGAATTTTTAACCAGTTGCTGGGTGATGGTGGAGGCTCCGTACGTCAGCTGTTTTCCCTGAATATCCTCAAAAAAAGCCCGGATCATGGCGGTGATGGAAAAACCGGGATGGGAATAAAAATCCTTATCTTCCATGGCGATAATGGCCTGTTGGGTAACTTTGGGGATATTAGACAAAGGCACCTCTTTTTTCAGCTTAGCGTCATAAAAAGTAAAAAAGAGGCGGCTTTTAGAATCAAATAGTTTAATCCCCTGATCATTATGATTGATTAAGGTTTCTCTGGGGGCTAAGTCTGAAGCAAAATGAATATAGGTTAGTATGGGTATGAGGCAAAGGAAAATGGTTACAGCAAAAAAAGCCACCAAAAGGTCGCGGCGCAGCCAAGTCATAGTTAAAGCTTAATTAAGTTTTGTGGAAAGAACGTGAGAATTATTAGAGAAGTATGTAAGAATGGGAGGAGTTAGCCAAAATATTTCCAGGAATCATATTTAGTTTGAAGTTGGTCCTTGGTGACATTAACCGGTGGCAAACCGGCAGATTTTTCAAACCCAAAATCCAGGAGTTCTGCTGCCCACATATCTCTTTCTAAAACTCCCGGAGCGCCTAATACCACAGCTAATAATCTTTTGCCGCCTCTTTCGGAAAATACCACTGTGCAGTTGCCAGCTTTTTCCGTATTGCCAATTTTGACGCCCGCTACACCCGGATATACATCCAGTAATCCATTCCAGTTGTAAAGATCTGCCTGTTTGTGAGTACTTGTCGCCGGATAGAACTGGTAATCCTTGGTTACAATTTCCCTAAAAGTCGGATAATTTTTTAAGGCATAATTTGCCAGGATGGCTAAATCTTCCACGCTGCTGAAGTGAGTATCAGCATCAAACCCCTGCGGGTTATCAAAGTGGGTATTTTTTAGCCCTAAAACTTCAGCTTTAATATTCATGGCTTTTATAAAAGTGCCGTTACCGTATTTTTGGTCAATATTATCTTTGAAAACTTGAGCCACATCATTGGCTGAAGTTAACAGCATGGCATTTAGCAGTTCGTTCCGACTCCACTTTTGTCCCGGCACGACCCCCATCCGGGTAGGCTGGACATTGGCCGCGTTTTGAGAGACGGTGAATTGGTCATTAGGGCTGGCCAAATCCATCACCACCACCGCGGTCATCATTTTAGTCAGAGAGGCCATCGGCAGTCTTTGATTAAGATTTTTTCCGGCGATTACCTGGCCGGTATCAGCATCAACCACCGCATAGGCAGAAGCCTGGTTAAAATCAGCGGAAGTATCAACTGGAGTTTGGACATTGGCTTCCTTGATTTGAAAATTATTGGCAGTTTGGGCCAGCTTGGCACGGATATCATTAAACCGGTCAACGGTAATGGCCGGCTTAACCAGCGGTTGGGTGGCTGCTTGCTGGTGGGCCTTGATGGATTGGATAAAGGTCATGGCGAAACCGAAAACCAGCGCGACCACAAAAGGTTTCCAGCTGTGTGAAAGTATTTTGATGATAGGTTTTAAGTTATCCATATTCATTAGATATTATTCACCGCCTTGTTGGTCAAATCAGCGCTGGCCAACTGTTTCGGGCCGAATTTTTGTTCCAGCAAATTCCATAGTTCGGGCTTGCCGTCATCGTTGCCCAAAGCCCAAATGCCGACTCCGCCTAATCCTTTCTGTTTGGCAAAGTCATATTTAATGCCTAGGGATTTAGTATCTTCCATAAAGACCATTCTCCAGGTGTCTGTATTGGCGATATGGTAAGCAAAATAGCCGACTTTTCCGTCATCATCCCAGCCATTAATTACCTGGTCTACTCCGTTTAAAACCGAATTCCATGAATTGGCCACCAGAGAATAAGGTTCTGATTCCCCAGCACCCTTCCAGGAGGTTTGGGCTTTAACAGCCGGCTGATCGACCACATAGTTATACCCGTAATAAGGTACGCCCAAAATTAATTTATTGGCAGGCATTAATCTGAGGAAGTCATTAACTGAGGTGGAGATATCATACCAATATTTTCCGTCCTGATATCCATATAAAGGAGCGGTCGGAATGGCATTGTCTGATCCGGCATTGGCAAAATCATAAGCCATCATAAAAATGCCGTCAGACATTTTACCCAAGGCGCCGATGTCATAAATTTTCGGATCTTTAACAGCGGTGGCATATACGGAAACCGTCACTTTTGAACCAGGTACTTCTTGATGCATTCGGTTGGTTAAATCGGTTACAAACTGGGTAAAACGGTCCCGGTAATATTGGCCCGGATCGCCCTCGAATTCAAAATCTACGTTAATTCCGTCAATACCCCGTTGTTTGACTAACCCGACAGCCTGATCAATGGCTGTTCTTTGGGCATTTGTGTCATCCATCAGTTGGGTAATCGAGCCATTATCCATTTGAGTTAAGGTTAAAACTACCCTGGTGTTATTTGAATGGGCCTTCCTGAAAAGATCTGTGGCCTGACTGCTGGCAAAAGTGTTGTAGCCGGGCGAATCCTTGACCAAATTGCCGTCGCTACCAACTTCAACTCCAAAATATGCCAGCGTGGTTAAAACCTTAAAATCGATATTGGATAGTTTATTGATGTTCCAGTATGGAGCGAAACCAAAAACTTCGCTGGAATCCTTGACAGGGGTTATGTGGGCTAAGGGCGCCTGAGTCGATGCTGGGGCCGGTGCTTGGGCAAGGACTGGTTTTGGGTTGGACGTTTTACCGCTGACTAAGATGGCGGCAATCAAAGTTAGGTACACGAAAATTACCAAACTTTGTTTGGCCTCCTGGAAAATTTGGGAAAAGAGGTTTTTAACCTCCTCATATGATGTGGACAGTAAATTCATCATAAGTTTAAAAAACTTTACACATTGTCGCTTTGATTAACTACGAAGAATCTAAAAAGCTTTTTGTCCGACCTTCGTGATTAATCAAGGTGGCAATGCGGAATACTGTACTAATGAAGTAAAAAAAGGTTCTTCTGAACCTGAAGTGCGTATGTTAACAGAGATGTAAAGTCTTGTCAATAAACCTATAGAATGCAATATTTAGAGGGAAATTGTGGAGGTTTGAGGAGTTTCCCTAGTTTCTTCACTATTTTTCGGGCTGTTTCCTGCTTGCGACTTCATGAAGTCAATAAAGACTAGGCCGAGAACTATTAAAGCAGTTATAAGAGTTAAGAAGATTATCAGAACTTTGTTGTCAAAGTTTTCCTTTAAAGCCGGTGATTTGAGTAGTGGAGTATTTATTAAAATATTCATGTTTTGCCAAAAGCCCTTTCGATAAACATTAAAAACAATGCGCCTAAAGCTGCAACGGCAATGGAGGGGAAGTTAAATCCGGAAATCCCGATGCCAAAAACTAAATTACCTAAAATTCCGCCTAATATGGCCCCTAAGATAGCTAAAATTACGGAACCCAAAACGCCTCCTCTTGAAGGATAAGGGTCAATTAGGTTAGCAATTACTCCGATAATAAGTCCGAAAATGATCCATAAAGGAATATTCATACTATATACAAATGATACTTTTTGAAAATTAAAACCGACACAAAAAGAGGTAAGAAGTCAGCAAGAATCTTACCTCTTTTTTAAACATTTATCCCTTACCTCTCACCCTCCATGTCCTCCATATAATAGGGATTGTCCTCGTTTTTATTTGTCCTTCCTCTTCCTATATCATGATAAGCTGGTTGTTCTTTCTTCATCCCCTGATTCTTTCTGCCGGTTTTGGAAGACTTTGATTGCTTGCCTTTTTTCATCGCCATGCTAATCACCCCCTCTCCTGTTCATTTGGTAGTTTACTTTTCTTCATTAATGAAAATGTGCTTTTTTTGTAATAACTTTGTAATAAAGACCCCTTTTCTATTGAACAATAAAATTGATGTATATATAATTCGAATACTCGGAAATATTTCTTAAATTATGGTGAGTAAAGTATTAATTGTTGAAGACGACACAGGTTTGCAGAAATATTTAAAAGAACTTTTGTTAAATAATGAATATTCTCCCCAAGCGGTTTCTGACGGTATATCTGCCATAAATTTCATCTCCAAATCCGCCCCGGATTTAGTTATTCTGGATTTAGGGTTGCCTAATATGAGCGGCGAGTCGGTTTGTCAGGAAATCAGGAAGGATCACCCGGAAGTGCCGGTTATTATTTTGACTGCCCGGGACGGCATGTCTGATATTGTGCAGGGGTTGAATTTGGGGGCAGATGACTATATTACCAAACCATTTGTGGCTGATGAATTGTTGGCTCGGATTAAAGCCCGGCTGCGCCGTACCGGCGAGCCGGAAAGCAAACTAAGGATTTCCGACTTGGAGCTTGATAGGAAAACATTTGAGGTTAAAAGAGAGAGTAAAAGCATTCAGCTGACTCCCCAGGAGTTTAAATTACTGGAATATTTAATGCATAATAAAGGCCGGATTTTGACCAGAGAAATGATTCTTAACAGGGTTTGGCTGTATTCTCAGGATATTGAAACCAGAGTGGTGGATGTATATATGGGATATTTGCGGAAAAAGATTGACGGCGGATATAAGAAAAAGCTTCTTCACTCGGTCAGGGGTTTTGGGTACATGATTAAAGATTAGGGTTTAACAGTTTAAGCTTGGGTAGCTTTACTTCAACAGTAGTGCCCTTATTTTCTTTAGATCTGATGTTAATGATACCGCGGTGCTGGGCTACAATATTTTTGGCTAAAAAGAGTCCCACCCCCATGCCTTCTCCGCTGTGATTTCCGCCCCGGTAAAACATTTGGCAAACTCTCGGCAGGTCTTTTTTAGATATCCCTTTACCCTGATCCTTAACCTGGCAAATCACATAACCGGATTTATGTTTCAGGGAGATGACGATACTTTTATCCAAAGGAGAAAATTTGGCGGCATTGTCCAGCAAATTAAGAATTGTTTGCAGTAATTTATTGTAGTCACCGATAATCCTATCGTGGCCGGGCATTAATTTGTTTTCCATTAAAATTTTATTATGAGGACGGATAAAGCGAAAATCTAAGAGTGCCTTGTCTACGATCTCTTTTAAATAACATTCCTCCCAGACATAGCGAAATTTGCCGGTTCTAATTCGGTCTATTTCCAGTAGCTCATTAACCAGCTGGCCCAGTCTGTAGCTTTCCCAGGACAATTCTTCAATCCACCTTGATTCAGGAGTATTAGTTTCTGCCAGTTTAGAATAGAGGAGCTGGGTATAGCCGTTGATGGTGGTCAATGGCGTTTTTAGCTCATGGGCAGCCATGGAAATAAACAGATCCCTGGTTTCCATGGCCTTTTGGGCTTGGAATTGGAGTTGGGCTTTGCGGATGGTTAATACAACCAGGGGGGCAAACAGTTTCAACATATCCTTCTCTTTTTCCGAAAAAAATTTATTCTTCAAAGACATAAAGGAAATTACCCCGATAGGTTTGATACGGTCGGATAGAGGTAGGATGATAACCGAATGGATCTTTGTTTCTTTGATTTCCGGGTGATGCCGGAATATCTGTTTGGCGTTTAAAATAACCGGTTCCCGTGCCTTTAGAGCCCGGTACATAAAATCCCTTTTGCGTGGTTTAATTTTACAAAAAACCGGTGCAGAAGCGTAAGCTTTTTTCAATTCTTTATTATCAAGCAATAAAATTGAGCCAAAATCTGTCTGGGTAAGTTTAATCCCTTCTTCCACAATCTGCCTGTAGGTATCCGGCAAGCTTAAAGG
The DNA here is from genome assembly GCA_021786105.1 of bacterium. GTDB lineage: Bacteria > Patescibacteriota > Microgenomatia > Daviesbacterales > UBA10151 > UBA10151. The sequence continues at coordinate 8,162 of JAJYNW010000006.1, forward strand.
CGACAAGAATTTGAGTCCTGATTGGTAAATTGCTTCCAGGGTATTGTCCACAGTCTATTTTCCGATTAAGACTACTATATATTTATATGGATTTCAGTGGATAATCTAACAATATTCATTTAGGACTTGTAGAAAGTCTGTTTTTTGTTATGTTACTATACTATGAGATTCGCTGAAGGCGAAATGATGCCAGCCATAATTTCTGTTGGTATGGCAACAGGGGATAGACTTGTTACAAACACCGATGTTGATGTTTGCCTGGGGAAAAAAATTGGGTTCACGAATAGAGTAATGAATGGGGTTGGTATTGAACAAAGATTTTGGGTAAAAGAGGGGCAGGCAACTTCTGATTTATGTGTTGGAGCGCTTCGACAGGCAATAGATTCCGCTGGAATAGTGTCTGCTGATATCACCAGCTTGCTTGTAGCTACATCTTCTCCTGATATGCAGGCAGTCTCTACGGCCGCAGTAATTCAAAAGAAACTGGCTTTGTCTAACCGGATTCTTGCAAGTAATAATAGTGATGCTTGTCCGGGGTTTATTTTTGGGTTACATAGGGCTTTTACAGGTTTAACAAGTCCTCTTGGAGAAAAAGGTTATTATGGAGTAATTGGCGGGGAAGTAATGAGCCCGGTAATAGGTAAAGATGATGAGTTTTCTCATGAAAAGAGAAGAAGAGAATCGATTGCTATTCTAGTCGGAGATGCTGCAGGTGCAGTAATTGCTAAAATGGTTACTCCGGATAAAGAAGCACCAACAAATATGGGTTTTGCTTTTGGAGCAGACGGGGAATATGCAGACGAATTGGGGGTTGAGGCGGGAGGAAGTAAATTACCGATAAATTTAACAGTCGTTCAGGAGGGAAGGCTTATCTTCATATGGACGGAAAGGCAATATTTAAGCAGGCCGTAAGAAGGATGTCAGAGGTGGCAAAAGAGGCTTTAGCCAGGGCAGAGGTTCCGATAGAAGAAATTGATTTTTTTGTACCACACCAGGCAAACGGAAAAATAATTAAAGCGGTAGCAGAAAGTTTAGGAGTTGCGATGGAAAAAGTAATTGTTATCATCAATAAGTACGGAAATACTTTATCTTCATCGATCCCAATTGCTTTATGCGAAGCTGTTAATAGCGGAAAAATTCGCCGTAATCATATGATTGCTACGGCTTCTTTCGGAGCAGGGATAGCATTTGGTGCTGCAGTCCTTCCTATGGTGGGTTTACCTAAATCTTAAAACCTAAAACCTCGTAAAACTTTTTTAATTCCTTCTTTTGTTTTGCCAGCTCAAGTAAAAAATCCAAGGCTTTGGGAGTGTTTAAATTTTGGTCCATGATTTTTGTAAATTGTTGAGTATTACGCTCCAGGGTCTCACCTTTTGAGGCTAAAGCTTTTTCAACGGCCTCGACATTTTTTTGAGCTTGGATTAAGTCTTGTTCTTTATATTCCCAGGATTTATCCCAGTGGTGGGAAAGCAGTAACCAGCTGATAGCATTAGGTGAATATTTTTTCAACAAATCAGAAACCATCACTAAATTTCCTTTTGATTTGGACATTTTTTCACCCCGGTAATAAACTGTGCCGGTATGAAGCCAATATTTAGCAAAAGGAATCTTCCCGGTGGCTCCTTCTGATTGAGCAATTTCATCTTCGTGATGAGGAAAGATTAAATCAATGCCGCCTCCGTGAATATCGATCTGTCCCCCTAAGGTGGCAATGCTCATGGCAGAGCATTCCAGGTGCCAGCCTGGTCTGCCCGGCCCAAACGGAGAATTAAAAGAGGGGATGTGTCTTGGTTGGTCAGGCGTTTGCGCCCGCCATAAAGTAATATCCAAAGGATTCCTTTTCTCAATGCAGGCCAAATCTTCCTCAAACTCCTGGGCCACCTTAAACATTTTATTTTTATTAAACTTTGATAATTTGCCAAATCCTTTATCCCGGGAAATATCTAAATAAACACTGCCGTTTTTTCGGTAAGCCAGGCCTTTGTCCAAAAGTTTTTGGATTAGGTCTATCATGGGGGAAATTTGCTCGGAAGCTTTTAGGTAATAGGTAGGAGGAGCCCAGTTTAAGGCGGCCATATCTTCTAAAAACTTATCAGTCCAATATTTTGCTAATTCTTGCCAAGGGATATTTTGCTCCCTGGCTCTTTCCAAAATATCCTTATCGCGGTCATTTATATCAGTAACGTTTTGGGTGTAAGTTACCTTATACCCTTGAAATTTTAAGTACCTGATCAAGGCGTCAAAAGAGATGTAAGTGAAGGCGTGGCCTAAGTGAGTGGTGTCGTAAGGAGTAATTCCGCAGACATAAATAGTGACTCTTTTATCCTGCAATGGTTTAAAATCTTCCTGTTTGTCGCTTAAGGAATTAAAAATCTTCATAAAACTTGGAAACTAAGGGAAGTATACCAAAGTTTGAGTATTAAGTAAGGAAAACTCCCTGCCCCAAGGGGCAGGGAACAAAATTTAGGCAGTCTGAGTTAACTCAGTCAGGATCCTTTTGTAGTAAGATCCAATTTGGTCTAGCTCAATTTTGCCGCCTGCAGCCAAAGCTACCGCATTATTCATGGCATTACACATGAACATATATTTGGAAGGTGAAACGATCCGGTCAGTAAAAATACTTTGTCCAACTGCCGGTTTGGTTTCTGATGTTTCTTTTTCTACACAAAAACCCTGTCCATCCAAAATCTTGTGGGAATACCAAACTTTGGCATCGCCATTGACCTGTTTCTCGTTCCTGTAGAACTTTGACCTGTGTAATTGACAGTAATGTACTACTTGCATTTTTTCACCTCCTTTTTTTGAAAAGTAACTCTTTAACTTGTAGCAGATCCCAAAGGACGGTGTTGTTATTGTTGTAAACAAAAATAGTACGCGGAATTAAAGGCACCAAAGAGTCGGTGAAAAGTGGCTCTTTTAAACTCTTTTTCCTAAATCTTCGTCTCTGAAAACTTTTGCTAAAAAAACTCATGCCCAAACCTCTCTTTTAAAATTTGCAGGCAAATTCTACTCCAAATAAAACCCGAAGTCAATACAAAAGATTGGATGCTTTCTTACTTATTTCTGGCTTAACTTTAACAATAATCCGGTAAGAAGATTTTACAATGGGAACGTATAGGAGGGTAAGTTCATTTGGTTAATGCCAGAAAATTCCGGTGGAAAAATTTGATTCTATTTGTTCTACTGGCTGTCCTGGCAGTTTCAACGAGTTACAGAAGTTCTCCGCTAAATCTCTCTGCACAGATGACTTCTTCTCCTTCAGCTGTTTTAGACACTAATACCAAAGCCTCAGGTTTGAGGGTGGTACTTAATTCTTTGAATAAACAACATGTCGATCTGGCGGCGGAGGCCATGCGGGATGGGTATGATGGGTTTGGCAGCGAGGCTTTTAAAGCTTCAACTCACACTCTGGATAATAATAGCGTGGCAATGGCTAACTTGATGGGATCGTTATACGGGACTGATACCAGTAATAAATTTTTGGAGGTTTGGAGAAAGCATATTGATTCTTATATGAACTATACTCTGGCAATAAAAAACAATGACGGGTCGGAAAGGAGCCGGGCCATGTCAGATTTAAGCAATCAGGCTGAGCAATTGGCAAGTCTATTAAGTGCTGTCAATCCGGATATACAAAAAGATGCTGTTAAACAAATGATGGTTGAGCGCGCTCAGTTGATGTTGGCGGTGATTAATGCCCGGGCGGCAGGAGATTGGCAGGCATCATACGATATGCAGGATGCTGCCTATAATCAAATCGGGCAATTTGCTGATGGATTGGCGGCAGTTATTGTCAGGCAATTCCCCGAAAAATTCCAGTAAAGAGGATCTCTTTTTTGTAAAGTGATCCCAACGATACATTGCACAGACTGAATGAGTTTTTTAGTTTATTCTTATTTTGGATTAAAAGATGCATAAGTATGCGTATCAGAAAGTTTATCTCAAATGAGTTATTCTTGTTGACTAAATTCTTGAGTAATGCGTTTTTTGACTTCATCTGTTGCTTGTTCCATAGTCTCAAAAGTTTGTTGAGTAACTTCTCCTGTTTGTGGTTTCATAAATACAACGTCAACAGGTTTTTCTGGTTCGATAGAAGATAATTCTTCGAGTGTAATTTGATTTTGATCTAGCCTTATATCTGAAACAAGAGAACATTGAAAAAATCCAGTTTGGTCATTAGTAACAATAATTCCTATATTCGCTACGCTTGGGCCAAATAACATTGCGTCTCCTGCTCCTAATAAATCGAAACCTCGTACTGTGCCAAGTTCTACAGTTTTCTTTTTTGCTTCACGATCTTCTCTTAAATACCTAACTCTGGTCCCCACTTGTAATTGATTCCATCGTTGCCATTCTTCTTCAGAAGATGGATCTAGGCTAGCAAAATCTGCTTCTTCTCCATCAATATCAAAAGCGATATATGTTTTCCCTTCATGTTCAATTCTTCTTATGCTTGGTTTGTCTCTTACCTGATCTTCTAAACCACCTGCGGGCATAAAAGGTTTTCCCATTATCCTTTGTACTCTAAAAACAGTACTTAGCGGTATTGGTCTTTGTGCTCCTTCAGTTAGATCAATTGACTCTCTAATCTCTCTAGTCATCCACAATAAGCCATCTGCCAACGTTCTCAAATCTTCATCCATTAAGTTTCCTTGATATGCTTTAATTTCTTCCGGAATGGGCACTGCATTAAATGATTCTTGTATCCTTTTATAATGTGCACTAGTATCTTCATCGCTATGGTCTCCATTCCAGTATGGACGCCATATATCGGAATGTACCTTACCCCAACGTATCCAAGGCTCTAATAAACGATCTGCCTCGCTTACAGTTTGGACATCGAATAATCTGTTAACAAAGGATTGTACCCATATAGCCCGCCTTCTGCCGACTCCGCTGTATTGATTTGGGTCTGCAAACTGCATATTCCACAGATTATATCCGTGCTTAAATTCATCAGTTTCATAGTATCTTTTCAGGAATTGGCGAGTAGATCCTCCAAGAGGTCTATCTAAATTAGGATCATGGTCAAATTTTGGGCCCGTGTCTCTATCTAACATATTCTGTGTACATGGAGCAGGTTTTGACTGCTGTTATTATATCTAATTTAAGATTATTTGCATTATTTATTTGAAAAGAGGCAGGAGGTGGTGATGGTAAATGTTGCCATTGGATGTAATCAGAAAATATTATTCTAATGCATCAGATGAGGAATTAAAAGGAATACAAGAATTTGTTTACCTTTTATCTTGCGGAATAATGCAGTATTTTTATGGATCTGATTGGGAAAAGGATATTATTGATTCAGATTTTGAAAATAAGAAAGATTGACAGAACAATCCAATCATGAGTTCGAATCCTGCTCGGTCTCTTGTTTATAGGCTCAAAAATAAGGGATTTTTAACAAAATCTCGAGGCTAAATTTGTGCCAAAACACTAATATCATTCTGTGATCCCGATGATATCTTACACAGACTGAGTGAATTTTTCAAATTATTCTTGTCTGACGGTCTAAACTCTGAATATACCTATCTCTTTTGCTTAAGAAATGTACAATAAAGTACAGCAACTATTTTTATGCTAACATGAGAGCTAATGGTTATTTTCATCGATGAATCAGGCATCCACAAGCAAACAGGTCATTCTACAGGAGCAGTTGTATATGTTGAGGTCAATAACTTTGAAAAGTTTGATAATAAGCTTAAAAAGATAGAGGAGGATTTAAAAATTAGTTACTTCCATTGGGCGGAAGAACGATGGTTTATGAAAAATAAATTTCTTTCTCGAATTTTCGATCTTGATTTTACTGTTAAGGTGGCTGTATTTGAAAATCCGGTAAAACCAGATTCTCTGCTTGAGATTGTATTCCAGCACCTTATTACAGAAAAAACCATCAAAAGTATTTATATCGACGGAGAAAAACCGAAATGGTACGAACATAAACTCAAGAAAGTATTACGAGATAAAGGTATAGGGCTTAAGAAATTGCGGACAGTAAGAAGTAAATCTGAAGTTGGTATTCAGCTTGCCGATGCTTTAGCAAGCTTAATCAGATATTATCATGATAATCCGCAAGAAAAGGATGCTAAAAAGTGGTTTAGTAAGTTGAAAAAAGAGAAAAAGCTGGCTTTCGAACTGTTGGTTAATCAATGAACAAGTTCTTGTCTTTGCCAATAAAAAACCCCACCTAAAGGTGGGGTCAGTTAGTCAGCTAGTTCTTTCGAACTTTTCCCAGCCTGGGAATTTGTCGCTGATAACTTGTTATAAACGTATACTACCACAAGTACCCTTAAAATACAATCCCAATTCTAGCTTTAAAAAATCGATCCCTGTGGCCAAGATGAATCATTTTTTACAATGTCAACATTCGCTCCCTAAAAGTAAGGTATTTTTACCCCGAGGACCATTCGGTGAAATTATTATACAGCTTAAAGGTATTTTAAATCAATAATTTTGAAGGTAGAAAGTATATGTTCAAACATTTCCTGATCTCTTGCGTTATTCGAAATAGTAAAAATTACTCCATCTTTTGTGAAGTAGACTATGTCTATTGGTGAGCCTACTGTTTCTGCACTGATTTTCTTAGCATCCAAACCATCCACTTTTAAATTTACCCAGCTATTAGAAATTGGGCTACTAAAAGACATTGAGAGTTGATCGTTCTGAGGCCATTGTTTGGGATCTACCTCTGAAAGTTGTTTATTTTTAGCAATTTTGATTGTGATTGATGGAATTATGTCGTTGAGTAAACCATTATCTTTATTCTGAGCTTCTCCTAAGTAGATAGTCGCTGGGTCTTGGTAAATTAATTTTCCGTATGTTGTATAAGCTGTCCATATACTTGGAACTTCAACCTCAAAAACAGGATAACCTAAATGAAAAACTTTATATTGATATTTAATATAAGTACTTGAAGTGCTATCTTTAGGTAATGTTGTAGGGCTAATTTGGGGTGAGTATATAGTTTGTTTAACTTGAGACGATTCTTGATTTTTTTGAGTTCCTAGGTAATATGCACCTCCAGCTATAACGATCAAAAATATCACTACTCCTACTATCAAGGGAATAAAACCTTTCTGATTTGTTACTGGCGAATTATCAATTTTTGCTTTTGGGATTTCTTTAATAGCAGTTACCTGTGGTTTAGATATATATGATTCCATACTAGATTAGTATTTCAAAAATCAATCAATAACGCAACTGACCTCAATTATTGTTAACTTCTTTCATCTATTTTTAACTATTATTAACTAGTGAGCCGGCAGGGGATCGAACCCTGGACCAAGAGCTTAAAAGGCTCCTGCTCTACCGCTGAGCTACCGGCCCAAACCTAATCTGTTTAATCTACTTTATCTTGCGTCCGGCATTATAGTCGCTTCGTGACTACTCCTGCTCTTCCTGGGATAACCCTGATTTTAACTCATCCGCTGATCGCGGATCAGTATGTAGTTATCCCGTTAAAGTAAGGTTGCTTACTTTAACCCGCTGAGCTACCGGCCCTCGTCTAAGCACGGTTTATGTTTTCGCTTCAATGAATTGAAGCTTCAACTTTCACCGGCTTCTCCTCTCAAAATTGCTTCTCAATTTTGGAAAACACAGAAAATCAATCCTGAGTTTAATCAGTATTGTACTAAATTTGCTTTAATTTTGCTAATATGATCTCATGGTTTTGGGGTTGAATTGGATTGATCTGGTGGTTATTGGGGTGCTTATCCTTTTTGCTTTAGAGGCAGTGGGTAGACCGTTGGTTTTGGAAAGTCTGGATTTTATCAGCTTTCTTTTGTCTTTCTTTTTCTCCTTTCGGGCTTACAATTTCCCGGCTAAATTTTTTGAAACTCAGTTCCATATTCCCCACGGATTAAGTTTAGTTTTTGGTTTTATGCTGGTTTGGTTTTTATCTGAAGCTATTTTTTTTCTGCTGGTTAGAATATTCCTGCCAAAAATCCCTAAGATCAATATTCCCGGGATTAATACTTTATCAATCATTCCGGCACTGCTGCGGGGGCTGATATTTATTGCAATAGCTTTGGTTTTAGTGTCTACTTTTCCCATCCAGCCCAATATAAAAAAGAGTGTTTTGGATTCAAAATTAGGCAGCCAAATTCTTAAAGTTTCCTATAACCTGGAAGCTCCGGTTAAACAAGTTTTCGGCGGTGCGGCTAATGATTCATTAACCTTTTTGACAATTAAACCGAAAACCGACGAGCGGGTGAATTTAGGTTTTCATACTGACCAATTCTCTATCGACGAGCAATCGGAAAATCTAATGATAGATTTAGTTAACCGGGAAAGAGTCAGCCGGGGGTTAAAAGCTTTGTCGCTTGACGGACGGTTAAGGGAAGTGGGGCGGGGCCACAGTGCCGACATGCTTAAAAGAGGTTATTTTTCTCATTATTCGCCGGAAGGTTTAACTGTTGCTGACCGGGTAACTAATGCCGGAATTGATTTTCTAATAGTAGGAGAGAATTTGGCTTATGCTCCTAATGTGGAGCTGGCTCATCAGGGGTTGATGAATTCAGAAGGGCACCGGGCCAATATTTTATCTGCTGATTTTAGTAAGATTGGGATAGGTGTTATGGATGGAGGGGTATACGGAAGGATGTTTACCCAAGTATTTAGTAACTGATGTGGTCTAACAGCAAATTATTAGCTATTGCTAGTTTTTTAATCGTTATTACTGGTTTTAGCTTTTTGTGGTTTGGACTGAATCAAGCCCCGCCGGTACAACCGTCCCCACTGCCTATTCCTGTTGTCCAAAATTCTCCTGTTGCCAGCAGTTCAGCCCAGCTTGGAATTACCGGCGAACGAATTGTAGTTTCTCGGGTAGTAGATGGGGATACGATTGAGCTGGTAGACGGCAAGACTGTGCGTTTTGTGGGAATGGATACGCCGGAAACAGTTGATCCGCGCCGGCCGGTTGGCTGTTTTGGCAAGGAGGCTTCCAATGAAACTAAGAGTTTATTATCCGGTAAAGAAGTGATTCTGCAAAAGGATGTATCAGAGACGGATAAGTATAAAAGGTTACTCCGTTATGTTTTTCTGCCTTTGGAAAACGGCCAGATTCTTTTTATGAATGATTATTTGGTGCGGGAAGGGTTTGCAAAAGTTAAAGCTTATCCTCCGGATACAAAATATAATGAACAATTCAAGCAGGCGGAAAAAGAGGCCAGGGAAAACAACAGAGGATTATGGGGAAAGTGCGGAAATTAGCTTGCGGTTTCGCTTTTTAACCTTGTGATACACTATTATTAACATGAAAAAATTTATTATTCAGACTGTGCTTTTAATTTTAGTTATTGCAATCGCTTTTTTTGTATATCGGGCCAATCCTAGTGTTTCCAATTTGCCTTTTGTGCCGGCGGCGACAGTTTTTAGGGAAGTGCAGATTAATAACGCAAAATTAAAGGTGGAGGTGGCAGATACGGCCGAAAAAAGGAGCCAGGGTTTGGGAGGAAGACAAAGTTTAGGCCAGGATGAGGGTATGCTGTTTGTCTTTCCATCTCCTGGTACACATGCATTTTGGATGAAGGGCTTAACTTTCCCCTTGGACTTTATTTGGATCAGAGGAGGTAAGGTGATTGATTTGACTCCAAATGTGCCGCCTCCTGCTTCCGGACAACCGGATTCAACTTTACCGATTTATCAACCGAAGCAGGATGTGGATAAAGTGTTGGAAGTAAATGGGGGAACGATTCAAAGATTAAATATTAAGGTGGGAGATATGATTAAAACTCAATAATGATTGAAATTCTGCCTATCAGATTACTAACTCCGGAGGATGCCCGGATATTCGGCAGCCTCAACGTGGCTTTGGCAAAGCTGTCAAGGTTCGGACTTGCTGTCGGAAACGGAATAGTAATTACCCCTCCGCAATTTAAGCTAAGAGTGGTTTTGGAGCATTTTGACTTTGGGACAAAAGAGGTTTTTGAGCAAACCCTGACTCTTGTCAAAAAAGAAATAAATTCGATTCCACTGCCAGAGGTTTTAATCAAAGAAACCGGTAAACAGCAACAATTTTTATTAAATGGAGAAAGGATTAAGTCGGTTAAGGGTTTATGGTTGGTTTTGCTGCATGTTTGGTTTGAGCAGATTAAAGGCCGGCTTTGGGACAGCGGTTTTTATCAAAGTATTACAGAAGATTTAGATCCGCAGGCGGTAATTTTTGTTAAAAAACTGGAAAGTTTAGGGTTTGCTCACTTTGATCCTTTGCAGGATGATGTGGAGATTTCAGTCAATCATGGGAAATTACACCCAAACGACCAAAAGAAAATATTTGATATGGTTCAGCTGGCCAATAAAAAATTGTTTATTCCTCACCGGTATGAATGGATTTTAGACGGAGGCGTAAAGTTGGTGGGTGTAAAGCCTTATGCTTTTCCCGCTATCATTCCTGATTCTTTTTCTGTCATTGCGAGGAGCGGAGCAACGAAGCAATCTTCAACGGAGCGGGAGGATTGCCACGCTATCGCTCGCGATGACAAAAAAATTTCTGCTGTTAAAGTTTTTTTTGAATTATCTAAGGGATTTGCCGCTCAAGAAAATATTGACGGAATATACCTGGATTCGGGAAAAATCTTTGATTTAAACAAACCCCGGGAATCATTTGAGGAGTTGGTTTTGAAACTGGTGGGGTCTGCCAATGATTTCCCCGGTTCCCCCATACTTTTTAAACTGGCTGACAAATCAGAAGGCATGGGTAAAGTGCGCGGAACTTTACGGTTGCTTCACCAAAGCAGTCTGTTTGAACCGCTGACGGAGGCTTTAGATTTTGTCCGTCACAAAAAGGGATTTACCAATATCCATATAGTTATTCCTTTTGTCAGAGGAGTGAATGAGTTGTTGCAAATCAAAAGGGAGCTGGCGGTTAAGAAATTGGCCCGGAAAAATTCTTTGGGACTTTGGATGGAGGTAAGTACACCGGAAAATATCGTGAATCTGGAGGATTATTTATTGGCCGGGATTGACGGGGTAGTTTTAAACTTGGATGAACTAATTTCTTACCTGAATGGTTTTAATTCAGCGGAAGGGGAATTGGCTTTTTATAAACAAGAGGTGGAAGGGTTATTAAAGTTTTTGGAAGACGGGATCAGGTTGCTGCATAAATCAAAAATCCCTTTTATAGCTTATGGCAGTTTAGCCCTTTATCCAAAAGTGTTGGAATTTTTGGTGGAAAAAGGAGTTTGGGGGATTGTGGTGGAAAGGTATGATGCCCACTCGGCCAAGGATTTATTAAATCAAACCGAAAGAAGAATAGTTTTAAGAAAAACGGAATAATAAGATGTATTCCCCTTTGGGGTTTTTGAGGGTTTCCAGCCATTTTGATATTAATTTTGATTCTACGCTTTGGTGGATTTTGGTTAACTCATGGGCTAAAACTATTTCAATATCCCCAAAAACTTGTCTTATATCCTCTAAAGTTCTTAACAATTTGTGGGGTGAAATAAAAAATATATAAGTAGCTTTTAGATTCCCATTATGCTCGCGGTCGAGAATGTTTTGGAAAAGATTGATTCTGTGCCCTGGTTTTTCTGAGGGGTAGCCTAAGAATATGAATTTATCTGGTGGCAAGCCAGATAGGGTGAGGGCTGTAATAACAGAAGAAGGGCCAGGTAAGGAATCAACCTGGATGTCTTGTTGTAAGCATTCCCTGACTAATTTATAACCAGGATCAGAAATTAAGGGAGTGCCGGCATCAGAAACTAAGGCCAGATTTTCTTCTGCTTTTAGTCTGTCTATTATGGAAGGAAAAACTTTCGCTTCATTGTAGTCGTTTAAAATGATTAAGGGTTTTTGGATATGATAGTGGTTTAATAACAGTGAAGTCCTTCTGGTGTCTTCACAAATTATTCCGTCAACTGACTCAAGGGTTTCCAAAGCCCTTAAAGTAATATCTTTTAAATTGCCAATCGGTGTTGGTACAATGAATAACATGCTTGAAAGCATAGCAAATTGGGTGATAAATGTCATCTCGACCATGGGTTATCCTGGCATTGTCCTAACTATGGCCATTGAGTCGGCTTTAATTCCTCTTCCTTCGGAAATCATTATGCCTTTTTCCGGTTTTTTAGCATCTGTCGGTAAATTTGATTTGAATCTGGTAGCTTTAATGGGAGCTATTGGTAATGTAACCGGATCCTTGGTGGCTTATGGTATTGGTTACTATGGCCATGAAAAATTAGTCAGGAGGTTTATCAGGAAATTTGGGAAATGGATTCTGGTTTCGGAAAAGGAACTGGATGAGACTGAGAAATTACTCAATAAATATAATGGTTTAGTAGTTTTAGGGAGTAGGGTAATTCCGGGAGTCAGGACGGTAATTTCTTTGCCCTGTGGGTTTGCGAAGCTTCCTTTAGGCAGGTTTATTGCGTTAACATTTATTGGCTCATTGATTTGGTCATACCTATTGGCTTGGATTGGGTTTACTTTGGGCCAAAACTGGCAGGCCCTTGGTCCGTACTTTCATAAACTGGATGCAGTAATAGTGGTGTTAATTATTGGTGCAATCGGCTTCTATATTTACCACAAAATTAAGAAATAAATTTATCTTTTAGAATTCTTACTAACTTCTTACTTTATTGTTATTTTTTAGATATAGAGTGATGTTGATAATAAATATTGACAAGGAGGAAGATATGACTCAAACTAAAATTAAAGGACTTAAAATGGATAAAGCAAAGATAATGAAGGATTTATTTGGGGGTTTAAAAACTTCTGCAGAACCTTTTAAGCTAGAAGGAAATACGGTTAGTAAAGAAAAATTTAGAGAGTTAGCTGGAGAAGTAAAAGAAATATTGAAAGATGAAGAATGTGAACGGAGCTCCTCCTTATTCTCAGTTTGATTTTATTGAACTGTATCATATTTTTTTAGATACCAATGTTTTTATTGATGCATCAAAAACCCGGATCCGTTCTTAGATCTTTTTGATTATTTAAAACAAAAAGATAATTTAATACTTACTACTAGCAGCGTTGCGCTGGAGTTTTTAAGAGGCAGTAGATCTGTAAAAGAATTCGAGAAGAAGAAAAACTTCATGCTTAGTCTCATGAATTACAGTATTTATACTATACCTAAAGATGCAGAAGATTGCGCTTTAGAGCTTGCATTAGTTTATCAGTTAGCTGGCGGTAATATTGATATTACAGATTTTTATCTTGCTGCATTACTGAAGAATTTTAAATTAGGTAGAAAGATTTTAGTAATAAGCAAAGATCACAGAGCTTTCCCTACAAGTATTTATGATAGAAAAGAAACTTTTATAGTAGAAAACGAAACCGACGTACAAGTCTTTGGATTTTATAGTTTTAATGAAAACAAATACCAAAAGGTTCTTGATAAGATAATTGTAGTGAAATGATATTACAAATTATTGAAACCTGCGGATCACACCGACGCATTTGCCCTGGATTTTGACATCAGTGGCATAAATGGGGGACATGGCGGCATTGGCTGGTTCTAATCTGATCCGGTCTTTTTCCTTGAAAAATCTTTTTAAGGTGGCTAAGCCATTATCCAAAAGCGCCACCACGATATCGCCATCCCGGGCAGTATTTTGTTCTTCAATGATGACATAATCACCGTCCAAAATCCCATCTTCAATCATAGAGTTGCCTTTAACCTGCAAAACATAAGAACGCTTTTTGCCGGAAATCATATTGGGAGCAACTTTAACAGTGGCATCAGGATCAGTAAAAGGCAGAATTGGTGAACCGGCGGCAATAAAGCCCAGAACCGGCAGTTCAATCCCTTTCAAAGAAGAAGAGATTTTTTGGTCTAAAACTTCAATGCCCCGGACTGCCCCTTCAAATCTTTTAATCACGCCTTTTTGGGCTAAAGCCTGCAGGTGTTCGTGAACCGTAGCCAAGGAGGAAACGCCAATGGCTTCGGCAATTTCTCCTAAGGTAGGCGAGTAGCTGTATTTATCAATGTATTGCTTGATAAAATCCAGGATTTGCTTTTGGCGGCGGTAAAGGGTTATTGGCATATAATCAAATTACCAAGAAAACCCGAAGGTGTCAATACTGCAGTTTAAGGTCTGTGCCCGATGATGAGGTTGCTAAGAAGCAAATTGTTGGTGTTTTTCTTGGAAACTTTGGAAATATCCAGTTTTGGCTCATCAATGGGAGCTGTCCAAAGGGTAAATAAGGCACCGAAGATTGAATCCTCAAAGATTTGTTTAATTTTAGGACTAAGTTTGACCCTGCTCATCTGCTCTTACTCAGTTGAAGGGTAGGTCCAAGAAATTTTAGGCAGATATATATTTAAATTTTGATCTCCTGGTTATTCTTGGTAATCTCTGGCAGGAAATCCTATCAGGTATTTTCCTACCCTCAAACCTGAGCTTGAACGTATTCTAAACTTTGAAAATAAGAAGAAGAATAAAATAATGTAATAATTATGTCAGAACATATATTGGTGGTTGCGGGAGTGCAGCAGGGCAGGGATCATTTTTGAATCAAGGTGATTGATTTTATCAATCAGGCTAAAGTCTTTTGGATCGGAAAATGGGATCTGTATGCGTTCCCCGATATCTTTATTCCAGAATCTGAACCATCTTTTTTCCGGCATGCCCAGGCTGGCAAATAAATGCGGGAAAAATTTATCTCCGATGATGTATATAACATCATCCCGGATTTCCTGAACTTGCGGGGAAAGTAAATTATGGTGACCGGAATCTAGAAGATGGAATTCTTCCTTCACGATCTCCCTTTGTATGCGATCAAGCTTTATTTCTCCCCTATCGTCAAGTTCCAGTATTAACCAGGCATTTTGCCGGGCGCTTTCAGTGGCTGTATAAAGGGTGCCAAAGCTTATAGGGTAATCTGCCATTTTCTGAAGCGCTTCCTCGGTTACTTCTATATTCATATCTTGATCCAGCCATTGACCGATTTCTTTCGGTGTGGCATCCGGAGGTAACTTCGATCTTTTACTTAACCTGCGGGCTTCTGATTTGGCATCGGTCAGCAGCGCATAAACAGTGACATTCTTTGGATTCTCGGAACAAAGATGTTTTATGAGAGTGAAGCCCCGGTTGGATCCTAAGTAAGAATAACCGTTTGATGTTCTTGAGGTAACATCTGAAACGCCGGAAGCGGTCATGGCGGGGAAATCAAGTGCCGTAATGCCAATATGGTTTCTGTCTATGGTCGGCATCAGACTGCCTGGTTGCATTCCGTTTTTGGCTATTTCAACGGCCGGGAATCCAACATTGGTGATGATGTCAAAATCATCAGGAGACCACCTGCCCAGTTCTTTGGATTCTACCAGATTAGATCCTTCTGCTGTCCGGATCATATTGATAAAAAGCAGCCGGTAATAAACGAGCACTTGCCGAGAGTTTCTTGAACCGGGATAGGGTACAATCCAGTCTTGATTATCGACTTCTTCCATAGATGGTTCCATAAGAGCGTAGATAAAATTGTTCATGAACTGATTTAAGGTATCGGTTTTTCCCCAGGCTGGGGCGCCGATAGAAACAACAAAGTTCATTTTTCCGCGGGGAGGTGTTTGGACCCGGTTAAAGAGATCCTGAAAGAGTTCGGTAAATTGCGGGTCAGATCTTCCTTCCTTATTAGTAAAAGGTTTCAAGTAGTTCAGGATTTCTGCTCCCGGAGACATATCCCATATAGCATACATGGCCGGTGTTTGCTCCGGGCGGAAGCCATAGTTCATATTTTTGCTTTTGCTAATTGTACTTCTACCAAAGTTCCTTTGCCAGGATGTGATTTAATTTTAATTGAGCCTCGGTGTTTTTCAATAATACTTTTACACAAGAATAATCCCAGCCCCATTCCTTTAGAGGTGTCGTCCTCCTTTTTGTAGTAGCCTTCAAAGACCTTTGGTAAATCTTTTTTGCTAATTCCTTTACCCTGATCAATAACCCGCAAAACATAATTATGAGGTTTGGAGTCCAGGCGGATGGTGATCTGGGTATCCGGTGAGGAAAATTTAGCCGCATTCTCCAAAAGATTGTTAAGAACTTGTAATAGTTTGTCAAAATCCCCAATAATTTTATCATTTGGATTGTTAAGGAGATCTTCAAATATAATTTTTCTGTCCGGGTAGTTTAATTTAATTTTTTGAATTGCCATGTAGATAATTTCTTTCAAAGAACATTCCCTAAAAACGTACTGCAGTTCTCCTGACTTAATACGCTCGATTTCCAAAAGTTCTTTAATTAAAAGAGTCAGATGATAACTTTCCGCATGCAGAAATTTAATCCATTTTGCTTCTGTGTTATTTCTTCCACTGCTTTTGGTATTTAGAAGCTGAGTGTAGCCAAAAATAGTGGCTACAGGGGTACGTAGCTCGTGTGCTGCCAAAGAAATAAACAAATCTCTGTTTTTCAAAGCTTTCCTTGTCTCATCATAAAGCTGCGTCTTTCTGATTGCCATAGAGGCCATGGAGGCAAACAGGCTTAAGATTTTTAGCTTATCATTATTAAAATGCTTCTCTTTACATGATAATACAGTTAAGACTCCAATAGACTTCTTGTGGTATGACAAAGGAATAATCATGGTAGATTTCATCCCTGCAGCTTCTAGCTGGGGATGAATTTTAACCATCTTTTCTATTTTAGTGATTAAAGGTTTATGGCTTGTATAAGCTTGATATACAAAACCTTTTTTACGTTGTTTAAAAGAATATAAGACAGCAGATGTAGCATATACTCTTTTAAGCTTTTTTCCTTGCTTTAAGAATATAGAAGCATCATCAGCCTGCACTAATTTTTTGGCCTCTTTGCCTACTATTGCATAAGTTTCCTCCGGGGTTAGCGGTTCCAGAAGCTTTAATCCTGATTTATAGATTTCCTCAAGAATATTTTCCATGGAGTGCTCGCTGAAGGAATAATAATAACAGGTCTTGAGGTTATTGCAATACAAAAACCTAATCTTCTTACATATTTCTTACTGAATTCTTATAGGATTTTGTAGTATCTCTCTTTATTGTTGTTTCATAAGGAACCTAGCCCAAGTGGTTAGGTTTTTATTATGCCGGAAGGCGAACTAAGAGAATTACCAAAGTTAGGGATTGATTTTGATGGGACGATGGTGAATGTCATCGGTCCTTTTGTGCTTTGGTTGCGGTCAACTTATCCCAATAAGTTTACTAAAGCCCAGTATTTAAATAAAAATCCTGATGCCTCAGACCAGAAACAGCGTGATTACTCGGAGGTCAGGAGAGTTTTCATGACGGATCCTAAACGCATACCGGACCTGTCTTTTTACCGGGGAGTTTTGCAAGCTCTGCCGTTATTGAAGAGAGATTTCTCCGAAATCTATATCAATTCTTTAAGGTGGACGGACCCGGATCCCGAAAAAGACCAAGAATCTTCCATAAGAGGACTTTTAAGAGAGAATCATAGCTCTGAATATATCTCGGGAATTCTTTTAAGGAAAACCAGGGATGACAGAAAATGGGAGGTTAAGCTGGAGAATACACAAGAGTTCGGTATCAGCTATATGGTGGAAGATGATTCAAAGATAGCGCTGCGTCTTGCAAAATACCTGGAAGGAATTGTTTTGATTAGGAGACCCTGGAATAAACACGAACCTAATAATCCGGGCTATGACCTTGCTAACCGCGAAAATTTAATAATATGCAGGGGGCTTTGGGATTTTGCGATGGGGGTTTATTTAGCCGGTTCTGTGGAAGAGTTTTTTGTAGAACATGCAGAAGGTTTAAAAGATCCCGTAAATCTTTATACTGTTTACCAGGCGCCGGTTCCCGCAGAAACGTGGATATCCCTCACCGTATCCAGAGAGTTAGTTTCCTCATCTTCTTAGTTTAGATATCTTGTAGTATTAATCAATTTTTTGTTACATGAATTGTTAAAAACAAAGGGTTGACAAGATCTAAAAAAGGGCTTATAAAAGAAATTGTAAGGTTTTTTTGAATTTTTCCTGCCCCGATATCAATGAATTCTCAATCTTTAAATATTAATAATCAAAATTATTCAGACCAGCTGTTTAGAGCTGGTTTTTTATTGGAAAAAACATTTAAATTCTAGGGAAAGGGGGTGAAAAAAATGGGAAAAATAATTTCAGGTTTATTAGGTTTGGTAATGGTAGTGGCAGTAGTTTCCGGCACAGCTTATGCTGTATTTTCAGATCAAGTACAAGTAAGTGGTGTAACTTTGTCTACCGGTAATGCTGATTTACAAATTTGGGATGGAGATGGATGGCAAGAGAGTCTGTCATCAGCACTATTTACCGGTAACACTTACCCGGGTTGGCAGCAAGGTCAATATTTTGCTTTGCAAAATAATAGCGCTTCAAACATCGGATTGGATGTTACCGCTAGATTGACCAGTGCACCGTCCGGTAACTGGGGATTGCTCAGCCCGATAGTCCAGGTAGCAGTGGTTCAGTATGATAGTCAAGCTGCTGCATTGGCTGCTGTTGCCGCCAACAACCCCGGTCTTGGTGGAGTAGATGCTAGTACAGGATGGCAGACTTTAGCCGCATGGAATGCAAGTCCGATAGCTATTAGTACTAATTTGTTGAAGGGTGCACAGGGTGATTTTGTGATTTGGGGAAAGATTCCCTCAGATGCAGGTAACTCTATTGCAAACCAGTCGCTTACGACTGATTGGGTGTTAATCGGTACTCAGCATTAATAAAGGTTTGAGTGCTTACTGATGGCATAAGGCAACTTGTGCTGTCAGATAAGGATTTAACTTTTTATGAAGAAAACTTTAAAAAAGATTAATTTAGTATGGAAGAAAGTTGAAAAACCTGCAAAAATTGCCGGGAAGATTTTAGAGTGGGGAGTTTTTGCTGTTTTGGTTTTAATCTTTACCGTAGTGTTATCACCGCTTCTGCCGACTAAAAAATATGTTTCTACTTATATTGTGTCTTCCGGTTCAATGGAGCCAACAATCAAAACCGGCTCAATCGCTTTTATTCAGCCGATAAAAGCAGATCAGGTTAAAGAAGGAGATATTGTTACTTTTACCCAACCAACAGATTCGACAAAAATTATCCTGCACCGGATTTTTAAAGCAGAAAACCAGAATGGAAATTTAAGTTTTCAAACCAAGGGTGACTATAATAATGGCCCGGATATGTGGAACGTCCCTTCCACTTTAATGCAGGGGAAATATATTGCAGCCGTTCCTTATTTAGGGTATCCGGCCATGCTAATGAAAACTCCAAAAGGTTTTGCTATAATAGTCGGCATTCCTGCCCTGCTCCTGCTCTTCCTGCAAATTAAAAAAATAAAGGAGGGTATTGAAGAAGAAGTCCAGAAAAGAACTGAGAGAGCTTTAAAGAAAGCAAAGCCTGTTAAAACTGACCTTTTAAGTATTTTGATGGCGGTAACCTTACTTTCTATACTTACTGGTTACAGCAGTATGAAATCAGTATCAGCTCTTTTTGTGTCTAAGGTAATGGTCAGCGGAGTTTCCATTTCCGTTAAGGATTTTGTGCCTCCGCCGGTCCCAGCCTTACTTTTGCCAGAGAATAATTCCAGCAGAAACACTAATGGGATGGTGATGGATTGGACTGATGTTTCTGATTATAAAGATATGCACAATCCGGTTTATTATATTTACCAAAGCGCTTACGATCCAGATTTTAAATCTGTTGCTTATACTTCCGCGCATCTTGCTGTTTCCCAAATTCCCGCTCCAGGAACTCCTAATGGAATTTATTATTGGCATGTTAAGGCTTGCGACTCCATCGATAATTGTTCGGCCTGGTCAGATGCATGGAAGGTAACTGTGGACAATACTCCTGCACCTTCACTTACCCCCACAGCTACACCAAGTGCTACCCCAACTCCAACACCTTCCCCCACACCATCCCCTTCTCCTAGCGTGGTTATCAATGAAGTGATGTGGATGGGGTCGACTAAATCTGTGGCTGATGAATGGCTGGAGCTTCGTAATATGACTGATCATGAAATTGATCTTTCTAGCTGGCAAATTGAAAATGCAGTTTCCGGAGAGGGTGGCCATTTAGAAATTCCTGCACATAAAGTTATTCCGGCAAATGGATATTTCCTAATTTCCAACTACGAAGATGATGAGACTCATTCAGCTTTAAATGGGAGTTTACATATAGATTACCAGACAACAAGCATAAATTTTGAAAATGATTATAGGGAAAATGGGGCTTTGATTCTTAAAGACAAAGATAAAAATGTGATAGATTCAACCCCGGATCCAGTTTCTGGTAATTGGCCGGTGGGAAATGATGCTGGTTCAACCGGTTTGCATCAGTCCATGGAAAGAAATAATATTCCCGGAGATGGGAGGTTGGTCAGTAGTTGGCATGCCTGCACTGATTCAGCTTGCCAAAGCACGGATTACTGGACTGTGAGTGGGGATAATTATGGAACTCCCAGGGCTTTAAATCATTCTGACAATGATCCAAGTACGACACCAACACCAACTCCTACTCCCACGCCCGCCCCAACACCAACTCCGACACCATCGACAACAATCAATCCGGTTCCTGAATCGTCACCGTCAGCAAATTTAGGTTCCTCATCCGAGCCGGAACCTGAAGCATCTTTATCTCCGGCTCCTTCGTCTGCTCCTGAACCAAGCATGACACCGGTTCCTTCAGCGAGTCCGTCACCAACGCCGTCAGCAGAACCTGCCTCGAGTCCGGAGCCCTCTCCCACCCCTTCACCGTCACCTGTAACTGGATCTGTTTCAACTCCGGAGCCATCGCCGTCTGCAACTCCTGCCCCCAAACGAAAATGAAAAAAATACTTAAAGTTTTAATATTGGTTTTGATAGGTTTTTCCTTTTTTCCGGCTTTGGCAAGGGCAGCAGACTTGAATATCGATTGCAATTCTTCTGACTGCACCAAAACCGGGCTGGAACCTATTTTCAGTACTGCTCTTGATGGAGTCTGGCATCCTGGAAGGATTATTACCAAGACGATTAATTTGAAAAATTCGGGAGCAGATACTAGTGAAATGGCTATTAAGGGAACAAGGGTGGGTGAGGCTGGTGCTTTAGAGCAAGTGATGAATGTCAGTTTGTCGGCGCCGGAAGGGCCGGTAATCTGGGCCGGCAGTTTGGCTGATTTTTATGCCCAGGACGTAATCAGGATGGGTGTTTTTGAGCCGGGTAAGGATTTGGATTATAACTTTACAGTCGGTATGGACTACGGGGCGGGTAACGATTACCAGAATTTGCAGGCAACTATGGATCTTTCCGTAGGTTTTTGGACTGAACCACCTTCCAGCCCCACTCCGTCTCCGGCCTCAACTTCCAACGGCAACGGGAGTAGAGATGTATTGGGGGCAGGAGTCAGTGCTCCTTCTTGTAATGATGCCAAGCCGGCAACTCCTAATCTACTTTCAGCTGTAGTTACCGGTCCGAACCAGGTTACTTTAAACTGGTCTAAAGCTGATGGTAGTGTCAGCTATTACCTGGTGGCTTATGGGCTGGAATCCGGGAAGATGCTTTATGGCAATCCTAATGTGGGGGGTGCAGATACCACTTCTTATACGGTTAATGATTTATCCGGCGGAACAACTTATTATTTTAAAGTCAGGGCCGGTAACGGTTGCACCCCGGGAGAGCTTTCCAACGAATTATCAGCCACCCCAGGAGGCCAGGCAGTAACCGGTACTCCGGCAGGCTTTTTGCCGGGTGTTTTAGGAGTGACAAACGAAGAAGCAGTGCCTTCGTCAGAGCCGGAGAGTTCCCAATCAGGTATTTTAGGTGCTGAAACATCACCAAAACCGAAAGAG
Organism: bacterium; assembly: GCA_021786105.1. GTDB lineage: Bacteria > Patescibacteriota > Microgenomatia > Daviesbacterales > UBA10151 > UBA10151. The sequence goes on from JAJYNW010000006.1 coordinate 29,874, forward strand.
GCTGTAATAGTGGGAGGTTTTATGGGTAAACTGGGTTGGTTTGTTTTAGGACCTGTGGCATTATTTGTTTTTCTTTTCGGACGCAAGCTTTTAGGTAAAAGATTTCCGTTTTAGCTACTGTATTTTCGGGTCTTCTTCGTGTTAAAATTGGCATTAACGATACAATGTTTAAATCGTTTATGTCATCCTGAGCGAGCGAAGTGAGCCGAAGGGACTCTGTCATGTTTCGAGATTGCTTCGTCACTTCGTTTCTCGCAATGACTGGAAAATATGGCAAATTTCAAAATTATTTCCGATTTTAAGCCTACCGGCGATCAGCCGCAGGCAATAGACAAGCTGGCAACTGGCATTAATGCCGGAAAAGAAAACCAGGTTCTGTTAGGTGTAACCGGTTCCGGTAAAACCTTTTCCATGGCTAATGTTATTCAAAAAGTACAAAGGCCGACTTTAATTATTTCCCACAATAAAACTTTGGCCGGACAACTGGCCCAAGAATTTAGATCCATTTTTCCCAACAATGCCGTGGAATATTTTGTGTCTTATTACGATTATTATCAACCGGAGGCGTATATTCCCCAATCCGATACTTACATTGAGAAGGAAACGCAAATTAATGAGGAAATTGAAAAATTAAGGCTGTCAACTACTGCCTCTTTGTTGAGTCGCCGGGATGTCGTGGTGGTGGCCTCGGTTTCCTGCATCTATAACTTGGGTTCTCCCGTCGAATACGGCCAGGCGATTTTGGAAATCGGCCGCGGTATGAAGGCCGGTATGCAGCAGGTAATGAAAATCCTGCAAAAGATGTATTATGACCGGAATGATATTGAGTTCAAGCGGGGTACTTACCGGGTCCGCGGTGATACTTTGGATATTTTTCCTTCTTATATGGATCAAGGTTACAGGTTACAGTTTTTAGGTGACAGAGTAGAAAAAATAAGCCAACTGGAAGTTGTAACAGGAAATACTACGGAAACACAAGGCACGCAGACTGTTTATCCAGCTAAGCATTACATTACTCCGGAGCAAAGGATTGTGCCCGGGATAAAACAAATTGAGATTGATTTGGAAAACCGGCTTAAGCAGCTAAAATCCAGCGGAAAGTTAGTGGAAGCGCAAAGGTTAGAACAAAGGACTCATTATGATTTGGAAATGATCCGGCAGTTTGGTTATTGTAACGGAATTGAGAATTACTCGCGCTATTTTGACGGCCGGGAGCCGGGCGACGCACCATTTACCTTAATGGATTACTTTCCCAAGGATTTCCTGCTGATTGTTGATGAGTCACACATTACCATTCCGCAAATTAGGGGGATGTATAATGGAGACCGTTCCCGTAAAGAAACTTTGATTGATTTTGGTTTCCGGCTGCCGTCGGCTTTGGATAACCGGCCGCTTAAGTTCGACGAATTCCAACGAAGAATTAACCAGGTTGTTTATGTGTCCGCCACGCCGGATGAGTACGAATTGTCGTTGACTGGTCAAGACGGAGTGGTCGAGCAATTGGTCAGGCCCACCGGGATTTTGGATCCGGAAATTTCTGTGAGACCAATTCAGGGACAAATTGAGGATTTGATTGGGGAAATTAAAATCCGGGTGGAAAAGGGTGAGCGGACTTTGGTGACCACTTTAACCAAAAGGACAGCAGAAGATTTAGCAGAATATATGCATGATAAAGGAATTAAAGTGCACTATCTTCATTCTGATGTGGCCACTTTGGAAAGAGGAGATATTTTGCAGTCGTTACGGCTGGGGGAGTATGACGTGATTGTGGGAATTAACCTTTTGCGGGAAGGATTGGATTTGCCGGAAGTTTCTTTGGTGGCTATTTTGGATGCGGATAAGGAAGGATTTTTAAGATCGAGAACTTCTTTAATTCAGACCATGGGACGGGCTGCAAGGCATGTTAAAGGGCAGGTAATCATGTATGCGGATAATGTGACCAAGTCCATGAAAGCAGCCATGGATGAGGTAGAAAGAAGAAGGAAATATCAGCAGGAATATAACAAAAAACATAACATTACCCCCAAAAGTATTGAAAAAGCTTTGCGGGAAAGATTGATTGAAAAAGTAGAGGAGTTGGAGGAAGAATTAGGTAAAAAAGATTTGACCATTGATGATATTCCGGTAAAAGAACGGAAAAAGATGCTGGAAAACCTGGAGGCTCAAATGAAGCAAGCAGCAGAAATTTTGGACTTTGAAGAAGCAGCCAGAATAAGGGATCAAATTAAAGAACTGACCATCTAACCCCTTTAAAAGTCTTGCAAAATAGTTTAAAATAGGTGCTTACTTTTCGGGAAAAATTCGTCCCCAAAATTTTTTATGGCTATAGATAAGATTACTATTAAAGGTGCTCGTGAGCATAATTTAAAAAATATTGACTTGGAAATTCCTAAAAACAAGCTGGTGGTTTTGGTGGGCATTTCCGGTTCAGGTAAATCTTCTTTAGCTTTTGATACATTGTATGCGGAAGGCCAAAGGCGGTATGTGGAATCTTTATCTTCCTATGCCCGGCAATTTTTAGGCGTAATGGATAAGCCGGATGTGGATATGATTGAAGGCTTGTCTCCGGCCATTTCCATTGATCAAAAAGGCGTTTCTCACAACCCCCGTTCTACAGTTGGTACTACCACGGAGATCTATGATTATATGAGGCTATTGTTTGCCCGGGTTGGTCACCCCCATTGTCCGGTTTGCGGCCGGGAAGTTTCCAAAATGTCAGTGGAACAGATTGCAGAAAAGGTGACGCAACTTCGTCATCCTGAACTCGTTTCAGGATCTGATAAAGAGATTCCGAAACAAGTTCGGAATGACAAAAGAGGTCGGAGGATAATGATTTTGGCTCCGGTGGTTAAAGACCGAAAAGGGGAATATAGCCAAATGTTTGAGGATTTTAGGAAAAAAGGATTTTCCAAAGTTAGGGTTGACGGGCAAGTCAGGGATTTATCAGATGATTTTGTTTTGATTAAAACTAATAAACATACGATTGATTTGGTGATAGATCGGTTAGTTCTGGATACAAAAAGTGCACAAGATCAAACTTTGTACTCAAGATTATCCCAAAGTATTGAAACAGCGCTCAAATTTGGTGAAGGAGCCGTGATTGTTTCTGATGTTTTGGATGCTGCTTTGGAATTCCCTCCAAATCCCAAGAAAATGGAAGATCATCTTTATTCAGAAAGGTTTGCTTGTCCGGTAGACAATATTTCTCTGCCGGAAATTGAACCAAGATTATTGTCTTTTAATTCTCCGCATGGCGCTTGCCCGAAATGTTTAGGCTTGGGAACGCTTTTAGAGATAGATGAAACCACTATTTTAAATCCGATTTTATCAATTGCTGAAGGCGGAATATTGCCCTGGTCAAAACTGGTTACCAACGACACCTGGTTTACCAGGCTGATTGAGGCGGTCGGAAAAAAATATGGCTTTGATGTGAATACCAGATTGGGAAATTTGACAGCTGAAGCCTGGCAAGTTTTGCTTCACGGGGCTCCAGACGAAGAATTTAAGGTGGAAGGCAGGAACAGGCAAGGCAAGTGGACGCATTTTTACTCAGAATTTACCGGGCTGGTGATTTACCTAAAAGAAAGATACGAAACCTCGGAATCGGATTTTGTCAAAGCAGAAATTGAAAAGTACATGGTGAAAGAAACCTGCCCGAAGTGTAAGGGCGCCAGGTTAAAAGATGAGGCTTTATCAATCACTATTAATGAATTAAATATTGCCGAGGTAACCAGTCAGTCGATCATTCAGACTTTGGAGTGGATAAAAACCATTAAACTCTCCGACAGGGAAGCTCAAATTGCCGCCCCGATTTTGAAAGAAATTATTTCCCGGCTGCAGTTTTTAGTTGATGTCGGTTTGGATTATTTAACTTTGGATCGGGCTGCCATGACTTTGGCAGGCGGTGAGTCGCAAAGGATTAGACTGGCTTCCCAAATCGGGTCCGGGTTATCCGGAGTTTTATATGTTTTGGACGAACCGTCAATTGGTTTGCACCAGCGAGACAATTCAAGGCTGATTGAGACGTTAAAAAAACTCAAGAATCTGGGTAATACGGTGGTTGTTAATGAGCATGACGGAGAAACTATGGAAGCGGCTGATATGCTGATTGAGATTGGACCGGGAGCCGGAGAGCACGGAGGTAATATTGTTTTTGCTGGTACCCCGGATGAAATGAAAAAAAGTTCAGTTTCTTTGACCGGACAATATTTGTCAGGCAGGAAAAAAGTTGAAGTAGCAGATGATCTAAAACGAGCACCGGTGGAAATGGGTCATCTTAAAGTGCTGGGTGCAGCTGAGCATAATCTGAAAAATATTGATGTCTCTTTCCCTCTGGGGAAGTTCGTTACTGTGACTGGTGTATCCGGTTCCGGCAAGTCAACTTTGATTCACGATATTTTATATAAAGCTATGGCGCAAAAGATTTACCGGTCCCGGGAAAGGGCAGGTTTGCATAAGAGGATTGAGGGGACGGAATACATAGATAAGGTAGTTTTGGTAGATCAATCGCCAATTGGCCGGACTCCCCGTTCAAATCCAGCTACCTACACCGGAGCTTTTACCCACATCAGGGAATTATTTGCTCAATCTCCTGAGGCTAAAATCAGAGGCTATGGCCCGGGCCGGTTTTCTTTTAATGTGAAAGGCGGCAGGTGTGAGGTTTGCGAGGGAGAAGGACAGCTGAAGATTGAAATGCAGTTTTTGCCGGATGTGTATGTGACTTGTGAGTCGTGTAACGGAGCCAGGTACAACCGGGAAGCTTTAGAGATTCGTTTTAAAGATAAAAATATCTCCGAGGTACTAAATATGACCGTGGAAGAGAGCCTGAGATTTTTTGAAAATATTCCTCAAATTAAAAATAAGCTGCAGGTGTTGTTTGATGTGGGCTTGGGCTACATTAAACTGGGTCAGCCGGCGCCCACTCTTTCCGGAGGTGAAGCCCAAAGGATTAAGCTTTCTTCGGAATTATCCAAAAGAGCAACCGGCCGAACTCTCTATATTCTGGATGAGCCCACTACAGGATTGCATTTTGCTGATATTGAAAGGCTGTTGAATATTTTAAGGAAGCTGGTTAATTTTGGTAACACAGTGGTTATCATTGAACATAATCTGGATGTGATTAAAAATACAGATTGGATAATAGATTTAGGGCCGGAAGGCGGGGATAAAGGCGGGCAAATTATTGCTGAAGGTACTCCGGCTCAGCTTTGTAAAATCAAGGATTCTTATACCGGCCAATACCTGGCAAAGATGTTGTAAAGAGATTTTTGCTACAATGAAATAATGGTTAAAAGAGTTTTAGTGCTAATCGTCTTCCTGTTCTGCCTCATCTTGCCGCAAAAAGTGTCTGCTGCAGAGCTTCCAACTGGTAAGGCTGGATTTGCTACTGCTTATGATGTTTTGTACGACGTGGATGACAGCGGAATAACCGCTGTTACTGAAAAAATCACCCTCAAAAATTTAACTTCGGAATACTATGCCAATCAATTTAAATTAACCATTGGAGCCACCCAAATTTCCGATATTAATGCTTCTGATCCTGGCGGACCGTTGGAGGTGACTCAACAGCAACAGGCCACCACCACTACTATCGGAGTGAAATTCAACCAGCAGGTAGCAGGATTAGGGAAGAGCCTGTCTTGGACTATCTCGTTTAAATCCAAGGATTTTGCGGAAAAATCCGGTAAGGTTTGGGAAATCAGAACCCCGAAAATTTCTTCCACCTCAAATATGGAATCCTACAACCTGACTTTATCTGTACCGCAGAGCTTCGGTGAGCCTTCTTTAATCAGCCCGCTTCCCAAGAGCCAAACCATTTCTATGGGTAAAATATTTTTGACTTTTGATAAAAGCCAGCTGGAATCTTCCGGCATCTCTGCCAATTTTGGTGCAAATCAGCTGTTTGATTTTGACCTGACATATCACCTAAAAAATGACAATTGGATGCCGATTCTGACTAGTGTGGCCTTGCCTCCTGATACGTCTTTTCAGGATGTGATTTACCAAAGAATTGAGCCTAAGCCGCTTAATGTGACGGTGGATAATGACGGTAATTATTTAGCTTGGTTTTGGTTAAACCGCGGCCAGAAAACGGATGTAAAAGTTTTTGGCTCGGCAAAGCTTTATACAAATTCTAAAGTAAAACATCCTTTTTTGGATGACACCTTACGGAGGAAATATACTGAATCTGCTAAATACTGGGAAAAGGATAACCCGCAAATTTTGGCTAAATTAAATGAAATTCTGGGCAGTAACCCGGCGGTGGATACGGAAACTAAAGCTAAGCTGATTTTTCAGTTTGTGGTGGATTACTTAAGATACGACCCCTCGAGATTGAAAGACAGTAACACGGAAAGGTTGGGCGCTGTGACAGCTTTGGCCAACCCAAATTCGGCAGTCTGTATGGAGTTTACTGATTTATTTATTGCGCTGGCCCGGGCAGCCGGCATACCGAGCCGGGAATTGGATGGGTACGCTTATACTGCCAATTCCACCTTGCGGCCACTTTCTTTGACCAAGGATATTCTTCATACCTGGCCGGAGTATTGGGATGACAGACGCGGCTGGGTTATGGTAGATCCAACCTGGGCCAATACTACCGGCGGAGTTGATTATTTTAGCAAATTAGATTTAAATCACTTTGTTTTTGCAGTAAAAGGTTTTTCCTCTACCGATCCTATCCCGGCTGGTTCTTACAAATCCGGTGATCAGGATTCCCATGATGTGAAAGTGACTTTATCCGAGAATGATTTTTTAGGTAAACCGCAGATTGATGTTCAAATTGATATCCCAAATCCGATGCTGTCCGGTCTTCCCGGAGTAATAAAATTAAAAGTTACCAATACCGGTAATGCCGTTTATCCGTCAGCCCCATTGGCTGTAAAGGCTGATAAGCTCTTAATACTTGATTCAGCGGACCAAAGTTCCGGTTTAATCCCGCCTTTTGGTACAGCCGAGTTTAGTTTTAATACCCGGACTAAATCCCTATTTGATACTTACAATGACCAAATTTCCGTGACTGTCGGCGGACAGAAATTTACCAAAGACATTGTAGTCAAACCCTTAATATTATTCCAGGGAACACCATTTATAATAGCTTCGGTTGGAGTATTGATGGTGCTAATTTACATATCAGTTTTAGGCGTCCACATCCATCAGAAAAGGAAGGCCAAGGGTAAGAAAAAGCACGTTAGAAAGTAGCAGGCGGATGAGGTATACTACGCGTCCTATGATACCTGTCTTCATTGATAGATCCCAAATCCCGCACCAACCTGGTGTTTATATTTACAAAGATAACCGCGGGAGAATTTTATATGTCGGAAAAGCGATAGATTTATACCACCGGGTGGCATCTTACTTTCACGCTTCGAGTCAGGAGGAGAGTCCCAAAACAAAAGCTTTGGTGGAACGGATAGCAGGAGTGAAAACTATTGTGGTGGAATCAGAATTGGAGGCCCTGATTTTAGAGGCTAACCTGATCCAGAAATATCTACCGCCGTTTAATATCAGGCTGACGGATGAGAATGATTATTTATATATTGCCGTAACTGACGAAGATTTCCCCAAAATTATCACTGCTAGAAAAAAAGACCTGCCTGCCGGCAGGCAAGGTCTTGGTAAGGAAAAAAAGTATTGGGGCCCTTTCCCTTCCAGTCGGACTGTTAGGGAAACTTTGAAATCTCTGAGGAGAGTCTTCCCCTGGTGTTCGAATTTCCAATCCCGGTTTGTCGATTCAAAACCAAACCGGGATCGGAAACGTAGGCCGTGTTTTTACTACCATATTGGCTTGTGTCCGGGCGTGTGTGCCGGATTGGTGACTAAGGAAGACTACGCTAAGATTATCAGCAGATTCTCAAAATTTATGGATGGGAAAAAAGAGGAATTGGTTTCCCAACTGACTAAGGAAATGTTGTCAGCGTCTGAGAACCGCCGGTTTGAAGAAGCTGCCAAAATCAAAAAAATCCTGGGGGGAATTGTTTACATGACTCAACCCAACCGAACCAAACTTTATTTGGAAAACCCGAATTTTTTAGAAGATGAAAGACGGTTGGCTCTGGAGGAACTTAAAAAAGAATTAAGCTTGGAAAAGTTGCCGCGTAGGGTTGAAGGATATGATATTTCCAATATTTCCGGTCAGGAAGCCACAGGATCCATGGTAGTTTTGACCCACGGCGAGATTGATAAATCCCAATACAGGAAATTTAAAATCAATATTTCGGGTAAACCGAATGATGTGGGGATGCATCGGGAGATGATGAGAAGAAGGTTGCGGCATAAAGAATGGCCAATGCCTGATTTAATTCTAATTGACGGAGGTCGGGGGCAAGTGCGGGGAGTTTGCTCAGAACTGCAATCTGTTAACTGCCGAATACCAATTTTTGGTTTGGCTAAGCGGATGGAATGGCTATATCCGCCAGAGGGTGAGATTTTGAAATTATCAAAAAAAAGCCCGGCCCTAAAATTATTGCAAAAGCTGCGGGACGAGGCTCACCGGTTTGCCGTCACTTACCACCGGAAATTACATGGTAGAATATTATTAGGTATCCCTTCGACAAGCTTAGGGAATATTCGGTGAGCAAAGTCGAACCGTTACCTCCAAACATGAGGACTATGCTCCGTTATTTTTTAATTAATTTGGTTTCCTTGTGGTTGGCTACCAGATTAATCCCGGGTTTGACTTATACCGGTGGAGCAAAAAGCTTGATTTTGGGCGGCTTGGCGTTTATGGCGATTAATTTCCTGCTGGTGCCGCTTTTAAAGATTTTATTTCTGCCGCTTAATCTGTTAACCTTGGGGTTGTTTGCCTGGATTACTAATGTTTTGGCCTTGTTTGCTTTGACCACAATAGTGTCTGATTTCCGGCTGACGCCTTACACCTTTGCCGGATTAAATTACAATGGTTTTATATTGCCGGCGTATGATTTGTCGCCCTTTTTGGTGGCGGTAGTTGCTTCTTTTATAATTGGGATTATTACCCACTTCCTCCAGTGGCTCAGTCATTAAGGTTTGGTGTATAATGCTAAGGCATGAAGCCGGTAATTTCTGTTATTCAAATTATTTTAGGGATTCTCTTGATAGTGGTTATAATACTGCAGCAAAAAGGCGCCGGTTTGGGATCGAGCTTTGGCGGGGATCTGTCTTTTTACCGGACTAAAAGGGGAGCTGAAAAGCTGTTGTTTTATGCCACTATTGTCATTGCCGTGGCTTTTATACTGTCTTCTTTGGCCGGGTTGGTGCTTTAGATTATGAATTTAAAACCTTTCAGGTTGTTCTTGCTGATTATTTTTGAATATCTGAAAAGGAATAAGATTTGGGTAATTGGCGGGATAGCTTTTTTAACAGCTTTAGTAATTCTGCAGGTTAAATTTAACCTTCTTCATTCGCAAAATTCGATTAGGGTCGGTTTAATAGGCACTTTTCAGGAGCACGATTTGCCGGAAGAACTGACAAAATTGGTTTCGGCTTCCTTAGTGGAGGCCAGCAGTGACGGTAAGCTAAGGTCTAATTTGGTGAAAGGGTGGGAGGTTAATAATGATGCCACCCAGTTTAAATTCAAATTAAAAGATGATCTTCGCTGGTCTGATAATACCCCAATAAAAACCACTGATTTGGAATTTGCCATTCCCAATACCAATGTCTCGTATCCTGATGATAAAACGATTCAGTTCAATTTAAAGGAGTCCTATTCGCCACTACCTTCGCTGCTGATTAAACCTGTCTTTAAAAAAGGAACGTTGATAGGAACCGGTCCGTATCGGATAACAAAGGTAGAAAAAAGCCGGATTTTTATTACCAAGATTACTTTGCAGTCTGACGATCCTAATTTGCCCCGGGTCTACATTCGTTTCTACCCCAATGAAAAAGTGGCCGTTACCGGTTTTAGTTTAGGTGAAGTTGAGGTCCTTATGGGTCTTAATGACCCAAAATTGATGCCCCAAAGTTCTTTAATTGATGTCAAACAAAAGACGGATTATTCGAAAATCGTCACGATCTTTTTTCAGACCGGCGATACACTCCTCCGGAACCGGTCGCTGCGCCAGGCTTTGTCTTACCAAATTCCTCAGATTTCCGGTGAAGAGGTGGCTGACAATCCTTATCCGCCGAATTCCTGGGTTTATAACAGTGATTCTAAAAAATACCTTTCCAATCCGGAGGAAGCCCAGTCAGCGCTGGAAAGAGCTAAGTCGCAGGTTACGGATGATCAGTTGCATTCGGAGTTAGTGCTGACGGCAACTCCAAATCTGGAAGAAGTGGGAAAAATTGTTACTGAGTCCTGGAGGAAATTAGGATTTGATGCTAAACTGCGGATTGAATCCGGTATGCCGCAAAACTTTCAGGCGCTTTTGATTACCCAAAGTATTCCGGCAGATCCTGATCAGTACTTTCTATGGCATGCAAGTCAAACCAAGACTAATCTGACGAAGTACGATTCAAAAAGAGCGGATAAGGATTTGGAAGACGGCAGAAAAATTATTACAGAAGATGACAGGCGTACTAAATACTTTGATTTTCAAAAAACCCTTCTGGAAGATGCTCCGGCCGCTTTCCTGTATTTCCCCAAATATAATATTGTTTATTTAAAGAAGATCGGTCCGCTGCTGGGTAAACTGTTATCAAAAGAGGGATAGTATTGTGCCGATTCCGGCAGCAGCCATCAAACCGGTAATGATCCAGCCCAAAAATGAAATAGCTGGATGGTTAATCCGGTCGCCCATTAATTTTTTGCTGCTGCTTAATAACACTATTAAAGCTAAAATTACCGGAGCAATTAAACCGTTAACTACGGCAGAATAGATCAAAGTTTTAATAGCATCTAAACCAATAAAATTAAGTGCGAGACCGACTGCCATAGAAATAATAATGACTCCGTAAAAGGCATTGGCTTCTTTAAGTTGGTGGTGAAGACCGTATTGCCAACCCAGGCTTTCTGATAAGCAGTATGAGGCTGCACCGGCCAAAACAGGTACTGCCAAAAGCCCGGTGCCAATAATTCCCAATGTAAAAAGCAGGTAGGTATAGTCTCCGGCAATCGGGCGCAAGGCAGCAGCGGCATCGGCCGCGGTGGTGATATTGGTAATGCCGTGACTATAAAGAGTGGCGGCGCAGGCGGCAATGATAAAAAACATCACCAGATTTGATAAAAACATTCCTGACCAGACATCGATCCTCATTTTTTTGACATCTTCATCAGAGCAGCCTTTTCTAAGTTCCAATGTGTCTTTGCCTTTTTTGATATCTTCTTCTACCTCCTGGGATGTTTGCCAGAAGAAGAGGTACGGCGATATGGTGGTACCTAATATGGCGCAGACTAAGATGATTTGATTTTTGGAAAAGGTAATAGCGGGTATAACTGCGTGGGAAAGCAAGTGCCCCCAATTAATATTTACCATAAAAGCAGAAAGGACATAGGATAAAAGAATTAAAGCCAGCCATTTTAAGTATTTGGCATATTTTTCATACGGGGTAAATATTTGTAAGCCTAAACTAAAGGCGGTAAATATAAAAACCAACAGCCCGAAATTAATATTAGGAAACAACAGCTGGGTGGCTTTGGCCATGGCGCCTAAGTCTGCGCCGATGTTTAAAGTGTTGGCTATTAATAATAATATTGTAGAAAGGTACAGAATCCATTTGGGAAAGTGGTCCCGGATATTGCCGGCCAGCCCTTGGCCTGTCACCAGACCGATTCTGGCACACATTTCTTGAACTATGGCCATTAAAGGGAAAGTCAGAGGGGCGAGCCACAGGAGCTGAAATCCGAATTGGGCTCCGGTTTGTGAATAGGTAGCAATTCCTGATGGGTCGTCATCAGAAGCACCGGTGGTTAGACCGGGTCCCAAATTATCCCAATATTCTTTGCCTTTTTTGACATGTTTTTGGTTTTTAATCGTTGAACCAACAAGCTGAGATAAGCTAATAGCATGTCCCAAAAAAATTGCCGGCGATTCAACTAATCTTTCCAGTTTTCTCTCCATAGGATTCCCTCCTTAGATTAATCCAGCTGAGTTTTCCTTTAAAAAACGAGCGTAGGAAGAAAGTGGTTATTCGTTTCTTCTACGCTCTAACAAGTTAAGTGTAGTCCTCGCTTTTAGGGGTTGTCAAGACTGTAAAATGTAAAGCTAAAAGTGGAAATAGATTTTGGCAATTGACAAGAGTACTCCTTTTGTTTTTAAATAAGCCTCTGAGGTAAAAACATACACCTGCGGAAATAATATTCTTTCTGCCCCAAATTAATGCTCATACTTCTGTCCGTATGGTTTACCCGCTCAGAAAGGAGGTGAACATATGAGAAGAATTCTTTTAGCCACTGTAATCGCCACTGCTTCTCTTTCGGTAGCTGTGATGACAACTTGGGCTGCCTGGACTTCGTCTGTAACAGTCAGTAATAACGTTATTACTACAGGCAGTGTTAGCTTGCAAGTTTCTCTTACTGGTAACAGTAATGATTATGGATCATCTGTATCCTCAAGCACAGCGATATCCGGTTTAATGCCTACCAATACAAGCAGTAAAGGTACGACATTCTATGTAAAAAACAACAGCTCAACCGGGGTTAATTTTAACCTGGGAGCTGTAGGATCAGCTGTTATTTCTGGGAGTCCTGCACCTGCCGATTTAACCAGTCTGCAGATATCAATTGTCCCGAGTGGAAGCTCAGCTTCAACAATTGATGCTAACTATCATACATTGTCTGCATGGGGATCCAGTCAGACTTTGGGTACTTTGAGTTCAGGAGCAAGCCAACCATATGATATATATGCCAAGCTTGCTACCACCGCAGCCGATGATTGGCAAGGAAGACAAGTAACCTTTGCCGTTACGGTTACCGGTTCACAGATCTAGAATTTTTCTAGTCTTTTTGGGAGTCAAAGGGACGCCTTTGGCTCCTTGTAAAGGTTAGAAGTTTAATTATATGAAGTTGATTTGGCCAAAACATACAATTTTGTTTACTTTTAAAGTATTAATTTTTTGCCTGGCGGTTTTTATGGCCATATTGTCAGCGTTGGTGTATTTGCCTTTGAAAACACCGCTTAAAATGTTTGTAGTTTTATCCGGCAGTATGAACCCGGTAATTCCGGCCGGTTCGATTGTAATGGTTGAGCGTGAGCCGGTCTCGATTCAAAAGGGAGAGGTGATCACTTTTATCCATCCAAATAAACCACTGGAGTTTGTTACCCACAGAGTTATTAATGTTGAGAGTCAAGGAAATACAGCTGTTTATCAAACAAAGGGAGATGCTAATAATATTCCGGATCAGTGGGTGGTAAAAAAAGAGGCTGTTTGGGGTAAAGCCACTTTTGTGGTGCCATTTTTGGGTTATCTAATCAACTTTGCCAAAACTAAGTTGGGGGTAGTGTTGATAATAGCGTTACCGCTGTTTTTAATAGCTGCCAGCGAAATGACAGTAATTGTTAAAGAAATTAAACGCCTTAGGCAGGCAAAGATTAAACTGCCGCAACTGGACTAATGAAAAAAAATAAATCCTTATTTTTAGCAATAATTTTGATTTTGAGTTTTAACGTGCTGATGCTGGTGCCAACTACCCGGGCGCTTTTTACAGACAGTATCCAAGTGACAAATAACAATATTTCTACCGGCACCTGGCCGGCACCTACGCCAACCCCAACCGCAACTCCGGCTCCCACACCAACACCTACCCCGGCACCAACTGCTACACCAACCCCTGCTCCTACTGCCACTCCGGCACCGACGACGACTCCTAACCCGAATGCGGTTGATACCAGAATTGATCCTGCTACTGCCACTGCTTCAGCTAGTCAGAACTTTACTGTTAATTTAGTAGTCAGTAACGCCCAAGATACGGGAGGATTCCAGACAACTATTTCTTATGACCCAAACAAAGTAACTTTTGTCAGCGCAGCTTTGGGTCCATTCCTTACCAGTACCGGTAGAGCTCTTTATGGGACATTTGGGCCAATGGTAGATTCTACAGCCGGGACTGTAACCTATGGAGCTAATACCCTCGGCCTTGCTCCGCTTGGACCTAATGGTGAAGGAACTATTGCCAGCTTTACCTTTACAACTAAATCAGTCGGCCAAAGCAGCTTGAATATTACTGATATGGAGGTTGACCGCCGTTTAGATACAGGTTCGGGTTCAATCCAGCCTAACGGCCAAATAACAGGAGGAACCGTCACTGCCCAGTGAAACTTACTTTGAAGTTATTCGTTATAACTATAATGCTGGTTTTTACTCCTTTGCTACTAACAGGCTTAGTCAAAGCCGCGGATTTGGAAATTAGTTGTTCCGGTTCAGACAAAGATTGTTCAAAATCAACTGATGCTTCCTTGTTTAGCGCAACTGACGGGTTGTGGTTTCCCGGAAAAACTGTTTCCAAAATTATCTCTTTAAAAAATGACAGCGGGGCAGATCAAGTAATATCCGTCCAGGGGATCCGAAGAGGCAGAAGAGACGGCTTGGGGAATGTGTTATACCTGACTTTTGCCAACAACCAAACCAGTCAGATTGTTTGGCAGGGCACTTTAACCAGGCTTGATGCTAATAAATTAATTAATCTGGGTAGTCTTGCAGCTGGGGATAGCCTGGAAGTAAAGACGTCTTTAGGGATGTTAAAAACTGCCTCTGCTGACTTCGAAAACCAAAAAACTACCTTTGATCTGACTTTTAATTTCCGAAGTGACAGCGAAAAAAATAACAAGACTGAAGAGAGAAAGAATGAGGGCCGGGTTTTGGGGCAATCAACTGAGGCGACCCCAGAGTCTTCCTGGATTTCAAAAATATTTACAGCCATTCATGGATTTTTCTCAAGAATTTTCAGTGTCTTTAATGTCTTTGCCCGGTGACAGCCTGAATTGACATATGCAAGTTACCTATAGTAAACTTTAGAACTTATGTCTATAGAATCTAAATTAAATAAGATAGAAAAACTTCTCCCGGTTAGTCGCAAGGGTGGAATAAATATAGTTGGTGGAGTATTAATTACTGGTACGGCCTTGTTGATTGCTGCAAATCCGGATGCTGCAGCAGCATTTTTTGCTAAATTGAGTTCCCCGAGTGCAGTTTCCAGTATTCCTGCCGTTCCTACCCCAGGATTAGGAGCAATGACTGTTTACCAGGTTGAAAATGCCAACCCCACCAATCTTCTTGTTACATCAATTATTACGGATACTGTGAGCTTTAAAACAGTCATAACTAATACTATTCCTGCATGCAGTACTTCCCAGATCCATCTTAGAGATATTAATCAAGTTTCCAGTCCTTTTAACGGAGCAATGACTGTTAGCGCGGATCAACCCATGAATGCAAGAATTGTCGGTTATGATTATCCGCCCGGGGTTGTGGTTACTACGACAATAAATCAGCAAGTACAAGCGGTAGATTTTAACGGAGACGGAAAAATAACCAATGCGGATATCCAACCTCCAGCTACCCGTTGGGGAATTGACGAATGTAATACTGCTTATGCTTCGCAATATGATATCAGAAACGCAAATGGTGAAAAATATCCTGACGGCAAAATGAAAACTGGAGATATCCAAGCAGTATCCACCATGTGGGGTATGACCTACACCCTGCCCATCACTAATACGGCTCAGGCAGCGGCTTTAAAGCGGCCTTTGGCAATGGCGCCACAAGTGGATTTAAAACTTCAACCGTCAGATATTACTGTTTTGCCTGGAGGGACTTTCACCGTTAGCATTGAAGCGGATAATGTGACTGATCTGGCTGGATTTGAGGCTACACTGAAATATGACCCTGCGAAATTACAAATGACGGGTACTCTGTTAGGTAAGACAAGCCGACCCATGAAGCAACTAAGCCGTCCAACAGAAGACGGCAACGGTATTGTGGTAGAAGGTCATAGTCAGGGGATGCTTCCGGCGGGAGATAATGGCAATGTTGTTTTGGAAACCTTTTCTTTTAAGGCAGGAGGAGCGGGTAGTATTGATTTAACACTGAGCGGTGCAGAAGTAAACTCACGCCTTAATGGCGGAATGGGTATTAGGTCTATAACTAATGCCAAGGTTTTAATTTCTGACCTTTTGCACAGGCTCTATTTGCCTGGGGTATTCCGCTTATCGCCCTCGAAGCCTTAAGTTGAACTAGTAAAGATCCTCTTTAACTCTTTGAGAGAAACTCAGGTATAATCAGACTTATGAGATTAAGAAAGACTAAAATTATTTGTACTATTGGCCCGGCTTCCTGGGATAAATTAGAGCAGCTGATGCAAAATGGCATGGATTTGGCCCGGTTAAATTTCTCTCACGGTACTCATGAGGAGAAGAAAGAACAAATAGTCAATATCAGAAAGCTTTCCCAAAAATTAAACAAACACGTAGCCGTCATTGCTGATCTGCAGGGACCTAAACTAAGACTGGGGACTTTTGAAGGAGAGAAAAGTATTACCCAAGGAGAGATTGTTCATTTGGCCTTAAATCCGGTGGCCGGGGAAATTCCTATTCAGTTTGATCTTTCCACTTACGTAAAAAAAGGACAGCGGATATTTTTGAACGATGGCTTGGTAGAATTAAAGGTAAGTAAACTTAAAGGAAAAATTATCGAGGCAGTTGCACAAAATAACGGTTGGGTGGCTGCTAATAAAGGAGTAAATATTCCTGATACTTCATTAGGTAAAGACACTTTTACCGAGAAGGATTATGCAGACGCGGAGTTTGCCCTAAAAGAAGGGGTGGATTTTTTAGCGATGTCTTTTGTGCAAAGGGCACAGGATTTGGATGCTTTGAAGGATTTGATCAAAAAACACAAAAGCAAAGCTAAAGTTATTGCCAAAATTGAGAAAAAAGAAGCAGCCGAAAACCTAAAAGACATTATTCTGGCCTCAGATGGGGTTATGGTAGCCAGAGGTGATTTAGCAATTGAAACTTCCGCGGCCAAAGTGCCGATTCTTCAGCAAGAAATAATTTCCCTGGCCCGTCAATTACGAAAACCAGTGATCATCGCTACCCAAATGTTGGAGTCGATGGTTGGCAATCCCCGGCCTACCCGGGCCGAAGCGTCTGATGTGGCATATGCGGTTTTTAATCAAGTGGATGCGGTAATGCTGTCTGCAGAATCGGCTATCGGAAAATACCCGGTGGAAGCAGCAGCTACAATGCAGGATATTATTTTTTCCGTAGAAGAGAACCCTGATCTTGTACACTCTCTCAACATTGGATGGGAGAATTTGGATAAAGAAGAATTGCAGTTAAATGCTCTTGTTTCTTCTGCAGCTTCACTTGCTCGTAATATTCAATCTCCGCTTATTGCTGCGGCTACTGAAACAGGCAAGACTGCCCGCTATGTTTCTGCTTTCCGTCCCAACGCTGTGATTGTGGCAGCCGTTGCTGATGAAACGATCCGAAACCAGCTGATGCTGATTTGGGGAGTACATCCTTTAATTGTGGAGCTTTCTCCTTCCAGTGATATTTATTTAAAAAGAATTATTGAAACAATTAAGAAAAAAAGGTTGGCAGAAAAGGGCAGCAAAATAGTGATGATTACCGGTTCAATTACCGGAGTCAGCGGAGCTACGGATACTGTTAAAATAGGCCGGATTTGTGGAATTTAAAACCTCAACTAGGAACCTGGCTGATGGTTTTATCATTTAAGCTCTTCGGAGCTAATGAATTTGGTGTACGTTTCTTCTCTGCCTTTTTTGGAATACTCATATTAATAACTGTCTATTTTAGCAAGAAGTATTTCGACAGACTTAGGTGATCCAGTGGGTTTTCCGAGGAAGTAAATAATTTATCTGCATTATCAAATTCTTGCACTTTTCCATTCATTGCTTATTTTTCCTTTAAGATATAGTAAGTCGCTTTGCCTTTACCTTTTCTGCTAATTAAGTCTAGCTCTATTAATTTCTTAAAATCCAGTGCTCTGGTTGCTTTTGCCCGTTTAGCTAGTTTTGCATAATCACGGTCAGCAATAAATCCTTTTTCTTTTATAAATTCAAGGATTTTCAGATGGTATGGCTTAAGTTGAGTTTGGGGATTGATTCCAACATCCGGCAAGATTTTTTGGACTCTTAAAAGTTCATCGATAATTCCTTCGGTAAAGTACTCAAGCCATGACGTAAAATCAATCTTATCTATTAGTTCATAATAGTTCCCAAATTCACCAACTGTTTGAAAATATTTAGTAACATTTTTATTGTAGTAATTCTCAAAGCTAAACAAATTAAAGGTATTAAGTCCCATTTCGGCAAGTAATACTTTTGTAGCAAGACGAGTTGTTCTACCATTCCCATCCATAAAAGGATGAATAATTACAAGTTGCTTATGAAAGATAGCGGCTAAAATAAGTGGATCAACGGTATCTCTATTTGTATTTACAAATTTAACTAATTCTTCAATCAAGGTCTTAACATCTTTTGCGTCCGGGGGTAAATAAATAACTTTTCTAGTTCGTGGGTCATTAACCACGACAGGTTTCCATCTTAGCTTTCCGGATTCAAATTTAGGTAGTAACCCTTCAGTAATTTGTTTTTGAATCTTTAGGATAAGATCAAGTGAAAGTCTAACCTTATTTTCATCAAGCTTTTTGTTTAAGTCTTGTAATGCTTGGTTATAGTTTAAAACCTCTTTTTCGCTATCTCTAATATGAGCAGGTTTTGATTTGAGGATTTTTTTAACCTCAGTTAAAGGAAGAGGATTGCCTTCAATACTGGTTGAGGCATATGTTGAAACTGCCCTTGCTGTTTTTTCTAACTCTACTAAGACAACATGGGGAAATCTTCTGTTATTTAATTCATTAACCAAAGAATTAATTCTTTTTATATTTGCGAGGAGTTGATCTGTGATTATATATTTCTGATTAAACATCTAGACGTATTATAGACGATTATTAGACGATTCGCAATGAGTAAAACTTCGATCCCTGTGGCAAAGACGGTCATCTGTTACCAGTGCCGACATTCGCCCCCTAAAAGTAAGGACTTGTCCTGAGCGAACGAAGTGAGTCGAAGGATACTTTCACCGCAAGAATCATTCGGTAAAAGTATTATATATACTTGGTGTGTAGTACGTTATGTCAAGCATCGTAATTTTTTAATAAGGTATGAATGTATGAAAAATAAAAATTATTTAGCTCGATTTGCAAATGCCAGTTCCATTGCCTCATTTATGTTAGGTATTGTTATTGGGAAACTTGGCTGGAGCAGCAATGCAATAAAGGCTGATCTCCAAAATAAAAATCCAGAGTGTTTTCCGTAAAATACGCGGTATAAATAACTAAGCTTTGATTAGACCGTTATATCAATCTAATCCCAGTCTGTTTTTAGCACTATCTGGTGAGCTATCTGTACCAATTTTCGAACTTGTATGATGGAATGATAGTTCTTTATCAGAAGCTTATTCAACTATTCCCAAGCGTAGAAAAAGAAGGTTTTAGGGTTTTCTATATAATCAATTTATAGTAGGATGGGGGTTGCAGAAAACCGCCAAATGAACTAATTACTTGTAGGTGGATATTCCCAGCAAGAAGGTTGCCCATCTGGAACAGCAACCCACTTCTGCCATTTTGGAGATTTCTTTGCTTGATCCAATTCTTTCCGGGCTCTTTCTTCTAGTGCTGCCGGAGAGGATCCGTGTTCAACCCTTCGGACAGTCTCATTATATAGAGCTGTTTCTAGTAAAGTTTCACTATCTGCTGCTTCTCTTGGAATACTAGCACTGTAAAACTCAAGATTGGTCTGTTTTTGCTCTGTCCAACCGCTAAGAAAATGTTCACCTGGGTAGCCAACAGAAACCGAGGATATGCATAATTCCTTTCTATCGTTTCCGGAATCTTGTTCTACATTAACTACTGTAATCCGCAAAGCGGTACTGTTTATAGCAGGTTCATATCTTTGTGTTTCTGGATGGCCGGGTGTGTAGTCACCAGAACCAATATTAAGTCTGCCTTCTACTTTAGGAACATACTGCATTCTCACACTAGGGTACTGATAAAATAGCTCCAACCCACCCATATCATGTGTCCAGTTATATGCATAATTTTGGTGCGTATAACAAGCTTTTTTACCTGCAATAAAAGTTCGTCCTGCCGCTCTTCTAATTTCACCTCTGCCTCCCCATATTGTATCCTTGATATATTGCAACCTTTCCGCTACTCTAAATACTTCTAAGATACCATCCGTTTCTTTTCTTATTAATTCTTGTTGTTCTTCTTGTAGTTTTATTGCTTCTTGACGCCTCAATTTTTCTGATTTTGCAAATGCCTCTGCTGCGGCTGCCGCTTCTGCTGCTTTCATATTCTCTAGATCAAGCGCTTTCTGTTGATCTGCCGCTAGCCGTCCATCAACAACTGAATTAATTTTATCTGCAAAATTCTCTAATCCCGGTGGAGGTTGTCCAAATGTTGGTTGACTTGTTATTAGAGTAGGATTTTTTGATGGTTCAGTTATTCCGAAAATTCTTCTTAAAAATCCAGGGAGACAACCTTGAGGTTCTTGAGGGGCAGTTATACCAGTTTGCTTAGGTGCTTCTGCTGACATAACAGCTTGATTTTACCCCTCTAAACCAATAAAGTCAAAATATGAAGAATTTTAGCTCTTATTTTATCGGAATCCCTCTACCACAAAAGTATCAACTGGATTTTGAAACTTTACAGGCCGATGTCTCTCAAATCAGTCCTTTATTTAAAACAACCCACCCTAAAACTCCCCACATTACTGTTTACTACTTAGATAAACTGCCTCAATCTTCCTTGCCAAAAATAGCAGAAGAAGTTAAGAAACACTTAGAAATACTAAAAGAAGCTAAATTAAAAGTAGGTGGTTTTGGGTATTTTGGTAAGGATAAACCAAGAATACTATTTGCAGATGTTAAATATCCACCGGAGTTACTGGAATTTAATAAGTTAATTTCCGAAAGCTTATCTGTTTATTCAGCATATGATAGCAGCTTACCATTTCGTCCTCATGTTACAGTAGCCTGGGTAGGAGATCCTGATGCTCAATTAGCTTTTAAAGCTAATATGTCAGAATTAAGATCAATAGTTGAAAAAGTTAACTGGACATTTGATGTTACAGAAGTAGTTTTATATGGAGTTGATACTACAAAAAAACCAGAGTACCACGAAAGATTAATAACTATTGAAGTTAGATAAATAACCTTATTTTACTGTTTGGGTTTCGAACTATTTTATGCCTAAGAAAAAGAAGAAATTAACTGACATATTATTAACGAACCAGCACTATAACAGCAAAATTAAATCCAGCAGTTGAATTTTTGAAAACCTATAATCCAACTCTGGACAAACTGTGAGCCGGGTGGGGCTCGAACCCACGACCGAAGGATTAAGAGTCCTTTGCTCTACCAACTGAGCTACCGGCCCATACAATCATTATCTATCAATTGTTAAACGTACTTCCTGCAAAAAACCTTCGGCCTTGCTCTTCCTGGGATGACAATTATTTTAAGCTATCCGCTGATCGCGGATTAATTTGTAGTTATCCCGTTTAAGCCGGTTTACGGCTTTAACCCAACTGAGCTACCGGCCCAAGGTTTATATTCTACCAATTTACGCACTAAAGCGCTACTTTGGCGATAATGTAATTTATATACCGCTGAGCTTGTTTGTTTATGATATTCCCAATAAATTGCATTGTCAGGTCCTCTATGTTATATTAGGCCAAATCTGCCCGCAATAAAGAATATGGCAGTCGAATGGGATCATGGTAGAAAATCTATTGATGGTAAGGTAGTGTTCAGTGTTCAACATAATTCTGTACTACATCTTGTTTCATTTCCACAAGCAGTTAAAGAAGAACAAATAAGAGATCTTGTTCAGGAAAGAAAATTACGAGGAGTAACTCCAGATGAATGGGTGGATTTTCTCGCCGATCAAAGATTAGAAAAAGCTGATTGTGATATTGCCTTAATGTTCACTGGACAATGGGATGATTCTGAGGCCCGTTTTCCGGCTACTATGGTGTACAGGACTCATACCAGGGAAATGGAGATGGTTTCCAATTGGTTACGAGTATATTGGGAGCCGGGATATGCTTTTCTCTTTGCCGAAGAATCTCCTGAGCACCATCGAGTAAGGAGAATCATAGACTCCTCGGAATGGGCAAGATAATTATTTATTTTAAACCTCTAAGATACAGAATATGCTAGACTGGCTTTAATGGTCTATTTTATTCTTTTCCTAGTTGAGCTAGTTTTTCTCTTCCTTTTATCCCGACAGCTGGTTCAATCACTGGCTCGTGCAATTTATAAAATATCCAAGAGCCACCGGGTAGTGGTGCATACTTTAGCCATTTTGTTTTTACCAGGCACGATTATTCATGAGCTGGCCCATCTGTTATTTGCCGGCGTGATGCTGGTACCAGTGGGGGAAATGAATGTGCTGCCAGAGATTGAAGGTGATGGGGTTAAATTGGGCAGTGTCCAAATAGCCAAAACTGATCCTTTCAGAAGAATGATTATTGGGGTAGCACCAGTGCTTTTGGGGATGATTTTAATTTTTTCTATTTTTCTTTTGGTAAAATTAGGCGTCTCACCTTGGTGGCAGGCGGCTCTTGCTTTATATTTTCTTTTTGAAATTGGTAATACCATGTTCTCTTCTAAAAAAGATATTGAAGGCAGTGTTCTGTTTGTAATCCTAATTTTAACTCTAGCATTGGTAATCACAATAGCCTTATATTTTCTAAATCCGAATATCCTGCAAAACTTCTGGTTGTATTTAAATCAGCTAAATCTTGATTTTGCAGCAAATTTTTTTAAACAAGCCTCTATTTATCTAATAATACCGGCTGCTTTAGATTTACTGATGATTTTACTGACTAAGCTTGCTACTTGAGGCTCATAGTGGTATGATATGCAGACTGCTTATGAACCGCCATGAGGGGCGGTTTTTTGGTGAGAAAGAAATTTATGACTGATATTAGAAATGTAGCCATTATCGCCCACGTTGATCACGGCAAAACTACTCTGGTAGATGCCTTGCTTCGCCAATCCAAAACCAAGCTGGGAAAACAGTTTACCGATAATTCCGAGCTAATAATGGATTCTAATGATTTGGAAAAAGAACGTGGAATCACCATTTTCTCCAAAAACGCCTCCGTTAACTGGAAAAATACCAAGATCAATATTATTGATACCCCGGGTCATGCTGATTTTGGCGGGGAAGTGGAACGGGTCTTAAAAATGGCTGACGGGTGTTTGCTTTTGATTGATGCTAAAGAAGGCCCAATGCCTCAAACCAGATTCGTCTTAAAGAAAGCTTTAGAGATGAAACATAAGATTGTTGTAGTTATTAACAAAATTGACAAACCTGATGCGAGGATAAATTATGTTATCAATAAAACTTTTGATCTATTTTTGGAACTTGGTGCTGATGAAGAAGCTGCCTATTTTCCGACTATTTACTCTTCCGGAAAACACGGAAAAGCAGGTCTTGAAACTGATCTTTCCAAGATGGATGATATCTCACCGGTTTTTGATGCCATTTTGGAACATATTCCGGCACCTGTTGATGACATAAATAAACCATTGCAGGTGTTAATTACCAACACAATTTATGACAATTTTAAAGGCAGGATTGCAACCGGCCGGGTTTATAGCGGCACCGTCAAAGCCGGGCAGGAAATCGCCCACATCAACCGGGATGGCCTAATAAAGAAATTCAGACTAACTTCCTTAATGGGATTTGAGGGTTTGGAACGGGTGGATATTACCGAAGCGCACGCCGGTGACATTATTGCTCTCTCCGGAATTCCTGATATTACCATTGGCGAAACCATTGCCGATCCAGTTAATTCAATCGCTTTGCCGGTTTTAGATATTGAGGAATCAACTGTTAGGATGAGATTTGGAGTTAACACTTCCCCTTTTGCCGGTCTTGAAGGTGAGTTTAAAACCGCCAGACAGATCCGGGAAAGGTTATATAAGGCTGCTGAGGCTGATGTGGCTTTAAAGGTAGAAGACGGGCCATCAGGCGACCAAATTGTCAGCGGCCGGGGAGAGCTGCATTTGGCAATTTTAATTGAAAGATTAAGGCGGGAAGGTTATGAATTTGAAGTGGGTAAGCCCCAGGTGATTGAGAAAATGGAAAACGGCAAGTTAATGACACCATATGAGAAGGTAGCGATTGAGGTGCCGGAGGAATTATCCGGATCGGTTATGCAAAAAATGGGACTCAGGCACGCCGAGCTTTTGGACATGAACACTGAGCAGGGGGTAGTGTTTTTGGAATTTTTGGTTGCCACCAAAGAATTTTTTGGTTACAGGTCCCAATTTATTACAGACACTAAAGGTTTGGGCATTATCAGCAGCTCCTTTTTTGAATACAGGCCTGATTCCGGCCAAAAGTTTGAGAGGGCCCAAGGTTCATTAGTGGTTCATGAATCAGGAAATACCAAGTTATATGCTTTAATCGGAGCCCAGGATAGAGGAACTTTGTTTGTAGGACCGGGAGTAAATGTTTACAAAGGGCAGGTTATTGGTGCAAACAGCAGAGGAGACGATATTAAGATTAATGTTTGCAAAGAAAAGCAGCAAACTAATCACAGATCTTCGGGTGAAGGAACTTCAGAGCATTTTAATACTCCAAAGCTGATGAGCTTGGAAAATGCCATTGAATATATTGATGATACAGAATTGGTAGAAATCACCCCCAAAAATATCAGAATTAGGAAAATTGATCTAAGCGCTAAAGTTTAGCCTGTAACCTTCCAGGTTGAGGCACGAATTTAGTCCTTGTCTTGGTGTTCCAATTCATCTTTGTGGATTTCTTCATCAATTCCTAACTCACCTGGATGATCTTCGTCCTGGTTCTCATACAAACCTGCTTCATGGGCATCATCTAAAGTGTCATCATCTGATTCCGGGTCCGGGGTTGAACCGCTGGTAGTTTGCTCTCCGGTTTTAATATCTTCCGGAACCGCCTTCTCATGTTTTTGCTGATCAGGCTCAAGCCTTTTAGTTCTTCTGGTCTTAAAATAGATAATCGTTCTTTGATCTTTTCTTTTGGGCATGTTTACAATCTATATCAGGAATATATCTATTGCAACAAAATAGGGCATTAAATTGGTAAGAAAATATTGTGCTGCGCCCCTGGAAGGATTTGCACCCTCGACCCTTTCGTCCGAAGCGAAATGCTCTATCTGCTGAGCTACAGGGGCTTGAATGTCTAAACGACATTCAAGCCGGTCAATATCTTTTTATCGACGAAGTCGAAATATAATCATTGTTTGACCGACACGCCGTCTAGATAGCTATATTCTATCATCTTAGGAGTTCCAATGCCCCGTAAAGACCGGCATCATCATCCAGCGAGCATTTAGTAATCAGGGGAGCCTGGGGAAAGACGGTTAAGAATCGATTTAAATAGCCTTGAACTTTTTCTAAAGGGATAGACCGGGAGACACTGCCGCCCAAAATAAAAATATCCGGTGACCAATGAACTGCTACGTTAGTCAAACCAATTGCCAAATATTTTGCTATTTCATCCCAAATTTGCGGATCAGTAATATTTTCCCCCTTTTGCCCATATATTTTCTCCAAATACGATCCGCCAACATAAGATTCCCAATGGCCTTTGCCGCCACAAGTGCAAAGGTTGCCTTCCGGCACAATAATTTGGTGTCCTGGTTCAAAGCCTAAAGAGTTTTTATCGATTTTCCCCGCCACAATTCTGACTCCGCCAATGCCGGTGCCAATGTTAATAAAAGCTACGATACCTTTTCCTTGTCCGGTGCCTTTGGCGGCTTCACCTAAGCCTT
Source organism: bacterium (assembly GCA_021786105.1). Classification (GTDB taxonomy): domain Bacteria; phylum Patescibacteriota; class Microgenomatia; order Daviesbacterales; family UBA10151; genus UBA10151. The sequence continues at coordinate 55,585 of JAJYNW010000006.1, forward strand.
CGATGGCTGTATCATTTTCCAGGTAAGCTTGACAACCAAATGCTTTTTCCAGTTCCAGCTTTAGTGGTTTACCCGCCCAACTTGAAGCGTGGGCACTTTTAGCCAAGGCTGTTTTTTCGTGGTTCAGAACTCCGGCGATGCCTCCTGCAACGCCTTCAATTTTTTCGCCCCCTGAAAGTTCCCCGGTTATTTTTTTTAGTGTTAGGACGCCTTGACCAAAATCATCTGGCTTCGAAACTATTTTTGATTCCTTGATGGTTTCTCCGTCCGGAGAAACACCCAACCTCATATTGGTCCCGCCAATATCAAATACAAAATACATATTTTGATTCTAGCATACCATAAAAAATCTATCACCCATCTCTTACTGGATTTTAATTCAATCCTAAAATTGCCGGAGTAAGATTTAAGCGTAAAGGATGAAAAATGAGGTAAGGAGGTGAGAATGAATATGATTAAGAAAGGCTTGATTGCGGTAGGCAGCTTGATAACTGCATTTGCATTGACTTTAGGCGTGGCGATGGCTCAATCACCCTCACCAACGGAAAGCCCAACTATATCACCGAGCCCAACAACAACAGTAAGTCCAACAGCGTCACCTACTGTGCCAACTGGTGCTCCTGCAACAGGTATGGGTGGACAGTAAACCCGTAGGGTGGTAAAATGGCAGGCGTTTTTCGTTCTACGGACACGCCTGCCAGAAATAAGCTATGAAAAAACTGTCCAATATCCTGGTTATAATAGTTTTTGCTTTGGTGGGGGTCCTGCTTGGTTTGAGATTTATTCCTCAAGCCCGTCAGGTAAATCAAAGCCAAAGTACGGTCCCAGTGGTTTCCACCAGTGTTCCGCAGCCGGTCCAAGACCAAAACAAGCCGGAACCTGCCGTAAAAGCCGTAGAAGTAAAACCAGCTGCTGAGCCTCAAACTTTATCCATTCCTAAATTAGGAGTTAATGCCGCTGTTGAATCCGTAGGACAAGACAGATCCGGTAGGATGGATGTGCCAACGGGGGTAGATAATGTCGGCTGGTATAGCTTAGGGTACAAGCCTGGAGAAAAAGGAAATGCGGTAATAGACGGACACCTAGATGCAGTAACCGGTGCTCCGGCAGTATTTTATTATCTGGACCGGTTGCAGCCTGGTGATCAAGTGATTGTGACTGATAAGAACGGTAAGGACTTAACTTTTGAAGTGACCGTGTCGCAATCATATCCTTTTGATCAGGTTCCTTTGCAGGAAATCTTTGGGTCCAACGACAAATCAAGGCTCAATTTAATAACTTGTACGGGTGTTTGGAATAGCGGGGCCAGGAATTATTCAAACAGGTTAGTGGTTTATGCAGAACTAAAAAGCTAAGGGATTTAGTTTACTTCTTTACACAATCTTTCCCATAAATTATATTTAGGTCATGAAACTTGGTTATATAGGTTTGGGCAGAATGGGGAAGAATATGGTTTTAAATCTTTTGGGAAAGGGAATTGAAGTGGTGGCTTGGAACAGGTCTCCCCAACCTCGGGAAGAGTTGAAAAAAGAAGCTGCAGGATTAAAAAGCGGTTCGGAAAATTTGGAAGTTGCTGAGAGTTTGGATGAATTAGTATCAATATTAAGAAATCAAGATCGCCACGTCGCTGACACTCTCCCGCTTAGCGGGACTATAGCTCGCGATGACAATATTGTAATTTGGTTGATGGTCACTGCCGGGCCGGCAGTTGATGAAGTTATTAATCAGCTGGCGGAAAAGCTGGATAAAGGTGATTTAGTAATAGACGGCGGTAATTCCCTTTATACAGATACTTTAAGACGAAACGAAATATTAACTAAAAAAGGCATTCATTTCATGGATGCCGGTACTTCCGGCGGAGTAGAAGGCGCAAGAGATGGTGCGTGTATTATGGTAGGCGGGGCTCCGGAGGATTATAAGTTGGTAGAGCCTGTTTTGAAGGCAGCTGCCAAGCCTGATGCTTATGCTTATTTGGGCCCAGTGGGAGCAGGTCACTTTGCCAAAACTATTCACAATGGGATTGAATACGGCATGATGGAAGCAATTGGTGAGGGGGCGGCAATATTGAAAAGTTCTCCTTTTCCATACGATTTGCGGGAAGTTTTTCGGATTTATAACAACAGCTCGATTATTGAATCGAGATTAGTCGGTTGGACTCTAGCAGAATTGAAGAATGATCCTAAGCTGGAAAACATTTCTTCTGTAATAGGTTCAGGAGGCGGCGCAGGTAAAACTAAAGGTGAGGGCCACTGGACTGTGGAGCTGGCTAAGAGTTTAGAGGTGGATGTGCCCGTGATTGAAGCTTCTGTGGCAGTCCGGGATAATTCTGATCAAGATAAAGAGGATTCTCCCAATGGTTTTAGGAATAAAGTAGTAGCCGCCATGCGCTGGCAGTTTGGGCGCCACCCAGTTAAAAAGCATTAATACAATATCCTACCTCGGAGGTAGGAGTGAGGTTACACCTAGGGTTTTAGGTAATTTTCAATCTTCCCCATCAATTAATAAATGCTTTACCGTTTCTAAGCTCTGTGCGTATTCTACCTGGTCTAACACAAATTGTTCATATTTCTTTTTAGTTTTGAACAAAGATAAGATGATATCATTTGTACAAACCCTGTCTATTTGTAAGCCAATATAAGCTAGGTAGGATGACCAAGAATAATCTTTTAGGTTTTTAACCAAAAACGATGCAATTGGATTTAAATGAATATATCGAGAAACATGAATAAGTTGCGTATCAGATTCTATTCTTACAGCTTTAAATTGCCCTTGTAAGAGCGGACCTATTCTATTGTGTTTTGCATTAAAAAATTTTGTATAACTATTTGAGATTTTATTGATAAACTCAGAAATACCATTTTCTTGGAGCTGTTTTATCAAGAAATGGTAATGATTTGGCATTAAGCAGTAACATAGAATCTCTACAATCTTTTCATTCTTCTCAAATTTGAAATCCTTAAACCTATTTAGTTGGGAAAATTGTGGTTTAGGTCCTTGGAATTGGTAATAATAAATTGTTTCCAGGAAGCGATTGTAATCTCTTTTATCTGTAAAGATTGGCAGTTTTGCTACACCACGATTAAAAACATGATAGATTTGATCATTAACAAGTGGGGTTGTTCGATAGGGCATATAAATAAACTAAACTATATAAACCCCACGTGTCAATACATTTCTACCTCGGAGGTAGGAGTATAATGATACATAGGGTTTTGTGACTCTAAGCTTTTAGGATATACAATAGCGGAGCTTTATATCCTTACTTTCGGAGTTTTTTTATGCCACTGCTTACACCAGGTTACAAAAGTTTAGAGAGAATTTCGGTATGGTTTGAAATTACCGGTGCATCATCAGGAATTCTCGGATCTTTATCTGCTAAATCCCGGCAAAAATAGATAAAGCTGCAACCAGCGCTTTTGACTGCCAGATAATCGTTATAAGCATCGCCGACATAAACACAATCCTGTATAGGTAGTCCCATCAGCTTAGCGGTTAATAAAATCGGTTCCGGATCCGGTTTACCATGCTTATACATTTCCCAGGAAACCGTATTATCTTTTAACATTTGTAGGCCAAAAAGATGGTTGTAAATGGAAAGCGCAAAATCCCTGCGGGCGGAGGTACAAACCCACACATTTACTCCATGTTCCTTAAGTTTTTTATAAGCATCTAAAAAATTTTCAAACAATCCGGCTGCGTGAGTATTTTTATTAACATATTCTTCTTTTGCTTGGACAAAACTTTTGCCGTGAGTAGCGAACTTTTCTCCCAGGATCATTTTGGCGGCTGTTTCGTTGGCCATGCCTTTTTGGTTCCGCAGAAAATCCTGGTTAATATCGATATCGTGGCTTTTGCCGGCTTCCTGCCAGCCTTGTTCATGGAGTTTGGTGGTGGAAATAATGGTTCCATCCAAATCATAAATCACACCCTTTTTCTTGATGTCCACACACCATATAATATACTAAGCGATGGATAATGACAAAACTCTCCTAAAAATAGTCAAAACTTGGAATATTAAAATGCAGCCGGAATACCGGGGTTTTAGGTGTGCCGATTGCCAAAGGTATTTGCACAAAGCCTGGCATCACTACTTAAATTACGGCGGTTTTAAAACTCCTGTCCACTTTTGTAATAACTGCCAGAAAAAATTTGGTTCAAAAACTGGAATTCTTAAAATTTTTACCTGTGATAAATGTGGCCGAAATATGTTTAAAACTTTTCATATTTGGACCAAAGAAGGTAAAAATTTAGTGGAAATCCATCTTTGTAAAGAGTGTTTTAACAAATCAAATCCGGCAAAAATCCATTGAGGGTTCAAGCCATGTTCGGCCATCTTCTTTGATCAGTTTATTTGCTTCTTCTGGTCCCCAAGTTCCAGGTTTATATATGTAAGGGTTGTTTTTGTTTTCAGCGAGCGGATCAATAAAAGCCCATTGGGTTTCTACTTCCTCAGCGTCATTAAAAAAGGTTTGATCACCCTTCATGGCATCACTCAAAAGTCTTTCATAAGGATCAGGGATATAGTGGTTGTGCGGGTCAATCCGGTAACAATATTGCATATATTCAGGCTGTAATTTGGTTTCCAGGCCGGGAATTTTGGTGAGAATCTTTAAGACTATACCTTCGTTTGGCTGGATCCGGTAAATTAACACATTTGGTTCATCCCCTGAGTTTGATTTAATTAATCTATTCACAGGATTTTTAAAAATGATGGCTATTTCTGTAACAGTTTGTTTTAATTTTTTACCGGCTCTGATATAGACCGGTACATTCTTAAAGCGCTCATTATTGATAAAGGTTTTTAAGGCATAAAATGTATCAGTATTTGAATCTGTTGCTACATTAACTTCCTTCTGATAACCTTCGTATTGGCCATAAACAATCTTTTGGGGTAAAGGGGTCAGGTTTTTTAGAATTTTAATTCTTTCTTTGGTTACGGCCTTACTGCTAAGCTCGCTTGGCGCGTCCATAGTGGCAAAAGCCAGCATCTGCAGCTGGTGATTTTGCCCTACGTCTTTTAAAGCGCCAACTTGATCATAGTAACCGCCTCGTTTGCCGATACCAAAATCCTCACTGGCTAGGATCTGGATATGGTCAATGTGATCTTTGTTAATCATGGGTTCAAAGATGTCGTTGGCAAACCTGAAAGTTAAGATATTCTGCAGGGTTTCTTTCCCTAAATAATGATCCAGCCGGTAAATTTGATCTTCAGTAAAGTATTCCAAAAGCAGTTTATTAAGTTCCTGGGCTGATTTAAGATCGTGGCCGATTGGTTTTTCAATCATTAACCTGACCCAGCCGTCCTGCTGGATATTTAGCTTATTTTTTTGTAAATTTTCAAAAACTTGAATATAAAGTTCCGGATAGGTAGCCAAATAAAAGATTCGGTTTTTGCGGTCTAAAAGTTTCGTCAATCTTTCGTATAGGTTTTGATCGTTAATTTGGCCGTTTAAGTATTTAAGTCTTTTATAAAGTTTCTGGAAGACTTGTTCTTTTATTTCATGCTTGTGATGAATGTTTTCCAAGTGTAAAACTGAGTGAATGTAGTTTTTAAATTCCATTTCCGACATGGCAGTTCTGGCTATGCCGACAATAGTCATGTTGTCAGGTAAAATCCCTTTTTCCTCCATATCATAAAGGGCTGGGATGAGTTTAATTTGGGCTAAATTACTGGTGATACCGAAGATGGTTAAGGCAAAGGATTCCATTAATGTCCTACAACATACCACTTTTTTTCTCATAAGTCATCTGATATGTTAGTATACTGTTAATGGATAATTTAGACCCGAAAAATGTGCTTGGTTCAACAGAAATGCTGGCAGATCAATGCAAACAAATATGGGAGGATGCAAAGAGTTTAGAGTTTCCGGATTCTTATAAAAATTGCCAGAATATTATCCTTTGCGGAATGGGTGGTTCTGCTTACGGAGGATATGTAGTTTCTTCGCTTTTTAAAGACAGTTTAAAGGCTTCAATTATTTCAAATAATGATTATGGTCTGCCGGCATTTGCCAATGAAAATTCCCTAATTTTCCTTTCCAGTTATTCCGGATCAACAGAGGAGGTTTTGTCTTGCGCCCAAAAAGCTCAGGAAAAGAATCTTAAAATCACCGGCACAACGAGCGGGGGAAAGTTGGGTGACCTCTTTAAAGATGAAGAAGCGCCTGGTTTAATATTTGATCCTAAATTTAACCCATCTGCTCAACCAAGATTAGGAACTGGGTATATGGTTTTAGGCTCAATCGGACTGTTAAATAAATTAGGGGTAATTTCTGTTTCGGATGAAGAAGTCTCAAAGGCAATTTCTGAGCTTGAGGAAAATACTGAAGATATTAAGGCAAAAGCAAAATCCTTGGTGGAAAAGATTAAAGGTTTCATTCCGGTAATAATTTCAGCGGAATTTTTAGCTGGAAATGCCCACATCATGAGAAACCAGTTTAACGAGACCGCCAAAAGCTTTGCCGCTTATTCTCAGCTTCCGGAATTAAACCATCATTTGATGGAAGGATTAAAAAACCCGGCTGACCGGAAGTTATTAATGCTGTTTATTGCTTCGGATATGTATTCAGATAAATTAAAGAAAAGGCTGGAATTGACCAAGGATGTGGTCAATAAAAATAACGTAAATTATGAAGAGTATGTAGCAGAAGGCAGCTCAAAACTTTCGCAAATGCTCAATGTTTTATCTTTTGGAGGATTCCTGACTTTATACCTGGCTTTCTTATACGGTGAGGATCCAAGTTTGATTCCATGGGTGGATTATTTTAAGGAACAGTTGGCAAAATAGTTAACGTTGGACAAATAGCACTGCCATGGGAAGACCTCTGCCGGGGCCTAGTTTGTAGCCGCCGTACCACAAAGCTGTGGAACCGCCCTCATCTAAATTCAAAGCCGAATCCATATTTAAAGCTTTCATAACCTGAGCCGATTCACCCATCGTGGCATTGTGAACAAAACCAATATAAACCATATTGCCTTTGGCGGCAATGAATCCCCTAGGGCCTTTTTGGCCGAATTTTGGTTCATTAGGCGCTTCAGAATAAGCAATGTTACCTCCGGCAACTAAAAGCGGATAATTGGCAATAACGCTGTCTATTCCGGTATCCCGGCCCCACTCCAAACTGCGGCTGACAAACCTGGCCGAACCCGGGGAGAAAATGGCCGCCGGAATGGTGGAATAAACATTATTATCCGAATTAAAGTAATGCTTGTTTTTGTTCATCAGCAAAGTATCGAAGGAATTAGTCTTGCCGGCGCAGGAAGGATATTCAGCCGGGCAAAAGAAGGAGCCGTTAATGCCGGCCCAGGCTCCATTCCGGCTGACATAATCCGCAAGAGGCAAAATCGGGCAATTATTGGCACAATCAGAATCTGAGGCCGTATCCACAATAACTTTTGTGGAATTCATATCAGCGGCAATAATGGAAACCGGGAAGGTTTGGCCATCGGCACTGACGTTTTGATAGGAATAGCCTGAACCAGGAGGGTTATTGTTGGAAACCGGCTGAGGGGCAACGGAGGGTGTGGGTGTGGCAGTTGATTTAGGGGTGGGAATAGAGGTGGGAGCTGGAGTTGGCGTAGGTAATGAGGTGGGAGTGGTGGTAGGTGAGGGGGTAGAAGTTGGTTGAGTCACCAGGGAAGCCTGCTTTTTTGTAATATTGGTTATTTTGCCGTGGGTGGATTCATAAATTACCGCAGCTGAGATTACTGCAATTACGATAATTATGGTAACAGGAATAAATCCTTGTTGATTTAGGAATTTCATGGACGGTTTCCCCTTTGTCATCCCGATGAAAATCGGGATCCACATAATAATTATGTAGATTCCAGATCAAGTCTGGAATGACAGCTGGCTTTCGAATGGTGATTCTGTATAACTTCGGCAATTTGATCAACTGTTTCATCCAGTCTTCCGGGAACGTTTTCTATCACAAAATCATAGCAATTCTGGTATTCCTGCCAAAACTCCCGATCTTCCTGCATTCTTTTCCTGATTTCCTCTTCAGTCAGCCCGCGTTTATTCAATCTGTCTAAAATCACGTTGTCATCAACCGTCAGATATATGACTAGAGTTCTTTTTAATAAATCCTCAGCTAATTCCGGTGGAAAAGAATTCTTAATAAATTGCCTGATTTGACCGGCCCGGGAAGGATCAATCCGCCAAATCAAATCCTGATCTAAACTATCGGTAATTTGTGCTTTTTCGGTACCGTATAAATTTCCACCGTATTCCACCCATTCAATAAAATCCCCTTTTTCGGCTTTTTGCTTAAAATCAGCCTTGGAAATAAAATTATAATCTACCCCGTTTGCTTCACCGTTTCTCAGTGTTCTGGAGGTGGTGGTAACTACTCTTTTGAACTGCGGAAAACGGGCCAAAAGCTTAGCCATAATGGTGTCCTTACCTGAAGCTGTTTTTCCGGTCAATACGATTAGTTTGCTCATGCGTTCAAACCGCTTCCTTGTCAAACGAAATTACTTTTTCCAGCGAGTGGTTTTTATAAATGATTTTGCGGTGTTTTTTAGGAAGAGTTAATCCGTGAATAATGGTGCCTAAAAGAACGCCCTTGGTAACAATATAGTCCATTACCCCCAATGATACAAAAAAAGAAACCAGCAGAATAATAGAAAAATATATCCAGTGGTGCAAATGAATAACTCTGCCAAATACTTTAATCCTTAGCACCGGGAAAACCTGGACCCTTTTGGTTTTAATATTAGGCATTTTTTTTCTGATTCTGGATGTAGGATGAGTTAAAGTTCTGGAGGCTAAGTATCCTAAGGCCGTGGCCGGTATGAGTGATAAGTATTCCATGTCTAACCAATTTCCATTGTATTAGAACCAGCCTGGAAATGCAAATATATCCATGATATAATCGTCGCATGAGCCAATTACAGGATATCCTAATTGCTCTGATAGCTATAGAGTTCCTCATTATTGCTTCCTGTATTTTGATTGTCACTTATTTTTTTGTAAAAACATTAAGATCTGTTTCTGAGACTTCCAAGAGTATAAACGAAAAGCTTCAAATGAAGTTTGTAGCTTTTATTCCGGCATTATTGGTAGCACTTATTGGCAGAATATTCAAAAAGAGGGGGTGATTTTATGGCACAAGATGATAAGGGTAATGCTTTGGCAGCCGGAGTAGCCGGAGCAGTGATTGGTGCAGCTGCCGCAGCTGCAGCAATTGCTTTGGCAGATGAAAAAAATCGGAAAAAAGCAGAGCAAGTTTTGGCTGATTTACAAAAACAAGGCAATAAAGTTTTGAAAGAAATTTCTAAGAAAGCTTTGGAAATTAAAGATGCAGTTTCTAAAACATCTGAAGAAGCTCCAAAAAAAGCAGCGGCAAAGAAATAAAATTATTGCTTAAAAGTCCATAATTATGCTAGACTCCTGAACATTATGGCGGTTGCACCGGAGAAAATAAAAGAGACACCTGTGGGTAAGAAAATAGTTAGTGATTTTGATGGTGTTTGGGTAGATAGAGGTCTAGCTAAAATAGGTACATATTTTAAAGAACAACTTGAAGAACGATTTGGCAAGAAGGCTGATTCAATACAAGATTTAAGCGTGATTCCGGATATGGATCACACCCCGATAAATCGCCCTGCTAGGGGTTTAAAGGGTAAAATTTCTTTCCTTCATCATTCAAGAAGAAAACCAACTGAGTTTGCGGGTATGCTTAAAGAAGAAGGTGAAAAAGGAGCGTGGATACATATTGCTTCGGGCAGGCCAGCCACCACGGAATATTATGGCGTCACCGTTGACCAAGCGGATCGAGCCGGAATCCCGTATGTAGATATTTCTCATACTCCTGTTACTTCTAAAAAAGATAAAGCAAATAGGATCAATAGTATTCTCAGTAAAGCGCATGTTATCGAATCGGTAAATACTGATGAAGTTTGGGAAGATGATCGAAAAAGTGCCAAAAGTTTTGCTGTCAGGTTCCCCGCCAAAGTTAAATATTTTGATTATGGTTATCCAATAGAGCCGGAATTTTTAGCCCAACATCCAAATTTGGAAGTTGTTTCTGTTAAAGAATTACGAAAAAGAAAGAAAGCAGAAAAATCAGCTCCTGGTGTTTCTGAAACAAGAAATGCCTGGATTCGGGAAAAAACTGCTGGTGGAATTCACAACTTTATGCTGTCTGTGCATAAATATACGCGCTGGCTTACCCCCACTCATCTAAATATTTTAGGGTTTATGGAGGTGGCTGCTGGAGCTGCCATTGCAGCTAGCCGTGATCCAAATGAACCTGGTGGTGAGAAAGTTAAAACTGCTGAAGCTGCCGTATTAATTGCTAAAGGTTCAATTTTAGACGCAGGCGATGGTTCCTTGGCTAGAATTATGGAAGCTGAGGATCCGAATAGCATTGATTCCAAAAGAGGGCCTTATTATGATGCTTTAAGCGATAGAGGCCAAGAGAAAGCCTTAGCCAAAAGTAGGGAAAAACAAGCTAATGAAAGAGGAGGATTGGTTGGTTCGCTAGGTAAAGTAGCCGCTTTTGGTACTGATATTACTAATCCATTTACCAGTTTAACCAGAGCATTTGCGGAACATCGGGGTAAAGTAGTGCCAGAGAGCGGTAGGGGGATATTTGGTGCAGTAGGGACGCGGCCTGGCCGAGCATTAATTGGCGGTATTGCGACTTTATGGCCTGAGCCAAAGGGTATACCTTTGCAACTGACGGCTGATGTTTTAATGACAACTTCAAATCTAGTAACAACTGTGGATCGTCTAAGAATAGCTTTTTCTAAAGAAGAAGGAACCTTATCAAAAGAAGCGAGAGATAATGCAAGAACTAGATTAACAGTTTTGGGGATTTCTACCGCTGTTTCTTTAGCTGATTCGTTGTTTACTTATTGGAGAATGCATAAGGATGATCCAAAGCCCCCGGAAATGAAGCCTGTAAGTAGCTTTACGTATGTTAGGGTCCTAAACGCTATTGAACGATACTGTAGCGAAGAGGGTTTAGAGCATCGATTTGTAGGAGGAACAGTGACGGACTGGATTGGTCCACAAACAGAGTTTAACATTGACGTTTCCAAAAAAAGAGTAACCTTAAAAAAACCAAATGTTCCAGTTCCTGTAAGGTCAGACGGGAGCGTAAAAGATATTGACCTAATTGTTTTCAATGCTAATGAAGAAAGAATGACAAGAGCAAGAGAAACGTTTGCCAGATGGAAAGTTGTATATGAAAACAGCGGAGTTATTATTCCGCAAATTTCTATAGAGGCAGCAAAACAGCCGGATGGAGAAAAACGCAGTCGGATTAAACAATTTGTAATTGCCTGGGAAATGGATAAGAAAGGAGCTCCTCATTTAGTTTTTGGAAAAGTAGATCAGGAAATAAAACGGGCTTCAATTGCGCCTTGGAAACTAGATACAGGCAATGGTACCAATCTAACTATTTTAAACCCAGTTGGACAAGCACTTTGTTATGAGCTAAGGGTTCCTTCCGGCTATAAGCCAAAGGATCTAGAGGAAATCGGTACTTATAATGATTGGGTTATCCGATCACCCTACAGCAAAATAGATCTTATTAATAATTTAGCTAATCAGACTATTGAGGAAGGGTTACGAAGAGGAGTTGATTACAATGAGATTTTCCGTGAATGGAGAAATTATATTCACAATGTTTCCCATAATGTTGATACCTTAACTAATATCAAAAGGTCAATTATTGGTGTATATTGGAAAACTATCGGTACCCAGGTAGCTCATGGTAAAGTGCTGGGGCTTGCCAAATTTAGTGACAGATTAACAGGTTAATAAACTTCAATTTATTTGTTATACTATCTAAAATAGTTGCAAATAGTATTAAAAACTTTAAATTCCTGGATGTGGTAACGGCCTTTTTTGTGGCAGTTTTAATCATTTCCAATATTGCCTCTTCCAAAATCACCCAAATCGGGCCAATGTCTTTGGATGGAGGTACCATTCTTTTTCCCTTAACTTATATTTTTGGCGATATTTTGACTGAGGTGTATGGTTTTAAAAAAGCCCGGAAAGTGATTTGGCTGGGGGTATTTGCCAATGTATTAATGGCTTTAACTTTTGCCATAGTCGGCCTTTTACCCTCGGCCCCGGATTGGCCTAACCAGGCCGCCTACCTGGTTATTTTAGGCATGACCCCCCCGAATCGTGCTGGCCAGCATTACGGCTTATTTTATGGGGGAATATTCTAATTCCGTAGTCTTATCCAAAATGAAAATTATTACAAAAGGCAAATGGTTATGGACCAGAACGATTGGTTCTACGGTGGTAGGGGAGCTGGTGGATTCCTTAATCTTTGTGACAATTGCTTTTTTGGGAGTTTTGCCTACTGAGCTGATTATTCCGCTGATTATTTCCAATTATTTGTTTAAAACCGGGGTGGAAGTTTTATTTACCCCGATTACTTATAAAGTGGTGAATTTTTTGAAAAAAGCAGAACAGGAAGATTACTACGATATCAACGTGGCCTATACCCCGGTTTAAAATATCTTGTAAACTTTTTCAAAAGACCATAAAATTGGTTTAGGAGTCTGTAGCAATTAGATTGTGAAAAAAGCTGCCCAGGGATTTACTCTAACAGAACTTTTGGTAGTTCTGGCGATTGTGGTGATTTTTGTCGCCATAGTTTTAGTGGTTATTAATCCTTTTGAAGTTATGAAAAAAGGCCGGGATAGCACCAGGATGTCTGATTTGGATAATTTACAAAAAGCGATTATTGTGGCTTTGTCAAACTCTACAGATACAGCCGCCACGCTTTGTCATAATTCAGCCGTTCCTTGTACCGATTCATCCCTTAGCTTGGGAGCAAGAAATAATGATAGTACGGGGTGGGTTAAAGTTGACTTTACCGGGCAATTAACGCTAAGTATTTCTACTTTACCGGTTGATCCGATAAATAATCCGACTTACCACTATACTTATTATTCAGATGGTGTAAGTTTTGAGTTAAATGCAGTATTGGAATCCAGTAAGCAGAGATTTACAATGGCGCAAGACGGGGGAGATAATAATAATGTTTATGAGGTGGGTACAGATTTAGCTTTACTTCATTAAATTTCTTTTCTTTTTGCCTTTTCTAGGCATGAAGGATTAGCTGATATAATATTTATTCTATGGCCGCTAAATACCTGTTAATTTTTCAGCAGATGCTAAAAGAAAACGAAGAATTATTGTCCAATTTTAAATTGCTTCACGATAAATATGAGGCTGACCCAAATACTTATCAGGACCAATACAACAAAGAAGGTGAGGCAATTTTAGAGCTTATTCAAAGATATGAAAATATGCTTACTTCCCATACTGAAAATTCCGGATATGGCAAATATGCTGTTAACTTATCAGATAAATTCCATTCTGCCGTAAAATCACTCTTCCCAAAAATAGATTTTATCGGAATTCAAAGGGGTTAAATAAGCAAAATAATCAAATGAATCGGCTACAACGGCGAAAGTATTTATTCCTGATGTCTTTTCTTTTCGCAGCTTTCATATTAACCACTATTCTTGTAATAAACGGATCATTTTTGCAGTTGGATCACTATATTGACCAAATGCTGCCATACTCTACAAACAATGGTTTGTATTATGCTTCAAGGTTTATTGCTAACCTTTATTTTCCGCTCCTGATTGCCGTAGCTGTCCTTTTGTGGAATTTTATACGGAAAAAACAGAAATTTGAGGTTTTAATGCTCCTGGTCAGCTTTTCAGGTTTAGTAGTTGTCGAGTTGTTATTAAAACCGATTTTTCATATTCCATGCCCTTCTACCTATTATGCTAATGTTATAGCCGGGCAGGAGTTATTTAAGATACCATTATTACAACAAGCTGCGCTTTATGAAACTTGTTATCCTTCCGGGCACACTGCATTTTATGTCGTATCTTTTGGTTATTTAATATTTCCTGCCTATATTTTTATAAAGAGAACTTGGTTAAAACGCATTATTATTATACTGCTGGCACTGGTTATTTTGTTAGTTGGGCCTTCCCGTGTTTACCTGCACGTACATTGGTTGTCTGATGTAGTAGCGTCATACTTCTTAGGTTTTGCAATACTAATCCTTTTGATAGTACTCCGTAAGAATTATATAAAAAGCTAACTATATTAAACTCATAAGGGTGGGTGGGCAGACTTTAGAGCGATTAGCTTGCAAGGTTTCCTTACTTCGTACCCAGCTACAGTCATTTGAGCCAATTTATATGATTCCTAACTATGATATAGTTTAGTTAATTTATGGTTATCTTCATCGATGAATCTGGTACTCATAAGCAAGTAGATCATACTACCATAGCCTTAGTCTATGTAGAAATAGCCAATCTGGAAGAATTTGAGAAAGCAGTAGAAAAGATTGAGGAAAAGTTAAGTATCAAACACTTTCATTGGACAGATGAAAAATGGGAGAAAAGGGGAAAGTTTATTGAGCAAATTTTGAAACTGGATTTTTTTGTTAAAGTAGCCATACTAAAAAACCCAATTAAACTTGCTGAAAGCCTAGAAGAAGCCTTAAGACATCTTGTGGTTGAAGAGAATATAAAGAAAATTATGCTTGATGGTAGAAAACCAAGATGGTATAACCAAAAGCTGAAAAAAGTATTAAGAGATAAGGGTGTATCTGTTAAAAAGATTGTTACTGTCAGAAAAGATGAATCTAGTCCTGGGATAAGAGTATCTGATTGTTTAGCAGGGTTAATTAGAAGTAATTACGATAATCCCGATTCACAAGCTTCTAGGTGGTATGACAGGATGAAAAATGCAGAGAAGATTAGACTTGAGATTACTACTTATCCACAAAAAAGCCTCGCTTAAAGCGAGGCCAGTTGTACAGGTAGTACTAATTTCTTAGAACTCGGCGGCTCACCGTCCTTTGTCCCTGCCAACTTGTTGTAAATGTATTATATCACAATCTGTATTAAAAACTCATCTCAAAATCAAAACACCCATAAACTAAGGTTTAATGAGAAAATAAGTCTGGTATAATTTTCCAAGAATGAATAACACGTTTTATTTCTTAAGACATGGAGAAACAAGAAAAGACAGAAATCTACCAATTAGTCAGTGGACACTTTCAGATAAGGGAAAGGAACAAGCTGAAAAGTTAGCCAGAGAGAAGATTTTTAATGATATAGATATCATTTTCTCTTCCACAGAGGAAAAAGCTTTCCAAACTGCTAAACCCATTGCTGATTCTTTGGGAAAGGAAATAACTCAGTTGCAAGAGATTAGTGAACTAAATAGAGATCAAGGAGGATTTATAGAGGATGAGGAATATGCGAAGGTTATAAAATACTGTTTAGAAAACTTGAATGGATCAATTCATAATTGGGAAACAGCAACCCATGCCTTAGAAAGATTTTCAAGAAAAACTGAAGAATTGGATAAAGAGTATGAAAATCAGAAGATATTAGTGGTGGGACATGGCTTCACCATAAATTTATACTTTGCGAAACTCTTAGGTGTTCTTAATAAGGTATATGAAAGATTCTATAAAAATAATTATACCGATTGGGGAATTGTAAAAAATCATGAGGTCACAAAGGATATTACAGCTTAGATTGTCCTAACGATCTAATTACTTTTGGGGTCCCCTAGCGAACGATATTCGGACTTACTTTAGCCTCTGTAAACCTCAAGAGTTAGAAGTTTATAGAAGCCTTTTATTGGTTGGTAATTCTGCTTAATTACACAGGCAATAAAACATTAGGTTCAACCCGAATGATTTGATCTATAAAATTAGCCGAATCAGGTAGATATTTATTTTTGGTGGTGCCTAACTGAACATTGTTATATTGCTTGCCATCCCAGACAAGTTTTTCGAATTTGTATCTATGTTCCTGAAAATGTGATTCATCTCTTTCCCAAATTCCCGTTGCTATCAATATTTCATTACCTACTCCATTATTTCCATTAAATTTATATAAAGATAACTCTCCTAATGTAGGACCATTTATTACGGAATACGATCCATTCTTATAGGTGATTAGGTTCATATATGCTGCGAATCCTGAACCATACCCAGTTGATTCATTCTCAACCATCAAGACATCTTTGCCATCTCCCCAGAAATTAGGAATTACTTTAGCATCATTAAGTTCATTACCGCTTCTATCATTTTTAGAGTTTGGGTCCTTACCTGTATAACTGAATTCTTCTTTTAAACAATTTAGATCAGAGAATATCTTGGTAGTAACAGGAAGATTTCTTCCAATTTGTTCACCACTTTGAGTATTAAGAGTTTGAGCATAGATCTTGATACTTTCTTGGTTGTTATCGCCCTTTAGGTTTGC
>JAJYNW010000018.1 GCA_021786105.1 bacterium
CCTTCTCTTTCGATATTTTGGTATGAAGGTAAAGTGATAGATATACTCACCAACTGAATGATTGTACTTTTTTAATCCCACCTAGATATTTTACCCTACCAGTTTTGTGCTTACCGCTTTCCGCCCCGCCCTAAAAGGGCGGAGTTACCAGCGGTTAATTATGTATTTTAAATTTTTTATGGTTATCTTTATTTGGGGATCAATACCCCTACTTATTCCAAAAGATCTAATTCCACTACTTGGACTGCATTTAACCTCTCTTCAAATCAAACTATTAAGAGTATGGGGGCTGATTGTCTTGCTAGATTCACTTGTATATTTGTATATCTATAAGAGACCTCATAATAAATTGGCAAAATATCTGTTGATGTTTAGTGTCATAGATAATGGAGGAATCGGTGTAATGCTTCTGGTTTTGACATTAATTTTCAAACTTCCTTGGGGATTTTGGATTAATATCCCCTTTCAACTATTCTTTGGATATTGGTTCTGGCAGTTTTATAAAAAAGGTGAGTTTGTATAAGCATTTGCTTTTTCTGCAATTGATGCAGAGACCGTTAAAAAAACTCGTAGCAAGGCAACCGGGGGAACCGGAAACTGACACCACGAATAGTGGAGAATTTCCGAGGGGGTAAGCCCCCGTTAACGAGCGGAGAGTTTTTAGGTCGAACATCACTTGCAGGAGTTTTGGACACTTTTGCGACCAAAAGTGTCAATAAAAAATAGCAAATAATAGAGATTGCCACGGCCACTTTGTGGCCTCGCAATGACAAAAATAGAAAGTTAGATAACTCTGAAGGATTCGACCACGTCACCAATTGTAAAATCTACAATTGGATCAAACAGCATGCCGCAATCATTACCTTTTTCCACCTTATTGACCTCCTCTTTCACCTTTTTCAAAGATTTGAGCTTGGTTTCCCCAATAATTTCCCCTTCCCGCAGAAGTCTGAGTCTTTGCCCTTTGGCAATCGTCCCCTCAGTCATCCGACAACCGGCAATCCTTTCAACCTTGCCGTGGGGAAATTCGGCAATAATATTAGCCCGGCCAATTACTTCTTCCAATTGTCCCACTTCAAGTAAGGTGCTGACAACTTCTTCCACATCTTCTAACAATTCATAAATAATATTGTAAGTCCTGATTAATACATGTTCAGTTTCGGCAAGTTTTTGGGCAGTTGGAGCCATTTTGACATTAAACCCAATTACAATTGCTCCCACCGTGGCCGCCAATTTAATGTTTTCCTCACCAATATCACCGGTTCCGGAAAATACATAATCCACCACTTTTTGCTCCTGATTGAATTTATCCAATGAGGCTTGAATAGCCTCCAAAGAACCTTGTCTATCAGCTTTAATTACCACTTTTAAGGTTTTAGTTTTACCCTGTCTGAGTTTATCCACTAAGGACTGAACCGCTTCGGCTTCTTTTACTTCCGGTAACTCTCCAAGCACCGCCCCCACTGCTGGCACTCCTTCCAAACCTAACACCTCCACAGGAGTTGACGGACCGGCGCTGTCAACTGATTTACCGCTATAGTCAAACAATCCCCTGATTTTTCCCTTAACTCCCCCTACCATAATTTGATCACCTTTTTTCAAGGTACCGTTTCTAACTAAAATTGTGGCCACCGAACCTTTAAATTTATCCAAAGTTGCCTCAATCACTACCCCAGCAGCCGGAAGAGCCGAATCACCCTTTAATTCATGTAGTTCCGCCACCAACAAAATTATTTCCAGTAATTTATCCACTCCCTCCCCGGTTTTGGCAGAAATTGGCACCAATGGCACATCTCCGCCATATTCTTCCAAATTGATTTTTTGATCAGATAATTGCTTTTTCAGCTTCTCCATTGCAATTTTAAGTTGTGGATTAGAAAAATCCGTTTTACGTTCGCCGCTAGGCGAAGGCAAGGGCGACATCAAGTCGACCTTATTAACAGCCACAATCATCGGCACTTTGGCTGCCTGAATATGCTTAATGGCCTCTGTAGTTTGCGGCATAACTCCGTCATCAATAGCCACCACCAAAATGGCAATATCTGCTACATTAGCCCCTCTAGAACGCATTTTTTCAAAAGCTGCATGCCCTGGGGTATCTATAAAAGTAATTAATTTACCATCATGAGTCACTTGATAAGCGCCGATATGCTGGGTAATTCCGCCATACTCTTTGGCCGCCACGGAAGATTTACGGATAAAATCGAGTAAGGTAGTCTTACCATGATCAACATGGCCAAGTATAGTTACTATTGGCGGTCTTTGTTGTTCTGCCATAATCTTATCTCCTTTTCAAAAAGAGTAAGCGGCCAGAACTAAGAATTGAGGTCTTGAAGGTCAATTTTCATAGCTTCATTCTTGATTCTTTTCGCTTGCTTCTTCTTGTTCTTTAGTTTCTACATCTTCAGCCGGAGCTGTTTCTGACGGTAAAGGCTCGTGATCTCCAATCAAATCTCCCCGCTCTGCCTCCGGAATTTCCTCCATCGACCCTTGCTCTTCTGTCAGCTTCTCTTTTTCAGTCTCTTCGTCTGCAGATTCAATATCAGCTTCAGCATCAGCTGCTGCTTGCGGTTCAGCCGGCTGATCCTCTTCCAATTCCCCACCCTTAGATTCATCTTGTTCTGCCTGGGTAATATTTTCCTCAGCAGCTTCTGCTATAGCTTCACCTTCAGTTTTATTTGGATCAGTAGCCTCTGCTTTTTCATCCTCGGCTGAAGTTTCCTCTGCTGGAAGCTGAACCGTGACTGCTTCGCCAGCTTGAGGCTCTTCTTTTTGTTCTCCAATCACTTCCGGTTCCTCTGCCCCCACAATATCAATCTTCCAACCGGTTAATTTAGCTGCCAGCCGGACATTTTGTCCGCCTTTACCGATAGCCAAAGACAGCTGAGATTGTGGCACGGTCACAGTGGCAATTTTATCAGCTTCATTTAGTCTAACCTGAATATCTTTGGCCGGAGATAAAGCCGCGGCAATAAATCTGGCGGGATCATCAGAATAACTAATAATATCAATCTTTTCCTCACCTAATTCACCAATCACTGCCTGAACCCGCACGCCTTTTTGACCAACTAAACTGCCAACCGGGTCAACGCCATCCTGAGTAGAAACAGCGGCAATCTTGGCTCTGGAACCGGCTTCCCGGGCAATTACTTTAATTTCCACCGCCCCGGATTGAATCTCCGGCACCTCTAAAGCAAATAGAGCTTTGACTAAATTTGTATCAGAACGTGACACTATTACTTCTGATCCGCGGTTAGTTTCCCGAATTTCTTTAACCAAAAACTTTAATCTTTGGTTTTGGTGATACATTTCAGTATGAACCTGCTCTGAGGGAGGCAGAACTCCTTCAGCCCGACCCAAATCTACAAAAAAAGTATTGCCTTCTTGTCTTTGGATGCTGCCGGAAATCACCGCCCCGATTTTGCTTTCATATTCTGCCAAAATCGTACCCCTTTCTGCCTCATTTAATCTCTGCATGATAACTTGTTTGGCAATTGAGGCAGCAATCCGGGCAAATCCGGGAGGAGTCACATTTTCTTCCCCATGCAGAATGGAAATTCCGCCGGTTACCGAATCAACTTCTGAGGTAAACTCTTCAAAATCTTCCGGAATTGGTTCATTTCGCAGCATCAAATCTTTTTTGTAGGCGGCTAAAGCAGCCATTTTGATCGCATCTAATACCACGCTCACCTCTACCCCTTTTTCTGAGGCTATTTGATTTAATGCTGCTGCAAATTCTGTTCGTGCTTGTGCCATAAGTTTAAAAAAGGTGGGACTAGCCCACCTCTTAAGTCCTTTGATTACGATCGCTTGCGCTTCCGATAATCTTTTTGATTATTAACCACCAACATTTTAATCCTTTGCCTAATTGAAGTCAAGAATGAACCCCCTTAAGGAACAGATATTTCGAGCTTTCATCCTTCGCAGTTTATTACAAGGTATTGCCGCTCAAAATAAACGTATGATAATGTGGTATTTCACCCATGGGAATTAATTTTAAAAGGTATTTTTTGTATTTGGTCAGATGGCAATTAAGCACGCCTATTTTAGCCCCGGTGGTAGCCTATTTTAAACACTCACCTTCCATTTTCGGCACCACTGAAGACTGGATCGGTTCAACGGTGGCCAATTTAATCGGCGGCTTAATCTTTTTCTGGGTGGACAGGTTCATTTTTACCTCCAAAATGCTCCAGTCTCAGTGGGAAATTAAAGAAAATGCTGAATGTGCCGACTGCGGGGAAGTTACCAGAGGCTACCGGCTGGCTAAATCTGCCAATTACGATCGGCTATCTGCCCAACCTGAGTTCAGATGTGAAGACTGCTCACAGAAAAAAACTGCCCAACTCCGGGCCCAAGGCGTAACGGTTTAAAGCTAAAACCAGCCTTTTTTCTTGAAAATATGCCTCAACGATGAAAATGACAGAATTGTCGGATTGTTTTAAGCTAGAATTTAGCGTAGATGCCTTCAAGAACAGCTTTTATTGGACCGATAAAAAGCTGATCAAATTGATTTTGCTCTTCTTGTATAGATTTCTGTTGATCTGCGTTTAAAGGCATAACAATCTCTCCGCTCTGAGTTGCTGTATGCTCGAGCTTTGACAAAATAACATCATCAGGTCCAACACAAGGCATGACCGAGGTAAAGGACATAACTGAACCGACTTGACTACAGGCCAATACGCTGATTTTCAAATCATCAAAGGCGCTTACATCAATCTTCGTTTTACTATTTGTAGTAATCTTGGCTAAATGCTGCTGATACCAATTGTTTAAATCACTGGAATTTTGAGCCCATTTATCTTTTGGAAAAACATAAATAGCATAACTTTTGGTACCAAACGGTCTATTTATTTCTAGTGAAATTTGTCTGATGCCGCTACCTAAATAATTCTGCTTGGTTATGGCAGGATAGATATTCCCCATCGGAGGAAGCCTATATCCCTCTGAAACTAGTTTTGTTATAAGTCTTACAAATCCAAGCATAGGTATGTTTCTATAGCTTAGTAATAGCGGAGACGAAGAGAACTTTACTCCATTCGGCAAAGTTATTTCTGCAATAATCTGTCTTCCTCCAATATCTGGGATTACAGTATAAGAAGTCACTGTTGCTTCCAACTCACCTAAAGCATCTGTTTTATTATTTCCTTGTAAAATTTCATCACCTGGCTGTCCCGTCCCATCATTATCAACAAATTTTAATTTTACTTGGCAATCATTACATAATTCTCTACGGCTTTCATCACGATAAACAGTTAAACTTACAGTATAGCTATCACCAGGATTAAGCGCTCCTTTAGGAGAAACATTAAAAATCACTGGCTCCTCAGCTGCAAAAACTTTTGTAAAGGATGGCAAACTGAATAAAACTAATAACAACATCGTAAAAGGTAAATAAGCTTTCTTCATATTTACTATCTTAAACTCTTCAGCCTGGAACTTCAATTTAAATAATTTAATTAGCTTGAAAGGTTGCCACACCCCTTCGGGATCGCAATGACAAAAGGAAGTTAAAACCACCCTTTTTTCTCAGCAGATAAATTTTTCAGTTCTTCGTAAAGCTGTTTTTCCTGTTTGGATGGGTTTTGCGGAACCTCCAGATTGACCCGGACATAGTGATCGCCGTGGCCGCTACTACCTAAACGGGGAACGCCTTTACCTTTTAATTTAACCAGCGATCCGGGCTGAGTACTCGGCGGCACCTTAACTTTAACCCGGCCCTGCACAGTATTAACTTCAAAGATATCTCCTAACACCAACTGCGGAATATTGACCGTAATCTCAGAAAAAATATCCGCCCCTTCCCGGATAAATTCCGGGTTTCTGGCCACATTAAAAACAATATCCAAATCATCAAACCTCATTTTGGTACCGTTATCTACCCCGGCCGGCACTTTAATCTTCATTCTTTTTCTTTGGATCCTGCCATCCGGATTCCTGGATTCAATTTCCACTTCTTTAGTCACCCCATGAATAGCTTCATCAAAGCTCAAGCTTAACTGGTAAGTAGGACGTCTTCTAAATTGTTGGCCAAAAGGGGAGCCGCCACCAAAAATTTGGGAAAATAATTCAAATGGGTCTTCAAACCCACCAAAATCCCCACCAAAAGGATTTCCGCCACTGGAAGACCAAGAATATGTTTGCCAACCACCCCCGCCTCCAAATGGATTACCTCCTCCAAAAGGCCCACCCGCTCCGGCACCACCACGATCAAATGCCGCTTGGCCAAATTGATCATAAGCTCCCTTTTTCTGCGAGTCGGATAAAACTTGGTAAGCCTCAGAAATTTCTTTGAATTTTTCCGCTGCTCCGGCAGCTTTATCTATATCCGGGTGATGTTTCCGGGCCAATTTCCGGTAGGCAGACTTAATCTCCGCCTCCGAAGCGTTTTTAGTAATACCCAAAACTTCGTAGTAATCTCTTTTTGCAGCCATAATTAATCTCCGGATTGTCTATTATACATTGTACATCTTATATTTAAAAAAGCCCCGGTCTCCCGAGGCAAACATTCACTTCTTCATTCAAATTTCATTTATCGTCTTCTGTTTTCTAAGTCCGCAACGACCTGCGCTAACTCAGCATAACCCTTGTTATTAATCTTTATTTGCTCGGGCGGGAGCGGTTTGTATGTTGTTCTTCGGAACTCCTCTATAACGCTTGGTAAAACATCTCCAAGTCTGTGCGTCCTATTTGTTCTTTTCCCAAATTGTCTGAGCCGGATCTGGTCGTAAGTCCGATGGATACACTCCTCAGGCTCTTCAGTAGCAATTCTTTCTTCCGGAGCAATCTCTCTAGTAATCATTATTTCTTCTCTTCTTCCACCACTTCTCCTTCAACCGCTTCTTCTTTTTTTGGTCCGGCTTCACCGGATTCGCCTTGAGTCTGTTCACCAGCTGGCTGCTCTCCGCCGGGCTGTCCCTGACCTGGTTGCTGATACATAGCTGCCCCCACTTTTTGCAAAGTCTCTGACAAAACTTCCATCTTCGGTTTTAAATCTTCAGGCGAAGCGGTTTGGATCACACCTTTGAGGTCATTTAGCTTTTGTTCTACATCGGTCCTAACATCCGCAGAGATCTTATCGCCGGCATCTTTTAAAGTACGTTCTGCAGTAAATACTAAAGTATCAGCCTGATTCCGGATCTCTACTGCCTCTTTTTTCTTCTTATCTTCCTCAGCATGAGCTTCTGCCTCTTTAGTCATCTTTTCCACTTCTTCCTTGGATAGACCGGTGGAACCGGAAATAGTAATCTTTTGCTCTTTGCCAGTGGCTTTATCTTTGGCTGACACATTCAAAATCCCATTAGCATCAATATCAAAAGTCACCTCAATTTGCGGCACACCACGGGGAGCTGGTGGAATCCCGTCTAAAGTAAACCTGCCCAAAGATTTATTATCTGCCGCCATTTCCCGCTCGCCTTGCAAAACATTAATTTCCACGGCCGGCTGGTTGTCAGCAGCAGTTGAAAAAACTTCTGATTTGGAAGTCGGGATGGTGGTATTTCTGGCAATCAACGCCGTTCTAACCCCGCCTAAAGTTTCAATACCTAAAGTCAGGGGAGTCACATCCAATAGTAATACGTCTTTAACTTCCCCGCCTAATACTCCGCCCTGAATAGCTGCACCAACTGCCACCACTTCATCCGGGTTAATTCCTTTATGCGGTTCTTTACCGAAAAAGTCTTGGACGGCTTTTTGCACTGACGGCATCCGGGTCATTCCTCCCACCAATACCACCTCATTAATTTGTTTGGCCTCTAGCTTGGCGTCTTTTGAAGCTGCTTTCACCGCCTCAAAGGATTTATCAATCAAAGGCTTAACCATCGCTTCCAGCTTGGCTCGGGACAGCTTCGTTTCTAAATGTTTTGGTCCGGAAGAATCAGCAGTAATAAACGGTATGGAAATTTCTGCCTCCATTGAGGAAGAAAGCTCAATTTTGGCCTTTTCCGCCGCATCCCGCAGTCTTTGCAAAGCCTGCCGGTCACTCTTTAGATCAACCCCCTGCTCTTTTTTAAACTCTTCTACTAACCAATCGATAATAACTTGATCAAAATCATCACCGCCCAGATGGGTATCGCCGTTAGTAGATTTGACTTCAATTACGCCGTCACCCAGTTCCAGAATAGAAATATCAAAAGTTCCGCCACCCAAATCATAAACCGCAATAGTGTGAGCGTGGGATTTATCCAAACCATAAGCCAGTGCGGCTGCCGTTGGTTCATTAATAATTCTTTGAACATTTAATCCGGCAATTTCCCCGGCTTGCTTGGTAGCTTGTCTCTGAGCATCATCAAAATACGCCGGCACTGTAATCACTGCGTCGGTGACTTTTTCACCCAAGTAGGATTCGGCATCAGCTTTTATCTTTCCTAAAATTTGGGCGGAAATTTCCTGTGGGGTGTATTCATGGCCTTCCACTTCCACTACCGCCATCCCTTCCCGGCCTTCTTTAATGGTATAAGGCAACCATTTCATATCCCTCTGCACTTCTGGATCAGTAAATTTGCGACCCATTAGCCTCTTGATAGAAAAAATGGTTTCTTTGGGATTAACAATTGCCTGTCTTTTGGCCACCCGCCCGACGATATTCTTAATCGGATTCACCACTGAAGGAATTGTATTTTCCCCCTCAGCTGAGTGGATAACTTTGGGCTTGCCGCCCTCCATCACTGCCACACATGAATTAGTTGTACCTAAATCAATTCCTACAATTTTAGCCATTTGCTTGTTCCTTTCTACCTACCACTACGGCTGCCGGCCTTAACACTTTACCGTTTAAAGTGTAGCCCTTGCGGACTACTTCTAATATTTTATTATCATCCCCCGCCCTTGTGTCAACAGCCTCCTGCAAAGCGGGATTAAATTCACCCTCAGCATCAACTTCTTCCAATCCCTCAGACTGCAATACCTGTTTCAGCTCTTTTACAGCCAGCTCCACTCCTCTAAACCAACCCGATTGCCTATCAGCCTCACTTGCACCAACTAACGCTTGCGCCAGATGATCCAAAACAGGCAGAATCTTAACCAGCAGCTCTCCGGTACCCCACTTGGTTAACTCTGACCGGCCTTCCGCCACTCTTTTTTCCAAATTATGGTAATCGGCTACCGCTCTTTTAAGTTGCGCATCGAGCTGATTAACCTTTTCTTCTAATTCTGTAACTTTGTTGTCTTGTTTCTTAGTCATAATTTTAGATTCTTATCGCTTCATTTAACAAATCTCTGACATATTTAACATAAGGCAGCACCAACGGAAAGTTCATCCGCGCCGGCCCGATAACCCCAATCACTCCGTCTTTGTTATTGCCTGCATTGTACTTTGTAAATACAAAGCCGGTCGGGCGAAGATATTCAAACTCCATATCTTCCCCAAACAATATATGGACTGGATCAGACCCGACTGCTCTACCAATTATTTCCTGCAGCCTGGGATTTTCATCAAAAAGTGACAAAACATACCTGGCTACATCAATATCGTAAAATTCCGGCCAATCCAAAATATTAGCTGCCCCGGCATAGACGCTCCGACCTTCTTCATCAATTGCCAATCCCAACATATCCAGCCGTTGAGCCAAAGCAGTCACTGCTTCTTTCAAAAGCCTTTCCTGCTTGTGCCTTTGAGCCATCATTTTATCTTTGATGGACACTTCAGCCGCCACCGGCAAGGTTTTTTCCTTCATCAGTTCAGCAATAAAAAACTTCATACCCATTGATGTCGGTGCCCGTCCGGCTGACGTGTGCGGTTGTCTCAAATAACCCATGTCGGTTAAGCGACCCATTTCAATCCGAATGGTGGCAGGGGAAACCCCCAAATTATGCTTTCTTTCGATCACTTCAGAACCCACCGGCTCCGCCGCTTCAATATATTCTTCTACGATTGCTTTTAAAAGTGCTTGTTGTCGATCCGTTAGATCTGCCATATGTTAAGAACTAGCACTAACATATCATGACTGCTAACTGTTGTCAAGGCCCGATTTAACTGAAGTTATTCCACCTTTATCACACAAGTTTACGCTTCAACCTTTAGGGTTGCGGGCTAAACTTATGGATATATCAATTACCTGTACGATCGCACACTAAATTGTCATTTTTTATGACATTCTGTCATAGGTTTGGGCCATTTTGGATATGATATGATTAATTTATACAAAAAGGACAAACTTTAATTTTCCTTTTAGCAGGAGTGCTGGTTATTGCTGCAATTGCCGGAGCATTTTACTTGGGCAAATCAACCCTTCGCCAAAATTCCTCTGGGCAAGCTACCCCTACTTCTCCAACCCCAGTTACCACTCCAAAACCCCCACAACCAACTTTAGCTTCCAGTTCTAGCCCTGCACCAACTAATCCTGATGAGTCTGCCAATTGGAAAACCTATACAAATGATATTTTTTCTTTTCAATATCCTAATAACTGGTATGTTAATAAATATTTAGGATCATCAAACTTTGCTTATTTTGTTCAGGTAAGTGACGTTGAGAGTTCATATACTTCTATTCAAGGTATGAGTGATACGCATACAGGATAGATATAGGTAACAATGCTAATCCTATACCATCAAGCTTTCCTTATACTAATGACTCATCTACAAATAATACTATTAAACCATTTAACATAAATACATTAAGTGGAATAAGGGGACAAGAAACTAGCGAAGCAGGACTCATTGATGCTGTTTATTTACAAAATCCTAAAGGTGGATACGTTTTTTTACAATTAACTCTCCTTACTAATAATAAAGAAGCTTCAGAAGAAATATTTAATAAACTACTTTCCACCTTTAAATTTACCCAATAAATACAAAATATACAACGATCGTCGTATATTTTGTATAAAGTTTAAGCTTACATCTCAGAGGTATAAAGCTAAATTCTGATTTATTCATTAATCCGGTAATTACGGAATTTGGGACTAAGAAAAGCAATCACCGAAGTAATTAAGACTGTCCCCATTCCGCCCAATACCACCGACACCGGCCCACCCACTAATGACGCCAAAAATCCAGCCTCAATATCCCCCAGCTGCGGCCCGCCCTGGAAGAAAATTCTCATGATTGAGGACATTCTGCCACGTAAGTGGTCCGGGGTAATCATCTGTCTGATAGTATTTCTTATGGTGGCCGAAATCATGTCCCAAAAGCCTACCAAGGCCAAAAAAGTTATAGAAATAAAGAAATTTTTAGACAAACCAAACCCAATAGTAGATATTCCATAAAAAATCACTGCCAGAATAATTATTTTGCCCTGATTCCTGATATGGTTATGCAAAAAGGCAATCAATATTCCGGCCACCACGGCCCCAATAGCCGGGGCCGAATACAAGAATCCGAGTCCTTGCGGGCCTACATGCAAAATATCCTGGGCAAATACTGGCATTAAAATCGTGGCTGTGCCAAAAAAAGTAGCCAAAAAGTCTAAAATCATGGTGGAATAAAGAATCGGAGTTGTCAAAACAAAATGAAGACCGTGCCGGATTGAATCCAAATTAAACTCCACTTCAATGTTTGAAGTATTAACCGGAATTTTAATTGACAACAAACTAATGATAAAAAACAAAAAAGACACCACATTAAACAGGTAAACCGCCTGCACTCCCCAACCACCAATTAGAAATCCTCCAATAGCCGGGCCAATCAAGGTAGCTGACTGGAATTGTAGAGACTGCAAAGACACGGCATTCAAAAGAAAATGTTTTGGCACTAAATTAGGCAGCACAGCCTGTCTAGCCGGCAAAGAAAATGAAGAAGCAGTGGAATGAAACACCAGAATTAAATAAATCATCCAGGGATTAATCAGATGAAGAATAGTTAAAATAAATAAAGTCAAAGCCGCAATGGCCAAAGAGCTTTGACTGATCAGCAGCAATTTTCTTCTATTGAGCTTATCAGCAGCCAATCCGCCGATTAAAGAAAACACCAGTATTGGCAAAAAATTGGCAAGACCAATCAAGCCTAGAGAAGCGGGGTTACGAGTCAACTCGTATACCTGCCACGCCACACCCACTGTTTGCATTTGGTTGCCGATTTCGGAAATAAAAGATCCAGCCAAAAAATTTCTAAAAGTTGGCACTTTAAGGGATTGAAGGGGTGAAATCTTCGTCATATGAATGTAATATTTTAGTATAAGGGTATAATATGCCCAGTTCAATGAAGACATTGCTTGTTGGTAAAAATTCCAAAGATATCGCCGGGTTGGTCAAACAGCTTGGTTTTCAAATCGTCACAGAGCATCCCGACGTCATTATTAGCTACGGCGGAGACGGGACTTTGCTTTATGCAGAAAGAATGCACCCCGGAGCCCCTAAACTACCAATCAGGGATAGCTCTGTTTGTAAAAAATGCCCCCAACACGGCGAAAAAGTTTTGCTGGAAAAATTACTGGCTGGCAAGTTACAACTCAAAGAATATAGAAAACTGGAAACCACTATTTTATATCAGACATTTTATGCTTTAAATGACTCTGTCATCCGCAATCTGCACCCTATGCACACAATCCGTTTTAAGGTGACGAGTTCAACGAGTCATCCCGGACTTGATCCGGGATCCATAAATAATAAATTACTAATTGGGGATGGTATCGTAGTAGCTACTCCTTTTGGTTCCACCGGTTATTTTCATAGCATTACCAGGAAGTCTTTTGAACAAGGTTTTGGGGTGGCTTTTAATAATACTACGGAAAAAGTTGACCCGCTTTTTTTAAAGGACGAAGATGAAGTAACTTTCAAATTAATCAGAGGCAATGCTACCTTATCTTTTGACAATAATCCTGACTTATTTAATATTGATGCAGGTTCGGAGATTACTTTTAAATTATCAAACCAGGTGGCCAAAATTTACGAGCTGGAATCCCTTAGGTGTCCTGATTGCGAGGTTACAAGAGGTTAATTTACCGTTGATTCTAAAAAGTTCAATTCTTTTTTAGCAGTATCAAAAGCAACTTTAATCCCCACCGGCATGGGGATATTAACCGTAAAATGACCAAAATCCAAATTAGCCATAATGGGGAATTTATAATCTTTCAAAATATCCAAAACCATCTCCTTCAAGGTTGGTTCCACAATCTCTTTTTCCCTGGCAGGTTTAATGTAAGTTATTTTTCCAATCAATAGCCCGGAAATTTGCTCAAAAATCCCTAAATATTTTAGTTGTGTTAAATACCTGGCAATATCATGTAAAGATTCCCCTACTTCTTCAAAATATAAAATAGCTCCTTTAAAAACTTCCTTAGGCGGAAAATATTCTGTTCCTGCAAGCTGACACATCAAGTGTAAGTTCCCCCCCACCAAAATCCCGTCGGCCTTCCCTTTTTGCCACTCTTCCCAGTCTGTTAAAGGACTGACGATGCTTGCCGGCTTTGCCTTAGTTAAAAATTTCATAAATACTTCTGTATCGAATTCTCCCAAATGTTCCTCTCTCTCGCTCCAGGGATGGCCCAATCCAAAGGTCACATCGTCCATATGAAATCCGACCAATCCTGTTTTGGCAAACAAAGCCAAATGGAAATTGGTCACATCACTCATACCAATAAAAGGTTTTGGGTTTTTGGTTATCAGTTTATAATCTAAATACTCCAAAACAGTGATCGCCGAATAACCGCCGGTTTGCGCCATAATAGCTTTTATATTTTTATCAGCAAACATGGAGTTGATATCCTCTGCCACTTCTTTGGGCGTCCCAGCTGTCCACCACCTGGCTTTCCCGATAGTTTTCCCCTCTCTAATCTTAAAGCCCAAATCAGTCAGGATCTTTTTCCCTCTTTCATAATTTTCTTGAAATGAAGGCAGAACCGGCAAAGACGAGGCTACAATGCCAATAGTATCTCCAATATTCAATTTTTTCGGTTTGATTATTTTCATAAAAACATTATATAAAAATTAATGCTTCAAAGCCTTTTCAACCATTTCGTCTATTAAAGGGCTTTTTATTTTTATATACACTTCCCTATTCTCATTTGCTTTTTCAGCAGCAATTTTCTTGATCTCTGAATATTTTTTCACTTCTTCAGGATGTGTCCGTAAATAACCTCTGAAAACAATTACATTATCCCACTCTTGGCTTTCTTTGAAAGTCAAATGCACATGGTATATCCTAAGTTTTTTATTCTCGTCTTTCAATGATATTTTGTGGAATAATCGTTCAGCTGACCCACCTTTAGGACCAAATTCATAACCTATTTCTTGTATTTTTTTGGATACAGCCTTTAAGTTCTTTTTATTGGTAGCAATACAAATGTCGATTATGCCTTTACCGCCTAAACCCGGTACTGATGTACTGCCAATATGCTCAATTAAATCATTCTCCCCTAAAATTTTTCTGATTCGGTTTTTTTCTAATTCAAAAAGCTTTGGGAAGGCTGGATCATAAGGCTTAAAAATATATTTTTTCATCAGCTTTTCAAGATGCTTAAAAATGCTTCTTGGGGGATTTCGACTCGGCCGATCATTTTCATTTTCTTTTTACCCTTTTTTTGTTTTTCCAATAATTTATCTTTTCTGGTTCTATCCCCACCGTAAAGCTTAGCAGTAACATCTTTTCTAAAAGGAGAGACTGTTTCCCTGGCAATAATTGTCCCTCCAATGGCGGCCTGGATAGCTATCACAAAATTTTGTCTGGGCAAAACTTCTTTTAATTTTTCCACCATATTCCTGCCAAACGAAGCAGCTTTCGGCCGAAAAACTATGGTAGAAAGCGCATCCACTTTTTCACCGGAAACCATAATATCCACCCTGACTGCATCTGTTTCCCGAAAATCTATTAATTCCCAGTCAAGTGAAGCAAAACCTGAAGACACTGATTTTAATTTGTCATAAAAATTAGCCACCATTTCCGAAAGCGGCATTTCATAAGTCATTTCCACTGCCACCCCAAAATGCTGCATATTTAAAAACTTACCCCGCTTTTCCTGTACTAATTCCATCACCGGACCAATATAAGTTTGCGGCACAAAAATCCGCAGCTTTACCCAAGGTTCTTTTAACCCCTTAATATTCTCTCCCTGAGGCAATTCGCTGGGCGAAGTAATCGGTTCCTCATTTAACAGATACTCCACCGAGGGAGCGGTAGCCAACAAATCCACATTAAACTCCCCGGACAATCTTTCCTGCACCACTTCTGCATGCAAAAGTCCCAAAAACCCGCACCGAAAACCCGCCCCTAAAGCATCGGAGTGCTCAGGGATATAGGAAAAAGCCGGGTCAGTCAATCTAAATTTTGCCAAAGCTTCTTTTAGTTCAAAATATTCATCAGCATCAATCGGGAAAAGCCCCACAAAAACCATTGGTTTAACCTCCTTGTAACCTGGCAATTGCTCGGCATTAAAATCAGCAGCGATTGTATCACCTACCCGCACTAAATCCGGTTCTTTAATACCGGTAGCAATATAACCAATCTCCCCGGCTTTTAACCCTTCATTCGGCACCAGCTGTGGGGCAAAAAAGCCAGTTTCTAAGACATGACCAGCGGCCTGAGTTTGGAGAAAATAAATAGGAGTGTTAACTGGAGGAGTCTGCCCATCAATGATCCTTACCTCCGCCACCACCCCTTTAAACAGGTCATAAAAAGAATCAAAAATCAGCCCCCGAAACTTCCACCTCGGGGGTGGAATTGTAGCTGCACCTCGGGATTTTGGGGCGGGAATACGCTCAACTATAGCCTTTAAAAGTTCTTCCACCCCCTCCCCGGTTTTGCCGGATACCAGCAATATTTCTTCCTCGGAAAAGCCAAAAGTATCAACCAGCTGTTTTTTAACCCCCTCAACATCCGCATTCGGCAGATCGATTTTGTTAATCACTGGAATCAAAGTCAGATTTTGTTCTAAAGCAGCCAGACCGTGGGCCAAAGTCTGGGCTTGAATTCCTTGGGTAGCATCCACCAGCAAAACCGCTCCTTCCACTGCGGCCAGCGCCCGGGAGACTTCATAGGAAAAATCCACATGGCCCGGAGTATCAATCAGGTTTAGAGTATATTCCACGCCTTGATGGTTATATTTCAACCTTACAGGAGCCAATTTAATAGTAATCCCCCGCTCCCGCTCCAAAGCCAAAGAATCCAGCAGTTGCGGCTGCAATTTATCTTTCAGCACGGTACCAGTTATTTCCATTAGCCTGTCTGCCAAAGTTGATTTCCCATGGTCTATGTGGGCCACTATAGTCAGATTACGAATATTAGATTGTTGCATATTTTACACTCCCCTTCTCTATTCTGGCCTTAATGTTATCTTCGCAAATAATCATACATTGCATTCTACCCTTATGTGTAATAAAAGGCTTTATTTTATTTATAAATTTAAGCAGTGAAATTGCTTGATTAACATTAATTCTCCATAAATCCTTTTTGAATCTTGAACCATCCGCAGCTAATGCTCCTCTTTTAGAGATACATCTAGCTCGAGCTAAAATACCACAATTAGTCAATCTGCTTACCATCCAAGTAATAATATCTTTATCATAAGAATCAATTTTGAATCTTGCTCTCTTTTGGTTTAAGATAAAGTTCCCCTCTGCATCGGTATATCCTGCTATAAATGCCGCAATAAGCTGATCGTCAGCATCAATCCATTTAGGTACTTTTTTATGTTTAGGTATTAAAAAATCAAAAGATTTATTCAGATGACAATTAACACTAACCCTATCTTTACCTTTAGATACAGTTACTTGACCATATTTAGAAAACATATTTTTCATCAAATTGATTTGAGCTTCTTGTGTTGTATTACACCTAGCCACTATTAAATCTGATAGCGCACTTGTTTGATACACATTTAAATCTCCTAACCTAAACCCAATCATATAAGCCTTTTCTGCTAAATTATCCGAAAAATCATACTTCCTGTATCTCATTCTTGCTTCAGAGGACGATCTTTTCGGTATACCATACTCCCGCATTCTCGTCCTAACAGTTACCGCATCACATTTATAAAGTTTGCCTATTTTCAAAGGAGATAGATATTTTTTCCAATATAGCTGCTCAAGCTCCTCCGGAGGTATAAAGACTTTAGCTCTCGGCATTAATTAATTATATCTAATTAAACTCAAGTTATGCAATAATAGAAAAATTTCTTATGTTCATGGAGCATATTTTAACAGGTTATCATCCTGAATTCAGCCAAAAGACTACCTAGTGAAAACAGAAGTTAACTGATAAGTTAATTTTATCTGAATAAGCAATAAGATAAAAATAATAACTAGAAGGAGTAACGCTAATTTCAACCAATGAAATCTCTTCTGCTTGATATCCATAATAGCTCCGAGCAATATGGCAACGAAACTAGCTGGTAATCCAAAAGAAGTAATATAATTTAAAATCCGGATGGTAATAAAAAGATAATCCATAAATTTTCTAAACACTTTCCGGCAGGATCTCTTTGGATTTTAATTTCTCCTGGAACCTGCCCATTCTCTTTAAAAGCTCAATGTAAGTATCCAGCTCCCTAACCTGCAAAAACCTTACCAAAATTACATACACCGTTAAAGCAAACATGGAGGATAGCCCAGTCAGAGCCAGCAAGTTTACAGTTCTGGTAGTATCAAAGATCACCTGGTCCAAAAGTTTAATGGGAATATATAGGAAAACTCCCATAATTATTGCTGACATCAGCATTTTCAAGAAGGGAATAATTGCTGCCTTTAGGTCAAATTTACCCACCCTTAAATGCAGCATCCAAAACAGCAGTATGGCCGAAATAATCGCGGCAATAGAATTAGCCAGGCCAATACTCCAAACATCAAACTTTAAAATCATAATCAGATACAAGCTGAGGACAATATTTAATACCACCACAATCAAAGATACTATCACCGGCGTCTTGGTATCCTTAAGCGCATAAAAACCCCTGACAAAAAGCAGGGAAACCGCCTGGGCAGACAGTCCGATAGCCAGGTAGGCCAAGGTGGCACCGGTTAAAACGGTGGCCTGCCAGTTAAATTGGGAGGCACCAAAAACTAACCTGACCACCGGCACCCTGATCACAATCAAAATGGCAATGGCCGGCAGCGTCAGAAACAGAATTTGGTGCATGGTGGTCAGGATGGTAACTTTAAATTCTTCCATCTTGCCCCGGGCTTTTTCCGACGATAAAACCGGCAAAGCTGCCTGGGCCAAAGTCGCCCCGAAAAGTCCAATTGGCACAACTTGCAGGTGTTGAGCAAAAGTTAAATATGTCACAGACCCCACAGATGCCAAAGTGGCTAAAGCCAGTCCTACTTTCTCATTGATTTGTTCAGCAGCCAACCCAATGGTCCTAACACTCATCAGCTGCATAATCTCTTTTACTCCGGGGTTGAAAAACTTCGGCGGGAATTTGAATCTAAAACCCATGGACCGGACCAGCGGTAATTGTATTGCAGCATGTAAAAATGCCCCTATCACTACCCCATATGCCGCACCCATCACCCCAAAACTCTTAGAAAGGAAAACAATCCCCACAATAATTCCCAAATTGTAAAATACCGGCGCCAGAGACGGGATAATAAACCTTTGAAAAGATTGCGAAATACCGATAAAAAAGGATCCAATCACCAAAATCACCTGGCCAAAAAGAATTACTCTTGCCAGCTCTACGACCTGTGATTGTCTAACCGGGGTAAACCCGGGTGCTATAAAACTGGAAATAAGTGGCTGGGCAAAAATAAAAATTAAGACCGTAACTACAATAAAGATTGCCAAAGACACATTCAAAACTGCCCGCGCCATCTCAAAAGCATCCTCTTTGCCTTTATTTTCCAAATGCTCTGTAAATACAGGGATGAAAGCCACAGACAAGGCGCCTAAAATGATTATTTGAAATATTAAATCCGGTAATGCAAATGCAGCCCAAAAAATATCGATTTTTTCCGGCAAGAACACATGAGCCAGCAACCGGTCTCTAACCAAACCTAACACCTTGGAAAGCATCATGGTGGCCATGATGATCGAAGCAGCTGACAATATCGATGTTTGTCTTGAATAAAGAAGGGAGAATAAATTCTTAACCATATTCTTCTGGACTAATTTGGTACGTATCTTTGGACTTTTATTTAGCATTATCTGCCAAATTGTCCACTACGACCATTAGTTGTTATCTAACCTCAAATAATTATAGTAGATAAACTTGCTTTGCAATAGGGGCATATGATAACATAACCGCCATGCCTATCATAAAATCTGCAATTAAAAAAGTCAGGAAAGATAAAGTCAGAACAGCCCGCAATAAAAAGCGGGAAAATACTTTGAAGTCTTTAGTCAAAAAAGCTAGAGTCACCAAGACTGCTAAAGATTTACAAGCAGCATTCTCAGCTTTAGACAAAGCTGCCAAAGTTAAGCTGATTCACCCCAATAAGGCTGCTCGATTGAAATCAAGACTGTCGAAATCAATGTCGCAGCCTTATTCCGCAAGCGAAAGTAAAGCTGCTAGGTTAAAATCAAGATTATCCAAAGGTGTTAGTAGTATTAAAAAATAACTAACCCCTATCCCCTAAACCCTAGACCCTAGTATAATGAATTTATGCCCAAATCTAAGCATAAGCTTGGTATTGACTTAAACCTACTAAAACCCCAAAGCAATCCGGAAAAACTTCCCGCCAAATTACTCAGTTGGCTGCTCTCCTCCGGCCGGTATATCTTTGTCTTAGTAGAAGCTCTGGTGTTAATAGCATTTGGCGCCAGGTTTAAGCTGGATGCAGATTTAGCTGCCAAAAAAGAAGCCATTGAAGATCAAATTCCCTATATCGAAAGCCTTAAGCCTTATGAAGTTTTAATCAGAGATACCCAGCTTAAATTATCAACTATAGATAATGCAAAACGTAATTCGCTGGATTGGCCGATGGTATTAAAAAAAATTGCTGACCAAACCCCATTTAGCGTTAAACTTAGCAGCGTCAATATTACAAAAAATGCTGGCAACGGCGGTATCCACATCATCGGTCAAACCCCCAGCGGCAACGACCTAATTAGCTTTATTGCCGGCTTAAAGGGGGATAATGCATTCAGTAATGTTGATCTGGAAAATATTGGGGTCGATCAAACAATGATTTCCTTTACAATAAGCACCTCAGTGAGACTAGGAGGCATGGAGGGAAAAAGCCTCTAATCTATGCAAAGCAAATCCACTCTCTATTCCAGATATTTTACCTATATCAAGCCGATTACCAGACTTCCGATCGTAAAAAATTATGGTCCGACCATCTTTACTTTACTAACCGTATCTGTACTGGCGTATTTTGCCATCAAACCGACGATTGAAACCATTGTGGTGCTGCAAAAAAAGCTGGCTGATTCAGAAGTAATGCTGAAAAAGGTTACCGAAAAAGCCAATAACTTATCTTTAGCTAAAAAAAATTATGATAATTTAAACCAAGGCATTAAAGAAAAGATTGTTGCCGCCATCCCTGATACGGTCAGCTTAAAAACGATTACCCAAACTTTGGAAACTACTGCCCAAGCCCACGAGGCATCAATATCAGCGTTACAATTCCAACCGCTGGTCATAGAAGCCAAAACTAAAGCTAAAACAGGTTCGCCGGCTGAAATCCCTTTTACCTTCAATATTGCCGGCGATTACAAAAACTTAGTTGCCCTCTTGCAAGACCTTAAAACAAGTAGTAGGTTAATCACCATCGATAACCTGTCTATATCTAAAACAAGTGACGGTACGGCAATAATTATGTCCTTATCCGGAAAGGCTTATTATTTCAAATGACGAGAAAAGAATGGTTGTTAGCTG
The DNA here is from genome assembly GCA_021786105.1 of bacterium. GTDB lineage: Bacteria > Patescibacteriota > Microgenomatia > Daviesbacterales > UBA10151 > UBA10151. The sequence continues at coordinate 20,685 of JAJYNW010000018.1, forward strand.
CAATTTTTACTTTTGCAACAATTATGGCCTGGGTTATATCGGATGTTTTCCATGCCCGGTCTCAGGTGGAAGTATCTCCAAAACTGCAGGAGGTTATTGAACCAATTAACCCTAATTTTAATACGGATAGCTTAGAATCTACGCCATCACCATGATGAATTTCATCACCAAATTAAAGATACCCACTGTTTTAGGGCTTGGCGTAATCCTTGCGGGAACTGTAGCCGGAGTGTATTTAAACCTTCAGGAACAAGTCTTTCTTTCCCGGGCCGCGCCTAATTTAACCCCTCAAAATATTACCGTAGCAAATATTACCGATACTTCAGTGGCAATTTCCTGGGAGACAAATTCCGAGGGCTCTTCTTTTATTACTTACGGTCAAAATAACCCCGGCGAACAAACAACTCTGGATGACAGAGATAACGGCACTCCCCAACCTCATTCCACCCACTACGTCACTCTGAAAAACCTTCTGCCTAAAACCGCTTATCAATATAAAATTATTTCCGGGAAAATTACCTCCGATGTGGAAAAATTCGAAACCGCTCAACCTCTAACTAACCAAACAGAATTTGCCCCGGTCATCGGAACCGTATTAGATGACAACAAACCTTTGGAAGACGGCGTTGTTTATTTAGCCATCCCCGAGGCTGCTATTCAATCGGCGCTGGTTAAAATCGGCGGTAATTTTCTGATCCCGCTTTCACAAATTAGAAAAACTGATTTATCAGATTATCAACTAGCAGAAGGATTAAACGCCAAACTGACAATCCGTTCTGATAAAGGAGAAGCAAATATGCTTTTTAAATTAAAGGCAACCTCTTCACCTCTTCCACCGATAAAAATCGGACAAAGTATTGATTTGGCCACGCCGGAGGAAACACCAGTCCCAACACCTAATGAAAATTTAGGAAAATATGATTTAAATGGGGATGGGAAAATAAACGCAGCGGATTATGCCATCTTGTCAGCTTGTTTTAGCAAACGCACTAGCCTGGTTTTACCCGGAAAAATATCCTGCACCAAAGCAGATCTTAATGAAGACGAAGTCATAAACCAAAAAGATTTGGAGTTGATGAATCAAAAGTTTAAAGAATTAGGCGTCCCGGCAGTAGAATCACAATAAAATTATCCTAAACTGGATTTAAGCAGCTTTCTCCTTAACTTGTTCAGCAAGATCAGCCACGCGTTCAAGATTAACCTTATCAGGGAAACCATCATAGGTTAAGCTAATCCAGGGTTTATTATATCGTCTTGAGATATGCTCTGAAAAAGCCGCTACAATTCCACCCGGCATACAACCATGCGGCATCACTGAAATCACTCCAGCAAAATGCCGATTGCGCATCTGACGAAGACCCGTTCCGATCGATAAAACAGCTTCGCTGCCGTTACGGCTGGGCAGGTAAACACCCGACTCCTTTAGCAACTCCCAGGTGTGCGGTTCATACTCTGGAATAACTTTGTCACCCCAAGAAGCCACACCACGTTCACGCCACAATAACGCTAGTTCTCTTATAGTACCCCAGAATAATCGCCCTGGTTGTCTAAAATTCCAGGCATCCTCCAAGTTTCTCCAGGTGATGTATTTGAGCCATTCGCTCATTGGCGCCACTTCCGCCTCCAATCCATTAGCCTCACACACCTCTACAAGACCCTTATTACAAAATCTATTAGCTCTAAGATAAATCTCCCCATTAATACCTACCAAAGGACGACGGGGTTTATTGGGATCTCGCGCTTCTGCAAATTTAGCTGTAGTTTCCCTCATCAACGGTTCAACTGGTTGACCAATCTCCATTAATTTTAACAACTCACCCAAAGATTCCTCGTAAAGTTTATTCACTTGTCCTCCTTGACGCTCATACGATCTAGTCATCCATAGCAATCGTTGCAAAAGATCGGTAGCTAATATCCCTTCCCAAGCCCGAAGTTCAAACTTTTTACCCAAACCTAAATCTGCGTAGGCGTTATTGGAAACTGTAGTCACTACCTCCACATCTATACCTAAATCACGAAGAATCTTTTGTTGCTCCTGAGCATATTTACCTAACCGACAAGCACCATACGAACCAGCCATCAAGGCCCGAGCTTTTTTTGGAAGAGTACCATCCTTCGCCATCCGGAGAAACCCACCAAGTGTGTCTCGGAAAGGTAAGCATTCCTTGCCGCTAGTCACATCCCGGCTAAGAGCCATACTTCTCTCATCAGACTCAGGCAAAACCTGCGCCTCCACCCCAAAAGATCGCATAACAGCAGCAACCACTGCAGCATGGTCAGACATTTGCGGGATAAATACATACTGACCAGAGTGCAGTATTGTGGGAACTGACCGGTAATAGTTTTCCGGTTTACCCATCAGATGCAATTTAGCGCGCTTGTAACCTCTGATAGTATTCACAAATGCTTCCAATCGGGTTATGTAACCAGCTTCAGCGGCATGTTCATCAAGCTCAATCTGACCCAAAGGTTTTCCTCCCATGATATCCTCAACAATGTTTTGAATAAATGAGTTAGGACCACAACCGAAGTTTGATAGGAATATTCCAAATAACTGCGGATTTTCTGCAATGATCCGGGAAGCAGCCAGAATTTTATTTTCATAATTCCAATAAGGCCGATCAGAAATCTTTTTAACATCGACACTGCCCAAAGAAAGATAGTCCATAGGAATTGGCACTACTCCTAGTTTTTGCAACTGCGTATCCATACCTAAGTTAGCACCCTCATCTTGAGCATTATAAGCACGAGCAAGCAGTACAACACCCAAAGCACTTGAATCAACTTTTAACTTTTCTAATGCCAGCTGACCTTCTACTTGTAGTTGACTCTCAAATTGCTTTTGCGCCTCTATCCCTCCCTGAGCAGCTCTCAACCCCTCCCTCCAGCTAAAACCCAATTTCCTTTGAGCAATCCTTGCCAGACTCTTGACTAAAATCTTATCGCCTCTTGATAGATCTATCACTGGATCCAATATATCTATAGGAAGAAGGCCGCGCGCGAGACGATTGTCTGGATTAAAAACCGTGCGGATAATATAAGGCGAAGCTTGAACTAAAGGGCAGGAATAACGCTGATTTTCATCCCCATCCATCCGGCCCATTCTGATCGCATTAGGAATAAGGATTTTATTTACACCTCGCTCCACCAACTCAGCCACATGGCCATGCAGCAACTTTACTGGGAAACAAGTTTCCGAATAAGCCAGTTCCAGCGATTTCTCAATAGTCTGCTTATTCGTGGGTGTAGAAAAAACCATTGGCACCTTAAGGTTGTGCAAAAAACCTCCCAGTAGCGGCGCTAAATCAAAAGTCATGAGCGCTTTCGGTATACCAACTGTACCCGGTTCCAATTCAATTTCTTGTCTGTGCATGTTCCTCCTTCTTTTCAAAATTACCAAATAACAACTCATTCCGACGGGTATAGTGAGTTCTAACTTTTCCCTGTTTCAGATGTATTCCAGTAGCATCATAGCGGTCACAGCGCGAACCATAATACAATCTATGCCCGCCTTCAGTAGTCATCATACTGATAACACACAGATTTTCACAATGATGGCAGGTAAAATTTGTTAATTTGTAACTGGCTTCCGCTAGCTGAGAAAAGCCTTTAAATTGTGATAATTTATCTGCCGGCTGCTCTTCCAAAGCTAATAGCGCGGCGCCAATCGCCCCTGTCACCTCTTTATGCACAGGAACGACGAAAGTTTTATCCGGATATTCGGCCCGGAAAGCCGACACTGCCGCCTCGTTGTAAAAAACGGCTCCTGTCAGGACAATGTGATTACCCACTCTGCGCATACCTACTACTTTAGAACGATAGTTCTTAGCAAGCGAGATAGACAAACTGGATACGATCTTCTCAAGGGATGCTCCAGCATGTTGAGCCGCAGTTACCGCCTGACTCATAAAGGCTGCGCACTTCTCCCCAAGATCCAGCTGCTCCTCTGCATCAAAGGCTTTACGAGCAAATTCCCCGTTTCTGGTAGAAACTCCCAGCTGTTCGGACAACTCATCAATAAAACTGCCAGTACCGGCAGCGCAAGCTTTGTTCATCTGGTACTCCAAAACCACGCCGTTCTCCAAATAGACATACTTGGAATCCTGACCACCCATCTCAAAAATCGTATTTACCTGGGGATCAATGTTGAGAGCGGCTCTAGTTTGGGCAGTAATCTCATCTCTGATTAAATCAGCACCAATAAAGTTGCCGACCAGATAACGGCCCGAACCGGTTACCCCGACAGCCTTCACCATTACCCTACCTTCAACCATTGGCACTAAATTAGCCATCACCTGTTTGATTGCCTCCAAAGGCTGACCAGCTGTCATCAAATATGTTTTAGCCAGCACCTCGCCGCCAGGAGTAATTACCGCCGCCTTAGTACTAGTCGAGCCAACATCTACTCCCAAACCCACCTCTCTTATTTCTGGACCTAATTCAATCGGTTTCCAGCCATCTGGCAAAATCTCCGGCTTTAATTGACATGGAACATAAGTTAATTCATTATTACTCTGCCGGAGCGGAGAAAATTCCTTTGGACTACATGACTCGTTTCGGGCTAACAAAGCAGCACCAATCGCCCCGCGACTGGCATGCTGGGACGGTACTATCACTTGTTCGCCTAAAACACCAGAGAAAGCCCGCACCACCCCCTGGTTTCCGGCGACACCTCCAATAAGAATTACTGGTGACTCAAAGGTGCCTTTCCATTGCGCCCTTACCATCCTAGCCACGCTATCGGAAAGCCCGGCCAGCATCGCTGGTATAGGTGTGCCTTTTTGTTGAAGATGAATCAGATCCGATTTGGCAAACACAGAACAACGGGCAGCGATTCGGGGTGGGTCCTCTGTCCACTCCAGAGCTTTTGACCCAAATTCCTCAATGGATATGCCCAAACGCGAAGCCTGCTGCTCCAAAAACCGGCCGGTGCCTGCAGCACATAAAGACGAACGGGCAACTCGCCAAGGTTTATTAAGTCGGTCTTCTAAACCAATCACTAAAGAGGTTTGGCCGCCAACTTCAACAATTGTTTTGGGGTTAGGATGATCCAACAACACTCCAACGATTGCGGCGTAAGGAGAACTGAAAATCTGCCACCCTTCCTGATCTTCGTAAATCCTACGTCCTGAACCAGTTACTCCGGCACTCACGATTCGATCCAAAGACACATAAGTCTGGACCCGCTCCCATAAGGCTTTTGTAGCTGCAACCGGCCCTTCTTGGATACGTTCGCAATCTAGATAGATTGGTTGGCCTGATTTATCTACCAAGGCGACTCGGGCATTTACCGAACCAATATCTAATCCTGCAAATAAAGGACCTCCATCTGATTGTTCGATCATTTTTTAAGCTTTTTATTTAGTCAGGAAATATTTAATCTGGATTATACCGGGATTATTACAATTTATTCAAGGCTGAGGAATTTATTAACCAGCAAAAACTCTGCCTGGGGTTTTTCTAGTTTTCCTGATTTAATTTTGAAATCAATCTCTAAAACCTCTTTATAAAGACTGGCAATTTTTTCCATAGGAAAGTTTTTTCTTTGCCTTTGCAGTTTATCTTTAACAAATTGCGGGGCATTTTTGGGAGTTACTGCCAAATTCCTTAACAGGTAAAAAACCATGGTCAGACAATAATGAATATCAAAACCGGCCAGTTTTAATTTTTCCAGCTCCACAAAAGCTTTTTGATCTCCAGCTGCCAATAAATCTAAAAACGGAAAAACCGATACCTCTCTACCTTCCGGAAAAAGCAAAGCTTCAAATCCTGGCCATTTTTTGGGATCAACTTCCCGATCAAACCATAAAATTAGGGTATAGGGTGTAGAGTGTAGGGTGTAGTTAGCAAATTCAGTGGGAGGGTTTTCTAAAATTACTAATTGCTGATCCTCAAATAGTGATTGGGCAGACAAACCAGTTTTGATGGTTGATAAATCAGTCCCTTCTTCGTAGACCACTACATTATTGGGGTCAAATTTTTGCTTTAAATCTATCAGTTTTTTTCTTGAGGCAACTTTAGCGGGTCCGTGCAGCAGCAGTGGCTTCATCATTTATCAGTTCTCCTGTGAGTATCTTTTTAACATATCCCTGGATGGTAGAAAAGTCATCATCTAAAGACACCAGTACATAAGCCCCGCCATAATCACCCCGGGGCGGATTAACCAATAGTGATTGCCGGTTATTTGGCAAACCGGTTTTTGGAGAATCGTCCAGCACAAAAGTATCCATCTTACCGGCTTTACGGGATAATTTGAAAAACTCAATCACGTCCTGAACTGAAATATCCGTATCAATACTACGGCCAAAAGTATTTAACAACTCCGAAATTTTACCTGGACTAGTTAGCGTTTCCCAGGACAATACCTTCTCCTTAATGGCAGTTATCACCTTCTCCTGCCTTTTAGACCTGGCAAAATCAGACGATTCCCAATTAGTACCATGCCTCGACCGGACAAATTTTAAGGCAGTTTCCCCATCCAGATGAAGCGGGCCTTTATCAAAGCGGAGATGTTCATACCGGCAGGTGAAATATTTGGCGCCCATATCCTCCTGGGCTGAATCTGTGGCTATGCTGCCGTCGGGGGCAAAAAAGAATTTTCTTTTGCCGGGCTGAACGCCCATTTGTTTGGCCTGATCGTCTGAAACATCAATCTCTTTCTCGGTATAACCGCATAGATCATTTTCCTTACCCTCAATAGGATAGTTGTAATCATCAAAAGTTTTATCCACCGTAATATCCAACCCGCCCAAGGTGTCAACAACTCGGACAAACCCCTGAAAATCAATCCTTAAAGCATAATGTATGGGCAAACCTAAAATGTTGCCAATAGCAGTTTTGGTTAATCCCAAGCCATTATTTTGCGACAGGCCCATTTGATAAACCCCGTTGACTTTAGTTTGCAAAGACGGCAGCCATAAATCTCTGGGGATAGAAATCAGATTAATTTGGTTAGTCTTCAGATTATAGGAAGCTACCATTATGGTATCAGTCAAATTTGGCCCATCATGATCACCCCCGCCTATCCCCAACAGCAATATATTAACCCGGTCATTAGTAGATTTTAAGGAAGTTCCGGAAAGAATGTGAGTAACATAAGAACTGGTACCGGACCGGGTCACCAGAAAAAAAGCAAACGATATCAAAACACCAACCACCAACAGCAGGAGGCTTAATTTTTTAAAAATATTTTTGGCGCGTTTCTCTTTGGAGGAATTTTCTCTCCCGAGTCTTACAAGTCTTAAATTCTTCACCTAAATCTTCTCCGAAACTTGCTGGCAGATCTTCACAAACCCTTCCGCATCTAAAGAAGCTTTACCGATTAATACTCCGCTGATATTTGGCTGGCTGACAAAAGCTGAAACATTATCGGCAGTCACACTGCCACCGTATAAAACTTCCAGACCTGAACCATTTTTTTCTTTTAAACTCTCAGCCACTTGATTAGCGTTTTCTGAAGTATCCGGGTTTCCAGTACCGATGGCAAATACCGGCTCATATGCTATTAATTTACAACCCTGGGGAACCGGAGTCTCCGCACTTTGGACACATACTAATGGAGTGATATTATTTACCAAAGCCTGTTCGACTTTTTTGGCAACCATCTCGTCAGTTTCGCCAAAATTTTGCCGGCGCTCAGAATGGCCCAAAATCGCCAGGTTAATCAGTTGATTCAAAATTGGGGCCGACTCTTCGCCGGTATAAGCACCCGTTCCAAATGGCGATAAATTCTGCGATCCTACCATAATAGGAAAATTACCTACCGTGATAGTTTTTTTGACCTCCGATAAATCAGTAAAGGTGGGACAAACTACCACCTTTAAATTATCATCTTTAGAAATATGCGGTCCAACTTGTGAAATCCACTCCAAAGCTTCACTGATATTTTTGTTAGATTTCCAGTTAGCAATAATCCAAATAGTTTTATTCATAATTAATATTTAAGGTGGCAAAGTCACAAAGTACAAAAGCAATTAGAAAGTTTTGTGTGCAGATACTAGTCACAAAACTTTCCTATAGCGAGACTAGAGAATTAACTTAATGTTTCAGCTTCCACTAGTCAAGCGGTGCTTTTTACTGTGACGAGCCACTTATTTTCTGCGACCACGGCGAGCTGATTTATTCAACCAAACCAGCCATACTTTTCCAAGTTTATCATGAAATCCTTACTTACTTCTATGCCCTCTTGCTCAAGCAGTGCCTTCTGGAGATTCCTGGAGTGCTCTAGACATTTGGTGGAAATAAAACCATGGCGGTTGACTACCCGGTGCCAAGGAAGGCTTTCCATATTAAAATGTAAGACACCTCCCACAAACAAACCTCCTTGGGGAAACCCGGTTAAGGCCGCCACTGTTCCATAAGTGGTAACACGACCAGCGGGAATTTGTGCAACAATTTTGAGAACTTTATCTTTAAAATTCAACTTTGAAGTAATTTTAATAAATCTTCTTTCGAGGTCACACCAATTTTCCTGCCGACTTCTTTTCCATCTTTTAAAACAACATAGGTAGGAATACTCATCACACCATATCTGGCCGCTTCTTCTGCTTTTTCATCCACATTAATCTTTTCTATTTCCACCTTGCCAGCCAGCTCTTTTTCCAGCTCTTCGATCACCGGGTTCATCATTTGGCAGGGACCGCACCAGGGCGCCCAAAAATCTAAAAGTTTGGTCATAAGGAATAAAATAATACCACTACCAAAAATTTTGTAAAGACTTAAAAGCCGGTTCGTATCGTTTTCTTACTTTCAAAGTTAACAAACTACTTTTGAAAACAATTAGCTAAAATTTACGATTTAATGATACCAAGCTGTATTAGTGCAATCATAAATATTAATTCCACACCAATAATGATAAAAGAATATTTATTTGCTTGGCTAGCCTTCTTTTGGAATTGATTTTTCCAGCAATAATAATAAAACGCTCCTGCTATTGCCGGATTCAGTGCTTCTGTAACTATTACCTGTATTTTTTCATTTCCACTTAAAGCAACATTACCCTGTCTAGAATTTTCAACCCTTTTAATCAAGTAGAGTACGTATACTAAAATTAGCAAAAATATTACATTTGCATTTAAATAGTTCTTAGCCAAAAAATTAATCAAAAGAAATGGCAAATTTAAAATAGCTATTAGAGTAAAGACAATATATCTTTTAATCATTTTCACCTCTTTTCTGGGAAAAGGATATAAAATTATAGTAACACATTTCTACAGCCTAAAAGGTAATTGCATTTGAAGACAATACAACGCTTAACCCTAAAAGAGTTATTACAAGTATTTCAAGAATTGATACTCTCAGTACTCCTAACCGTTTATTCCAATCAAATTTCGGGAAGAATGCAGATACAAAATTGACAATTCCAAAAACTAAGGCTACCCATCCATAAGCAGTGAATATATTTCCAAGCTTTTGTTGTAATACCAGTAGCCCTTGAGACACCAGAAAAATCCCGTCTACTAACCACTGCGCTCTATCTTTAAATAGTGGATTTTGTTTAATATGTGCCAAAATCGGCGTCTCTCTTTGCATAGATACATATACACCAGGAGTCATCTTTCCAGTTTGGAGAGCAAAAAGATTTAATATATAACCGATTGGAGTCAAATATAATAGCGTCAGCAAAACTTGCTGAGCAAAACGCTTCATACCACCATTGTAACAAATCAACCAATTTCTGATTTAAATATGCTAATATATCCTCCGCTATGCCCAACCTCTTAGATGATCTCAACCCCCAACAACAAGAAGCTGTTAAATCTACTGAGGGCCCATGTTTGATTTTGGCTGGAGCTGGTTCCGGCAAAACCCGTGTTTTAACCTACCGGGTGGTTTATTTAATTTCCGAGAAAAAAGTTCCGCCGGAAAATATTTTAGTTTTGACTTTTACCAATAAAGCCGCCGGTGAAATGATGGAAAGAATCAGAAAACTAATCTCTCATGATCCAAATACAATTGGTCACGAACCGATGATGGGAACATTTCATTCATTTTGCGCCAAAATCTTACGCCGGGAAGGCAAAGTTTTAGGCTTGCCGCCTGGTTTTGCCATTTACGATGAGGGCGACGCTTTGGATGCAATCAAAGAAGCTATGGGTAATTTAAATATTCCCACCCAAAAAACTTCTCCCTACGCTGTCAGACATACTATTTCCGGGGCCAAAAACGAATTGATCTCCTCTTTGGAATATCCGCAATATGCCCGGGGTTATTTTCAGGAAATTGTGGCCAAAATCTATCTGGAATACCAAAATATTTTAGAAAGAAATCATGCTCTGGATTTTGATGATTTATTACTATATACGATTAAATTATTTAAAACAGACCCGGCAATCCTAACCAGGTACCAAATCCAATTTCAATACATTCTAATTGATGAATACCAGGACACCAACCCGGCCCAGTATTTAATTTCCAAATTTTTGGCCAACCGCCACAAAAATATTTGTGTAGTGGGTGATGCCTCCCAATCAATTTATTCTTTCCGCGGGGCAGATTTTCGCAACATTGTTAATTTTCAGAAAGATTATCAGGGAGCCAAAGTTTTTAATTTAGAACAAAATTACCGTTCCACTCAAAATATTTTGGATGCAGCCCATGCAGTCATCTCCAAAAACCGGTCCCACCCTATTTTAAAACTCTGGACCGATAAAGACGGCGGCGAAAAAATCGAGGTAGTGGAAGTCAGAAACGAAGTCGAAGAAGCTCTTTTTATAATCTCCAAAATAACTGGGCAGGAGCAAGTGAGCGGGATTGCCGACCGAAATACTGTTCTGTCCAATTTTGCCATTCTTTACCGCACCAATGCCCAATCCCGGTCTCTGGAAGAACAATTCTTAAAAGCCGGCATCCCCTACAAATTGGTCGGCGGCGTCAGTTTTTACGAAAGAAAGGAAATCAAAGATGTCCTGGCCTATTTGCGCTTACTGCAAAATCCCAAAGATTCGGTTTCATTAAAAAGGGCTGAAAAAATCGGTAAAGGCAGACTGGCTAAAGTAATGGAGCTGGTTGCCGAAATTTCCCCACAACTGGAAAAATATGCCACTTTAGATTTACTGGACCGAATTTTGCAAAAAACCGGCTATTTGGCTTACATTGACGACAATACGGAAATCGGTAAAGCCCGGGTAGAAAATGTCAAAGAACTGCGTTCAGTGGCAGAAGAATTTCCTAATTTGGTGGAATTTTTGGAAAATGTGGCTTTGGTGGAAGCTTCCGACTCGCCGAAACACCGACACACTGATACACTGACCAATGATGCCGTCACCTTAATGACACTGCATTCTGCTAAAGGCTTAGAATTTCCGACCGTATTTATGGTAGGAATGGAAGAAGGCTTGTTTCCTCATTCTAGATCCATGCTGGATATGCGGGAACTGGAAGAAGAAAGGCGATTGTGTTATGTCGGCATTACCCGAGCCAAGGAAAAATTATATTTAACATATGCTAGACAAAGGTTGTATTTTGGTCAAAGAAGTAATAACTTAGTATCCAGATTTTTAACTGATATACCGGAAAGCTTAATTACCAGTAATATTAGTTACAAAGATGAAAATAGTTTTAATGATAAACTTATGGATGCTGATGAGGAAGATTGGCTGAATGCCTAAGTCATGATGGAAAAATATTTAGGCATTCTTTTAATCATTGTCCTAACCATATTTGCCAAAAGCGTATGGCGGGCACCGGCTGTTTTAGGAGAATCTACTCCTTCTTTGCAGGAAACCCTGCCGGTTAATCAACCCGTTCACACTGAATCCTCTTTTACGGAAAAACTGCAGGAAGAAACTGAGGTTTTACCTAAAAAAACCGTTTATGAAGATGATCCGGAAACAGAGGCCGGTGAAGAAAAAGTGTTAGAGGAAGGCACAGATGGCAAGAAAACCAAGATTTACAAAATCACCTATTCCAAAGACGGCGAAGAATACGACCGGGATTTGGTATCAGTAGAAACCACGCCAGCCAAAGATAAAAAAATCTCCCGCGGCACTAAAATTGTCTGGAGAACTTTGGATACACCCGATGGATCTATTCAATATTGGAAAAAAATGCGGGTTTACGCCACTCACTATGATTCCCATTGTCCGGGTTGTGATGAATGGACGGCCATCGGCATGAGGCAAGGCAAAGGCGTAATCGCCGTTGACCCAAAAGTTATCAAGCTCCGTTCTAAAGTTTACATTCCCGACTATGGCATGGCAGTAGCCGGTGATACCGGCGGGGCCATTAAAGGCAATATTATTGATCTTGGCTTTGAAGATGCCAAAACAGCTGGTTGGAGTGCGCACTTTGTGGATATCTACCTTTTGTAAAACAAAAAGCAAGCTCTGCTTAATTCCGAGTCTTCGAGGAATCAAGCTCTGCTTAATTCCGAGTCTTCGAGGAATCAAGCTCTGCTTAATTCCGAGTCTTCGAGGAATCAAGCTCTGCTTAATTCCGAGTCTTCGAGGAATCAAGCTCTGCTTATTTATTGTAAAAACTTAAAGCCGGATAAGATTTTCTCCCCGTTCTCCCCGATGATCCTCAAAAGATACATCCGGCCTTGATTTGATAAATATAGGTATTTTGGCGAACCGGGCTGATATAACACAATTTTATATTTGGTAGTTTGACCGGCAACGACGACTTCTTCATCAGGAGTGACATGCCCTTTTGAAGCCCAGTCAAACACCCCCCAAAGAAAAGGGTAATACCAATATTTATCAAACCATTTATCAGCAATCAAATTATCCGGATTATCAAATACCCATACAGAAAAGGGATTGTTGTCATAATTCTGATCTTTTCCTAAAACCACCACAACTCCCGCAACTTTACCCGGCTCGTATTGCACATAGTTGGCAAAATTCCGTCTAAAATTCCCACCACCTCTTTTGCTGTATTCCTCCTCCGAGTCTTCTTTCACCTGAAAATCTTTTGGATATTGGAATGCTAAGCCCAAGTTGTTGTCATTGTAAGTTTGGATTTGCAGAGTTTGCACCGGAGTTTTCCAAATTTTTGGTACGGCTAAAACTGAAGGTGAAGGTTTTATTAAACCTAGAAAGAGCAGACTAATCAAACCGACAATAATCAGTACAATAATCACAAGAAAAAGAGTGGCAGTACCCTTTTGCATGATAACTCCATCATAGCATAAATTCACTCTTGCCAAGATGCAACCAGTTCTGTTATTATCGGTCAATGATGAAGAAACCTACTTCAAAACCTAAATCAGACCGACCCTTTAGCAAAATTAATAGCTTACTTGAAAAGTTTTCATCTGCTAGAAATCTGAAGTCATCAAAAACATTTTATCTTATTCTGATCATTGCCGGTCTTTTACTTTTGGCAATCTATAAAAAGAATTGGTTTGTAGCCGCCACAGTTAACGGCTCGCCTATCACTAACCTGGAATTGCAATCCCGCCTAAATCAGCAATTCCGGACTCAAACCTTAAATCAACTTATTGATGAAAAAATCATTTTAGGGGAGGCGGCTAAGAAAAACGTCGTAGTAACCGAGACGGATATTGATAAAAAAATCTCGGAAATAGAAGCGCAGGTGGGAGGAGCACAAGCTTTGGATTCTCTACTGGCTCAGCAGGGACAGGACAGAAATAGTATCAAGCAACTCATCAAATTACGGTTGATTGTTGAGAAGCTCTATACCAACGAGGCCACGGTTTCCGCAGAAGAAGTTAACAGTTTTATAGAACAGAATAAAAACCAACTGCGGGCTACAGATTCTGCCGGACAAGAAAAAGAAGCCTACGATGCCATTAAAAGCCAAAAATTATCCCAAATCTCTGCACAAAAATTCCAGGAACTCAAACAAAAAGCCAAAACCCAACTATTTTAGTTTTTGATTCTCACGAAAAACTCCTTATAATCTCTTCCTGTTATATAATTGTTAGATGAATCTTAAAACAATCAAAGATAACCAGAAAAAAGAATATAACAAATTAGCCACTCATGTTATCCAATCTTGGGAATGGGGAGAATTTAGAAAAACCTTAGGAATCCCCCTCCTCCGATATGGTTTATACCAAAACGGCAAATTATCAAAAGTCTTCCAATTAACCTTACACAAAATTCCCTTTACTAATCAATACGTTGGCTATTTGCCCAAAGGACCTTTCCCGGATGCTGAACTGGCAGAGGCTTTAACAGAAATCGGCAAAAAAAATAACTGCGCTTTCGTCAAAGTTGAACCGAATGTAGTTACTTCTGTCATTCCTGCGAATGCAGGAATCCAAAAAACGGACTCTAGTTCGGAATCGGATCCCGACATTCGTCGGGATGACAAAACTATAGATTCTAGTTTTATTAAATCCCCCAAGCCCCTGTTTACCAAATATAATTTCGTCCTTGATTTAACAAAATCAGAAACAGATCTTTTAAAAAATATGCATTCCAAAACCAGGTACAACATTAAGGTGGCCAAAAAACACGGAGTGGAAGTGAAAGAGCTATCAGACAATGGAGCCTTTGAAATTTATTTAAAACTTTATTTTGAAACCACCCGCCGACAAGGTTACCACGGACACAACGAATATTACCACCGGCAAGCCTGGAAAACTTTAAAGGAAGCTGGTTTAGCCAGATTACTGATTGCTTTTTATCAGGGCGAGCCATTGACGGCCTGGATGCTGCTAAATTTCCAAGATACTCTTTATTATCCTTACGGCGGCTCCTTAAAAGCTCACCCGGAAGTCATGGCCAATAACTTGGTGGCCTGGGAAGCTATTAATTTGGGCAAAAAATTAAAGCTAAAAAATTTTGACATGTGGGGAGCGCTGGGGCCTGATGCTGACCCAAAAGATCCCTGGTATGGATTCCATAAGTTTAAACAAGGATACGGAGGAAAATTAACTGAATATGTCGGTACTTATGATTTAGTTTTTAATTGGCCCATTTATTGGCTGTTTACAGTTATCGATAAATTAACCCCGCTTAAAATCTTTTTATTGAAATTGCTTAGAAAATAAATTTAATATGGACACCAGCTTAATCATTTCCGGCGGCATACTTCTTGGTTGCATTATCGGCTTATCCTGGTTTGCAGGATCCGATGCCCCTTTTGTTCCTACCAAGATGGACCAAATTAGAAAGATCTTAAAATTGGCCGGGGTGAAAAAAGGCAAAAAATTTTATGAATTAGGATCAGGGGACGGCCGGGTGGTATACGAGGCAGCCAAGTTGCATGCAAAAGCCTTTGGAGTTGAACAGTCCTGGCTCCGGGTTTTGTATTCTAAATATAAAGCCCACCGCTTAAATTTAATGAGTGCCAAATTTATGCATGGTAATATTTTTGCTAAAACTTATGGCGATGCCGATATTATCTATATCTATCTTTTACATAAGGGGGTTAAAAGACTGGAAGACAAATTAAAAAAAGAATTAAAAAAAGGGTCAACAGTCATTACTCAAACTTATCATTTCCCCAACTGGAAACCGTTTAAAAAAGAAGATAATTTTTACCTCTACCGCGCTTAAGACCCAAAGGATCGCAAGCTTTGCTTAAAAACCCAATACTTCACCAACTATAATTAAATCAATTCTATTTTGTTTAACTTCCTTATCAATAATTAGAATTTTATTAACTGAACTGCCCTTACCGTAGACTTTTTTCGCCCTTTCAATTTCTAGTGGCAAACAGTGTTCGTAAATCCGCTTTATCCCCTCATCGTTATTTTTAACAATTTTTTGAGCACCCGCTACCCAAATTACATGGGCTGATCCAAAAACATAAGCCGGCAGCTGACTGCCACCCTGAGAAGCAATCAAAACATGTCCATCTTCAGTGATTGCATGAATACTACCAATCACCCACTCCGGCGCCGCTCCCAATTTCAGCATTGCCAAACCCTGCGTATCTTTATCCATACTCGTCAATTTTTTCCGAACTGAATTATATCTTCCGGATTCTACGATTTCTTGAGCAATCCCCAAAGTATCCAGAGTCACTGAAGTCATATTCATGATTTCTGCTCCTTTTGGAATTAAAGCAAAAACTTCTTTTCTCGCCTCTTCCCCGTTTTGAACAAATTTGGCATTAATGCCATTTGCAGCAAGTGCTTCAACAGTTTTATTAATTGTTTCTTGATTAGGTAATTTGTCCCATTTACTCATAGTGAAATTATCTTCTTTGTGGCATCAGTTAATTGCTTAAGCTTATCATCCTGTAAAACAAACAAATCTTCAATTCTCACTCCGCCAAAATCCGACAAATATATCCCCGGTTCAATGGAAAAAACCATGCCTGCTTTTAAAATATCTTTACTTTTCGGTGACAAATGCGGCCCCTCATGGACTTCTAAACCCACTCCATGACCCAAAGAATGAGGAATACTCGAATAACCTTTGGCAATAATATAATCTCTGGCTATTTTATCCACCTCAGCTGCTGTGATTTCTTTCTTAGCTTTAATGGCAGAATTTATAAAATCTACTGCTTTTTGCTGGGCAGCTAAAACAACATCATAAATTTCTTTTTGTTTTACAGTTGGTTGGCCAACAAATATAGTCCGGGTCATATCAGAACAATAATTATTAAGCTTGACTCCAAAATCCAGCAACACAAAATCGTTTCCAGTTAGCTTGGTCTCCCCGGTTTGGTGATGCGGCACCGAAGAGTTTTTGCCAAAAGCCACAATGGTAGGAAAAGAAATTCCTGCCCCCCGGCATTTAATAAAATTTTCCATCTCCTGGGCAATTTCTTTTTCCGTCACTCCCACTTTAAATTTTTTTAAAATATGTTTAAAAGCTAAATCTCCTAATCTGCAGGCTTTTTCTATTTTATTAATTTCTTTCGGAGTTTTAATGCTTCTTAAATGGCTAACCTCAAAGTGTTTTGTATTTTTGAAATGCTTGCTAAAAACTTTATATTCAGCAACCGTTAAATTATCTTCTTCTATTCCTAAACTTTTGATTTCTTTTTTATGCTTTTTAAAAAGATCCGCTGTGGTTTTTTTATGTCCCCTTTCAAAAAGGGTTAGGTGAGAAACTTCCCTTTTGACTGCTTCCGTATACCTACCATCGGTAATAATATAAGCAAAATCTTGACCAACAAAAACATAAGATTCCCGCTCATCTTTGGAAAAATTAGTAAAACCAGTAAGATAGACAATGTTGGCTACATCAGAAATTAGCACTGCATCAACTTTATCCTTTTCTAATTTTTGTCGTAGATCTTTTATTCTGCGTTGAAACATGAACCCCTTTTTAAAAAGACTTTGGTTTTAACGATGGTGGAGTTTCAGCCATTACTGTAAAACCTGGGCTTAAAGTTAAAGCTTCAACAATCTCTCTGCTAATCTCCCGTGCTGTTATATTAGTCGGGATATGTCGTTTAGGATGCAAAGCATAAGATTGTTCTTTTAAAGAGATTGTTTGTCTTTTTAAAGAAACAAAAATTTCTCCCGCATCAATTTGAACACTATTTGAATCAGCTAATCTTCTAGCTACATATAGAAATTTCGGCACGTCATTAGCACCTAAACCCGGCTCCACAATTATACTTTCGTGGTTTACCCCCATTCCATCGGGAGAGACCAAAACCAATTTACCAATTCTTACAAACTTTGCATAGCTAATTCCTTCTTGAGGTCCTTGAAAAACCTGACCTTTTAAAAAACTTAATGCCAAGTTTTTTGGGCTATATATAATCTTGTCTCTTTCAACCATAATGCTCAGAATTATAATTATCTTTCGGATTATTTGCAAAACTAATCTACATGGTTAAATTTTTTAACTGGCAATATTCACACTTAGGGTCATCACAACGCCTATCCCAAAATTCCAAATTAATAATTTCTTTGGCAGTTTGCAAAATTTTCTGTTCCAAATTTTTGACCAACTCCTCGGTCATGTCAAACCGTTCGCTTTTAAACCTCCCTTTCTCGTCCGGCTCCACAAAATCAATCACTCCTTCGGTCATTTTCATCAGTCCGTTTTTATAGCGGTCCAGCAAAATTTTATAAAAGACCAATTGCTGTAAATAATTACGTTCACTTTTTTCATTAGACCCATCAATCTGGCTGCGCGATTTCGCCTTTCCGGTTTTAAAATCATAGACAGCCACATCACTGCCGGAAAGCATTTCAATCATATCCAACCGCCCGGTAAGAACCACTTCATCCGACAGCTTGACCCCCCTGATAATCAACTCACTTTGGATATCCTTGCCCCAAGTCGGAATTACGTTGTCAAAATACCCCAGCAGCGCCCGCTCTCCCCGTTCAAATAATGCTTTCCGGTCCGGCTCACTCAACGCCTCTTTATCCAACACCTCACGGAACCTTTCTACCAGGAAATAACCAGTCAAAGCTTTGTTTTTCCTTTGGCGGATATAACAATCTAAAGCATGGTGGATGGCGGTGCCAAACTTCATATAATTTTCTTTAACCTCCGGAAACTGCAATAAATTGCGGTAGAAAAATTGCCAGGGGCATTTTTGGTAATTGCTTAAAGCGGTGGCCGACAATCCCCGGATTAAAAAAAGCTGCCGGAAAAATTCTTTTTTCTCAGAGAGAAGAGCTTGCTCGTTTTTGGCTGGTAAGATTGACGCTGGTCTGGGGTTAAAAATCATATCCTTATTGGCTAAGAATTGTTTTTCAAATTTTTGAGTATTAATTTCCTCAACCAGCCTTTTGTCAATTTCTGATAAAAATTGCGAGGGGCTACGCTCGTTTCCCTCCATTCCACGGGTGGAAAAGGTAAGCATAATATCTTTTCTGGCCCGGGTCATCCCCACATAAAACAGTCTTCTTTCGTCCTCATCTTCCGTAGATTCCAAATTTAATTTAATCCCTAAAATATCCCAAGGAATCTGAAAACCGGCTGACCGTTTTCTGGCGTTACCCCAATGACCATCATAAACATTAACTATATAAACATAATCAAACTCCAAACCCTTGGAGCGATGAGCTGTCATCAACCGGACGGCGTTTTGGCTGACAGTCTCCACATGGCTTTTAAGCGGCAGCTCATGTTTTTGGCAAAGTTCGAGGTAATTTAAATAATCACCCAAATTAAAATTAGGCTCTTTTTCCACCAGCACTTTAATTTCTTCGAACAAAGCAGTTAGTTTATCCAGCAGTTCATACCGCCGGCTATGTTTTAGCATCGCTTCACGGAAACCCGACTTTTCCACCACCCCAATAAACAATTTTTCAAATGTATCGTTATACGCATCCTTTTGCCAGGCAGTTAACGTCTGATAAAACTTAACTAAGTTTTCAAAACTAGACAGTCTTAATTTCTCCTCCGACTTCTGCATCAGCCGGCGTAACACCTCGTAAACCGGCAGCTTATTTTGCCGGGAAAAATCCATTATTTTGTAAATATCCAAAGGTTCAATATCAAACAAATCCAGATGCATCGCTTTTAGCAAATCCCGCTCTGAGCCAATATTCCAGATTGCCCTGAGGGTAAAAATTAATTTTTGGATATACAAATCCTGTAAAATATTTTGGTCTGAATGAATCACAAAAGGAATGCCGCATCTTTCCAAAGTTTCCGCCGCCAGGTTTAAGTCTTTATTATTGCGACCAATGATTGCAATATTTTCCGGCGGCACCCCCTGCTTAATCTTTTTTTGGATATCTTCAGCAATGAACTGGTACTCGGCAAAATAATCATTTAAAACCGCCAGCTTAATCGGCTCAGCCTGTTTTTGCTGGGAATGCAAATTAATCTTTTTGGGCAACAGCAGGTTAGCGGTAATGTTGTTGGCGATCAGACTGTCCGCCGCGTCCAAAATTTGCTGGTGCGAACGGTAATTTTCACCCAAATGGACTAATTTAGCATGGGGATAAATCTTTCGAAAATACAAAAAATTTTCAAAAGATGCTCCCTGAAAACGGAAGATTGCCTGTTTTTCATCGCCAACCACAAAGATATTAGGATTATCTTCAAAATAACTGCCCAAAAATTCCACGATTTTATTCTGGGCATTATTGGTATCTTGATGCTCATCAATCAAAATATACTGGTATTTTTCCTGCAGGCGCAGCAATAAATCCTTATCTTTTTCCAAGGCTGTTTTTACCACAAGCAGCATGTCATTAAAATCATATTTTTGTAAGTCTTTAAGCGCTTTTTGATAAGCCTGATAAATAATCAGCAGTTCCCCGGCTTTTAAAATCTCTCTTTGTAAATCCCGGTACTTGCCTTTCATTTCACCTTTATACCTGCCCTTGTCGTGATATAAATCCTCTGTGGCATCAAAGTTTTCCTGCCAAATTTTTAGGGCTTTTTCCAAATCCTCCGGACCTACCCCTTCCTTTTTCAAATTACTGATTTCTGAAAGTGCCGGCCTGAGGTAATACAATGGGTCCCCCATTGGTTTTAAGTAGGTTAAGTCTAATCCGGTAATAATTTTTTCCAATAGCTGGATTTGCTCCACCTCGGTGATACTGTCGGCAGAAATTAAGTGGGGAAAATTTTCCGGATGGCGCTTGATCACTTCATTGCAAAAACCATGAAAGGTGTAAATTTCCACCTTGTAGCCCGGGGTACCAATCATATCCACCAGCCGCTCCCGCATTTCCGATTTGGCTGACTCGGTAAAAGTTAAAGCTAAAATATTTTCCGGGTTAACTTGGGTTTTTAGTAAAATATTGGCAATCCGTAAAGTTAAAATTTGCGTTTTACCGGTACCCGGACCAGCCACCACCATCACCGGACCTTCTATCTCATCAACCGCCTGTTTTTGCTCACGGTTTAATTTTGAATACAGACTCTTGAATTGAGAAGAAACCATTATTCTTCGACTACTTCTTCCAAAACACTAATTTCTCTTTCTTCCTCAATTTCAAAACCAGCCAGCTGGGGGAGCGATCTTCCTATGATTCCCTGCAAGTCCCCATACATACCATGGGTATGATCTAAAACTTTTCTGATCTCTTTTTCCTGCCGCCCCCATTTAACACTGAACCACCTTTTTTCTCTTTCTAACTCATCTTGTAAACCGCTAAAAGCTTCGACTATAGCTTCTACCCTTTGTTTAAATTCTGTTCCGGTTAAATATTGATAAAGAATTTCTTTCTTTTCATTTTTCCCTTCACTTAATGATTTTTCGTGATTAAGGCTAATTAAATTAAATCTCAAAGCCAGCGCTAACGGAATTACAAATTGCCAGGTAGTCAACCATACTCCTTCCCTATAAGTAAACGTCTCCAAACCCTCCGGCTTATGTATTGTCACTAAAACAGCTAAATCTGCCTTTTTAGCTCTTTGGTCTTCTTTTAGCTTCGTAATCCAATCATTTTTCCATTGCGCATTTTTCGATTCCCATAAAATAGTCCCACTATTTCTTCCGAGCTTATCTACAACCCGATGGACAATATCTGCCCCGCGTTCACCTTTTTTAACCTCTTCTAAAATATCCATTAGGAATTCTTGTTTAAGCGCTTTTTCTAACTCCAGTTCCAATACCTCTCCTTGAGTCTGCTGTGAACCTTGCTGCATTTGATTTTGAAGTTCATCTAATTTTTTTAACGCATCATTGAGTTTTTTGTCTTTTTCCAAATTCTTGAGCTGATTTTCCTCTTCTGCTTGTTTCCTAACCTCACTCCTTATTCTCTCCTCGTCTTCCATCGCCTTCTTTTTCATTTCAATTTCTCTTTCTTCATCTTTTCTTCTAAGCGCTTTAAAATCATCCAATAATTCACTCATTTGTGAAGTTAATTTTTTATTTCTTTCTTTCTCCTCATCATTCTCTTTTTGCATCCTTACCATTTGGATTCCAAATTGTTCCTTGGCATTTTTCTCAGCCTTCTCTTCCGCCAATCTTGTGGCTTCTTCAATTTCGCTTTTATGTTTTTGTTCTAAAGAGGCTGATACTTGTTCTTCCATTTGATGAGTCAAAGCCTCGCCAATGGAGAATTTATGCTGGCATTTGGGGCAGGTAACAGTAACTTGGTTTGTTGGGGAACTCATAAAACCTGAACGGTTTCGACTATACCACGATTGCTATTTGTAAAAAAGATATCGTTTCTGGATCTTTTTGAGTTACAATTAGTTTATGTCCAGAATTATTTCAAAAATTATTCCTGCTTTGAT
This sequence comes from bacterium, assembly GCA_021786105.1. Taxonomy (GTDB): domain Bacteria; phylum Patescibacteriota; class Microgenomatia; order Daviesbacterales; family UBA10151; genus UBA10151. The sequence goes on from JAJYNW010000018.1 coordinate 42,728, forward strand.
CTTTTGGGGAGCCTTTGTGGGAGTAGTTTTAAATGTTCCTTACCCAGATAGCTTTGCCCAGGCAAATTTTAACCAGATCATTCCCTTCTCTGTCTGCTTTTTTTTGGCATTACTTTTCACTGCCAATATCTTCTTAAAAAATATTTTGCAGTCATTTTCCCTTGCCTTAGGCTTATTTTTTTTATTAGTTTTAAAAGCCTTAGATTCTTTAAACTTAGTCACCGGAACTTTAACCCTGACCGCCACCGGCTTACTTTTCAGTTATTTCCATAAAGGAAAGAAGAATAATTTGACTAAACAGTCAAAAATCCCCAGACTAACAAAGCTCTCAAAACAAAAATAAAATTTGCAAAATACGCTTCTCTAAGATATTATCCGCCAGAAATGGCTATCGACCAAGAACGAGAAACATCAACAGAAAACTCTGCGGCAAGACCTTCAAGGCCAAAAAGGAGAATCTCCAAAGCCTTAGAGCTGGCAGCCAACACCCTTGTCGCTTTCACTATTCTCGGTACCAGTGGATGCACAGCCTGGAGTATATGGAATACCATTCAAGACCGCAGACAGATCGAAGAATTATATAAAAAAGCTTCCGCCACGCTAGACGAACGCTTTAATCCTCATTTTCCTAGCTTTAATCCGGGAAATATTAATTTGGAACCAGACCAACAAAAAATCGATTTACAACCAAAGCTATTTCAACTACGGAAAGAGACAGATATATTAAATGGAGCTTTCTTTGAATTCGCCAAACGTCCTAACGCCGAATTAGCAAACGCCGAAACAACTTTTCGCCAAATCGCTACTGAACACCTTTTTGACTATTTGCAATTACTTAACACCACTAATCCTCAGCAAAAAGCCATATTTGTAAACAAAAACGGCAGATCAGAAGTTCAACTCGACAATGAAATTTACGACCTTTCAAACCCTCTTCAGTTTCAAACACTTTTCGCCGTCACCTCGCTTAAATTAGAAACGGCAAGCTTAGATCAAGAAATCGACAAGACAACTGATCAAACCACTAAAGAGATTTTGCTGAGAAGAAAAAGCATTACCATGCTAAGCCAGCAATCCGCCATCTGGCTTAAAGACCAGGATATTCGCTTAGGCATTGCTGAAAATGGCATACTTTTAGCCAGCCCTTTAAGTTTTGCCAGTTTTGCCCGGACCCTACAGCTTACCAACGATCTCGGCTATCCTCTACCTCGGACTGGAATCTTTGGTCCCAATCCAAAATACGGCGGCGAATATCTTGAGAAAGACTCAATTTCTAGTAAAAGCACAATTATTGACTACTTAGATCCTTACGGCTCTCTTGATTCTTTAGTACACGAAACCGGACATTATGTAAGTGATGTATCAACCTCTATCCGCCCGCAGTTTTCCCAATCAGCCTTTGAGGCACAAGCGTTACAATCAGAGACAGGAGGCTTAGCCACAGTCCGCGACCCCAAAAATGTCCACTATTTCCTGGCTGATCGTGAAAGAAATAACCGGAAGGAACAATATGCCGAGCTTTTTGCCCAGTATATAACAAAAGGTAAAGTAGTGAGAGAAAAACTCATCCAACTTCAATCTGACGATCCTGCTGCGGCGCAAATCTTACAAGCAGAATATGACTTTTTCAAAACTTTTTTTCAGGGAAGAGAATTTATCGAAGGAGGTTTTACCCAAGCAGAAATCAACCAACAAATTGTAAAAATTACCAAAGAGGCTGAGACCGCAATAACACAAGAATTACCAAAAAAACGGGTTTATACTGTCGGAGAAAAGGTAACTATTGTTGACAAAGATACCAAGCGCCCCGGTATCCTGCTTAAAGATCTTCCTAATAACCCGACTAAAGCCGATTCGCCGGCCGTGTTTGACTATGATGTTGTAGAAATAATCGAGGGGCCGGTTGAACTAGCAACCGAGTATAATCTAGACAAAAAAACTATGACATTTATACCTAAGAATAGTAAATGGTGGAAAGTCCAACTTAAAATGCAAGGCGGTCAAAGCTATTCCCGAATTGGTTTCCGAGGCGGAGAAACCGGATGGATTGAAGAAAAATGGTTAGGCGATACTTACAAACAAGCGCCTTCTAATTAAAACGCTTGCATTTCAGATCTTTTGCCTCGAAAAAATACCTCGAAAATGCTAAACTAGTGGGCAATGAAGAAATTTTACATAACAACAGCCATACCATATGTCAACGGCCTACCGCATGTTGGCCATTCTCTGGAATACTTCCAGGCTGACACGGTCAGAAGGTATCACCGACTGAAAGGCTACGATACCCTGCTTTTGTCAGGGGCGGATGAAAACGCCTTAAAAAATGTCCAGGCGGCGGAAAAAGAAGGCCTGCCAGTCCAGCAGTTTTTAGACCGAAATTCTAAAATTTGGCACGATACTTATGAATTTTTAGGAGTGCATTTGGATGTTTTTCAACGAGGCTCGGATCAAAAAAAACATTGGCCGGGAGTACAAAAATTATGGAAACTCTGCGCCGAAAATGGAGATATTTATAAAAAAGCATATGAAGGTTTGTATTGCGTTGGTTGCGAATCATTTAAAACTGAAGGGGAATTAGTGGACGGACTGTGTCCGATTCATCAAAAAAAACCGGAGCTAGTCAAAGAAGAAAATTATTTTTTTAAATTATCAAAATACCAGGAAAAATTAATTCAGTTAATAGAAAGCAACGAATTTAAAATTACTCCGGCCAATAAAAAAGCCGAAGCTTTATCCTTTATCAAATCCGGTTTGGAAGATTTTAGCGTGTCCCGGTCAAACGAGCGGGCCCGGGGTGTTGGAGTGCCAGTCCCGGGCGATCCCAGCCAAAAAATTTATGTCTGGTTTGACGCTTTGGATATTTATATGACCGGCGTTGGTTTCGGCTGGGACGAAAAAGAATGGGAAAAATGGTGGCCGGCTGATTTACATATTATCGGCAAAGATATTAATAGATTTCATACAGTGTATTGGCCAGCCATGCTATTATCTGCCAAGTTGCCTTTACCAAAACAAATCCTAATCCATGGCTTTGTTAATTTGAAGGGTGAAAAAATCAGCAAATCTGTGGGTAATGTCATCTCGCCGCAAGAAGTAGTCAAAGAATACGGGCTCGAGCCGCTTCGCTATTTTATGCTGTCACAAATCCCGATTGATGCTGACGGAGATTTTTCATACGAAAGATTTGAGGAAGTTTATAATGCCGACTTGGCTAATGGTTTAGGGAATCTGGTGGCCAGGGTGGCCAAATTAAGTGAGAAAAATAATATTTCCGGCCCCCAAACAAAACAGGTATGGAATGAAAAAGTTGAAACATTTTTAGGACAATATCGTTTTAATGAAGCGCTCACTAGTATTTGGAAAGAAATTTCCGAGGCAGATAAAGTGATTAATCAAGAAAAACCATGGGAATTATCAGAAGAAGCAGCCAAACCGGTTTTGGAAGGTTTGGTCAAAAGAATACAAGGTATTGCTTTTAATTTACAACCATTCCTTCCGGAAACTGCTGATAAAATTTTGCAACAATTTTCCGGGGCCATCAAGTCTGCCCCACCACTTTTTCCCCGGCTATGAACTTAATCGATACTCATGCCCATCTTTATTGGGAATCATACAAAGAAGATTTTGATCAAATGATTCAACGGACGGTTGATAATGGGATATCCACCATTATCAACATTGGAGTAGATTTAACAACTAGCCAGCAAGCTTTAGACCAAGTTTTAAATACCAACTGGCCCAAAGATTTATCAGTTTATTCCTCTATAGGTATCCATCCTCACGAAGCCATTACTTTTGCCGAGAATCCAGCTGAATTCCTACAAAAAGCCATGGATAAACTGGAAAAAATTTATCAAGGTAGTCCCCAAAAAGTAGTAGGTGTTGGTGAATGTGGTTTGGATTTCTTTTTCGGAAACAATCCCGGTTTTATTCCTCCATCTATCTCTATTGAAAAAGTTAAGGATTTACAGAGACAACTATTTCAGGCCCAAATTGATTTGGCCAAAAAATTAAGCCTGCCTTTAGTAGTCCATTGCCGCGACGACCGATCAAAAGATCCACAAAACTCCGAAGCCTGGGACGATGCCTTAAAAATGATTGGCGACCACCCTGCTATCTTGCATTGTTATTCTGGTTTATCCCATACTACCAACTACGTACTGCAAACTACCAACCTATACGTTTCTTTTGCCGCCAATATCACTTATCTCAAAAATGATTATTTAAGGGAAGCTGCCAAACTTTTGCCTCTTAATAAGATCCTTTTGGAAACTGACTCCCCTTTTTTAGCACCCCAGTCTAAAAGAGGCCAGAGAAACGAACCCTCTTCAGTCAAAGAAATTGCTACCATCATTGCTAATTTAAAAGGCATTTCGTTTAAAGAAGTAGCAAGTCAAACTACAAAAAATGCCAAACGAATATTTGCTTTCTGAGGCTGAAATGAGTACACTTATGAATACACCATGCGAATATTATTGTTCTTTTTTATTGGCTTTCTGTCCTTTTTCTATTTTTCGGAAATCCTGCGCCGTATAAGCAAAAATATCCGCTATAGCTTTATCGGGGTATTTTTTGTAGTGCTGGGATTTTTGGTCGGCTTTCTGGGCCGGCCTTTTTTTGCCGGCGGGGTCAACGTGTTAACCTCTCTTTTCTTAATCGGTGCCGGCCTGGGGCTGATCATCCATCATTTATTGTCCCGGCGTTTCATTTTTTTCCAAAAACCGGAAAGGGACTTTGCCTTCAAACACGAAAATAGTTTTGAAAGGTTTTTAGAAATCTTACCTGGCTCCTTAACCTGGCTGGCTTTAACTTCTCCCATCTGGTTATCTTTTACCCTGCCCTATGCTGTCGCTTATTTAATTTTGATTGCCGATGTTTACTGGCTGCTGACTGCTTTTCGGATTGCAATTCTGGTTTTACTGGGCTACAGAAAAATGGAAGGAGCCAAAAAAGAAGATTGGCAAAAACTTTTGGAAGGTGATTTCCCTCAAAATTGGGAAAAATATTATCAGCTGGTATTGGTGCCAACCTATAAAGAAGCTTTGTATATTTTAAAGCCTACTTTCGACGCTATTACCAATTGCACTTATCCAAAGAAAAAAATATTCATCGCCGTTGGGTTTGAGGAAAGAGATGACCCACAAAAAATTAAGGAAACAAAGGAGTATTTGAAGAAAATTGAAGGAAAAATTGCCGGCGTTTTTACCACCATTCACCCCTATAATTTACCCGGTGAAGTGGCTGGCCAGGGATCAAATAAAAATTGGATGATCAAACACATCGTGCCGGAGCTGGAAAAACAAGGCGTTAAAATAGAAGACGTCTTTGTCACCACTTTAGATGCAGATTTTACCATCCACCCGCAATTTTTATCGGGCGCTTTATACACTTATTTATCCTTGCCAACTGACGAGCGCGATAAAAGAACTTTTACCGGCGTATTTTTATACCATAACAACTATTGGCAAACCCCCACTCCGATGAGGCTAATGGCGGCCGGCACCAGCTTTTGGCAACTGGCGGAAATGGTGGGCTCGGATAAATACATGAACTATTCTTCCATGTCTATTTCCCTGAAAGCACTTTTGGATATTGGCGGCTGGATACCGGATAAAGTTAATGACGATAACGGTTTTTACTGGAAAGCCTATTTCCATTTCAACGGGGATTATAAAGTTATTCCGCATTTCTTGCCGATTTCCGGCGATGCCGTCCAGGACACCACCCTTTTAAAAACTTTCCAAAATCAATATCAACAAATTAAAAGATGGGCTTACGGTGTGGAACATATCCCATTTATTGTCAAACAATATTTCACTAAAGATATTGATTTCTGGAACAAAACCGACCGGGTACTTTTCAAATTCTGGGGAGATTTAAAATGGGGATTTTTAGCGATCTTTGTCACCTTTGGCAGCTTATTGATTCCAGTGGTTAACCCTAACTTTAAAGCCTCGGTAATGTCGGTTAACCTACCCATTGTTTCCTCCTGGATTTTAACAGTCACCTTTTTTGGACTGTTTGCCACCATTTATGTCCATGAAAAAGTGGCACCTAAACGGCCGGAAAATTGGTCTGCCTTCAGAAAAATCTGGTCATACATTCAGTGGCTATTGGTGCCGCTGATTTTGATCACCATCTCCTCTTTGCCGGCTATTGATGCTCAAACTTCTTTAATGTTTGGCAGAAAATTAGAGTTCCGGGTTACTAACAAGGCTCGACTACTAAAGAAAGGTTAAAGTTTATGCTAAATAAATCTCATTTTTGGATCGGACTTTTCCCGCTAATCTTAGGCATAATCACCACCTTAACTATTGTAGTTTTATTAAATTTTTTGCCTCCCAAATTACCTCTTTTTTATTCATTACCTTGGGGAGAAGGACAGTTAGCTACTCGCCAGCAGTTTTTCATTATCCCGGCTAGCATTTTTCTCATTACACCTTTAAATTTAGTCATCTCTTGGCAACTGCATCCCTCCCAAATTTTTTTGAAAAAAGTCCTGCTTATCTCCTCCACCGTAGTAAGCTTCATCCTGACCGTCGCACTAATTAAAATTGTCCTAATGTTTATCTAATGGATTTAACATTACCAGCCATAATCTCATTTTTAATAACTATTTTGGCCATTCCTCCGACTATTATTTTTGCCAAAAAATTTAAATTGCTGGATAACCCCCAAATCAGACAACATCCGGCTCATACCCAAAAACGAACCGTGCCACGGGCGGGCGGACTGGCAGTTTTTTTAGGACTAATATTTACCATCTTAATCTTTATTCCTTTCCAAAATTCCACGGCCGGAATCCTGATTGGACTTTTTATTTTATTAGTAGTGGGCCTTTTGGATGATAAATACCATAATCTTTCCCCCTATATCCGCCTAATCGCCCAATTTCTGGCGGCCTTAGCAGCAGTGGGAAGTGGCATCGGGATTGCTTTTATCACTAATCCTATGGGCGGTATCCTTCACTTTGATACTACCCCACAGATAATAACTCTCGCTAATTTTTTGACTTTAGTTTGGATCGTGTGGGTCATGAACATGATCAACTGGTCAAAAGGAGTAGACGGACAGATGCCGGGCATTGTAGCTGTGGCCGCTTTTATTTTAGGGTTATTATCTTTAAAACTCAGCTTACTGTCTGATCCGACCCAGATTAATGTGGCCAAGCTTTCTTTCATCACTTCCGGCACTGCCGCCGGTTTATTAATTTTTAACTGGCATCCGGCCAAAATTTTTCCCGGTTTTTCCGGATCAACTATTTTAGGGTTTATGATTGCCGTTCTGGCCATTCTTTCCGGAGGAAAACTGGCCACCGCCGGACTAGTGCTTTTAATCCCGGCCACTGATTTTGCCTATACTTTCCTAAGAAGAATCTTGCAGGGCAAATCGCCGGTTTGGGGCGATCGAGGACACTTACATCACAAGCTGCTGGAGGCTGGGCTCTCTCATCAACAAATTGCCTTGTTTTACATTTTAGGAAGTGTTATTCTTGGTGCAGCAGCCCTCAGCTTGTCTTCCAAAGGTAAGCTGTTTGCAGCTACGCTGGTGGGGATCATTATTTTAGGAGCAATTTTATGGTTAAACTTTTTTGGGCAATTCTCAAAGCCTCACGACCAAGACAATGGATAAAAAACTTTGCTGTCTTTGCCGGTTTAATCTTCTCCGGCACACTGCTTGATCCGACCAACCAAATTAAAACTTTTGAAGCTTTTGCACTATTTTGCGCTTTTTCTTCTGCTACATATCTTCTCAACGATGTTTTCGATATTGAACGCGACCAGCTTCATCCGTTTAAAAGGAAACGGCCGATTGCCTCCGGGCTGATTCCTATTCCTTTAGCGGTAGGGCTGGCTCTGGCTGCCATCGCAGTTTCCCTGCCTTTGTCTTACGGGCTTTCCCCTAACTTTTTCTTTGCCGGCTTAACATACCTCACGCTGCAGCTGTTCTATTCATCTTACCTCAAACAAGTTATTTTAATTGATGTTTTAGTAATTGCCGCCGGGTTTGTCTTAAGAGTCTACGCCGGAGTTTGGGCCATTGATGCGCATTTGAATGTCTGGTTCCTGTTGTCCGTCACCAGTTTTGCTCTTTTCCTGGCTATCGGGAAAAGACGATCCGAACGGACTTTAATGGAATCCCAAGCTGCCCGCCACCGGGAAACCTTACTGCACTATCCGGAAAATTTGTTGGATATACTAACCTCTATGTTTGCCAATTCCACCTGGCTGACTTATGCCTTTTTTGCTTTCCTCCAATCTCCTATCCAAGCCGGGCACGTGGTTACCAGATTTTTAGGCGGCTTTGAAATTCCTTTTTCTGAGGCTAAGTATTTGATGGTTACGGTACCGGTGGTGCTTTATGCTGTCATGAGATACCTTTACATCATTTATGAGAAAAAAGAAGGCGAGTCACCGGAACGGGTAATTTTAACCGATACGCCGCTGCTGGCCGCTGTCTTAATCTGGGCCGTTTTAGTTTTGGGAATCATCTATTATTTAGGCGCCTAATCCCTTAAGTTGTCCGACTTGGTAAAATTTAGTAAAATATGCAAGATGGAGAAGGAAGCTTCGGAAAAGCTCAATAATTTCTTCTCTGGATCAAAAAAAATCTCGTTTAAAAAAGGCGAAACAATCTTACGTCCAGACGATGAACCTCATGGTGTTTTCTATCTCAAAGAAGGCTATACCCGGCTTTACTCTATTTCTAAAAATGCCCAGGAATTAACTTTGATAATTTATAAACCTGGTGAGTTCTTCCCCTTAGTCTGGGCCATCAACAACACTCATAATGCTTACTATCTGGAAGCCCTAACTAATGTTGAAATCTATCGGGCACCGCGGAACGAATTTATTAAGTTTATCAAAAGTAACAATGAATTGATGTATGAAATAAACGTCCGGATTTTGCAAAGATTAGAAGGCGCCCTAAGGAGAATGGAATATGCCATGTTTGGTAATGCCCGCAGTAAAGTCGCCTCAATCATCCTGATTTGCGCGGAAAGATTCGGTGACAAAAATAAAAATCAGGTCCTGATCAAAGTTCCCTTAACCCACCAGGATATTGCCAAACTCATCGGCATGGCCCGCGAAACGGTTAGTATTGAAATGAAAAAACTGCAGCAAATGGGCCTGATTGATTACAAAGGAAAACATCTGGTGGTCAAAGATTATTCGAAACTCAAAGGTGAATCAGCGCTCGGACTTATTGATTAACAACCTTCTTTTCCACATATGTTGAAGAGACAAATCCTTCCGCACCATTGGATAACCGTACCCGGTCCCAGGAACCTTGTTCTTCCAATAGCACCAGTGTGTCCCCCGGCTTGACCTGGGCAATCTCTTTACCGTTTAAACCGGCTTTATCCCTGACCCGCAAAAATCCCGTGGGAGTTTGTTTGACTGAAACTGTTGGCGTTTGGGTGATAACCGGGTTAGTAACGGTTGTTAAATCCGCCTCGGAAAGGGCTAAATCTACCGAAATAGCCAAGTTAAAATTTTTGGGTAAATCGGCCCTGATGCTTCTTTTTAAATAATTAGGATGGCTGATTAGAATAGTATGTTCCCCGGCATCTATGTCTATGGTAGTTGGAGTTTTGCCAAAAGATTTCCCGTCTATTTCTATATTGGATGCGGTGGGATTAGAAATAATGGTTAACCCTTTACCTCTTTCCAAATTTAAAATCTCCCCGGAAGAAGAGGCCGGATCAGGTGCCAAGTCCCGGTTAACGACAGCCACAGTACCGGCGGTAAGCGTAACCTTGCCTTGCCAGGAAGATTTATCTTTTTCAATCCTAATAGTCCGGACTCCGACCGGTAGATTTTTATCCTCATACGGTGTCTTACCGGCTTCTTGATCATTAAGATAAACTGTAGCCTCAGAAGGAGTTGATAGAATGGAAATACCGCTGGTTGGTTTAATTCCCAAAAAAACTTCTGCTATCTTGTCGGAAAAACGTAAAAGCAAAGCCATTAAACTAAATAATACCAAAAGCCAAACCAGAAACTTTTTCACTAGATAATTATACTCTAATTTTTGACAATGGAGCTCAAATTTGGTATTATACGCACTTGTTCATTTAAATTCATTACAGTATTCGCTTTGAAAAAACAAAGCAAAAACCTTCTGTCTACGATAATTTCTGAAAGGGATGCCCTAACCAGTAAATTATCTAAAATCAAGCTAAGGTTCCCAGGGGGGTTTAAACGGCTTGCCATAATTTCCTTTGTACTGTTTACTTTATCAGGTTACTACCCAACTTTAGCTATTCCACCAGTCAAACGGTCAGTGGTTAAAGCTCAGGCTGCCGAGCAAGCCGGGGAAGTCATCGCCGAATCTTTTTCCAAACCTTTAGTCTTGCCGCATCCCGGCTATTTATCAACCAGGTTTTCCGCCTGGCATCCGGGAATTGATATTGCCACCGGTTTAGGTATGCCTATTCACCCGATTACTGACGGAGAAGTTACGGAAGTAGGAAGAGATTTGTTTGGCTTGGGTAATTTTGTAGTAGTAACTCACGAAAATGGTTTCAAATCGAAATATGCCCACATGGGTAGAATTTATGTCAAAGTAGGCGATAAAGTTACTTCGGAAAATACTTTGGGCGAAGTCGGGTTAACCGGTCATACTTCGGGTCCCCACACTCATCTGGAGGTTACCTTAAACGACAAGTACATCGACCCTCAACCTTTACTGCCGGAAATCCCTGATATGCCCATTCAAGTTGTGGCTAAGAAATGATCTCTCCTTCTACTTCCGTTAGATTCACTCCCCGAAGGCCAAATTGCTCTCTTTCCCGATTTATCAACCTTTCCAGTAAATTCTTTAGCTCCAAAGGATAGTCTACATACTTCAGGCTAATTTCTCCTTTATTCATACCGGCCGTGTTAACAATGATGTTGCCATGATGCAAAAGTAATCTATCCATTATTGACTGATCCACCTCCAGATGAGTAATCTTATCAAACAGCGCCGCAGTTAATTTGACTGAAAACAAACCTTTTTTAATAACCACTCTCCTGGTAGTCAGCAAATATCTGTTGGCATGATAAACATGCAAAATCCTAATGACGGCGGACAAAAACATCAACACCAGGCCCAAAACTAAAGCCCAAATCCTGCCAATTCCCAACAACCACCCTAATCCCAAACCCAAGCCCAAAAAAAGCATACCCGGGAAAAGTATATACATAATAAATTGAGACCTGGTGTAGGCCTTAGATAAACCGGTTACTAAAACCAGCTCTTCATCTTCTGATAAATACTTTTTGAAGGTATTTTTTTGCTTTTCAGTCGGTGACTCGCGATAATGAAACTTAGCCATCAAGAGTATTGTAACAGAAATCTTTCCTAATCTGCATTTGACACAAAAGAATTAGATTTTTAATATTCAGGCATGCCGCCGGGAGGCATCGGGGGTTGTGGTGCAGATGGTTCTGGTTTATCAGTAATCAGGCAATTTGTAGTCATGACCATGACTGCCACCGATGCCGCATTTTGCAAAGCTGACCTGGTCACTTTCACCGGATCAATCACGCCGGCTTTAACTAAATCTTTTACTTCCCCATCCATCACATCAATTCCCATATTGCCGGCAGAACCCATCACCTTGGACAAAGCAATTCCATCATCCATGCCGGCATTCTCCACCAGTTTCCTAAACGGTTGCTCCAGCGCTCTTTTGACAATCTCCACGCCAACTTTCTCTTCACCTTCAGCTTTTACAGAATCCAAGGTTTTACCAGCTCTCAACAAGGCTATTTCCCCTCCGGGCACAATTCCTTCTTCAATCGCCGCTTTAGTGGCAGCCACTGCATCAATCACCCGCTCTTTTTTCTCCTTCAGTTCGATCTCGGTGGCGGCTCCGACATTAATCACCGCTACTCCGCCGGTTAATTTCGCCAGTCTTTCCTGCAACTTTTCTTTATCAAATTCAGAGTCTGATGAAGCCAGCTCTCTTTTGATTTGCGCAATTCTACCGTCAATGGCACTCTTTTTGCCTTTACCGTCGACAATCAAAGTATTATCTTTATTAGAAGTGACTCTGCCGGCTCTTCCCAAATCTTCCACTTCTACTGATTCTAATTTTGTTCCGGTTTCCTCAGAAATTACTCTTCCTCCGGTTAAAATGGCAATATCCTCAAGCATCTCCTTACGTCTGTCGCCAAACCCCGGGGCTTTAACTACTAACACATTAAAGGTTCCGCGCAGTTTGTTAACTATCAAAAGCGCCAAAGCCTCGCCATCAACATCATCAGCAATAATGACCAAATTTTTAGAAACTTGGACAAATTTTTCCAAAAACGGCACTAAATCAGAAGCGGAAGAAATCTTTTTATCAGTGATTAGAATATAGGGGTCCTCAATAGAGGATTCCATTTTATCCGTATCAGTCACAAAATACGGAGAGACAAAGCCTTTATCAAATTCCATACCCTCTTTATAACTCACGTTCATTTCCATAGTTTTACCTTCTTCCACCGTCACTACCCCGTCTTTACCCACTTTTTGTAAAGATTCGGCAATTAAATTGCCGATTTGGGCGTCAGCGGCGGAAATGGTAGCTACTTGGGCCACTTCTTCTTGGGAAACAATTTTCTTGCTCATTTTTTTAAGTTCTTCCACTAAAACATCCACTGCTTTTTCAATCCCATGCCTTAAAATCATTGGGTTAGAACCGGCCTGGATATTTTTTAGTCCTTCTGAAACAATTGCCTTGGCCAAAATAGTAGCAGTAGTAGTTCCGTCTCCGGCCACATCAGCGGTTTTAGAAGCAGCTTCTTTTAACAGTTGCGCCCCCATATTTTCAAACGGATCTTCCAAATCAATTTCTTTAGCCACTGTTACACCGTCGTGAACTACATTTGGTGCTCCCCACTTTTTATCCAAAGCCACATTGCGGCCTTTGGGTCCTAAGGTAGTTGCCACCGCCTCAGTTAAGGTATTAATACCTTTTAATAATTTCTCTCTTGCTTCACTATCAAATTTCAAAATCTTTGCCATTATCTAATTTCTCTCCTTCTTGCTTGTTCTTGTTGTATTAAACCATCTACCTTACGACAAAATACTTCTCCCATCAAACCAGTTACAGCTAATAAAGCGCCTCCTGCAAAAGAAGCTCTAGAAACAAACCTAGCAACTTTATTTTCTTTATACCTATTAAAAGCAGTACCAGCTCCTAAACCAACCATACCGAGAATTGCCGCAACCCTTGCTCCGGCTATAAGGTCAAAAAGCTCTCTTCTTTCTGCCATTAAATCAGCTTTTCTTAAGTTATAACTAATCTCATCCCAAAGACTTCCATAAGTTCTTTCTTTCATATTTTATCCTTCCAATATTGCCATCAAGTCATCAAACTTGACCAGCTTTAATTCCTTTCCATCCACTTTAATTTCATCCCCGCCCCATTTCTTGTAAACTACCTTATCGCCAACATTAACCGGACACTTCATTACTTTGCCGTTTTCAAAAACCATCTCATCACCGCAAGCTACCACTTTTCCCTGGGCCGGTTTTTCCTGAGCTGATTCGGGAAGAATTATACCGGAAGAAGTTTTGGTTTCAGCGGAGGAGGGCTCAACTAACACATAACCCATGAGGGGTTTTATTGAAACTTTAGTACTATTATTTAATTTAGTTCTAGCCATAGTGAATGAATTTGTCATCCTGAACGAAGTGAAGGATCTCTAGATTAATCTTGAGATTCCTCGTTTCACTCGGAATGACAGAGGAGCAGTGCAAAAGAATATATACCAGAGATTAGCACTTCTTGTCAAGGACTGATTATTTTTTTCAAGTTTTGTTGGTATTGGGATAAAATTTCCAGCCGGCAATCCTCCGGATGGAAATACAACGCCCCCTCTTCTATCCGCTCCAGACCTTGCGGCTTTTGCATGTACCATAATTGAAATTTCCTAGCTACATTTTCCATGCTCGTCATTGCGAGAGACCGAAGGGAGCGTGGCAATCTGGATTTGGGACTAATCCGACCCAAATTGCTTCGTCGTTTCACTCCTCGCAATGACGTATCGATAGAACCTACCCAGTTTGGTAGGTATTTAAACACCCATTGGTTATCCTCAAGGTACTTCTCATAAATCCCGCCTCTTTGCCACAACACCTTCATTTGTAAAATCTCATGAGCAGTAAAAATATCTTTATTGGCCTGCTCTAACTTATCCTCCTCCAGTAAAATATTTACACAAAGCTTTCCGGCTGCCCTCCTACCCTTTTCCCCCACCTTCCGTTTTTGCCTGGTCAAAGATAATAATCCTAAAGCCAACAGCCGGGAAACCCACAAGCGGTTTTTAGAAGTAATAATAAACAAATCAATGTCATCGGTTTTCCCGGCATTATTTACCGCCAGTCCTCCGGAAATACCCACCAATTTTATCCAAGGAATAATTTTTAGGATTTGAGAAAGAGCTCTGACTTTCCTTAAATATTTTGCAGACTGCTCTTCTCGCCGGCGTCTTTGACTAATCAACCCATTTTTTTTCTTCAGAAAATAATAATCACTCTGCATCTTACACTTTTTACTTTGCACCAATTTCCCAAGCGTTTTTTCTATCTGCCTTAGTGTCACTTTTTTATCAATTAACCATTTATGGATCTCATAAATAGTCAGGGGATAATCAAACAAATCAGCATAAATTAGAGTTTTAAGAATCGCTTTTTCCATATCCTGTAATTTAGCATATTAACCCAAGATAGTATAATATTGTCTATGCTGAAACTTGAAGATAACTTTCCCTTAAAAAATATCACCACCTTACAAATTGGTGGGCCGGCCAAAAAATTTGTTGCAGTAAAAACCCAGGAAGATTTGATTGAAGCCATCGCATACGCCAAAAACAACCAAATACCCTACTTAATAATTGGCGGCAGCAGCAATTTATTAATCGCTGATGAAGGGGTAAATGGTTTGGTAATTAAAAACGAAATCTCCGGCATCGAATCAATATCACACCTCGGAGGTGTAACATTGAAAGTTAAATCAGGTACTATTTTGCAAGATGTAGTTGACTATGCCATTAACCACAACTTGGCTGGTTTAGAAAAGTTGACCAAAATTCCTGGCACGGTGGGCGGAGCAGTTTATGGCAATGCCGGCGCTTATGGTCAAACCATTTCCGACCACATAACCCGCGTTGTCATTCTGAGCGAAGCGAAGAATCTCAAGACTTTAACTAAAAGCAAATGTAAGTTTGGTTACCGAAACAGTATCTTCAAAAAGAATAAATACCCAATTATAGAAGCCGCATTCCAGCTGGAAACTGGTAATCCGGAAAATCTGCAAATGGCCGCCAAGGCAGTGGCGTGGAAAAGATTTGTCAAATATCCGCCTGGTCTAAAATGCCCGGGCTCTTTTTTCAAGAATTTAGTGGCGGCGGATATTCCCGAAGAAATCTTAAAAAATATTCCGCCGGAAAAAATTGTTTACGGCAAATTGCCTGCCGGAGCACTGCTGGAAGAAGTGGGTGCCAAAGGGCAGTCCTTAAACGGCATCGCCATTTCGGACCGCCATGCCAACTTGTTTATCAACCAAGGCACCGGCACCGCCCAGGCTTTTTATAATCTAGCCAAAACTTATGCCCAAAAAGTGAAAGAAAAATTTGGTATTACCTTAGAACCCGAAGTCCAATTAATCAACCTGCCGCCATTTTCTTAACTTTTAGATATATTCCAAAAGTAGCGGAAATTGTTTATATTTTTCACTAGCTTCCAAGTTAAAATGTTTTTCTCCTGCATGATTTTACTCTGCCTGATACCACAATCATAAGGATCGTTATCAGAAGCAAAAAAGAAGAAATTCTGACACGAATCTTTAATCTTATTCCAGTTAAAAGGAATTTTTAACAAATCTGCTTTATATTTGGATAATTCCGGAATACTTCCTTTATCAGCAAATCCGGCAACTAAAATCGCCTTATCGATTCTTTTACCAGGAGGTAGCTTTTCTAAAATTCTTAGGATTAGTGTGGCGCCGGACGAATGTCCCACTATTACTGACTCTTGATTAAAATCCCAATCTTTATTGGCAAAAACTGTGTCCAACCAATCTTCTAAAATTGGCGTCTCAGAATTAGGCAAATCAGGAGACCAAACTTGATAGCCCTTCTCCGCTAAAACCCATTTCAGCCAAGGGAACCAATTGCCGGAAGAATTATTTCCCGCTCCATGTAAAATTAAAATATTTTTCATAACTCTTCTTCTCCTATTAACTGGTAAATTTCCAAGGGGATTTCTTCATAAGGATGAGAGGTTTTAATAGCCGTTACCACACTTTTCACTTTATCTTTTTGACAAATTACTTCAATTCTTTCTTCCTCTACTTCTTCCAATTTACCAATTTCCCCAATGGTTGGATGCGCTCCTTCTCCTGGAATAAATCTACCAATACCTTTGGTAGAAAAAGAAGCATGATGATAATTTCCCAGCACTCCGGCCCCGGCATCGCCCATGGCAATTCTGACTTTTTGAGCATCTGCCACCGGTACAAATGTCACAATTTTAACCATTTCCATAAATCATTGACCGCTTGGCACCGGTTGCGATTTAGTGTATTTATCCAGCACCTGCTTAACTCCTTTATCAACTGTTTGCAAGGCAGCTGCCGGATCAGTTCCGGCCAAAGTGGCATTAATACCATCTTCAAAATATTTAATCATTTCATCATTCATGCCGTTATCAAAAGTGTTGGAAGATAAATACCAGAATTTATAAATTGGCCCTTGGGTGACAAAAGCACCTACAATCGGGTCGCTGGCCAGTTCATTTGATAAACTGGCTAAAGAATAAGGCTCCCCAAATAATCTTACTTGCGCCGCTTGTTGGTAGGCCAACTTCTCTGTTTCAACCGAGGTTAAGAACTTGATGAATTTCCAGGCTTCTGCCGGGTTTTGCGATTTGGCAGATACAACTTGGCCCCAAAAAGTGGCCCAATCAACATTTTTCCCGGACAGTTGCGGCACCGGCGCCACTTTAAATTTTAAATCAGGATTAGCCACCCGCAATTCATGTGCCCGCCAGGAAGGGGCAAAGTAAAAACCTAAACGTCCTTGGGCAAACATGTCCGTGGATTTTGGCATATTTACATCCCAGGTCTTTTTCCGGGGATCTGTGACAAAACCGGTATAAAACTGCAGCACTTCTGCTGCCTGCGGGGAAGCCAGATTATTAAAATCCACCCCCGGTTGCTGCAAAAGAAGCAATCCTAAAATATCTGACCAGTGATCCACGTTGCCCGCCGTTCCCAAAGCCGCTCCGGCAGTTTGAAGATTACCGGCGGTGTCTTTGACAGTCATTTTAGTCGCCTCATCCATAAATTCCTGCCAATTTTTCGGCGGGGTGCCGCCAATGGCATTTAGCATTTCCTCATTGTAAAAAAGTGCCAGGCCGTCTACTTCCATGGGTGCACCAAGGATGACATTCCCTTTTACAAAACTATCGGCAGCCACTGGATAAAAGGCACTCTTATATTCCGGCACAGCAAAAACGTCGGCAGGAGCGGGAGCTAGATCATATTGGAACATCGGCAGCCAGGAGTTATGGATCATAAATACATCCGGCCCTACCCCGGCCCGAATTTGGGTTTGAACGCGGGTCCGGTAATTAACCGAAGATTGCCGTTCGTAATTGATCACAATATTGGGGTGCTGGTTTTGGTATTGGGCAATTAACGGTTTAATTAAATTATCATCTTCCCATAAACCCCAATAAGTCAAAGTTATCGGGCCTTGTGGTTTGGATTTGTTAAAAAGGGAAATACTGGGCCCAAACTTCCAAAAGACAAACCCCAGCACAATACTCAAACTCAAAGCGATGATAATCACGCGTTTCATCTTTGTAAATTATACCTCAAAACAGTACAATATCGGCGTGGCTAAAGCGAAGAAAAAGCTCCCCTTTCAAATCCTTAAAAAAAACCTACTGCCGATTATTTTATCCGTCCTGCTTTTTATCCTAATAATTATTACTTACCTGATAACCATCTCAGATAAATATTATCCTTTAACTTTTGTCGGGGATACCAACATTTCTTTTTTAACCGAGGGCCAAGCCATTAAATTAGTCCAGGCCAATTTCCAAAAAAGGGCCAGGCAGAAATTAAGCTTCACTCTTTCCACCGGCTCGGCCTCAGCTTTTACCATTGACTTGGCCACCAGCTCGGCTGCCTTGGATTATACTGCCCTGGATAAAAATTTCCAGATTAACCATAATGTCTCTTTCTGGCATCAAGCCCAGGCTCAACTCCAAACCCTGTTCGCCCCTGCAGAAATCGATCCGGAAATCACTTTGTCTTTGGAAAGACAACTTGATACCATTGCCTCAGCAGTTAATCAGGAACCGCAAAATGCAGAGTTAATCTTTAACGAAACACCTGAATCACCAGACAGCACTCCTTCTGCCTCAATTAAAATCAAAGAGGGTGTCGACGGCCGGTCGCTGGATAAAAATACCGCAGAAAAGTTAATTAAGGAATTTTTGTTAACCGGTAAATGCTCGCCTCTGCTGCCTTTGAAATCCACTCCACCCAAGATTACTACTGACCAAGTCAATCAGGCTAAAGAAGCTCTAGAAGCAGTCATCAAAGTACCGATTAAATTAACGTTTGCGGATAAAACATTTGTTTTAGACGCCAAACAACTACTGACCCTTTTGGATTTAACTAAGGGAGAAAATTCCCTTTTGGACCGGGACCAAACCTACATTTATTTGAAAAGTATTGCCCAGGAAATTGACCAAAATGTCCAGGAGGGTTTATTTGAATTTGATCCAACCACTAAAAGAGTTTCGGCTTTCCGTCCCTCCAGTGAAGGCCGGAAATTAGACATCAATAAAACAGTGGATCTTTTAAATGATGCTTTAACCGGCTCCTCGACTAAAACTATTACCTTGCCGGTTGAGGTTGTCAAACCTAAAATTGAAACTTCTGATGTTAACAAATTAGGAATTAAAGAGTTATTGGGCCGGGGAGTTTCTAATTTTGCCGGGTCAATCGACAACCGGATTTATAACGTGAGACTGACTGCTTCCAAAATCAATGGCGTGCTAATTGCTCCTGGTGATACTTTTTCTTTTAACCAAACAGTCGGCGATATTTCCGCCGCCACCGGTTTCAAACAAGCTTATGTGATTAAAGAAGGCCGGACAGTTTTAGATGACGGCGGAGGAGTCTGCCAGGACTCCACCACCCTGTTTCGGGCAGTGTTAAATGCCGGCTTACCGGTAATCCAAAGAACCGCCCACGCTTACCGGGTCGGTTATTACGAACAAGGCTTTCCGCCGGGCTTGGATGCCACAGTATTTTATCCCAGTGTCGATTTCCAATTTAAAAATGACACTGCCAACCACATTTTAATCCAGGCCTATACTGTTGGCACCACGCTATATTTTGATTTATACGGCACTTCTGATGGCAGAACAGTAAGTTTAACCCGGCCGGTAATCACCAACCAAACGCCCCCACCCCCTGAGCTGCGCCAGGACGACCCGACTCTACCCAAAGGCACAGTTAAACAAGTGGACTGGTCAGCTTGGGGCGCCACTGTTACTTTTAAAAGAACTGTGACCAAAAATGGTCAGGTAATCGCCAATGAAACCTGGAAATCTGCCTATAAACCATGGCAGGCTGTCTTTTTAGTAGGGACAAAGGAATAGGTGTAAAGCTATCTCACCCGGAGGGTGTAAACTTAAATGCACATTAATGCTACGGTCGTAATATTAATGTCAACAAATTGATACATTATAGAGGCAACTTTCTTCATCTAAACAATTTTAGTGTATACTTAAAAACATGATTACCGTCACCGGCTCCCTGGCTTTTGATCACATTATGGATTATCCGGGGAAATTTTCCGATCACATCATGTCGGATAGAATTCATCAAATCAATCTGTCTTTTTTGGTCACCACTTTAAAAAAACAAAATGGCGGCACTGCCGGCAACATTGCCTATAACCTGGCCCTTCTTAAAACTCCGGTGTCTATTGTTGGGATGGCTGGAGTTGATTTTTTGGATTATGCCAAGTTTTTAGAAGAAGCCGGGGTGGATATTTCAAATATCCAAACTGCGAAAAATAATTTAACCTCTTCGGCCTTCATTATGACCGATCAAACAGATAATCAAATTACCGCCTTTTATCCCGGCGCCATGGAAGATACCCATAAATTATCTTTGGAAAGCATGGCGACTGATTTTGCCGTTATTTCTCCCAACAATCCCCAAGCCATGGTTAAGTTTGCGGCTGATTGCCAAAAGCAAGCCATCCCTTATATGCTAGACCCGGGTATGCAGCTGCCAGCCCTTTCTCCCGGCGATTTAAAAGACATGCTCAAAGGTGCCAAAATTTTAATCGGCAATGATTATGAAATTGCTTTGTTGAAAGAAAAGCTATTCTTATCTGACTCCCAGCTTTTAGACAAGGTCAAAATATTAATCACTACCTTAGGGGAAAAGGGTTCAGTAATTCAAACTAAAGACCAAACTTTACAAATCGATTCCGGCAAAGTTACCGAGGCTGTTGATCCCACCGGCGCCGGCGATGCTTATCGGGCCGGATTTTTGGCTGGTTTTACCAAAGGTTGGAATTTAAAGACTTGCGGGCAAATGGGATCAATTGCCGCTTGTTTCGCAGTCGAAAAATATGGTACAACTAGCCATACATTTTCTTTGGAAGAATTTAAAAAAAGATATCAAGAGAACTTTGGAGAAGACTTAAATTTATGAA
Source organism: bacterium (assembly GCA_021786105.1). Classification (GTDB taxonomy): domain Bacteria; phylum Patescibacteriota; class Microgenomatia; order Daviesbacterales; family UBA10151; genus UBA10151. The sequence goes on from JAJYNW010000018.1 coordinate 63,460, forward strand.
ATCAGATGTAAAAGATCTAAAACTGGCGCCGAAAGGCAAACTGCGGATTGAATGGGCTGGTTCCCAGATGAAAGTGTTGGAACTAATCAAAAAACGCTTTCAAAAAGAACAACCGCTCAAAGGGGTTAAACTGGGCGCTTGCCTGCACGTTACCGCTGAAACTGCCAACTTAATGATTGCTTTAAAGACAGGCGGAGCCGAGCTGTCTTTATGTGCCTCCAACCCTTTATCTACTCAAGATGATGTGGCCGCCTCGCTCATCGAAGATTACAACATCCCCACTTATGCTATTAAAGGCGAGGATAAAGACACCTATTATAAACACCTAAACGAAGTCTTAGATTTTAAACCGCAAATTACCATGGATGACGGGGCTGATTTAGTCACCCTTTTACACACCGAAAGGAAAGATCAACTCAAAGATGTCATTGGTTCCTCTGAGGAAACCACCACCGGCGTCATTAGACTGCATGCCATGTTCAAAGACGGTACCTTACAAATCCCAGTGATTGCCGTTAATGATTCCAACACCAAACATATGTTTGATAACCGCTATGGTACCGGCCAATCCACCATTGACGGGATTATTCGGGCCACCAATGTGTTGCTCGCCGGCAAAAAATTTGTGGTTTGCGGTTATGGCTGGTGCGGCCGGGGGCTGGCTAGTCGAGCCAGAGGCATGGGGGCACAGGTGGTTGTAACTGAGGTTGATCCGCTAAAAGCTTTGGAAGCTGTTATGGATGGGTTTGAGGTCATGCCTATTGCGCAGGCGGTAAAAGTTGCCGATATTATCTGCACTGCCACCGGTAATAAAGCGGTGTTATCAGTCGCACACTTTAAACAAATTAAAGATGGAGCCATTGTTTCTAACACCGGTCACTTTAACGTTGAATTTGATTATGATGGTTTGGTGAAAATTGCCAAAAGCCGACGGCATTTACGGGATAATTTGGAAGAAATTATTCTCAAAGACGGCAAAAAGATTTTTGTGTTGGGTGAAGGCCGCCTGATTAATTTAGCCTCCGCTGAAGGCCACCCGCCTGATGTGATGGATATGAGCTTTGCCAACCAGGCCTTGGCCGCCGAGTTTTTGGTCAAAAATAAAGGTAAATTAAAAGTTGATGTGTATACGGTGCCACAAGAACTGGATGATATGATTGCCCAATTAAAGCTGGAATCATTAGGCGTCAAAATCGATACTTTGACTGCTGAACAGAAAAAATATTTATCTTCCTGGCACGAAGGCACTTAAGTTGTAATTAATTACAGTATTTTTTCCATATGAATAGAAGGGAGCTTGCCTCCCTCAGAATTAACATGAAATCCCTCTTTGATCTTTCCGAATCCATGTTTTTCATAAAATTCCATTGCTGTCAAGGAAGAGTCAACCTTTAACTTCCTAACGCCCATTTTATATGCTTTTTGCTCTAAGTATGCAAGAATTTTTGCTCCTATTCCTTTCCTTAAATAATTTGCACTGACATATATTGCGGTAATTTCATCATCTTTTAAAGAGCCTACCCCCACAATTTGGTTATTTTCAATAGCAATACAGGTAAAACGATTTTTGTCTTGCATTCTCTCTTTTACTTTTTCTTCTGTATCCGTTTTTTTCCATACCTTTATCTGTTCTGGAGAATAATCCTTTGCATTTACTTTCCTGATTGTATCCTGCGTTAGCAAACTAATTTCCCTTACTTCACTAATTTTTGCTTTTCTGATTAACATTCTTTTAGTTTATCATCTCCAACATAAAATGTTTCATTTATCCCATGACCATGATATGTTTGTCCAATTCTAAAAGGAGCTTAGCTCAAGAGCAAAAACGTTAGGTTTAACCGCATTCCTGGCACGAAGGCACTTAAATTTTTAATATATTCCGGATTTGTACCGCAACATCCGCCTATTATCTGAACCCCGCTCTTAATCCACTTTTGCGCTTCTTTTAAATAACTATCTGCTGCTTTTACTCCACCTCCCGTCCAACCCTGCACATCATCAACCCCCCCATCACCCTGGGCATAAACTCCAATAGGTAAATCAGTTAATTTTCTCAGTTTTTTCACCACTTTAGTAATAATTCTTGGTGGCATGCAATTTAATGATATGAATAACGGTCCGTATGTTGCTATGACAGACACAGCTTTTTGCAGATCCTCTCCGCCTAACAATTGCCCCTTTGAATTACAACAAAAACTTACCGCTACCGGTATCTTTACTTTCTGTGCGGCTTGACAGACTGAAGCCGCCTCGTCAATACTAATCATAGTTTCAGCCAAAACAAAATCTACCTCTCCTTTTTTAAGATTTCTAACATTTTCTAGATGTTCTTTTTTTAGTTCTTTAACAGGGGGCACTAAATCGGGTCTATAACAATCCTCCAAAGGAGCAATTGAGCCTCCCACCCAAGCTTGTTTACCTGATTCCCTAACTGCTTCTCTGGCTAATTTACAAGCCAATAGCGTGGCCGCTTTAGCTTTGTTTTTAAAATTAGCTTTTTTAAATGTTCTTTCTGTTGTTCTAAAGGTATTCGTCACAATAATCTGCGCCCCCGAATCAACATAATCTCTGTGGATTTGTTTAACTACCTCAGGATGTGTTAATAAAGCTTTAGCAGACCATAACGGCAGAGTGGTTCTAATGCCGCGGGCGGTAATTTCCGAACCAGTGCCTCCATTCATTATGATAATTTGACCTGTTTTTAACAGGTTTTCCAACTGCTTAGCCGTCATTTTAACGTTTCCTCAACTGATACACAGTTAAATAATGATGTACATTTAATTCTTCGCGTCCGCGGCCTGACGCGATACTCGCCAGTCTTCTTCTCTCAGCTTCTATTGCAGATATGGGGCTATAGAATCTATTAGCAACTAGTTCATGAAACCTTTGCCCATCATCAATCTGCGCTACCCAATGAATGCCGGTGTCCGGATCCTGTTGAATAGGCTCGGGAGTTTGAAACTGCCTCTCCACTTGCCAGCCTGTTTCAACAATCATTTTGGTTCTTATTTCTGGAGGCACTCGATCAGAAAGAATTATTAAAGCTCTCAAGCTGCTGTCTGCGGCAACTCTTAAATTATCTAAAGCAGCCGCATTCAACGTTAACCCCGGCAAATCCCAATCTCTACGATAAGAATTTAAAGTGAATGAACCATCGTATTTATCTGCTACATTTATTCCTTCGGGCGACTGAGGCAAACACATAATTACCCAACCTGATAATCTATTTCGTCCCGTAACAGGTCTAAATTTTTGCAGAAATTCAACTGCATCAGCTCGCCATAACTCAACAGGACAATTTAGCCTAGCTGGTCCAGTAACTAAATTCACCCCAGCAGTTTGCAGCCGCCATTTTTCAATTTCTATCCCAAGCACTTCTTGTACATCATTGCCTACTTCCCTGATATTTCTGCCATCTCCAAGACCAAACTCTGTTATCGATCGACCTTTAAATCCGCCTTCTTCTCGTACCTGGCTGATAACGCCTCTCATGAACTTACTCCAAGGATCGTCATAAGGGAAATCCACAGTTTCAAGATGTGGAAAAACTTGACCTTTAACTGTAATTTCTGTCTGCCTTACAGGACATCCTGTAAGGCTAATCTCATTATTTGGTATATATTTTTCAATTCCTTTTTCTATTGCCATATTTTTGCCATTAAAAAACCTCTCTTGAAAGAGAGGTTAAATATTTTTGCCCATTTCGGACCTAATCCTCCCTTTACAGGGTTGGGTGTAGCACCTTAGGTTTGTCTAGGTTGCTGGATGGTTTCGAGCCAATTCTCTATCTCCCGCTTTACTTTGAAGCTTTAGCGAAAGAGGCCATCACTCTTGATTCTTAACTAATATTTAGTTGTGAATTTACTTTAAAATAAATCTAAATTTTTGTCAATATTAACTATTGACGAAAAAAGGGTATATTCTTCGCATCTGGGCAAATTCATGATACCCATTTCGACCATCAAAAGCAGAATCAATGCATCTTTTTAAAGAATTCGCCTTAACAGCTACCGTTTTTCTAGATAATTCTTCGCGCGGCCTTTGCAACAATACATGCTCAGTTCCCTCCACAATCCCGCCTGGACCATCTTTAACTGCAATAGAAATTGCAAGGAAACCGGTTTGAGTAAAACGGTCATAATGAATTGCCGCCATATAACCACCACCCACTTTCAAATCTTTAGCTGACTCTTCTTCCGGCAATTCTTCGCTAAATCGCATCCAATAATAAAGATATTCTCTAGGGTATTTACCCGCTAAATTCATAATATTTTTAAAACGATCTTTCTTAGGCAACAACAAAGGAGTTCTGGTAACTTCTGCCCAAACTGCTTCCCTTGCCTCTTCAGATAAATCAGGGTTAGACGTAGTTTCACCAACTTTGCGGCTTTGCTGCTCGGGATTAAGATCAGTAAGAGCCTTACTAACATCAACCATCGTCTGATCCATAAATTCAGCCACTGGATGAATTAGATCTGTAAATACACCTTTCGTTCTTAATATCCTATCCAATGGTCCTTTAATAGGAATCTGAATCCCTCTTTGGCTTACCTGAGCTGTATCTATATCCAAAAGCTGACGGATAACTGCTTGATCACCTTTCACTTGTCCGTTTACTAAAGCACGAAAGAGCATTTCGCCAAAATACTCGTTATATTCCCCTCCGTCCACTGCTGTTTTCTCTCTTTCCTTTAGTTCGCTTTTATTCACTAATTCAATGTATTCATCTCTTACCTCAGGTTGGGAAAAATCAGGCAAGCTGAAAAGCGAAAAGTGAACTTTGGTAGGGATACTTTGGTAACCACTTTGCCCAAAAGAGCGAGGCGACCAGTTCCAACCGAAATCAATAACCCGTGCTTCCGGATCCTCCAGCATGGCACTAGCCAAATTTCCCACGACAAACATCAGCGCCTCACCTTCATCAACTGGAATCTTTTCTGGACCTGGCACATAATCTCTTGTCCAACGCATAGCTTGAAAATGATCTCCTTTAGGAGTATAGCCGCCAACGGGCGCATAAAACATCCAATCAGTGCCTGCTACATTTACCAAACATAAAGCATTTGGGGTAATTTTTTCCTGCAGATAATCATTATTCAGGCTATCTTGGGACATCAGCCTCTTCATGGGGTCGCCCAGCAAATTTAAAAAGGGGACAGTAATTTTTGCTACCTGCTTCGACCTCTCGCCGACAACTTCCGCAACTGCTGCCATATTTTTGGGCAAATACTATCTTTAACCTTCCTAAAATGCTTTGTCAAGGAGTATTTTATGGTAATATTGGAAAGTATGAGATTCTTTAAGACTGAAAGTCGCAAAAAATCTACCTTAAAGATACTAATTAGATGAGATTTTTTATTGCCCTGGAAATTCCGGAGGAGAATAAAGCGCAGTTCCAAGCTATTCAGGCTAGTTTGCACACATTAATTCCTCAAGCCCGGCTAACCACCCCGGACAAAATCCACCTGACTTTGACCTTTATCGGCGAGCAACCAGATGAGCTGAAAGATAAGTTAACCCAGGTGTTGCTGGATGCGGCAACTGGCATTCCCTCTTTTGAAATCACTCCCGCCTATATTGACGGCTTCCCTAATATTCATCATCCCCAAGTGTTGTGGGTGGGAGTCAAGGATGATATTGATAAAATTTTTATCATTCACGAGAGAATCCAAGACGGATTAGAAACATTGCATCTACCAACTGACGAAAGGCGTTTTATCCCGCATATCACTATTGCCAAATTAAACAATCAACTCTCATTTAGCGTTGATCGGAATTTGGAAAGAAACCTGGAAAAAATCATGGCCTCAAACCTTGAACCAATTCAAGTTTCCTCCATCAAACTATTCGAATCAGTTGCCGACGGCGGACTTCACAGACATAATACTCTGGCGGAAATTAAGTTGGGAAATAATATCCTAAGCAAAAACGATGTGAGTTTGATACAATTGCCTCATGGAAGTAGTCAAGGCACCGAATCCGAAACTCCGGGTTCAAACTAAACCAGTTAAAAAAATCAGCCCGGGGTTAGTCCAAATCCTAAAAGATATGGTTAGATTAACCAAAACCTTCAAAGACCCGGAAGGAGTAGGTTTAGCCTCTACCCAAGTTGGCTTGGATGGTCGCTTTTTTGTGGCTAAAGATGGCGAGAAATTTATGTCGGTGGTGAATCCGAAAATCCTTCTTTTAGGCAAACGGACCAAAAAATACTTTGAAGGCTGCTTGTCCATACCTAATGTGTGGGGCGAGGTCAAAAGAGCTATCTATATTAAAGTCTCCTACCAAAACGAATCCGGCAAAACCATCACTACCCCTTTAAAAGGGGTCTTAGCTTGGATTTTCCAACATGAAATAGACCACTTAAACGGCACTTTATTTTCCGACCGGGTATTGGAACAAAAGGGTAAATTTTATAAGTACACCGGCAAAGACGAAACCGGCACGGATATTTTTGAAGAAGTGACAATCTGAGTATAATTTCTAAACTCAGATTGTCATCCTGAGGAGCATAGCGACGAAGGATCTCGGTCGGAATATTCGCCAAGATCATCTAGAGATTCTTCACTTCGCTCAGAATGACAAATGATAAAAATTTTTTTCCTGGGCACCCCAAATTTTGTTCAACCCATTAAAGAAGAATTGGCCAAACACTTTACCTTAGTGGATTCACCCCAGGAAGCAGATTTAGGAGTAGTAGCGGCCCATGGCAAAATCCTCCCCAAAGAGGAACTACAGACCCCAAAACATGGTTTTATCAATATCCATCCCTCACTTCTACCC
>JAJYNW010000016.1 GCA_021786105.1 bacterium
CAATAATATTTTCTCTACAGTCTCGGACTATCTTCAAAAATTCTTCTAAATTTTCCTAGAGACAGATCAAAATCCTACCCTTTAAAAGAAAATTGTCCCATTTATTTCAAATCTGCAGGTGGGTCAGCTGTACCACCTCGGAAATTCACTAATCGTTCAGTTTCCGGTTCCCCTGAGTCGCAAACCCTGCGATTTTTTAACGCCCTCTGCATCAATTGCAGAATACATTAAGAGACATTGTTTTAGGTTTACCAAAGGGGTAAAATCTGGTTATGAAGACAAAAGTAGAAACCCTAAACGCTCCAAAAGCGACTGGGCCTTTTTCGCAGGCTGTAATTTCTGGTAACCTAGTTTTTACTTCAGAACAGGTTTATTTAACTCCAGAAGGAAAACTTTTAGAAGGAAGTATTGAGGAGCAAACTCACCAGGTCATGAAAAATTTAAAAGGCATTTTGGAAAGTGCCGGAGTAACTTTTGCTGATGTAGTTAAAACTACCATTTATGTTACTGATATGGGAAATTACGGAAAAATTAATGAAGTTTATGGAAGCTATTTTTCTGATCCCTATCCTGCCAGGGAAACGGTTTGCGTGGCAGCGCTTCCTCTAGGTGCAGTGTTGGAAATCAGCATGATGGCTGTAAAGCCATAGAAATTTAACCTGTTTTTAAAATTTTAGTTAATTTCTAGAACTCATACCACTCAAAATAGATCAGCCTACACAACATCTGGTATATTGACAGTTTACGATATCAATATGTTAAGGTAAGCGTAATTTCTGCCCAAGTAGGGCAGCACTGGTTTAAGAGAAAATGGAATGGCGAGGGAGAGATGATCCCTACTCTGATTCAATACAAACATTGTTACAAAGGCGTATTGTTGAATTTTTACGCAGATATCTTGGCCTTAAAAAAGCAGTAACCGCTATTTTATTAGTTTTTATTCTGTGGCTTGTCGTCATTGGTATTTCAGAAATATTTAATATTGCAACAGGCTACAAAGCTCTCTTCTTGTCCAAAAGTTCAGCAGAACAAGAAGAGTATCTTCCAAAGAGTAGCCCTTTGTCTACTCCTATTGAGAAGAGAACGCCGATGAGTGACGTAAGAGGGTTGAAGAGTGTAGATAGGCCATGTCAAGGAGAGTCGTTTGATGTGATTCAGCAACTTGATGATGTTTGGGGTAAGGAGCGGCCATTTCCAGCAGATCCTGATGATCCTGATGTTATTTCTGCTAGTGGTTCGGCAAACTTTCAAGTAGCTAAAAAATATTCCTTCCCTTGTAAAGCGCCTTTTACAGCGAAACTTTCATTTATTCCATTAAAAGAGCGATCGATAGGGGTATTTGTTGAATTTGAGGATGTTTTTAAAGTTTTGGTAGGAGATGGAGATAGATTAACTTGGAAAATTGAAGAAAATTCCGGTAATAGGAAACAGCCTTGGTTAATCAGATTGCGGGAAAAAATGAAGAATGGTCCAATATCTCTCAATAAAGAAGCAACTTTAATTTTGGATGCAAAGCCTTCATTAAATGGGTTAGATTTAAAGATAACTTTTAGTTATATCCCAGAGGGAAAAAGTGATCGGGTATTTGAGTATGAAACTTCGGCCGTTAAAGCAAGTGTTACTGATTTGATTAATTCTCCAGCTAGAACATTCCGTATAGGCTTAAATGATTTTAGATATAAAGGTAGCGGTTCAGAGATACGATTTGGTGCTTTTAGTGTGAAAGGCCTTTAGAAAAAGAATGCCAAAAGTTATTAATATTTTGAAAGGAGGTGAAGAAAATGGCAAAGAAAGTAACAGGTAAGAAGGCAGCAAGCGCTGCTTCAGATGTATTAAGTAATAAAAGACAGGATAAAAAGTCTAAAACAGCTGCTGCAAGTGCCTTCACAAAGAGAAAAAGGGCGTAAAATCTCTAAAAAGAAGTAATTCCTGATATAATCCTCAAGTATGAGTTTAAAAGTTGGAATTATAGGAATGCCCAATGTGGGGAAAAGTACCCTTTTTAATGCCCTTTTGAAAAAGAGGGTGGCTTTAAGTGCTAATTACCCGTTTGCTACCATTGAGCCGAATGTGGGGGTGGTGGCGGTGCCTGATTCTAGGTTAAATGAGCTGGCGGAATTGGTAGCTGTGGAGGAGGGAATGATCCCGCAGGAGATCCTGAAACAAGTTCAGGATGACACCCCTGGGGTGGAGGCACAAAAATATTTTCCCCCGATTGTGCCGGCAGTGGTAGAGTTTGTAGATATTGCCGGTTTAGTTAAAGGTGCGGCAACTGGGGCAGGATTAGGGAATAAATTTTTATCTCATATCCGGGAAGTGGATGCAATTGTGCATGTTTTACGGGATTTTGAAGATGCCAATATTATCAGGGAAGGCTCAGAAAACCCAAAATCAGATAAAGAGATCATAGAAACAGAGTTAATCCTGGCAGATATTGAAACAATAGATAAATTAATTTCTTTTGCAGAAAAAGAATTAAAGTTCTCTAAGGATCCTTTAGACCCTAAAAAATTAGAGATTTTAAAAAAGATTAAAGAAGATTTAGATAAGGGAACTTGTATAGGGGATAAATTAATAAAAACCGCTGAAGGTATGGATCAGAGAATGCGGGGCTGGATTACTACGTTACCTCTTTTATCAATTAAACCGGTTTTATATGTTTACAATGTAGGAGAGGATCAATATAGTCAAATATCCTCCGATCGTGGTACAAATGAAAATGAAATGGCTATTTCAGCCAAAATGGAAGAGGAGTTAGCTGATTTGTCAGATGAGGAGAGGTTGGAATACTTAAAAGAGTTAGGGGTTGAGGAAACTGGTTTGGAAAGGCTGATTAAAAAGGCTTATGTTTTACTCGGATTAATTTCCTTTTTGACAGCCGGCAAAAAAGAAGTCCGGGCCTGGACTATAAAAAAAGGAACTTTGGCTCCCCAGGCTGCTGGGGTAATCCATACTGATTTTGAAAAAGGTTTTATTAGAGCTCAAGTTGTTAGCTTTGAAAAATTAATTGAAGCAGGATCTTTAGCAGTTGCTAAATCAAAAGGCTGGGTGAGGACTGAAGGAAAAGATTATATTATGCAGGATGGAGACGTGGTGGAGTTCTTGATCAGTTCTTAGCCTTGCAAGGCTGGTTCTTTTAAGGCTATCTCGTAATATACCCCTTTAGTATTACCCCGTTTTTTAATTAAGTCCTGGTCCTGTAATTTTTTTAAATCGTATCGTAAAGTTCGTTCATTAATTGCTACGAACCTTCTTCTGATTATGTCAAAGCTAACTGATTTATGGTCTTTAATGATATTTAAAATCTCAGCGCGTCTGGGTAACAGTAAGTCTTCAATATCTACTTTTTGTTTTTCTAAGACTAATTTTTTAGCATTTTCAGCAGTTTCAGCTATAGCTTCTAACATAAATTCCAAATAATCTGTCACATCTTTTTCCGGTTCATTTAAAACCTGATAATATTCACTACGGTGGTTATCTAAATATTCCTCCAGTGCTACTAATCCTTTCATTCCGTAATTGCCTTTTACTAAAACTGCCTGCAGCAGCAATCTGCCTACTCGGCCATTTCCATCTAAAAAAGGATGGATTTTTTCAAAAATGAAATGGGCCAGGCAAGCTCTAACAGGAGTAAATTGCTCTTTTGGACTATTCGCAAATTTTAATAAACGTTGGGTTAAAGGAAGGATTTGGGAGGGTTTGGGAGGTAAATAAATTGCGATCCCCGCCGAATTAAATATCGCTTCCAAACCAGTTCTGAATTTTCCTGAATCCTGCTTATCTGTGAGTCCCTCCATCACCATTTTATGCAGCTCTAAAATATCCTTAATATTTAGATCTTTGTATTTTTTTTGATGGATCCAGTTTAGGGCCTTAAGGATATTAAAAACCTCGGCTTTTTTTTGACTCTTGGAGGGATTTATTTGAATTTCCTTCATGGTGAGAGGGTTACCTTCAATTCGAGCTGAAAACAAGGAGCTTTTTAAAGTTGAATTTCTGCGAATGTTTATTTCTAATTCTGGTGGAATATCTACTGAATTAATTACTTCTTTTGAGGCTTCAATTGATTGAAGGAATTGAGAAATTTTAGCTGTAAGGATATATTTAGGAGGAATTAACATATATTCCTAATATTACCAGATATTACCTAATGTTGTCAGATATTGCTAAATAATTCCTGAATTGATTGGAGAAAAGATAATATTATCCAGGATGTTGATGTGGTGGAGTTTTTGGTAAGCAGTTAATTGGGATTTTTATGCTAAATTCCCTTTGGTATTAAGTTTGGGTGATTTTGTTTATTCGTGTTTTAGGCCTGTAAGCTTCAGGGGCTAATTCAAGCATGCTCTCGTAAGCCCATTGGTCAATGTCCCCCTTAATTTTTCCTCTTTTAACAGTTCTGCCTAAAGTAAGAGTATATTTCCTCCATAAGTTAAGACCTTTTAGGTTTGAGTAATCAGTTACTCCTTCAATTTCCAACCCTACCGAGAAAACAGGTATCTTGTCGGGATTTACGCCTTTTTCTCCTGCCCGATCCATCAGTCGGGAAAGAGGGCCTCCTCTAAACGGGCGAAGCGAATCTCTTCTTCCGCCTTGGGGGGCCAGAAAGACTAAGCCGCCTTGTTCTAATTCTTCAATTGAAGTATCCAGATAGTCATTCATTGCTTCGGTTGGATTAATGTTCCGCCAGGGAATAGGTTTACCTTTCGTTTTGAGTTCGTTCTCTTTTAGTCTGGTGTCTCCGGTAATGATGGTTGCCAAACTAACATCGCCAAGTCCGCATAGTATGTCCAGATAAAAAGGTCTCTGGTGTGCTGCAATAGGAATCCTAGTCGGTCGTCTTCTGGCTTCTTTGCTATTAAGATTTAGAGCTACTAAATCTGCCAAAAAATCTCCTTTGGAAAAATGCGGTGTTAAACCAATTGCTCCGTTGCCTTCGGCAAGTGCTTCGTTGAGCGCTGTGAGATTCCCAGCGGCCGCTTCCCTGAATTCAATGGACCACAAGGTTTTTAATCCATAAGCAGTAACTACTCTTCTGACGGGGGTGACTATATTTTTAATTCTTTCTAAATCCGCCATAATTTATGGGATATATTACTTGAGTGATGGGGTGAAATCAAGTCGGTTGGTTGATTTCCGCAGGGGATTAAGTATAATGACTGATTATGCAAATCGAATTAGACTCAAGGTCATTATTTGAAAGATATGTTGCTCCTCGTTTTGACGAGATGGTGCATCTGAATGTAGATCCAGCAGTAGGCGAAGAATATGTAGAATTAATGGCTAAAGGCGGCAGGCCGGTCCTTTATGGGAATCATCAGGGGCACGGGGACGGGTGGCTTTTAGGTAAAGTTGTAGAGTATTTAAGAGAAAAAGCTAAGGAGGCAGGAGTAGAATTTCCCGGTGTTGTTTTACCTCTTGCTCGGTCAATGTTTACTGGAGACCAAGGATGGGTTCTTAAAAAGATAACTGAATTATCGGCTCCTATTCTACAGAGAAGAGGATTGCATATGATTCCGTATACAAGAAATAAAGACGAAATAAATTATGGATTAAAGAAAAACCAAGCCGAGGTAAGAGAGATGGCTAAAGCAGCAAGAGAGGGCTATGGTTTTTGTTACTTACCAGAAGCGAGTATACAAGGGGGCAGACACAAACATTTTTGGGGATTTTTCCTGGGTGGAGAAGTAAATGGTGTAATAGCTGCTGATGATAAAGACGGGTTTGCCGGTTTTTACGATTTGATTAACAGATTTGGTCATGTTAAAGGAGAGACATTCTTTATGGGTGTTGCAATGGAAGGAAGCTATCGGTTTATGGGAGCAGATATTCCTATTCCAACTATGGAATTGTTTCAAAGCTTATTTGCAGATTCATCTCGTCCTGCGCAAGTTACTATAGAAAGCCCCATTACTGTAGCAAGATTGAAGAGTGAGCTCCAAGAAGATTGGCGGGCAGATGGTCATCTCCTTAATAAATTTTTGATGAGATCGGTAGTCAAAGATCTTCCCCTTGCTTCGAGGGGGATTTATCGTAATATGCCAGATTTAGAGTTTGCAGCTAAACCTGCTGTGTTGAGCAGCCGTTAATCTACGGGATTGAATTATAGGCATTATCCTAGTACAATTACACACAATGAATTCATATTATTTAACATTAGTTATAAAACCTGACTTGGAAGAGAAGGACCGGAAGGATCTGTTGGACTCTCTTGTTAAAAAGCTAGTGGGAGAAGACGGCAAAGTGGAAAAGGAAGATTTGTGGGGAGCCCGTTCTTTGGCTTACCCAATCAAAAGGCAAACCTCAGGTTACTATGCCCACTATGAAGTTCAGGCTGATCCTAAAAATGCCAAAATTCTTGACAAAAGTTTAAAAATGGAAGAAGATATTTTACGATACCTGCTTGTGAGAAAGTAAATTGAGATGGCGAGTAGATCTTGGAATAGAGTTGAACTGATCGGTAATTTAACAAGGGATCCTGAACTGCGTTATACCCCCAATGGTGCAGCTGTAGTCACTTTTGGTATAGCCACCAACCGCACTTATGTTACTGAAGGCGAAAGAAAAGAAGAAGTAGATTTCCATAAATTAGTAGCCTGGAATAAATTAGCCGAACTTTGCAATCAGCTTTTAAAAAAGGGTATGCGGGTGTTCGTTTCCGGCAGACTGCAAACCCGGTCATGGGAAGGCCAAGATGGCCAGCAAAGGCAAACTACGGAAATTGTGATAGAAGATATGATTATCCTGTCTCCTAAGAATAACGGTACGGGGACTACGCCTGAAGATGTAGATGTGGGACATGCACCTATTGAGAAGGAAGAACCTAAGGAAAAAGAATCAAAGGCACCGGAGGAAAAAGAAAAACCAGCACCAGACGAAAAAGCCCCTCAAGAAGAAGTAAAAGACGACCTTCCGTTCTGAAAAGTCTCCAATTTTAAATTCATTTAAAAATTTTTATTTTGTATCTATTGATGTAGAAGTAGATTTAATATATAATCTCCAAAATATGGCTGAAAAGAAAGTAACCAGAAAAGTAATTTCTAAAGGTAAAGTAACTGCAAAAGAGGCTGTGAAAGAGCCGGTTGAAGTTACCCAACAAGCTGAAGAGATGCAAAAAGAAAAACCTAAAAAGGCTTGTTTGTTTTGCCAGGGCAAAAATTGTCCCTCTTATACAGATGTAGCTACCTTGCGCCGTTATATGTCAGACCGGGCTAAAATTGTCGCCCGCGCCAAAAGCAACTTATGCAGTAAGCACCAAAGACGGGTGGCTAAACAAATTAAATATGCCAGACATTTAGCTTTGCTTCCTTTCACCCCAAAGGTATAATTTAGTGGTACACTAGATAGATATGCCCACGCCGATCGGACTGTTTGACAGCTTCGATAACCTGGATCAGCTTTCTCTAGAGGCTATAGCCGCATGGCTGAAGCCGGTTCCTCAGCTCGATTATTTAGAGGATTATTTGGCAAATAGAATTTTATATCCTCAAACTATTCCCCAAACGGAGCGTGATATGCAGATTGACTTGGCAATTCTGCGGGAAGCCTTGAAAGCCAGCAGCCCCAAGCCGGGGGAAAATCCCTTTTTGAATGTGGCGTTAAGAAAGCTGCTTATACCTGCCAAGCTTTTAAACTTTGTTCCTGATCTTGCCTCTTTGACTTGGGCCTTTATTGATGCTTTTTTCCTGGATCATCAAAGAAAGGAATGGGTTGAAGACCTTTGGACGATAGTTTTAATGGATGATATTGATGAGGTAGTGGGTTCTGTTATGCTTCCGCATTTTGACAACACCGGCGGGGTGATGAGAGTGATACTAATGAATAAAAATTACGAAATCCGAAAAGGCAACTTAATGTTAATACCTTGCCCCAGAGAAAGATGCGAAATAGCGTATAAACTTATGGCGGGTAAGGTTTTAGGCAAGACCGAGAATGCAATTGAAGTTTACGGCGGAAAATTAGGATTAGTCGTGGATGGGAGGGGGGCGTGAAACAGCGGGTTTTTACCAGGTTGCGTATAGAAAAGAATATAGTGACTAGGGTAGTAAGAACCCTGAAGGGAAAAGGTGATTTTATCGTCAGGGTAGGACAAGAGGTTATGCCGGCAGAGATTATAGGCAGCGCAACTTTTTCTTCTGGTTTTAGGACTTTAAACTTATCTTCTTTACTTTCCGTTCCTCCGGCTCAGGCGGAGAAATACCTGAAAAGAAGAATCGGCGAAAAGATTTACAAGGGGGAATTGTTGGCTTTAAAACAAGGCTGGCTGGCCGGGAAAATGGTTATAACTTCTCCGACAGACGGTGTGTTGGAGTTAGTAAATAACCGGACCGGGGAGCTAAAAATTTCCTTCCTGCCGAAAAAAGTTGACTTGCCGGCCGGGGTGTATGGGGTTGTTGAAGGGATTAATCCTGAAAAGGGACAGGTGATAATCCGGACTGAAGTCAGCCGGGTTCACGGTGTATGCGGTTCCGGCAGATCCCGCGACGGCTCGCTCCATGTTTTAGGGGAGAAAGATGATTTAATATCGGAAAATAAACTGGAAGCAAATTATGACGGGCAGGTATTGGTGGGGGGCAGTTTTATTTATAAAGACGGGATTTCTGCTGCTATTTCAAGCGAAGTCAGCGGTATAATTACCGGGGGGATTAGTGCCGAGGATTATAAAGGAATAGCAGGCGGGTATTTGGCTTTTCCCAAGAAATTCCCCAATGATATTGGTGTTTCAATTGTAGTTTGCGAAGGTTTTGGCTCGATCCCGATGGGCCAGGATATTTTTGGATTTTTGGCGGAATATGAAGGAAAATTTGTTTTTATTGACGGGGATAAAGCTACAATTACTCTTCCTTCATTAATTTCCTCCAGTCTAACAAAAGTAAAAAATACTAAACTACCCCCATTTCAGGCTGATGATTTATCAGCAGGTTTAGATCAGGTTCTGGCGGCTTCAGAACTTGGAGTGGGTTTTAATGTTAGGGTGGTGGGAAGTTCTTACTGCGGGGAGCAGGGGAAGGTTTTGGCGATTGATGATTCTTTGACGCTTTTGCCTTCCCGGGTTAGGGCATATCTCGCTACGGTTGAGACAAAAACCAGGAAAATCAGGGTGCCGGTTGCGAATCTTGAAATAATAATGTAAGCTATCCAACAGTTTGAATTCATGAAAGACTTCTTTCGAAATATTAATGCCAGGACAGTATTAGTCATTATCCTTTCGTTTCTGTTAGGTTGGCAGTTAGGCCATCAGGACGTACAGGTAAAACTAGTAAACTACCGTCCCTCAATTTCCGTCATCAATAAAGAGCCACCCAAAAATGTTAATGTTGACTTCAAGTTGTTCTGGGATACTTGGGATCTTGTATCTCGTTCCTATTTAGATAAAAGCGCTATAGATCCGAATAAGTTATTTTACGGGGCTATCTCCGGTATGGTTTCTGCGCTGGGGGATCCTTACACTGTCTTTCTACCGCCTGAGCAACAGAAATTCTCCAAGGAGGAATTGAATGGTAGCTTTGAAGGAGTCGGCATCCAGTTGGGCTTTAATAAAGATAAAAGGTTAGTGGTGATTGCTCCTTTGGAAGGTACACCCGCTCAAAAAGCAGGCATTAAGCCGCAGGATCTGATTGTTAAGATTGATGATAAGGATACAACCAATATGACTTTGCCGGAGGCGGTTAACCTGATCAGGGGTCCAAAAGGCACAAAGATCAACTTGACTATTTTTAGGGAAGGAGATTCGGATACCAGAGCCGTTGCCATGACCAGGGATGACATTATTGTTAAGAGTGTAGAAGTCTCTTACAAAGAAACTCCTGCAGGTAAAAAAGTAGCGGTTATTAAGCTGTCGCGTTTTGGAGAAAGAACTAAAGATGAATGGAATGAGGCGGTAACCAATTTGCTCTCAGCGAATTCTCAGGCTGTTGTTTTAGACTTAAGAAATAATCCAGGGGGATTTCTGGATGGGGCAGTGTTTATAGGTTCGGAATTTTTGGACGGTGGGGATGTAGTTTTACAGGAAAACAGCCAAGGTCAGCAGACGGCCTTTAAAGTGACCAGAGTCGGAAAGTTAACCCAAATCCCTATGGATGTTTTGATTAACAAAGGATCGGCGTCGGCTTCGGAGATTGTGGCAGGTGCCATCCAGGACAGGAAAAGAGGTAAGCTGGTGGGGGAGAAGTCATTTGGTAAAGGAACGATTCAGGAAGCGCAGGATATGGAGGGCGGAACAGGTATTCATATCACTGTGGCCAAATGGTTGACGCCAAACGCCAGGTGGGTCAATAGTACTCAAGGCCTTGATCCTGATGTTAAAATTGATATGGATAAAGAAGATATGACAAAAGATCCGCAACTGGACAAAGCAATAGAATTACTCGATCAATGATTTAAGATGGAATATCCAAAACTGCCAAAACTCAATTTATTTGGAATAACGATAGCCGTGATACTGGGGGTAGTAACGGCAGTGGTTTTTTATCAGGCTCAAATCAGAGGTTTTATTCCCGGATTAAATATTAAACTACCGGTTCAAAGTAATTCAGAAACCAGGACTATTGTCCAGGAAGAAAATGCGGTTATTTCGGTGGTGGATAAGACCTCGCCTTCAGTGGTGGCAATCGGTGCTACACAAAAAGTTTTTAACCCTTTTGATCCTTTTTCCGTTCCCAAAAGCCAAAATAGCACCATCGGCACCGGTTTTGTGGTTTCCGACAAAGGTATTATTGTCACCAATAAACACGTGGTCTCAGATGCTGATCTTCACTACACCGTGGTTACAAAAGACGGCAAAAAGTTTGAAATTAAGAAAATTTACCGTGACCCGATCCTGGATTTAGCAGTAGTCCAGGTGGATGGCGATAAGATGCAGGCTTTGGAATTCGGAGATTCTTCTAAATTAAAAGTCGGTCAGACAGTAATTGCTATCGGTAATGCCTTGGGGAAATTTACCAATACGGTTACCACCGGCGTAGTGTCCGGTTTGGGCAGGAAGGTGACGGCAGGGGATCCTTTTTCCGGTTCGGCAGAATCTTTGGATGATCTGATTCAAACAGATGCCGCGATTAATCCGGGTAATTCCGGAGGGCCACTTCTTAATTCAGCTGGTCAGGTGATTGGAGTAAATGTGGCAACCACTGAGGGGGCGCAAAATATCGGGTTTGCCGTGCCCAGTAATGCAGTCAAAAAGATTGCTGATGAATTTGTTCAAAATGGGTCTGTTTCCCGGCCCTTCTTAGGTATCAGTTACCGGTTTATTTCTAAAGATGTGGCAATTATGAATGAAGTCCCCCAGGGGGCCTATATCCAGGATGTGGTACCAAATTCTTCCGCTGATAAGGCTGGTATCAGGCAAGGGGATATCATTACTAAAGTGGATGGTCAGTCAGTAGACTCTGAATCAAAGATCTCCCAAATTATTGCTAATAAGAAAATAGGTGATAGTTTGGGTTTGACTGTCTGGAATGACAGTAAGGAAAGATTGGCAACAGCTACCTTACAAGATATGCCTAATCAGTAATCTGTTTTGATGGCTAATATTCTTTGTAAGTGGGCCAGGTCTTTCTTAACTTCAATTTCAGCTTTAGGAAAATATTTTTGCGCTTCAATTGCTGCCAGCTCGCCGTGAGTATAATCAATTTCTCCTATAATTAAGTTAGGTTTTAAACCTTTGTTTTTAATTTGCTGAAATAATTTTCGATAAAGTTCAAAGCCGTCTTCACCGCCATCCAAAGCTACGTGTGGTTCAAAATCTTTGACCGAAGAATCAAGGTAAGGAATCCTTGGAGTAGGAATATAAGGCAGGTTGGCAACAATAATTAGTATTTCGTATTTAGTATTTAGTATTAAGAGATTTTCAAGTAAATTACTTTGACCGAATTTTATTCTTTTTGTTACTCCGTGTAGCCTGGAATTGTCTTTAGCTGCCTTTAATGCAGAAGGAGATATGTCAGTTGCAATTATTTTTACTTGAGAAGTATTTTTAGCAATGCTTATGGCTATATTTCCTGCTCCAGTTCCAACATCTATGACTAATATAGCTTTTTCCTTAATGCCCTTAATACTCTTCAGTACTTCGTCTACTAAGAGTTCTGTCTCCGGGCGTGGAATGAGAACATCAGGAGTAACTTTGAACTTGAGCTTGTAGAATTCAACCCAGCCTTTAATGTATTGAGAGGGCTTCAATGATGTCATTTAAGTCTCCTTCTAAGATTTTATCCAAATTATGCCAGGATTTGCCGATCCGGTGGTCAGTTACCCGGTTTTGGGGAAAATTGTAAGTCCTGATTTTTTCTGCCCTTTCACCGGTTCCCACCTGAAGGGCTCTTTGTTCCTCAATATTGCCAACCTTTTTTTGCTGTTCTATTTCCCAGATTTTGGAACGTAACAAGCTTAAGGCGTTTTCCCGGTTTTGCAGTTGCGATCTTTCAGTTTGACAGGTAACGACAATCCCGGTGGGAATATGTTTTAGCCTGACGGCTGTTGAGACTTTATTAACATTTTGCCCGCCGGCTCCGCCTGAGCGGAAAGCTTCAAATTCAATCTCAGCCGGATTGATGGTAACTTGAGCTGGAGTAACTTGTGGCAAAACGGCCACCGTGGCGGTAGAAGTGTGAATTCGGCCTCCGGATTCAGTAGCGGGTACTCTTTGTACCCGATGAACACCGGATTCAAATTTTAGCTTATTGTATGCATCTTTTCCGGCAATTTTGAGTACAATTTCTTTGATCTGTCCCAGCTTGCCTTCTGACCTGTCTAGCTCTTCTGTTTTCCAGCCTTGGTTTTGAGCAAATCTGGTGTACATCCGAAGCAAATCTCCGGCAAAAAGCCCGGCTTCATCTCCACCGGCAGCTGACCGGATTTCCAAAATTGCCACATTGGGATTGACCCCGGATTCCGGGTCGGTTTCATCTTCTTGCGGTTGGGTATCCGAAGCAGAGGACTCTAAAACTTGCTTTTGGCTCTCCAGTTCTTTAATCTCTTCTGCTGCCAGTTCCGCCATTTCCGGATCCTCAAGTAACGGCCGAATATCCTTAATCCGCTGGCTCAATTCATCTATTTGTTGCTTTAAGTAATCGTTGTTCATAAGAAAATCTTGCGAGCTAATCGCTCTTAGGATTATTATACCTTTTATGTCATTGCGAGGTCGAGACTTCGACCCGTGGCAATCTTCCATGGGCGTGGAAGATTCCTCACTACGTTCGGAATGACAAAGTAGCTAACTTGGGATTTGTTTGCGAGCCTGCATGAGCAGGTCTTTGAGGGATGGCCGTTCTTTCTTTTTCTCTGCAACCTTAGATTTTCTAGCTTCCAAAATTCTCTTTCTCTCTTCCTGTTTAGCTTTGGAGTTTTCAGTTTTCTTAATAAATCTGTCTACTTGACCCAAAGTATCAACAAATTTTTGCTGGCCCGTAAAAAGCGGGTGACACTGGCTGCAAATTTCCACGCGGATGGCCGGCAGGGTTGACCCTGTCGTAAAAGTTGCGCCACAAGCGCAGGTTACTTTTGCTTCCGGATACCACTGAGGGTGTGTGTTTGCTTTCATGATAGTGGGATTATATCAAAGATAGGTTCAAATCGCAAAGCCTCATTTTAAAAATTAATCTAATTACTAATTAATCTAATTTCTAAAGAATAACTAATGAGTAAATTACTATAGAGCGATTAGCTCTCAAGCTTTGCTTATTTAGACATTAGGACATTTAGTCATTAATTAGAAATTAGTAATTAAAAATTAGAAATTTTCTAAACTCTATGCGCTTTGTGGTGTCGGTGATGAGCCTCTTTAGCCAGAGTTCCCAGATAGGCGCCAACCGCAATTAAAGCTCCGCCGATTAAAAATTGGTGGGAGACTTTTTCCGCCAAAAGCAGGATAGCTAAGGCTGTAGCTATAAAAGGCTCAATATATTGAAAAAGGTCGGCAACCATAATGGAGGTTTTGGATAAACCCCATTCAAAAAGAAAATAGGCTGAGATTGAGGCCAGTAGGGCCATAAACACCAGGCCTGTGATGCCTAATATGGTAACCTGGTTTATCCAGCCGGGATTTTGGATATATTCCAAAGCGGCCGGAATAAAAAAGGCCACCGTCCCCACTAAAAAAGCTATAGCGGTGATGATCAAAGAGGAATATTTGCCGACAAGATTTTTGGAAATGGTGGCACCTAATACCCAGGAAACTGAGGCCAAAACTATTAGGATATTGCCGGTCAGCATCTGCGGGGAGATGGTACCGGTGATAAGCTGGGGCAGGCCGATGATTACTAATGTCCCTACTAGCCCTAAAGCTATCCCAAAAAGATTAACCAAATAAATCTTTTCTTTTAAAAACCACCAGCCTAAAAGTACAGATAACATAGGAATAAGTAAGGATAAAAATGAGGCATCAATAGCAGTAGTTCTTTTGATTCCTTCAAAGAAAAAGGTAATGTTTAAAACAATAATTAAAACTCCGACGGCAATCAGCTTGGGCAAATCTTGTTTTTCAATTTTGACCTTTTTGGTTTCTGCCAAAAAAAACGGGACCAGCAGAAGTGAGGCGATGGCAAAGCGAAGCAGGGCTAAACTCATGGGCGGAAACTCCTGTAGAGTAATTTTTGCGACAACATAGTTGGCACCCCAGAAAATGTGAGCCAGGATCAGGGCTATGTAAGGAATGGGCCTTTTAATGATTGGCGATGACACCTATTTATAATGTCAGTTTTTGGATAGCTTCGTCAAGTGAAATGGTTTGCTGAGATTTATTTTTTAAGTCTTTCAAAGTAACTTTGTTTTCTTGGACTTCGTTTGGACCAATGATGACAACAAATGGAATACCTTTTTGGTTGGCGTATTTTAATTGCTTATCTAATTTTGACTGAGGATCCAGCCATAGTTCAGTGTTGATGTTATTGGAACGTAAACAAGAAGCAACTTCTGCAGATTTCTGTTCCAGATCTTTGGAAAAAATAGTTACTAAAACTTGACTGGTGGTTAAATCAGCCGGAAAAAGACCTAATTGATCCATGACTTCTATCAGCCGGTCAAAGCCAAAGGCAAAACCAACAGCCGGAACAGTTTGTTTGGAAAATAAGCCAATTAAATTATCATACCTGCCTCCGCCGCCCACCGAGCCGGCAGTGTATCCTTCAATCTCAACTTCAAATATCAAGCCCGTGTAATAATCCAAGCCGCGGGCCAGTGTGGGAGAGAATTCATATTTTTCTTTTGATATGCCCAGTTCTTCTTCCAGAGCTTTGAATATGTCTTTCAAGTTTTGTGTTGGTTTACTGTCTTCTAAAGTACATAGAATTGATGTAGCCGAACTTTCATCGCCTGAAGTAATTTTTTCTGTTAATTCATCAATGACTTCCTCATACCCAATTTTATTCAATTTATCAACTATGCGAATAATAGAGAAAAGATTGTAATCTTTGAAAATTGCATTATTGACCAAATCTGAAAAGATAGTTCTATCATTTATTATGGCTTTAAAGTTTTTAAAGCCTAAAGTTTCAAGGCTTTTAATAGTGCACGCAATTACTTCTGCATCAGACAGGGGAGAGTTTAAACCAACAGTATCGATATCACACTGCAGAAATTCCCTAAACCGGCCTCTTTGGGGGTTTTCCGCCCGCCAGACGGGTTGGATTTGGTATCTTTTGAAAGGAATAGGCAACTGATTTTGGTACTGGGCCACCACACGGGCTAAAGGCACGGTCTGGTCATACCTTAAAGCTACTCTGCGGCCCCCCTGATCAGTAAAACGGTACATTAATTTATCACCCTCATCCCCATATTTGCCCAGGAGTATTTCCTCATACTCCAAAGCTGGAGTCTCCAAAGGTTCAAATCCAAAGGATTCAAACACCTGTTTGAGCAAATTTTGCACATACTGTCTCTTCCCCGATTCTCGGGGCAAAAAATCCCTAAAACCTTTCAATGTCTGTGCCGTTATGTTACCCATATATTTTCTCCATTAGATCTATGATAGCACGATCGTTTCTATTTGGAATTATTTGTTTAGGTGATAATTCCAAAATATCCTTTGCTCCGGCTTCTTGTAACTCAGAAATTATCATTCTAAAATTACGACGAGGTATCAAGGAACTTATAGCCCACCACCCGCTTTCGTTTAATGGGGACATCGTTGGTGATTCTCCGCTGGGCAGTAAATCTGTTATTGTTTGTCTGGCAGATTCTGGTGCGTTCATAACAATATAGGTAAAGTTTCTAACTCTCAAAGCTGATTCGATACCCATTAAGAATTCTTTGACAAAGCGTTCGCTGCCTCTTTTTTCCCGAAGCTTTGGGCTGGCCACTAACATGGCTTCTGATTCAAGTAACACATCATAGGCTGTAATTCCGTTTGCCCTCATTGAATCACCGCTTGAGCTAATATCAACACAAGCTTGAGCTTCTCCTGATTTAACATATTTTTCTATTGAACCAGATCTTACTAACAAATCTACGTTTGTATTGCTTTTCGCAAAAAAATCACGGCTCAAATTTGGGTAAGAAGTGGCAACAGTTAAACCGTTTAAGTCTGAAGGTTTTTCGTAAGGTACGTCTTTTTTAACCCCCAGTTGTAGCCGGCACTTACCAAATCCTAAGGGCATTAATGGAATTACTGCTGACTCTGCTTCAGCTAAAGAGTTTTGCCCGACAATTCCAAAGTCAGCATAACCTCTTTCGACATCATTTGGGATATCTCCAATGCGGACCAGCTCAATGCTTAAAGGAAAATCTTCTACCTCGCAAATATCGACCCTGCCTCCTATCTGAAAGCTAAAATTTGCCGCAGAAAGCAAGGCCGTTGAGTCTTGACCCATTCTGCCATCGGTTTTCTGTATTGCTATTTTTAATTTTGTTTCAAATTCACTCATAATTTCTCACCTTCTTTCTTTTAAAATTCACTCACTTGGTTTTTTCTGCGTGCCTCCTGGTTAATTCCTCCAAAACTTCTTCTAGAGTAATATTTGAGGCAACTAGACTTACTAGAGAGTGAAACCACAGATCAGCTGTTTCTCCGATTACTGCGTCTCTTCCTTGACCAGTAAGGCTGAATCTGCTGACTGCTAGGGCAACTTCCACTCCTTCTTCTCCCACTTTTTGGGCAATACGAGATGGGCCTTTTCTAAAAAGGGAAGCTACATAAGATCCCTCCGGCATTTCTTCCTGCCGTTTCTTAACTATTCCGTATAAACCTTCAAGTGTTATTCTTTCTGTCATATTTTTCACCTCCTTTCAAAATTTGCACAAAAAAACCTTCCGTTCACTGCCCACTACCCAAAAATAGGGTAATGAACAAGGAACGGAAGGCATTAAAAAAGGACCTCCCGCGGTCCCATCCTGTTTTCTGCAATCTATTGCTAAACTACAGCTCTTAGTGGCGACTCCGCTAGGCGACATCGTCTGTTTCATTTTACGGTTAAACTTCCGTAGAGTATTTGGCTCTCAGCTTTTGGATCGTGACTCCAATGCAAACGCTTTTTATCCCGATTTAATCGGGATAAATATTCAATTGTGTAATTAGTATACCACAAAACCTTTCCTTGTCAAATTTACTATCGGTTACCGCAGGTGTCAATATAAATACACCCCTAGGGTGCAAGGTGCACTATATTGTGATAATTGAATATAAATTGTTTGACAACTGCTTAGTTCAATGACGAATTAGGAAGTCTGTGGTATATTATTCTTGTAGACGTGGACTATAATCGCTTGCGATTACATCGCGACGCTTCTTGTAACGCGTTGCGTTATAATCGCTTGCGATTACATCGCGACGCTTCTTGTAACGCGTTGCGTTATAATTCTTCGTTATTACTCGAATTATGAAAATTGTCATCTTTGCTGGCGGAGTTGGAACCAGGTTGTGGCCGCTATCACGTAAGAATACCCCTAAGCAATTTGAAAAGGTAATTGACGATAAATCGATGCTGCAGATTTCCATTTCCAAAGTGTTTCCGGATTTTGACTGGAGTGACATTTATATTTCGACCAATAAGCAATATGAGCAAATACTTAAAAGTCAGTTCCCGGAAATCCCCGAGTCAAATCTGATTTTTGAGCCAGCCATGCGCGATGTAGGTCCGGCAGTGGGCTTGGTTATTGCTAACTTTATGAAGAAAAATCCGGATGAGCAAATAGCCATACTTTGGGGGGATCACCTGATTAAAAAAGACGATGAATTCAGAAAAGCTTTGAAAATTGCGGAGAAACTCAGCCAGGACGATCCGGAGAAGATTATTTTTGTGGGACAAAAACCCCGGTTTGCCAGTGTGAATTTGGGTTATATTGAATTTGGCAGCGAGGTTAAAAAGGAAGGGGAAACTCCGGTTTATGAATTTAAAGGTTTTAAATACCGGCCCGATGAGAATTTAGCCCGAAGTTTTTTAGCAGACGGTCAGCATGCTTGGAACTTAGGTTATTTTGTGACCACCCCCAAATTTTTGTGGAAGTCTTATGAAAAGTTTGCCCCCGGTCTTTTTGAGAAATTAAGGTTAATTTCGGATGCAGTAGGGACGGCGGGCTACGAAAAATTTGTCGATGAAGTTTACCCGGCCATGGAAAAAATTTCTTTTGACAATGCCATTTTGGAAAAGCTGGATCCGGCAAACGGCTTGGTATTATCAGTAGATATTGGCTGGAGCGATATTGGGGCTTGGGAGGCATTAAAAGAGGCTTTGGCCAAATCCGAAGATGAAAATGTGATTAAAGGTAATGTAGAGCTGTTGGATTCAACGGATAATTTGGTATTTAACTATAACGGCCAGCTAATTGTGGGGATTGATTTAAAAGGGATGCTCGTCATCAATACCGGAGACGTTTTGCTGGTTTGTCCAAAGACTTCAGTCCCCAAAATTAAAAAATACGTGGAGAGTTTAGCCGGTACCCCTAACGAGAAGTTGGCTTAGGGGGTGGGTTTGGATTTGGTACCGCCGGTAGCAGGATGAACTGATGGGGTGGAGATTTGGGCAGAAGGAGTGGCTACTTTTTTGGGTTTTATTGTTCCGCCTTGGGGGATGACATAAGCAAATCTGGCATCAAAAATATTATTTTTATCTTCATTGCCGGTAAGGATCACAAAATTATTTAGTTTTACTTCAGATCGATCAGGCAGGGTGGTGGCTATATTTTTAAATTGATTATTCCTGAGTGTTACCAGTTGGTCTGAGATTGAAACAATCTGACCCCATAAATAAGTTTTGGGCTGATCTTTAGGTGCGGGCAGCAGAATAATCTCTTTGGCGGTTAAGACGCCGGTTTCATCGCTGTCTCCTAAGGCAGCAATGTAGTCTTCCAGAGCCATAGTTTTTTGGGAAAATTTGGTTTTAGACTTGACGTTACTGTCAAAAACAGTGTCCTGGTTAATACTGACTATTTTTGGTCCGGAGTCGGTTGCTACAGTTATAGAGGTATCTGACTTGGATTTAATCTTTCCTACATAAGCTTTGTCTTTTAATTTGCGGTCAATAATTTGTTTTAATTTTGCTGCCTTTGAGGCAATTTCTTCTTTTAGCTCCTCAAGTTTAGCTCGGATATCGGCAGAAGGACTACTCTCAGCAGCATATGCTATATACGGTGCATTAAGTAATATTATTGCCAGTAAAATAACTGTAACCTTTTTTATCATAGTTTTTCTTTGGAATAGTAGACTGTTCGTTTAATGGATTTGGAATCGCCGGTTGGGTCAAAAACTACCACCGTAATTTGATTAACTCCTTCATCCAAATCTAACACAGTGGAAAAGGAGCCGTCCGGCTTTGATTGGATGATTGTATCGTTGATGTCGGTTGAGATTAATACATTAAGTTTGGGGGCGGTTTGACCGGAAACAACTATTGAGGATTGGAATGTTAGGGAATTGTCATCAGGTTGATCTAAGTCCAGTTGAAGAGTTTTGGGTAGAGCGGTCACCGGTCCGTTTTCAAAAACTTTTGGAGGTTTTTGATACTGGATGTTGACGATGTAATAAAGCCCAGCCAGAAATGAAAGGCTGACGATTAATATCAATAACTGGGACAAAATAAACTGTTTGGTGGATAATTTCTTCCGGAGTTGCATGGCTAGAATCAATTTTAACATACCTGTCCCGATTTGAGGGATTGTTCGGTAATGAAGTTTTTGCTAATATCTTTTGGCGATGGATATTTACTGGTATGGACAAGCATGTTTTAAAATAAAAGGTAAAACTGCTACTGTCGTGATAGATCCACACGATCCTCAATTTACCGGTCTCAAACTTCCCAAAGAAAAAGAGTTACAAGCAGATGTGGCATTGGTGACACATGATCATCAGGATCATAATTTTATTTCAGCGGTTACTATGCCGGATGGCAGTAAACCAATGGTTTTTGATAAACCCGGAGAATACGAAGTAGCGGGGGCGGTTATTACCGGTATACGTTCTTTCCATGATAATTCTGAAGGGTCCGAAAGAGGGCTAAATACTATTTTCCATTTATTTATGGATAATTTGGATATTGTGCATTTGGGGGATTTGGGGCAAGGCAAACTAACCGAGGAGCAAGTTGCCGAAATTGGCCCAACTGATATTTTGCTTATTCCGGTGGGGGGCACATACACCATAAACTCTGAAATAGCTTCAAATATTGTTTCCCAGTTGGAACCAAAAATTATTATCCCAATGCATTACAAAATAGAAGGATTAAAGTTTGAACTTGATAGTGTTGACGGGTTTTTGAAGGAAATGGGAGCAGAAGGAGCCATCCTGCAACCCAAGCTTTCGATAACCAAAGAAAAACTGCCCGAAGAGCCACAGGTGGTGGTGTTAAGTAAGAGCTAGCTCGTCGGTGCGCAAAAAACCGCTCGCGCGTCCAAGTCGCTCGCTTGGAGTTTGTTTCGCGCCGGGTGGTGACTGGATCAGGAATTCTGCGGTGCGCTCAACTGCACTGCATTTTTTGACTGCACTCGACTTCGCTGCTCTTTTAATAAAGATATGTCTAATGCAGTTAAACTTCCTCCGCAAAATATAGATGCAGAGCAGTCCCTTTTGGGCTCTCTTTTAATTGATAAAGATGCGATTGTCCGGATTTCCGAAATTTTGCACCCCCAAAACTTTTACCGTACTGACCAGCATGGTCCTATTTATGAAGCGATTCAGGCCTTGTTTGAGAGGCGTGAACCGATAGATTTGGTAACTGTTACCGAAGAGCTGAAAAGAAAAAATGCTTATGATAGAGTTGGCGGGTCTGCATATTTGGCTTCCCTGATCAATATTGTTCCCACCTCAGCCCACATCGAACATTATGCCAAGATTATTAAGGATCATGCTATAAGGAGAAGCTTAATTGCCCAAGCTACCTTACTTGTTCAGCATGCTTATGATGAAGGGGAGCCGGTAGAGGAGCTATTGGAAAAGGCGGAAGCGGCGATATTTTCTTTATCCCAGGATCATGTCAGCCGGGATTTCCGGCCGATCAAAGATGCCTTAACCGAGAGTTTTGATAGATTAGATGAACTGCAAAAATCTTCCGGAAAATTACGGGGGGTGCCTACCGGTTTTCGGGATTTGGATTCCAAGCTGGCCGGTATGCAGAATTCGAATTTGATCATTTTAGCCTCCCGGCCAGGCCAGGGTAAAACTTCCATGGCTTTAAATATTGCCCAATATGTGGCCGTTACTGCCGGACTGCCAGTAGGGATGTTTTCTTTGGAAATGAGCCAGGAAGAGTTAGTGGACAGGTTGTTGGTTGGTCAGGCGGATATTGAAGCCTGGAAGCTAAAAACCGGCAGATTGGATGAGAAAGATTTTGACAAGTTGTCTTTGGCTATGGGGGAGCTGGCCGAGGCGCCAATTTATATTGATGATACTCCGGGTATTAATATTTCCGAGATGCGGACAAAAGCCAGGAGGTTGCAAATTGAGCATGGTTTGAAACTCCTGATTGTGGATTACTTGCAGCTTGTTCATGGCCGGAGTTTAGACAACAGGGTGCAGGAAGTTTCGGAAATTTCCCAAAGCTTGAAAAATATCGCCCGGGAGTTAAAGATTCCAGTGTTGGCAATTTCCCAATTGTCCCGGGCAGTTGAACAGCGGGGAACCAGAAAGCCGCAGTTGGCAGATCTACGGGAATCAGGGGCGATTGAACAGGATGCGGATGTGGTGATGTTTATTTACCGGGAAGACCCGGAGCATATTGAGCAGGTGACTTTGGATATCCAAAAACACCGGAACGGTCCGGTGGGAGAAATACCGCTAATGTTTCGGGCTGACCGGACCAAGTTTTACGGCATGGAAAAAACCAGAGGCAGACCGGTGGAAAAAACTGGTAAAGAATCCGCCGCAGCTGCATGATGTTTTGATGCATCATTAATTATAGATATTAGCTCGGTGGCCAGCGGCGAGAATATGTATTATTTTGTCTTCCTTGTTAACTTTGTAGATGATCCTATAAATTCCGATTCGATAAGAATATCTATTGGTTAATTCTCTGGATAAGGATTTTCCAACTAAGGGATTTTCCTTAATTTCTTCTAAAGCCAGTCCGATTGCTGATTGATGAAGCTTTTTAATTTTTCCGAGCTCTTTTTTGGCCTTAGCGGTTAATTTAATCTTATACATTTATTCCGAGCTCTTTTTTAACCTCTTCCCAGTCATATACTTTACCTTCTTCAATATCTTTCTCTCCTTGTCTGATAGCTTTCATCAACTTCTCGTCAGCTAAGATCTCATTGGTTTCTTTCCATGACTCATATTCATCCACAGACATCAAAACGGCGGCAGGCTTGCCGTTAACAGTAATAATATATTCATCCCAGATTTTATTGGCTTTATCAACTAGATTGGTTAATTTCTCTCTTGCTTCAGTAATAGGTAAAGTTTTAACCATAATACGCTTATCTTACAGAATTATGTACAGATTGTCAATCCTGAATTAGTTTATACAATTTATCCCCAAGCTCAAAAAATTGTTCTGATCTTCTGTTTCTAGGTCTTTGTAAATTAACCTCCGTTACCTCTTTCAGGTTGCCATCTTTCATGATCCCAATTCTGTCTGCCAATAATATGGCTTCTTCCAACAGGTGGGAAACCATGATGATAGTAATCTTGGTATCCTGCCAGATTTTCAAAAGGTCTTGGTGAAGCTCTTCAGTGGTTAGAGGATCCAGGGCGGAGAAGGGTTCGTCAAGAAGTAGCACTTCCGGTTTGACAGCCAAAGCCCGGGCAATTCCCACCCGTTGTCTTTGCCCGCCGGATAACTGCCGGGGATATTTGTAATTAAAGCCAACTAGATTAACCATTCGTAAATATTCTGCAACTTGGCTTTCTATTAAATGTTTGGGGGTGTTGGCCATTTTCAAACCAAAAGTTACATTTTCTTTTACAGTCAGCCAGGGCAGTAAGGCTCCAGATTGGAAAACCATGGAGATATTGCTGGGTTTGGTGATGTTGCCGGAGGTTGGTGTTTCGATACCGGCGATCATTTTTAGCAGAGTTGATTTGCCACAGCCCGAAGGACCAATCAGACAAAAAAATTCTCCCTGGCTAACTTTTAGGTTGACATTTTGCACCACCCATTTGTCTGGAGTGCCGGGATATTTTTTACTGATATTGTCTAAAGTTACAACATGATTCATTTTAGTATTTTTCCGTCATTCCTGCGAAAGCAGGAATCCAATTATCCGAACATAGTGAGGATAATAGTCCACGTCTATTAACCATTTAAGCTTGTGTTTAATTGGATCCCGACATTCGTCGGGATGACACTTTGTGTCAGTCAAATTTGTACCTTTCTACAAAATGCAACAGTTTTTGCCAGATGAAGAAATTTAATAGGGTAATTAAAATCACCATCACTAAAATAGAAGCTAAAAAGATGGAATTTTTGCCTTGGTATGAAGCCTGGACCAACAAACTACCCAGACCAAATAAATCATAAAAGCTGGTGCCGCCGGGAATATAGTTATGCAGCACTTCTGCCACAATGATGACATTCCAGCCCTGGGCCCAGGCTAGCAGCGATCCGGTAATAATATAGGGAAAGATAGCCGGTAAAGTAATGTTAAAAAGCTTCTTCCATCCAGTGGCTTTAAAAACAAATGCTGCTGATTCAATATCCTGCGGAATAGTTTTCAGCCCGCCGATCATACTAAAAACTAAATTCCAAAGCATGGACAAAAAAATGATAAAAACAGCTGCCCCATCAAAGAAGTTAGCCTTGATAAAAACCAAGACAATGATAGGGAAGAAAGCCAAGGCCGGAATGGACTGCAAAATATCAAAAAAAGGCAACAGGACTTTTTCCACTTTAGGCTTGCTGGTGATTAACAAGGCAAGGGGTATAGATGTTACTAATGCCAGGATATACGCCCAAGTTAAGCGGTAAAAAGTGACAAAAGTTGCCTCCAGCAAATCCAGGGCTGAGATTTGGTCTAAATTGATTAAAGGTTTGGTGGGGGTAATAAACCTAAAGGCAAAAAATAGCAGCAAAAACAATACAAACAGAACTACCAAAACAGATAGGAAATGTCTTTTTAAGGAGGTAGTGTAGGAAAAATGATAATGGTGGTGATAATGCCGGACAGCCGCCATGATCTTAGCTTATCATATTTAACTTTTGAATTTTGGCTTTAAATTCCTCCAAGGTGCCGTTGTTTTCGATCTTAATGTCGGCTTTTTTGGAAATTTGGGGAATGTCTTTTTCTGCTTTGGATTTTTCTTCTTTTAAAAATTGCTCAAAGGTCAGCCCAACTTCGCCGACTTTTTCACTTCTGGTCTTTAACCTTTGGTATCTTAATTTTTGGCCGGCGGTAATATAAATTAGAGTACTGTTTTTAAAGCTTCGAACTAATCTGGCTTCAGCTTCACGTCTGACTCCGTCAAAAATCACAATGTCAGCAGTATCGCCTTCAACGGAAAACTTGGCCGCTTTAGCCAAAGCTGTCTGGCCAAAAGTTTCACTCATCATTAAGGCCAACTTTTGTAAATTGGCTCTGGTGATGGGAATATCCCACATAATTAAAGTTTCGGCCAAAATATCGGAAAACCTTACCTGCCTAATTTTTAATACCTCCCCTTTGTCATTGCGAGGACTGTAGGACGAAGCAATCTGTTTTATAAAATTGACAAAGGTTTGCTTGCCGGATCCTTTTTCGCCCACTAAACCAAAAATTTGCATGCATTGTTTTTAACAGATTTTTGGCCGGGGAGTCAATCAGAAGATATTATGAAGAGTTTTTAACCTTTTGATAATGAACATGGCAATAAACAAAGCCCAGACGGTAATGGAGTTAGACCGGATATAAGCCGGCAGCAAAAATATCCTTAATAAATAACGCATGAGAAGTAATTTTAAAAGTTACTTTTAAGAAGCAAGTTAATTTTTGGTAAGAAGTTGGGAAGCAAGAAACTCACTTCATTGCTCAGCTAAGGCCACTGTTGGTTGGAGGGATTCGGCATGCTTTTGCAGGCGGTATTTGTGCAAATAATAAGCTCCGATACCATAAAGGAAAATTAAAACGGTAAATACCCGGATAGCCATTTGCGGGCCAAAAACCGAGGAGATCGAGCCAATTAGAATATTACCGATAGGTGATAGTCCAATAAACATTAAAGAGTAAATACTGGACACCCGGCCCCGGAAATCTTCATGGACCAGTTTTTGAATGGTGGTGTAAACAGATGAAAACTGGATAGTTAGCCCCAGTCCGGCAAAGAAAAGCAAGATGGATGCCAAATAAATGTTGGCGGCAAAAGAGAAGGCAAAGGTGGCCGCCATAAACAGGGCACTGCCGATCATAATAAATTTCTTGGCTTTGGCTTTTTTATACCGGGAGGAAATTATTAAAGAACCCACCAGTGCTCCCACTCCGGTAGAGGAAAGCAAAAATCCCAAAGTTTGAGCGTTGCCCGAGAAAACTTTGGCTACCAGAACCGGCATCATGGTGGCTTGGGAAAAACAAAGAATGGCCCCCATGCCGGCGGTCAAAAGCAATAAACTGATGGAAGGATGAGAGGAGGCATAAGCAATGCCTTCTTTTATGGCCTTGAGAGGTTTGTCCTTTTTGCGGTTGATTAAAGGATTGACTTCAATTAAACATAAGCTGATTAAAATAGCTAGGAAGCTTAAGGCGTTAATTAAAAAGATATTACCCATTCCCGCCAAGGCAATTAAAAATCCAGCTGCAGCCGGGCCGACCACCCGGCCGGTATTGAATATGGCTGAATTCAAGCCAATGGCTGAATGTAAATCGTCTTTCTGGATAATATCTATCAAAAATGCCTGCGAAGCCGGGCCGTCCAAAGAATCGGTGATGCCGGAGAGTAAAGTAATCAACATTAATATAGGCAGAGTAATAGTGTGGGTGATGACTAATATGCCCAGGGTGGCGGCCAATATTAGGGAGCTGGTTTGGGTGCAAATTAAGATTTTCTTTCTGTTTAATTTGTCCACTAAGAATCCGCCAAAAAGGGAGAAAAACAAAACAGGTGAAGCTGACAGGGCAGAAATTGCCCCCAACCAAAAGGCAGAATGGGTCAGTTGATAGACCAGCCAGCCATAGGCTACCCCATGCAGCCAGGAACCGGTATAAGATATAAGTTGCCCCGTGAAATATAACCTGTAGTTTCTATATTTGAACGCGGGAAATGTTTTTTGTAATTTCTCGAGCAGTTTTAGCATCACTAAAGGGGCCGATGTTAGCACAATATGAAGTTGATGTAAAGGCTTTTCTTTCCTTCTTCTTACACTTTTCTAATATTCCTTTTATCCGGGGTGCCTATGATGGATTTAAGCGGTGGAATTTTGAAATTCCATCGTATTATTTATGAAGATTGCAGTTTTTCGGGCACTGAAATTGGGAGATTTACTATGTTGCGTTCCGGCTTTAAGGAGTTTGAGAAGGGCTTATCCTAAGGCGGAAATTACACTGATTGGTTTGCCATGGGCAAAAGATTTTGCCTTAAGGTTTAACCACTTGATTGATAAATTTGTGGAATTTCCAGGCTATCCGGGTTTGAGAGAAAGTGCCGGTAATTTACGGGGGATTGTAAAGTTTGTGACCCAAATGCAGGAAGAAAATTTCGATTTGGTGATACAAATGCACGGTAACGGGAAGGTGACTAATTCCTTAATCAGAAGTTTAAGACCGCAGTTAGAAGCCGGCTATTGGAAAGGAGAGGTCTGTCCGAATCCCCAAACTTTTATGCGGTATGTGGATAACCAGCATGAAATTAAAAGACACTTAATGCTGATGAAATTTTTGGGGATAGAGCCTCAGGGTGCTGATCTGGAATTTCCCATTAAACCTAGTGAAAAACGGCAGTTTCAGGAAAACATTGATCAATGGAAGCTGGAAACCGGAAATTTTGTAGTTATTCATTCCGGTGCTTATGCGAAGCGAAGACGATGGCCGGCCCAAAGGTTTGCCCAAGTGGCTGATTATTTAGCCGGCTTAGGCTACCAAATTGTTTTAACCGGAGTTGAAGAAGAAAAAGAGATTATTTCAGCGGTTTTGAAGGAGATGCTTCATCCGGCAGTTAACCTGGCGGGGAAGACTGATTTGGGGCAATTGGGAATGATTATTAAAAATGCCCGGGTTTTGGTTTCAAACGATACCGGTGTTTCTCACCTGGCCGCAGCTGTTAAAACCCCCAGCGTGATTATTTCCTATTTAAAAAACCCTAACCTTTGGGCTCCGCTTAACCAGGATCTTCACAGAGTTCTGCAGGCTAAGGAAGCAGAAGATATAAGCCAGGTCTTTATGGAGCTCGATTTGCTGCTCAATATCCACTGGAGAAGAGGAATAGCTGGTTTCCCAAGAATACTCAGTGTATGAGGAGAATATTAACCTGGCATGTCCACGGGAATTATTTATATTATTTAACCCGAGTTAAATCCTGCGATTTTTATATCCCGTTTAAAAAAAGCGGTGGATTGGGGTATGAGGCTATCGGATCAGGATTCCCTTGGGGAAAAAATGTTCACCAGGTGCCGGCAGAAGAGATTAAGAGGCTTGGGCTGGATTTAATCCTTTTCCAGTCCAGCTATCCGGAGAATAAAATTTACTTACAGGATCAGTTTGAGATTTTATCAAAGGATCAATTAACTCTGCCAAAAGTTTATCTGGAACATGAGCCTCCCAGGGATTTGCCAACTGATACCAAACATATAACTGCCAGCTCAGATACCTTCTTGGTGCATGTGACTCATTTTAATAATTTGATGTGGGATAGCGGACAAACCGCTACCAGGGTGATTGAGCATGGTGTGGTGGCGCCTGAAATACCTTACATTGGCGACCTGCCAAAAGGGGCGGTGGTAATTAATAATTTGGACAAAAGAGGTAGAAGATTGGGCCGGGATGTTTTTGAAAGGGTGAAGAAGGAAGTGCCTTTGGATTTAATCGGCATTGATTCGGAAAACTTAGGCGGTTTAGGCGAAATACCGCATCAAGAATTACTTAAAGCTTTATCTCGTTACCGGTTTTTGTTTAATCCGGCTCGCTATACCTCGCTGGGGTTGGCAATTTGTGAGGCAATGATGATTGGTCTGCCGGTGGTTGGTTTGGCTACGACGGAAATGGTTACCGTAGTTCAAAGTGGAATCTCAGGCTTTTTGGATACGAATATCGAGGCTTTAATTCCCCAGATGAAACTATTGATTAATGATCAAAATTTGGCCCGGCAAATGGGAAAAGAAAGCCGGCAAATTGCCCAGAAAAGATTCGACATTCAGAGGTTTGTCAAAGACTGGGAGGAGGTACTGGGATGAAGCGCAAAATTGCTTTTATCAGTCATGAATCGCCGCTTGCCACTTTGGGCGGGGTGGATGCCGGCGGCCAGGTGATTTATATCGGCCAGATTGCCAAGAAGTTGAGCCGGTTGGGTTATGAGGTAGATATTTTCACCCGCTGGGATGATGCCAGGCTGCCGCAAGTGGTGGAATGGGATAACGGCGTCAGGGTGATTCAAGTCAAGGCCGGGCCGATTACCTTTATAAATAAGGAAAAATTGTTTCCCCACATGAAAGAGTTTACTGATAACATGATTGATTTTATGAAAACGGAAAAAGATCCTTACCGGCTGATCCATGCTAATTTTTGGCTGGCGGTAATCCCGGCCATGGAAATTAAACAAAGATTTAATATTCCATTTGTGGTGACTTTCCATGCTTTGGGTAAAATCCGACGGATCTTTCAGGGGAAAGATGATAAATTCCCGGATAACCGTTTTGGAATTGAAGAGAAAGCTATGAGAGAGGCAGCCGCCATTATTGCCGAATGTCCCCAAGATCGGGAAGATATGATTAATTACTATAATGCTAACCCGGACAAAATTACTATCATCCCGGCTGGTTTTGACCCCAATGAATTTTATCCGATTGATAAACTGTTGTGCCGGATGGTTTTAGATTTAAACCCCAAAGAGCCAATCATCCTACAGCTAGGTAGGGTTATCAAAAGAAAGGGGATTGATAATGTGATTGCTGTCCTGCCAATTTTGCGGAGAAAGTTTAGAGTTAAAGCCAAGTTGCTGATTGTAGGGGGTGACAGTGATGTGCCTAACGCCAGACTTACTCCGGAAATCAGAAGATTGAGGCGAATTGCCAGACAGGAAAAGGTAGAAGATTGTGTTCGATTTGTTGGCCGGAGAGGCAGAGAAACGCTGAAATATTTTTATAATGCCGCTGATGTGTTTACTACCACTCCCTGGTATGAACCCTTTGGCATTACGCCTTTGGAAGCGATGGCTTGTGGTACGCCGGTAGTGGGGTCAAATGTGGGCGGTATCAAATATACGGTTTTAGACGGAAAAACCGGTTATTTAGTTCCTCCAAATGACGCGGAAAGCTTGGCGCAAAAGTTGGCCGATATATTCAAAAACCGCAAAATTGCCAACTTTTTTAAAGAAAACGGCCTGAAAAGAGTCAATAATGCCTTTACCTGGGAAAAAATTGCCAGCTCTATTTCTCAAGTTTACGAAAAAGTGCTTTTTGGTGACATTCAAATCCCGGAAAAGGAAAAACAGCTTCATATTATTGAAAGCGGTTTTAGGGCTTTATCCCAAACTGTGGAACAATCGCAGTTTGCCTTGCGTATTCCGATGCTGGACGCTGCCCAAGCCATTGCCCGCAGTTTCCAGGAGGGTGGTAAAGTTTTGGTCTGCGGTAACGGCGGATCAGCGGCTGATTCTCAGCATCTGGCAGCGGAGCTAGTCGGCCGCTTCCAAATTTCCTTAAGGCAGGGACTGCCGGTGATTTCCCTGACTAGTGATACTTCGTTTTTGACTGCCTGGGGGAACGACTTTTCCTTTGATGAGATATTCTCAAGACAAGTGAATGCTTTGGGGCAGGCAAATGATATTTTAATCGGCATCTCAACTAGCGGAAATTCCGAAAACGTTAACCTGGCTTTCATTGAAGCTCATAAGAAGGGAATGGTTTGTATAGGGTTGTTAGGGAAAAAGGGAGGCGAAGCAGCTGAGTTGTGTGATGTGGCCTTAATAGTTCCTTCTGATGATACCCAAAGAATTCAGGAAATCCATACTAATGTGATCCACACGATTTGCGAGTTAATAGAAAAACAGTTATTTACCTCAGAAGACCGGCCGGAAACTGTTTTGCCAAAATCTCTGCCGGTTAAACCGAAATTACCTTACGTGTTGAAGGAGCAAATGAAATGAATGCTTTCAAAGGCAAAATTGCTTTAGTAACCGGTGGGGGTCAAGGTTTAGGTCAAGAAATTTGCCGAAGTTTGGCTAAGGAGGGGGCTTTAGTGATTGTGGCTGATGTTAATAAACAGAAAGCGGAAAAAGCTGCCAAATGGATAAAATACCAAAGGGGAAAGGCTCAGGCGATAGAATTGGATGTAAGCGATGAGCTTTCTGTAAAAAAAGTTTTTGATGAGTTGGATAAACAGTTTGGGGTTTTAGATATTTTAATTAATAATGCCGGGATAGATTTTACTAAATCTTTGGACGAAATTTTGACCGATGAGTGGCAGAAGGTGCTAAAAGTTAATCTGATTGGGGCGTTTTTAATGACTAAACATGCCTTCTCCGTTATGGGTAAAAAAGAGCCTGGGCAAGTGATTAATATCTGTTCTACAGCTTCCAAAAGAGCCTGGGCTAATGCTTCAGCTTACCATGCTAGCAAATGGGGTTTGTTGGGTTTTTCCCACGCCGCACATGTAGAAGGCCGGGAGAAAAATATCAAAGTTACAGCTTTGGTTTCCGGCGGGATGAAAACACCCTTTATTTTAGAAAGATTTCCGGAGGCAGAGCCTAATTTGCAGGATCCAAAAAATGTGGCAGAGGTAATTAAGTTTGTTTTATCTTTACCTAAAGAAACAGCTATTCCTGAGGTGATGGTGATTCCAATGAGGGAAACAAGCTGGCCTTAAATACTTACTTGTGCCGAGGGAGGGAGTCGAACCCTCATGATCTTGCGATCAATAGATTTTGAGTCTATCGTGTCTACCATTCCACCACCTCGGCAATTTAACTACTTGAGGCATTATACCAATTTTAGCTTTACGAAGAAAGAATAAAGAGATGCTTTATTTTATGTCTGTACAAATGTCCTCCGGCCGTGGTACATTTGTGATAAATGACTAGGTTTCCTAGCAAGCGAAAGGCTTTAACTGATTTAGTTTTACTCGCTTTGGAGAAATCAGTTGATGGTTATGTGAGTTTTGAAGATTTTATCTATAATCCTTTGCTGGAAAGACCGGTTAAGAAACCAGCTCTTTCCCAAGTAATTAAACGATTAAGAGAAAAAGGTTTTATTGAATTTGTAAAGGATGAAGAATTGATTTTACGATTAACAGATTCCGGTAAAGATAGAGCATTGTGGGCAAAAATGAGAAGTGGAGATGAGAAATGGGATGGTAAATGGAGGTTGGTGGTTTGGGATATTCCAGAGAAAAGAAGACAGGCTCGCGATTTGTTAAGGTTTAAATTGAAACAGCTAGGATTTAAACAATGGCAGCAAAGTATTTGGGCTTCAAAGATAAACTGCACAAAGCTATTAAGAGATTTTATTAAGCAAGTCGGGATAGAGGATTGGGTGATGGTAATTGAATCTGATAATATTGGGAATTGAGACAAATGTCCTCCGGCCGTGGTACAAATGAAATATAAAGGATTTAGATCGGGTAAGACTGGACAAGAGATTGTGATTTAGGTAAAGTACCAAACAGAATTAAGGAAAGGGGTAAACTATGAAAAACAAAGTTAGATTACCGGTACATGTTAAACCCCAGCGCTACAAAATTATGCTCCGGCCGGACCTTGAGCAGTTTACCTTTTACGGCGAAGAAACAATCGAATTGTTGCTGGATAAACCCGCTAAGCAAATCACTCTCCACTCAGCTGAGCTGGAAATAGATTCAGCAGAATTCATCCATCAAGATAAACAGGTCTGGGCAGGTAGGATCTCCTATGATGTTAAAGCTGAAACCGCCACCTTTACTTTTCCCAAAACTCTTCTCAAAGGCAGAGGGCAGCTAAAACTAATGTTTAGGGGAATTTTAAATGATAAAATGCGGGGTTTTTACCGTTCACGCTATGAAGTGGGCGGAGTTTCAAAACATATCGCGACCACCCAATTTGAATCGACTGATGCCAGGCGGGCTTTTCCTTCTTTTGATGAGCCTTCACAAAAAGCTATTTTTGATGTGACTTTAATGGTGCCGGCTAATTTAACCGCTATTTCAAACACTATGGAATCTAATGTGTTGGAGCATGAAAGCGGTTACAAAACTGTTGAATTTGCCCCTACCCCAAAAATGTCTACCTATTTGCTGGCCTTTATTGTGGGAGATTTTGAATATATTGAAAAAGAGACTGAAGATAAAGTCAGGGTCAGAGTTTTTACCACTCCTGGTAAAAAAGCCCAAGCCAAGTTTGCGTTAGATGTGGCAGCCAAATGCTTGGAATTTTACAATGATTATTTTGGAATTAAATACCCGCTGCCCGTACTTGACATGATTGCTATCCCGGATTTTGCAGCCGGAGCCATGGAGAATTGGGGAGCGGTAACTTACCGGGAATCCACTTTGTTGATTGACGAAGCCAGTTCCTCTTCAGCCAATAAACAATGGGTGGCCATGGTGATTGCCCACGAACTGGCCCACCAGTGGTTTGGTGATTTGGTTACTATGGAGTGGTGGACTCATTTGTGGTTAAACGAAGGCTTTGCTTCGTTCATTGAATATTTAGCTGTAGATCATATCTTTCCGGAGTGGGATATCTGGACTCAATTTGTAGCTACCGAGTTGTCTGATGCTTTTGAGCTGGATTCGTTAAAAAATACGCACCCGATTGAGGTGGAAGTAAAAAATCCGGCTGAAATTTCCGAGATTTTTGACCGGGTGTCATATTCCAAGGGAGCTTCGGTTTTAAGAATGTTGTGGAAGTATTTAGGGGAGAAGGATTTCCAAAAAGGTTTGCAGTATTATTTGAAAAAACATGCCTACGGTAATGCCCAAACTGAAGATTTATGGCAAGATTTGGAAGAAAAATCCGGTAAACCCGTCAAAAAGGTAATGAAAAACTGGACCTTGCGGGCGGGACACCCGGCGGTAAGGGTACAGGTAACAGGCAACAGGCTACTGTTAAAACAGAGTAGATTCTTTTCTAGTCCAATCTCTAAGAATCAAACTAAGGATAATACAATTTGGAATATTCCGGTGAGAATAGGAAAGGAGCAGTTTTTGCTGGATAAAAAATCTATGTCCATTCCCAACCAGGGAGAAAAGTTAAATAGCGGGGAAGTATCTTTGGTCCGGGTGG
Source organism: bacterium (assembly GCA_021786105.1). GTDB lineage: Bacteria > Patescibacteriota > Microgenomatia > Daviesbacterales > UBA10151 > UBA10151. The sequence goes on from JAJYNW010000016.1 coordinate 33,731, forward strand.
ATTACCCCCGAGATTATTTGTATGGATTGGAAGATTCAATAAAAAGCGGTAAATTATCTGCTCCGGACAGGTTGGGACTAATTAGGGATAGCTTTGATTTGGCTCAATCAGGTAATTCCCCGACCACTTTAGCTTTGGAGCTGGCTTTAAATTATATAAACGAGGAAGACTACACAGTTTGGTCAACACTCACCGGGCACCTTAGTCAGTTGGACAGCTTATTGGCGTATGAGGATTTCTACGAAGATTTTAGAAGCTTTGGCAGAAAAATTTACAGCGGAATTGCCGAAAAATTAGGTTGGGAAAAGAAAAAAGGGGAAAAGCACACCGACGGATTGCTTCGGGGCATAGTGTTATATAAATTAGGCTCTTTTGGAGAGTTGGAAACAATCAAAAAAGCCCAGGAATTATTTTCCTCCTCCCGTCATTCTGAGCGATTAGCGAAGAATCTTCCACGATCGGAGAAGATTGCTTCGTCCTACAGTCCTCGCAACGACAAGGGTATTGATCCGGATCTTCGCAGCCTGGTTTATAACCTGGTGGCTCAAAATGGCAGCACCAAAGAATTTAATACTTTAGTTAAGATGTACAAAGAGGCAGATAACCAGCAGGAAAAAGACCGGATTGGCCGCAGTTTAGGTTTATTCCCGTCTAAAACTATTTTGCAAAAGGCTTTGGATTTTGCCATTTCCAAACATGTCAGATACCAAAATAGTTTGCAGATAATTGCTTCGGTCTGGAGTAATCCTCAGGGGCGGTATTTGGCCTGGGAATTCGCTAAAAAGAACTGGAAACTACTCAAAGAAAGGTATGCCGGCGGACATTATTTTACCCGGGTTTTCGCCCCGGCAGGCGAGTTTACCAAAAAAGAAGATGCCAAAGATATTGAAAGGTTTGTGAAGATTAACCCGGTGCCTGAGGCCAAAAGAACCATTGCTCAAGCCTTGGAGCAAATTTATTCCAATGCGGAGTGGTTAAAAAGGGATAAGGATAAGATTAAAAATTTTTTAGGGTAAAAATTAGCTTTGGGGCTTGTTTTCGTCCTGGTTTTCAATAGGCTCCTGGAATTCAACGGAGGAGATTTGAATCTTGCGCAACGCGGCCCCCATGGTTTGAAGCCTTCTTCTATCCCTAAAGGTATCCTTACCCAGATAATAAGTTCCGATGGCAGCTAAAATTCCCACCCCCAATTGTGTTTCTGAATATAGGCTAAGTTGAGCTAAGATTGGATAATTGTTTAAAGGAATTAAATCAGCAGAGATTAAAGGAAAAATTGATTTGGAAAGCTCGGTTGCGGCATCTGCGGCAAGAATTAAAGAAATGCCTATTTTAAACCTATTCTTCCACTTAGCCCAGTCCACCATAGCACCTAAATCTCCCGTATGTAAAAAACGCTCCTTTGTTTCTTCTGTAGTAGTAACATCGATTGCTCCGGCAAAGTTTGGTACGGGGCCGATGCGAACCTCTAAAGTTTTCCGCATTCCAACTAAGATATTAGAAGAGATATATAATAAATCTTTAACAAATAAGTAAATATTTGGAAATAATTTCCTGTTTTATGGTAAAATCCCCTACATGGCTTTAAATGTTACAGATTTAAGAAACGGTACTTTTTATAAAGAGGGGAAGGATATTTTTCTTGTTTTAACTTATGAGCACGTTAAGACGGGTAGAGGTTCCGGCAATATCAAAGTTAAAGTCCGCAACATCAGGACTGGTTCGGTGGTGGAAAAATCCTTTATTACCGGGGCTCGGGTGGATGAGGCTGATGTGGAGAAGAAAAAAGCCCAATTTCTTTATAAAGACGGGGAAACTTTTAATTTCATGGATCCGGCTTCCTTTGAGCAATTTTCCTTGTCGGCCCCAGTTTTAGGGGATCAAGCTAAGTATCTAAAAGATGGCCTGGAAGTGATCCTGATTGTGGGGGAAGGTGAGGCTTTAGGATTGGAATTACCCATGAGCTTGGTGTATGAAATTACCGAAACCGGTCCGGAAGAAAAAGGTAATACGGTTTCCAATGTTTTTAAAGAAGCAGTTTTAGATAATGGTTTAGTGGTCAGGGTGCCGATGTTTATGAAAGTAGGAGAAAAAGTGAAAGTTGATACTCGTTCTGGAGAATACATTGAGAGAGTGAAATGAGCGGCTTGTCACAGTACAAAAAACCGCTCGCGCGACCAGGTCGCTCGCTTGAAGTTCGTTTCGCGCCGAGTAAAAGGTGGATCATGGATAAAGTGGTGCGCTCAACTGCACTACATTTTTTGGTTACTTGTGACTACGCCGCTTTTTAGTGGTATATTTTACTAATATGACAAAAAAGATAACTAAAGCTCTAATCCCTGCTGCCGGATTTGGTACCAGATTTCTTCCTCAAACTAAAGCCATGCCCAAAGAGATGTTGCCAATTGTGGACAAGCCGGTTATTCAATACGTGGTAGAGGAAATTGTGGCTTCCGGTATAGAAGACATTGTGATTGTGACTGGTGCCACCAAGCGGGCCATTGAAGATCACTTTGATGCTCCGAATGAGGATTTAGTTCAAAATTTAATTAACGGTAATAAAGAAAAAGTTTTAGAGCAGTTAAAGCATATTTCCGAGATGGCCAATTTCATCTACATTAGGCAAAAAGGTCCGTACGGCAATGGTACGCCTGTTTTGGAAGGTGAATCAGTGATTGGTGATGAGCCGTTTGCGGTTGTGTGGGGGGATGAATTTATTTATGCCGAGCCTCCCAGGTTAAAGCAAATGACAGACGTCCATGAGAAATATGGAGGAATGGTTATTTCCGGGGTCAAAATTGACAAAAAAGAGGATTTAAAAAGGTATGGTATAGCAGATTTGGAGCCGGTAGAAGGAAATGTCTACAAAATTAAAAAAATTGTAGAAAAGCCGGATCCTGATCAAGCCCCATCCAATATTGCTACTCATGGTGCCTATATCCTGCCGCCGGAGATTTTCGGAGCCTTAAAAAGGCTTTCCCCCGGTCAAAAAGGGGAAATTTGGCTAACTGATGCCATTAATCTGCTGCGGGATGAAGGCGTGTCTTTGTATGCAGTGGTGGTGGAAAATGGCAAATATTATGATACCGGCAATAAATTGGAATATATGAAAACCGCAGTGGATTTGGCTACAAAACATGCCGAAATAGGTGAACAGTTTAATGAATATCTTAAAGAGTTAGTGAATGGTACGAAGAACTAAAACCAGGCCGGTGACTGTGGCGGCCTGCGTTAGAATTCCCCAAGGCATTTTGGCTTTTCCGTTGGTTTGATGGCCAAACTCATAAAAGGCGGAAAAGGGAAAGAATTTCCAGTTAAACAGTAGATACGGCATTTGTAAAATATCCCAGGATTCGGACATGAATATACAGACCAGCAGATAAGTTCGGTCAGTCATGTTGCCGAATAGCAGGAAAGTGATGATTACTCCAAAAGCCAAATCTGCAAAAGATTCAAAAAAAAGCAAAGCCTTGCTTTTCTTTTTCCAACCCAAGCCAAAATCCCAATGAGGGATCATATCGGCAAGCGGGTGGGAAATGGCGGAAAGGGTAATACCTAATTTGGGATCCGGAACCGCGGCGGCAATGGCTCCTCCGATTAAAGCGTGCGCTGTTGCTGTCATGTGTTTTTTTAGTATACCGCACCTTGTCAATTTGATTCAAATTGGAGTTTTTGTAAAAGTTTTAAGCATTCAGTCAAAGATGTAACTATATAACTTGGTTCTTGAGTCTTATCCTCTGGTTCTTCCTTAGCAAATTTACCTTGTTTCGCCCAAATGGTAGTTGCACCCAGCTTTTTACCAATTTTCAGTTCAGACCTGACTCGATCTCCAATTAAAAGAGTCTTTTTAGGATTATCTTTTGAAAGATGAGGTATAAAAGATTGCGGGTCCTTCTCTCCTTCAGCAAATACAATGTGCCTGAAATACTTACCTACCCCCAAACGTTCCACCTCCAGTTGCATATCTTCTCCTCCTTTACCAATTAAAATCATGGGGATATTTTTACTTTTGATGAAATCCAGAAGCTCGGTTATCCCATCAATCACAACCCTCCGATCCGGATCATACAAAGTTCTTTTCCAGTCAAAAATTACTGTGTCAAACATAATTAGGCAACTGCCGTATTTATACTTCCGGTAGATGCATGAATATAATTTGTCTTTTCACAACCAGTAGCTTTAATCGCTAACAATTGTCCGTGATTGCTTTCTGTCATCGAAAAATAAGGGGTAATTCTGATTCTTGCAGCCATTTCTGTTAACGAAGATTCGTAGCCTTCATCGAACATCCTATGTTCTTCTGCCTTCCTAAATTCCTGGATTATGTATAATGAGGACGAGTCCTCTGTTGCATTATGCAAGAGTTCTTGTGTTTTGGCAACAGATTTCTCCTGGAGAAAATTTACTCCTTCTGCCCAAGAGCTACCATTTCCAAAACCTGATTTTTTCAGGACAAAATTACGCTTCGATTTAGAGAGCGAAGCCAATCCTTCCGTTAACTCAATTCCATCCGGTAGACCAAGCGAGAAAAACCGCTCTTGTCCTATAATCCAAGTCGGAGGGATAACTTTCCTCAAGTGTTTAACCGAAGAAGCCCCTAATTGCGCAGCAAAAAATGCTTCCCATCTTTTATCCCAGATTAGGGCTAGTAGCGCTTTCTCTTCCATGTGAGGCGTGAATGACGGAATAACTTCTGGAGTTTGCCTCCCGGCATAGAGTTGTATGATATTATTAACAGCTGGATCGTCCAAACATTCGTGCTGGTAAAATGCTCTGTATAGCGCTAGAGAAGTTGTATCCAAAACAGAGCCAGCTTGCTCAACACACCATTTTCTGTCATTACCGGAAAGCACTTTATCTGCCAGGAATTGTAGTTGTCCGGCATAAGAAGCAGTATGTTGACTATAAACTATGCTTCCTCTATTTGGAGTATGTCCTCTCATAAATTTTGTCAACATATCGTCCGATACTAAAGTTTCAAAACCGGCAAATCTATATGCCCTATTTAATAATTCTGCCAAAGCTAATCCAAAGGGAGATGTCTCGATCTCGCACACAGAGAATCCTCCTTGAGTAATGATTACATCCGGCCTGACAAAAAGGTAATGCGTCAATCTTCCTGTCTTAAGCAAATCAGGTTTTCCTCTATCAAGTAATTCTTTTAAATCGCCATCTGTTCGGTATAACTCGTCTGCTGCATCTATAAATTCCACAATATCCCTGCCTATTCTTAATATTTCTTGTGTCTCTTGGGGGGATAGATTTAAGGGAGAAGGAGATACCCGGAAAGGAATTTTTTGTTCTGTATGATATTCTTCTCTCCGTATCTTATACCAGTCGTAACCATCTCCGAAGACTTCTAATACCATCCTCATGCTCCTTTCTGTTTTAGGTTGACGACTTGGCCTTTCAGATAAAACGCCTTTTTTTAAAACAAAAAGATTATTCTTATTTTGCGTAATTAACATTGTCAATTCTGGGAAACGCACAGCAGAGTCTTCCAGTTTCCCGGCTTCTCTTAAAACCTCTGCAACCTGTTGGTTGTGAGTCACCACTATCGCTAATTTATTACCGTTTTTTCTGTCGGCGTATTCAACGAAACTGCTAATTGTATTGATGATTACTTCTGACTGGCTCATGCCGCTCTTTGGTATTTTGCATAATTTGTCTACCAGTTGGGGATTCCATGGCATTACACCTGAAGGTAGATCAGCCAATAAGTCTTCTTCAGTCACAGGAGGCTGGTCGACTTCATCTTTATATGTGATACAGTTTAACCCTTCAAGGGTAGATATGACAGAACCAGAAATGACTGTAGAAATTATATATGCTACCTCCTTCGCCCTTACGTTCTCGGAAGAAAAAATACGGGTTCTTCTACCTGTCAAAACTTGGGTATGCAGCAAAGCTAAAGCTGTAACAAATACATCAACCAAACCGTTATTTGTCAGTAAATCCTGTTTGTTAAAAGGGTCCCGCATCATCCGTATTTTCCGTAAACCAGGATCAGCTAAGGAGAATATCCATTCAGGAGGGCTTTGTTCGCCGTGCCGCATAAAAATAACTCTGTTTCCTTTACCTGAAATGATGTCGGTTAATTGTACCAACTTCTCCTCGTTGATAGAACTAAAACTGCTTCCCTCGTTTCCAACTCCAATTGCTTTGCTAATCGTACTCGAGAGTTCCTCTGCCAGTAAAACAACTTGCATTGGTTTCATTGTACCTATTTCGCTAAGCTGTTGGGTGTGATTCAAACTAAACTCTGTCCAACCCCTAAAGGCCCTAGGTAGGCGGGGATCGGTAAGATCGGCTTGAGGAGGCAAATCAATAATAGAACTTGATACAGACGTACCTTGTTCTTTGCCCATTTTAGGGAAAAAAATAATCTAACACTTATGTCAAATGTTGTCAACTATTCGGTTTTTGTGGTAGGCTATGGGGGATGTTTCCGGTATTATTTTCTATTGGCAGCTTATCCGTTTCCTCGTTTGGGATCTTTTTGGCGTTGGGTTTTTTGTTGGGTTTGTTTTTAATTTGGAGATTGACCCGAGCCTGGGATTTGGATGAGGAAAAAGTCTTGGATTTGATATTGATAATTTTTGTCGGCGGGATGATTTTTGCCCGGGTCTTTTTTGCCTTAGAAAACTTGCCATATTTTACCTCTTCACCTTTAAACTTAATCAAGTTTAGCAAAGTTCCTGGTTTTTCTTTCTGGGGCGGTTTTTTGGGGGGATGGTTAACCCTTTATATTTTTGCCAAACGTAAGCGGTTTGATTTTTGGCAACTGGCTGACATTGCTTTCGTGGGGCTTTTGGGTGGGTTAATTTTAGCCCAGGTGGGGTGTTTTTTGGGCGGATGCAATGTTGGTGCCCCGTCGAAGTTTTTCTTTGCGGTAAATATGGCGGGGTTTGTGGGGAAAAGGTGGCCGGTTCAGGTCATCGAGGTAATATTTTTGAGTATAAGCTTATTAAAAATTTGGTCTCAGGCTACCCATTTTCACCAAAGAGGAAAAATAGCCGGAATGGGGTTAATTTTGGTGGGTGTAATCAAATTAGTGCTCGAGCCTCTAAAACAAAACCACTCAGAAGTGATTTTTCCGCTGCTTTTTGTTCTTTTGGGAGTAGTTATTCTTTATAAAGTTACCAGAAAAAGCCCCATTGTTCAGTTAAAGGGTTTGATGACATTCCTCGGTGACTTTTTTACTGATGCAAAAGCCAGAAAGAAAGTGGTACAAAATCTTGGTAAATGCTGGTATAATCAGAAGACGAGTTTTGGTTGGAAGCTTAGAAACCTGAAGAAATTATTAAGGAGAAGTAATGTTAAATTTTCCTAAAAAAACCCTGAAATTCATTCAAAGGTATCTTTTAAGACAACAAAAAGAGATTGATGAAAACCTGAAAAAGGTGAGTGAGGATGATCCGGCCCGAAGCCCGGCTTTGGCAGAGTCTTCTGAGCCCGGTACCGATTCTTACATTGCTGATACTCACGCTAAAACTTTGGTTTTGGAACAGCAACTAAAAAATACCAAAACCAGCATTATGACCGCCTTGGCCAAAATTAAAAAAGGTACCTACGGGAAGTGCGAAAAATGTGACAAGCAAATTGAGGTAGGAAGACTCATGATCATGCCAACCGCCCAATACTGTATTGCTGATTCCCAAAAAGCTGTAAAAAAATAAAGTTAGCTTCAAACTATATCCCTTAGTAATTTTAACACTTGATAATTTTGACTTCTTGCGCATATTATGGTACTATAGGATTACACTTAGAAAGTGTAATCTGCAAGGATTTTATTTCTAAGGACAACAATAATACCGAGCAGGGTATTCATATGTCAACAAGGCCAGAAATCCATTTTCAAAATGGATTGGGTCAGAACTTAATAGACTTTTCAGCATTGCCTGGTTACAGTGCCGGGATTCCTCCTTTTTCTCAGTACGCAGCTGTTAGTGCTGAAGCTTTAGCTGATATAGTAGATTCTTCCAATTCATGCCGCAACCAGGATCTCTGGATGCTTACTAGGCAGCTAAGAGAAGGGATTTATGTTCCTGAGCTTGCTGAAGCTTATGCCGTTGATTTGACTTCATTAACAACTCCAAGAAGACCGCTGTCGATCCATCACCGTTTACGTAATGCTGTCGGTTCAGCTGTAAAGGGAATAGCAGCTGCTGTTTTGTTGTTTGCCGCTACTGAAGGTTTGATCGGACAGTTAGATAATGGGAAGGTAGTGGCTCAAACTGATCCCTGTGCCGGTTATACCAAAATTGCCAATGATATGTATGGACCGGAAGAAAGTTTGGCTTGTTTGGAATCCCGTTATCCAATAGAAATTGGGGCGGTAGATTATAGTCGAGACGCAGATGGAAATGTCACTAAAGAGAAAATGGTGGTGGCTGCTGACCAGGGTTTAAGCCAGCCTCATGATTACTACGAAAGCACGAAGGACCCGGTCAGTGGTAATTTTTCCAAAGGCTTTCAGTTTCGCTATCAGATACCAATGAATAATGTGACTGCCATGGCCAGTTCTTCTTCTGATAGTTTCCAGCTATTTGGAGGAAGCGCTGAAGGTGTTGCTTTTTTAACTCTAACTGGTACTTTTGATCAGGGCAAAACTTTCCAAAATACTAATTCTCCGTTCCCCGGTGTGAATGCTGAGGGGATAGCAGATTTAGTTAGGTTAACTGACAGCAAATATTTGGGTAATGCCATTTCATCGGATGGTACCAGAATTTACGGAGGATTATTTACTTTATCTGTTAATCCGGATAATAAACAAATTTCCTCCCCGCAACTTGTCTCTCCAGATTTAGGGAAAGTGAACAATCTACTTGTTACTTCGGTTTACACACCTACCCACACCGCAGACTTTATTGCCGCCGGTTCGTACAATTATCAGAATGGTTTACTGGTGGGTAGTTTGGATTATGAAAATAATACAGTAACTTTTGAACATATCACCACAGCTACCTTCAATGGTACTTCGTATTATCTTGGCCAGCTTTCTGAAGCTAAGCTATATAAAGATACCCAAAATCGCCGACATGTCAAAACCAGTGGTTTTATGGATCAAATTCTTTATGACATTAATATTGATACTCCTGCAAAAGAAGCAACTTGGTTAAATTATGCCAATCTTTGCGATAATAAATTGCCTGACTACATCAACGGATCTTTGCGAATAGGACCTATTGATGTTTATACAGATGCCCAGGGGAATTTGCATACTTGGTTAGGTGGAGGGGGTAATAAAATTGGATGGAACGGGGTCAGTTACGCCGTGATAGTAGAATTGGAAAGCGATAGTTGTGCTGTTTTAACTCCTGATGTTCCTTCGGGTGTATTAAATATACAAAGAGAAAAATTTAATGGGCAGATGGTAGAGGAGGCAATTATAGAGAGGACAGGTAAAGCTTCCAAATTGGGTGCAGATCCAGTTATATTTACCACCCGGGGATTAGGTATTAAACCTGTTGTACCTACTCCGACGCCAACTGTCACTCCTAAACCAACTTTAACCCCGGTAATGAGACCGAGGGTTTACCTGCCAATAGTGACTAAACCTTAAGGGGTAATTGGGGTCATGGCAGTACTGGTTTCAATACCACCCACATCAGCCCGTAAATAGCTGTAAGTTCCCCATCTTCTGGAGGCTAATTTACTAAATAACCTAACTGTGAATTGAGTATCTCCTGGTGGTGCTGAAGTTGCTCCTTTGTTTACAAAAATAGCATTATCTGTTGTATTGGTGCTAGTGGTCGGAATTGTTCCGGTGTAACCGCCTGATAATATTGGTCCAGACCAAATACCATTAAAGTAGGCGTAATAGTTCCCGGCACAGAAGTTATAAGTGGCACAGCCGGATTGGCCGACTCCAGTACCAGCAACTGGTCCAGCTGTATGCGTGGTATTTTTGTTGGCATAAATTAAGACAGCGCCATTATTGGCATCAGCACTATTTTTAAGGTCTTGCAGCTTGTTGGAGCCAAAGGTAACCGAGGTTTGAGTCAGGGCCATGCCGACTAAAGACACATTGACTCCTGTACTGTCGCCAGTAACATGGGGGGTGATATTTAAGGAGTTGTAATAGTTTCTTCCGGAATTAGCAGGCATGGGGTCATCTGCCCTTAAACCGCTGACGCCGTAAGTGGCTGTCGGTACTCCTACCGCACCTTCGGTAGTATTAGGACCAATCATTAAACTGGTGACTTGAGGCTGAGGAACCGGGACAATGTATCTGACGTCATAAGTTCCGGAGGGAAGAAATCTGTCAAACCTGGCATCCCAAGTAGGCGGGTTCCAGTATCTGGCATAGGTGATTAAAGAATTAGGCGGGGAGCCGTATGGCTGGTAGGCTATCTCAGTATCGTTTATAATGCTGCCCGTGTCTGATTCCAGTCCGACATAAGCGGCGGTATTAGAATAGCCGCCCGGCCCAATGGTGATTGTCCGGGTGTGAGTACCGGTAGTAGCAGTGTCTTCAGTCCAGACCAGAGGGCTGGGCGGCCAAATTGTATAAAAGAATCTGACAGGGACGATTGTTACCACATTGCCATTACTGTCAACCGGTATGGCATTAATTGTCCAGGTGGGATTAGGAAGTACGGTAGGTACAGGTGTAGGTGGGGGTGGTGTAGGTGTTGGGGTTGGGGTAGGCGGAGGCGGACTGATCATAATGACGCTCATATCATCAAAATAAAGATCATTGGGATCAGTTGATCCGGTTTGAGAATTAGTCCAGGCATCCAGCCAGAGAGTCATAGTTGCATCAGTTGCCACCACGTCGAATTGAATGTAATACCAGGTTTGTGAATTGGGAGCTTGAGAGTAGTAAAGCAATTGGTCTGTTTTTGCTCCTGTCCCAAATTGCCAGCTTATGGCCGGGCCGCTTCGGTCGCTCCACCGTTTATCCCGGCCGAAAATCCGGTAGGTGGCGCCGGGGGTGACAGCAAAGGTTTGATAGATGGCGCTGTCGCCGGAAAAGTAGGCACCGCTGTGCTTGGCGCTGCAGCAGGAATTAATATAAGTGGCAGTCTCCCTTTTCCAGCCTGGGGCCGCTCCGGGATTAGGCGACCAGCCTGAGGGCATATTATTTTGGGTGGTGTCATAGTTAGGATCATTAACCCAACCTTGATCCATATTTCCGTTATGAAGGTAACCTAAGTCGCTCCAAGCCAGAGCCGGTTCGATGGTGGTAAAAGCCACCAGAATGGAGAATAAAGGTAGTATTAGCAAGTGAAGCAAGTATTTTGAAACTTTTTTTTGCATAGTTTTACCTCATTATTTCTATTTCCTGCTTGATAATTTTACCGCCGCTTTCCCGAATTAGGACTAGTACAGTATCTCCAACCTTCAAATCTGAGGCGCTAGCTTTAACAGGTACTGTTGTGATGGAGCTGATGGTGGCTGTTTTGGGGAGATTGGGTTTAGTAGGGAGGATCTTGATTTCTGAGGGGAGGGAAAGATTGATTGTTTGTGTTTGATTGGCAGTAGCTTTGACAGTTATGGAGTTTTTATCAATTGCGGTGATGACACCGTTAAAAAAATTAGTAGTAGGTTGTTGAACCTCAGTAGGAGTTTTGGCAGGCTTGGAGGAGGGGGATGTTAGGTTTTGCCAACGGTAAATTGCTGCTCCAGCCACAATTAAGATGGCAATAATCAGTAAAACTGGAAGGAGAAAAGGTTTGGATTCAGGCGGGAGACCCGCAGAATTTTGTTTGGGGCTTAAATTCGAGTCTGCCTTTTTATAATTGAACATAGTGAAATTACAGTCTACGTCTATGGTAAGCTAAATGATTGAGTCTTTTCAAGTGCTGAGGGAAAAAAAATTTAAAGATCGTACTTGGATAGTTCAACAAATAACTTTTTTCTTTGTTTTTCAGAAAGAGCCAGGATAAAGTGAAGGAGGAATTTCAGTTCTCCGTCAGGGACTATTGGGTTAGTATGCTGGTTTGAGCTATTCTTGGGTTGATTCATCTTCGAGTGTAAATAAAATTTAACACACAATTAAACTCCTGTCAAATATTTGATAACTAATTATTGACAGACTATAATAAACCTTAGAAATATGCTTACTGCAACTTTGGGGGGATTAATTAAAGATTACAGACTTAAGAAGAGGCTTTCACAGCTGGAAGTTTCTTTAAAAATTGGCTGGAAAGATACGAGCCGGCTCTCCAAAATTGAACAGGGAAGAGTAGGAAAACCTACCCGGGAAACAATTGAAAAGATTATTCAAGCTTTGGATTTGGATGATCAGGAAAAAGGGGAATTTTTATTGGTTGGGGGCTATTTGCCTACAGATGAGGAAATAGAAAAAGTTATTAAGGAAGTAGAAGAAAGAATAGATACCTGGCAATATCCAGCTTATTTAATAGATTTTTCCTGGAGATGTTTTTTGATGAACAAAGAAACAGCTAAAGTTTTTGGTTTCCCACAGGAATTAGTAAGTCAAGCGTCTAGGATAAAACCTAATCTTTTGGAATTTGTTATAGCTCCTAGAGAACTAATGCCTGCAAAGATTTGGAAAGGTGATGATGAAGAAAACTTAAAACCATTTGGAATTGCTCAAGTAGCGCAATTTAAGGTTGAACAATTAGGCAGAGAATCTGATGGTTGGTATAAAAAATTAATCGCTAAATTAATCGAGAATAATCAGTTCAGGAAACTTTGGATGGAGGTTAAACCTGGATTTTATCATAAAAAACTTTTAGATTATGAGTATAAAGTTGTTAAATTATCAGGGAAACAACTGAAAACCTTTAAATTCCATATTTTTACCTCCCGCTTAATTTCTGATCAAAGATTCCAAATAGTTTTATATTTACCTGTTCACGAGTAATAAGGGATAAATTAGAGAACATCTTAGATACTTAGTTTACTAACAGTTTGGCTGAAGAGGAATAAAAAAGAATTTTCCAGCGCTGAAGATTTACAAGGGAGGATGAAAGAATAAAAGCTGTGTCAGTGGTTATTTATTTTATTCTTTGCGTCCTTTGCCCCAAGGAATTTTATTCCAAGCTCTTTCATGGATATAGTATAAGATTGTTCCTAAAATTATGGACATTGTAGCGATTGAAATAGTGAGATCAAGTTTTCTTGTATATAAAAAAACTACTGTTGAACTGGAAAATAATTTTAGAAACTCATAGGTTAATGTCTTTATCAATGAACGCTTGTTATGTTCATAAAACTTCATTAAGTTAATCTTATGATAAAAGATAGATAGAAGTAAAGGTGGAAGCCTTAAAGATATTGAGAAGCAATTTTATTTTAATCATTGACAAAGTTTCCATTTTTTTAGATAGTGTTAAGTAGGAGACAAAATAATATTAATTATGGATTGGTCAAAAATAGAAAAAGCTATTAAGGCGGCAGAAGCTAAAGCAAAAGAATTAGGAACATTAGTCTCGATAGCAATAGTTGATGATCATGGTTATTTAATTGGTTTTAGTCGAATGGAAGGAGCTTTACCGATAAGCAGTAAATTCTCAGTAGCGAAAGCATATACTGCAGGTACTATTGGTATGCCTACCGAGGATATTTCTGTTTATGCTGTTGAAGGGAAGCCTTTTTTTGGTATTAATACTATGTTAGGTGGAGAGTTTACTATTTTAGGAGGAGGATTACCTGTTAAATCCAATAATAGAATTGTAGGCGGTATTGGAGTAGGAGGTTCCTACGAAGTTAAGCAAGATATCGCGTGCGCGAAAGCAGCTTTAGCCGAATTTGAATAGATGTTAATAACACTGCCAGAGAATTAGTACTTGATTTCCAACCTATAGTGTGCTAGTATATTTTCATGATATCTGAATCAGGTATAGAGCTGAGACCATATTTTGATCAATTTAGAGTCCAGGCAGGAAATCATCCTGGTGGAGAGAGCATGAGAGCTCTTTTTGCGAGTTTAGGAGAGCGGGAACAAGATAAAGCTCTTAGATATTTTATTGAAGATGCTGTTCAAAAAAGGCCTTATTTAGATTCTTTATGTTTTGCTAATTTACTACCTAGAGCTATTCAATACGAGCTTTATTTTAATGAACATAACCGCAAGTATCCAGAGTATGCGAAGGAAGATTGGGACTGTTTCTTTGATGATTTATTAGATCCAGATAATCAATCAAGGCCAAAAATTCAAGAAATTTTAGAGAGAAATAGAAATAACACTACTATAATAGAAAGGTATTTAGGACCAAAATTAGTTTTAAAGAAGGTTTATCCTAATCGGGGAATTTATATAGCAGATTTTGGTTGTAGCCTAGCATTAGGGGTAAGGGAATTAGAACTAGGTAATGGTATTTGTGAAGTAGAAGATAAGACTGAAGATAAAATTACTGAAAGGTTAAGCAAGGTTCGTCTTAATATCGTGGGTGGTGTAGCAACGGATCGAGAATACCTTGAAGATAAGGTCGATTGGGTTGCGGCTTGCTCGGTATATTTTAATGATATTGACCGCCTAGGTTTTTTGCTTGCAAGGCATGCTTTCACAAAAAGGAATTCTGGGATAGATTTTCATCAAGCAGATATGCTGGATCTAAACTTGGTAGCAGAACCAAATAATCAACATGCAAGGGATAGATATCAGATTAAGAAAGGTGCATACGATGCCTCAATGGTTTTGACTGCTTTATATCAACTGCCAGATGACGATGTCTTTAAAGCATTAACTAATCTTAGAAAGGCTACAAAACCAGGAGGAGTAGTTATCGTGCAGGATTTTTTTGGTTTAGAGGAGAAGTCATTGAGAAATAGGGATATCCCTTCAATTCCTTTGGAGTCTTTAGGAATTGAAGATCGTAGATCAATTGTGCGGTATCAGGACTTCTATGCCGGAGAACCCTATCGAACATTAGTATTAAGATTAGATAAAGATCAGAGGTTTAACAGAGCTTGGGAAGTCTTGCGATGGAATCATGCTAGATGTGAGTCTTTATCTGCTGGATCCGATTACGCTATATTTATGGAGGAGAACAGCAGGAATAGATTAAGGAAGGCTTCGTAATTTAAATTATAACTATGATTAGCAGAGAAATACTTTTACCGAAGGAAAAGAAAGTTGCAATATTAACTACCAAGGATAATTGGATGGAATACGCAACAGATGCCTTTTTAGAAGGAGAAACTTGCATTTTGCCTGTGGGATGTGGCGCTTACATCTTAGCTGGAGGGATTTCGGTTCATAAAAAAGAGTCTAGAGAAGTTGCGCGATTAATTAATACTCAAAAAGGAAGATCGCCAGATCGCGCTGTCGCTTATGATATGCCTCCTGAGGAAATGCCATTTTGGGTAGATGAGCGTTATCAAGAGAGAGTTGGAAGAGTAGCTAATAAGCTTATGGGAAGACCTTTTGGAATTATTGCTCCTGTTAATGAAAAAGTTCCAGAATGGCACAGCAAGTTTGATCATTTACATAAAGTACATGAAAAACTATTTGTTTGGGCGGATATGGATAATATCGGGCCTTTAGCTGATTTATATCGTTATATACGCGAGCAGAGAAAACTTTCACCAGCAGATTTAACTTTAATTGCTACTTCTGGTAACATGAGTGGTTTGCCAAATAATAATAGTTTCAATAAGGCCTATGAACAACTCGGAAATAGTGATGGTATTGCTTATGCCGTAATGGATCCTAACGAAGGAGGCGACTATAGTGATAAGCCTGTGACTATTGTTACTGCTCTGCCTTGGACCAGAGGAAGAGAAAAACTTTTTGTTATTAGGTCAGGTAGTATGAAACGGACAGAGCTTCAGAGTCTTTTACCAGAAGCAACTCAAAAATCAACATTAGGCTTGATGTTTTATCGTTTTCAGGTTAAGCTAGAAGAGTCTATAAAGAGTAATATCTTGAAAAGATAAAAAAGAAGTTTAATGAGTGCACTGTCTGCCTCTAATAGTATAAATCATTCTCAGCTTGCATTAGTAGCATTTTTTTTTCTAAGTTTTGCCATTTTTCTATACTTTCTTAAAAAGATAAACGATAAGACAAAGCAGCTCTCGAGGCAAAATCAGTTATTGTTGGCTATTCAGGAGTTAGATCGAGTGATTTTAACGAAATCAGTTACTAGTATTGATATACTTGCCCAAGAAGTAGTTGATTTGGCTCAAGAAAAATTAGGATATTTTTTTGTGACAATTGCCTTGGTCGATTCCTCTGTAAACGGAATTCGAAGAGTTGCTATATCCAAAACCCCTGGTTTAGAGAATATAAGACAAATTTTACACCTTCCTATAAATCAACAAATAGTCCCTTTCGGAACTATTGACAATTTATTTATCAAAGCGATAAATGATCATAAAAGTTATAGTTCTCCCCAATTATTTGATATTCACAGAGGTGTTTTTTCTCAGGCAGTTTCAGATCAAGTTCAAAAGACTTTAAGAATCAGAGGAGTTTTTGTTTATCCTTTAATTGCTAATAATAAAGCCTTTGGTGTTATTGCTTATGGTTCTGGTAAATATGAAAAAGATTTTACACAATTTGACGTTTCTATTATGAAGGATTTTGCAGCAGAAGTATCTAGATTTTTAGATCACGTATTGCTTTACCAAAACCTGAAAGAAACCTCTCGAAAATTAGCAATAGCCAATGAGAGACTTAAAATAATAGATCAGCTTAAGGATGATTTTGTGTCAATTGCTTCGCATGAACTGAGAACTCCCATGACTGCTATCCGTTCTTATGCCTGGATGGCTTTGCATAAAGCTGATGTGCCCTTGTCGGAAAAACTGCAAAAATATTTAGTCAGGGTTTTGTTGTCAACCGAGCGCTTGATTAATCTGGTTAACGATATGCTTAATGTTTCCAGGATTGAATCAGGCAGGATTGAAATTAACCCTGAGGCAGTTGATCTGCACGCGCTAATTAAAGATATTATCGACGAGCTTTATTTTTCTAAATCACAGGAAAAACAAATCCAGTTTGTGGTATTGGAAAAACAGGTGCCCAAAGCCTTCGGGGATCCGGAGAAATTGCGGCAGGTATTTCTTAATTTGGTAGGTAACTCTTTAAAATTTACCCCCAATGGCGGTAAAATTATCTTTGACTTCTTTTCTGACGGTCAGATAGTAGAAGTTTCGGTTTCAGATACCGGAGTCGGGATATCAAAAGAAGATCTTAGCAGGCTATTCCATAAATTCTCAAGACTCGATAATTCCTATACAGCAGCCGCCACCTCCGGCGGTACCGGTTTGGGATTATATATTTCTAAAAATTTGATAGAACTGATGCATGGCAGGATTTGGGCTTCATCTGAGGGTGCGGGTAAAGGAACAACTTTTACTGTGGCTTTGCCGGTAGCTACTAAAGATAGAATTGATCACGCCAGTGAATATGCCGTCAAGCCAAAGGAGGGAGAAGCTAAGCCGTTGGAACCGGTGGCGGTAGTATGATTTCCGGATTTACCCTTTTCATTGTTTTATATGGATTCATTTTAATTGCTTTGTTGGTTTTTGTGCTTGGCAGGATCAGCGCGCCCCGGATTTCTCCCGGGTCCTATCAAAATAAATTACTTGTTGCTCTTAGGCACCTGGGGATTGCGGCTATCCCTATTACAGAAGTTGAACCGGCCTGTCAGGAAATAGTTGATATTATCCGTGAAGAATTAGGCTACCTTTTCGGGTCAATTGCCCTAATAGATCATGAAGGCGGCGGTTTAAGGAGGATTGCCATATCCAGTTATCCTGAAATGGATAGAATTATTAAAAGTTTGCCAATTGAATATAAAAAACAGGTAGTGCCGTTTGATCAGTCAGATAATTTACTTATTCAGTCTTTGCAGCAAAGAAAAGTTTTATACAGCGAACGTTTGTATGATGTCCAAAAAGGCATCTTTACGCCGGAAATTTCCGACCGCCTTCAAAAGGAACTCAAAATTAAAGGACTGTTCGTTTATCCGTTATATACCAAACAGGGGCTGGCTGGGATAATTTATTATTGTACTTTTGTTGAGAGAAAGAAATTTTCCTCGTTTGAATTTGAGATTATGGATGAGTTCACCAGGGAAGTATCTATGGTGTTGGATAACGTGTTTCTCTATCAGCATTCAAAAGAATCTGCCGCTCAACTGATGGAGGCAAATAAAGAACTTAAAGAGGCTGATAAGCTTAAAGATGATTTTGTGTCAATTGTCTCGCATGAACTGAGAACTCCCATGACTGCTATCCGTTCCTATGCCTGGATGGCTTTGCATAGATCAGATATGCACCCTTCAGAAAAAATGACCAGGTATTTAATCAGGGTAATGCTGTCAACCGAGCGTTTGATTAATTTAGTCAACGATATATTGAATTTGTCCAGGATTGAATCAGGTAAAATTGAAATTGATCCGGAGGCAGTTGACCTCTATCCATTAATCAGGGATATTGTTGATGAGGTTTATTTCTCTAAATCTCAAGAGAAGCAAATTCAGTTTGAAGTACTGGAAAAGGATATCCCTAAAGTTTTTGCTGACCCCGGAAAGTTGCGGCAGGTGTTTTTAAACATTGTGGGGAATGCCTTAAAATTTACCCCTCATGACGGTAAAATTATTTTTGATTTTTCTTCTGACGGACAAATGGTAGAAGCTTCGGTTTCAGATACCGGGGTGGGGATAGCAAAAGAGGATATCAGCAGGCTATTCCATAAATTCGGCAGGCTGGATAATTCTTATACATCAGCTGCAACTTCTGGCGGAACAGGTTTAGGATTATATATATCCAAAAATCTGGTGGAACTAATGCATGGCAGGATTTGGGCTTCATCTGAGGGTGCGGGTAAAGGAACAACTTTTACTGTGGCTTTGCCGGTAGCTACTAAAGATAGAATTGATCACGCCAATGAATATGCTGTCAAGCCAAAGGAGGGAGAAGCTAAGCCGTTGGAATCAGCGTCAATATAATAGTGGTTTTTATTTGCGGATTTGTGGTATAAAGAAATTATATACATGACTGATTTACAAATATGAAAAAGATTCTTGTTTCTGAGAGAAAGAGGATTTGAGCATGGCGAAAATACTCATAGTTGAAGATGATCAGTTTTTAAGAGAGTTCTATGAAGAACTTTTGCAGGGAGAAGGGTATATTGTAGATACAGCTGAAGATGGGGCAATTGGTTTATCGAAATTACAAAACGGTGAATTTGATTTGGTGCTTCTTGATATCATGCTTCCCAAAAAAGACGGGGTGCAAATTTTGAGGGATTTACAAGTGGCCCCGCCTAAATCTGCGAATATCGCGATTGTTGTCCTTACTAATTTGGGTCAGGAATCACTGATAAAGCAGTGCTTTGATCTGGGGGCAGAAGGGTATTTGATTAAATCCGCCTTAAATCCCGACCAAGTGCTTACTGAGATCAGAAGCTATCTTCAAAAGGGCTAATAATGGTCCCAAAAATTATTTACCAGGATGACTATCTTTTGGTTTTGGATAAACCTCCCGGGTTGGTAGTAGATACTGCTGAAACTGTTAAACAGGAAACCTTAGAGGATATTTTAAAAAGAGATTTTAATATTCAAATAGTTCGCGGCGGGATTGTTCACAGACTGGATAAAGATACCTCAGGAATTATACTGGTGGCAAAAACTGAAAAAGCCTTGGAAAATTTACAGGCACAATTTAAAGAAAGAATCACCAAAAAAGAATATTTGGCTTTGGTTCATGGTTTAGTGACCGAATCAGGGGTGGTGGAGGGAAGTATCGGAAGGAATCCGGGAAATAGAGAAAAGTTTATTGTCTTGGAGGAAGGTAAGGAAGCAGTAACAGAATATGAACCTGTGGAGCGGTTGCAGCTGACGGGTGAGAGGTTACAGGAAATTTTTCCTGATTTTAATAAAATCCAGATGAGGAAACTGGAAAAACAGCGTTACGGGGAATTTACCTTGCTGCGGTGTAAGCCCAAAACTGGACGGACCCACCAAATTAGGGTACATTTAAAATATATAAATCACCCAATTGTGGCCGATGAAAAATATGCCGGCAGAAAAACATACAGGTTAGACAAAAGATGGTGCCCAAGGATGTTTTTGCATGCCCAAAAAATTGGTTTTGAACATCCGGCAACAGGGGAATGGATGGAGTTGGAAAGCAGTTTGCCGGAAGATTTGAAGAAAGTGCTAAATGTATTGTCATCCTGAGCGAAGCGAAGGATCTTAAGACTAAAAAGGAATCTAGAGATTCTTCGGGTCGAGGCTTCGACCCTCAGAATGACAGTGAGGGGATATGAACAATATTTTCATACAATTGGCTGTTATTTTAACTTTTTCCTCTGCCCTGGGGTTGGTTGTTTACAAACTAAAACTGCCACTCCTTATCGCTTACCTGATTACCGGATTATTGCTTTCTGCGGCAGCTACTTTTGATATCAGCAAATCCCTGGCTCTGTCTTTTTTGCCTGATATTGGTATTGCTTTTGTTTTGTTTTTGGTAGGCATGGAATTAGATCTTCGCGAGCTGAGAAGCTTTGGTAAACAAATCCTGACTGCCGGAATCCTGCAAGTTATTATTACCGGAACGCTAGGTACTTATATTGCCCAAAGCTTTGGATTTAATACCCGGGAAGCAATTTATATGGGCGTGGGTTTATCGTTCTCGTCAACCCTGGTGGTGGTTAAGTTGCTTTTGGACAGAAAAGACTTGACCTCTCTATATGGAAAATTATCAGTGGGGGTGTTGCTTTTAGAAGATTTAATAGCAGTGGTAATTTTATTGGGCTTTTCCTCCTCTTTATCTATTTCGAGTTTAGGAATAGCCAATCTTTTGCCGCTTTCCCTGTTTGCTGTTAAAGTCATTGCCCTATTTTCTTTGGCAGTATTTATTAACCGATTTATCTTATCAGCGGTTTTTAAGGCTGTTTCAGATTCAGGAGAATTGCTGTTTTTGACCGCCTTGGCTTGGTGTTTTGGTTTTATTACTTTATCAGTACTGATGGGGTTTTCTATTATGATCGGGGCATTTCTGGCTGGGGTAGCTTTGGCTTCTTCTCCTTATCACTTTCAAATTCAAGGCAAAATCAAACCAATGAGGGATTTTTTTACCGCCCTCTTTTTTGTCTATTTAGGCACTAAAGTTAGTTTTCCGTCAAATTTGTCTATTTATCCCTTGATCCTAATTTTTTCTTTTTATGCAGTTGTGGCAAAACCAGTTATCTTTTTGCTTTTGTTTGGCATTTTTGGATTTAGAAAGCATACTATGTTCAGGACTGCCATTAATTTATCCCAAGTTTCTGAATTTTCCATGATTATTCTTTTGATGGGCTTTAAGATGGGGATAGTCAGCCAATCTGCCTTAACGGTAATTGCCTTATCTTCGGTAACTTCATTTATCGCTTCTTCTTTAATGATTTCTAGATCAGAAAAAATCTATAAATTTATTTCCTCAGGTGTCGGATTTTTTGAACGTAAGAGAAGCCCGGTTTTGGAAAAAGAACCAGATGCAAGATTAGAGGATCATGTAGTGATTGTGGGTGCCCACCGGGTGGGGGGAGAAATAGCCAGGTTTTTGCGGAAAGAAAGATCACCTTTGGTGGTTTTAGACTTTAATCCGCATCAAGTCGAAACTTTGCTAAAACAAGAAATTCCAGTGATTTATGGAGATATGTCTGATCCGGATGTTTTGGATGTACTAAATTTGGATGAGGCCAGGATGATTATTTCCACCGCTCCTGATTTGGAAGGAAATAAAACTTTGCTGGAGGATTTGAAATTACGGAAAATAAACATTCCGGTTATAGTTAGGGCAGAAACTGTTAAGGATGCCAAAGCTTTGTATAAAAGAGGAGCAGATTTGGTCATAATTCCAGAAGTTATGGCTGGGGATATGCTGTTGGATACTTTAAAAGATCATTTAAACGAAAAAAGCTATTTTAAAGACAGACCCAGGATTGAACTGGAAAAGCTTTCCCGTAAAACTTTAGCTTGGGGTTGAAGTAACTAACGTTACTTCAACGGGATAACAACATACTAATCCGCATACAGCGGATAACTTTAAATTAGTGTTATCCCAGGGATTTTTGAGAAGGATAAGTTTCTTGATTATCTTATTAGTGTAGAATATCTCCATGAAAAAATTTAAGATTTTGGCAAAGGATGGCAAGGCTAGAGTTGGGCAGTTAGAAACCCCACACGGGGTGATTGAAACTCCGAATTTTAACCCAGTAGGGACGCAGGGGTCAGTTAAGGCTTTAGGGCCGCGAGAGCTCAAGGAAATCGGCGTCCAGATAATTTTAGGCAATACTTATCATTTAATGCTCAGGCCCGGTATTGACCTTATAAAGAAGTTTGGAGGACTGCATAAGTTTATCAACTGGGATAAGCCGATTATGACTGATTCCGGAGGTTTTCAGGTATTTTCCTTGGGGATAGCGTTGGAACACGGCAACAGTAAAGTGCTGCGGGAAGACGAGGGCGAGCTGGAGGCTGATAACTTTAAAAAGCGACCCAGGCTAAACAAAATCACGGAAGATGGGGTTATTTTTCAGTCTCATTTGGATGGGTCCAGGCACGTTTTGACCCCGGAAAAATCCATTCAAATCCAGCGTGATTTAGGAGCGGATTTAATTGTGGCTTTTGATGACCACGAATCGGCAAAGCATACCAAAGCGGAAATGGAAAAATCTTTGGAACTGACAGAAAAGTGGGGTTTGAGAAGCTTGAAGGAGTACAAAGAGAGAAAGGGTGTAAACGTAAATCACCCGGAGGGTGTTAATGTAGCTACACCTCTTCTTTATGGGGTGGTGCACGGAGGGACACATAAAGATTTAAGGATCAGATCAGCCCAGTTTACTGATGAAAACTTTGAAGCTATAGCTATCGGCGGAATTTATGGAGATCACCAACAGCTTTGCCAAATCATTGAGTGGGTGAATCAAGCGACCTCGGAAGAAAAACCCCGGCATTTACTGGGAATTGGTGAAGTTCAGGATTTGTTTAACGGCATAGAGCGAGGCATGGATTTTTTTGATTGCGTTGCTCCAACGAGACGTGCCCGCTTTGGTTCTTTGTATATCAGTCCTAAAAACGGTGGCAGCAGAAAAAATAGTTTTACCATAAATATCAGGCAGAGCGGTTATATTTCTGATAAAAAACCAATTGATCCGGGTTGTCTTTGCTACACCTGTCAAAACTTCAGCCGGGCCTACTTGCGCCATCTTTATATTGCTGGAGAAATTCTCTATCATCAGTTAGCCACATATCACAATATCTACTTTATAACTAAACTGGTAGGAAATATTAGACAAGCTATCAAAAACGGTGAATTTAAGAGAATGAAAAATGAATATATCGGCAGGTAAGAGGAAGAGTAAGTGTAGCCTGCGATAACTCCATTATTTAAGAACAAGAGCTAAAAACTGCAACTCTTACTCAAACCTCTTACGTAAAACTTCTAAACTACAGGTGCTCCTCCGCCTTGTTCACCGGTTCCGCTTTCGGATCCAGTTGGTGGGGTAGGCATACCCGGATTGCTCTCAGCTGCAGGTGCTGCCGGAGCAGGCATTCCCTGATCGCTAGCAACTGGTGCTGCTGGCATTCCCATTGCTGGTTCGGGTGCAGGCGGAACGACTGGTTCTGGTTGAACCGGACTCGGATTAGCATTTGGGTCAGCTGGATTAGGATTACCTGGGTTATTCTGATTGTCCATAAATTAATTTCACCCCCTTTCGACACTAGTGTATCTTGTCACCAGTTGCGCGGTCAAGAGTCTATTGTTTCATAAAATACCCAGCACTTTAGTGCGGGGTTACAAATGAAACAAGAACTTTCGTTTACGATACCTCGCATCTTGATGTGAGGTAGTTCATTAGGTACACTAAAAGCATGCCCTCAAAACAAGTTTTACAAAGAGGCAGATCTGTCCATAAGAATAGCTGGAAGGTTGCTCAATCAAAAGCCAGAATCAAAAGAAGAAGCAAAATTGCCCTGGGAATTTTAGCAATTATTATTGGTCTGTTGATTTTATCGTGGGTAATCCGTTTTACCCACAGCCTATTTACCCCATGGAAGTTATCAGAAAAGCATCCCAGAAACTATATGTGGAATGGAGAACTTAATATAAATTTACTTGTCCGCACCTCAACCATTTCTTTGTTTTCTTATAATCCTAAGGAAGAAAAGATTGAGATTGTTGATATTCCTGACGAAACCTTTCTCGAGGTGCCTGCCGGGTTTGGCTCATGGCAGCTCCGTTCTGTTTATGGGCTGGGCCAAACCCAAAAAGATTTGGGAGGAGATAAGCTGTTAATTGATACCCTGACATCCTTTTTTGCCCTCCCGATTGACGGCTATTTGGATTTAAGTTCTCTGCCGGGACAAAAAACTCCTACCGAAGTTATCGAAGAGCTCCGTCAAAGTCCGATTTCTGGACTTAAATTCTTGTCTGTTTTAAAGACCGATCTAACCCCTTTGGAATTGTTGAGGCTTAAATTCAGTCTTAGCTCTGTTAGATTTGACAAGGTTTATAAAACTGATCTGTTGAAGCTTAATGTGTTGGATAAAGAAAGCTTGCCCGACGGAACAGAAGTATACCGGACAGATCCGGTGAAGCTGGATAGCGCTTTGTCGGATTTAGTAGATCCGGCAATCGTGTTGGAGCACAAAACTATTGCTGTTTTTAATGCCACGGATCAACCGCAACTTGCTGGCAAATGGGCCAGGTTAATTACCAATTTGGGCGGTAATGTTATTATTACTTCTAATGCCAAAGCCAGGCTTTCAAAAACGCAGGTGTTAGGCGAACAGTCACTGACTTTAAGGAGATTGCAGCAGGTTTTTGGTAATTTGGATTGTCAAAACAACCCAAAATGTGATAAAATAAGCACGCTCAAGGAGGACCTAAATTCTTCCCGTGCGCAAATAAATGTGTTTGTGGGGGAAGATTTTGTTAATAGATGATTTTGTGGCTGGCGCTTTTTGTGCTGGTGATTGCAATTTCGTTTGTTCTGGCATTGCAGTCAATGAGAGATTATCAGGAAATTCCTCAAAAGCCTAAAGAAGAGTATGGCTTATTTTTGATACGCAGATTGGATAATTTTAATCCTGTAATTTTAGAATCCATCCTAAAACAAGTTTTTGCCAAAAACCTTATTATCAGTATCGAAAGGTTATTTAAAGGTAACCAAACCGCTCTGACTATCTTTGGTTCAAAAACGATTCTGCAAAGGTTTAACAATGATCTGGATTTTTTAGAGTTAGAAGATTATGCTTTAAACTTAGACAGCAAGGATGTATCTGTTTGGGAGATGGGGGTGCGGGATGCTGATAAATTTAATGAGGATAATCTAGGTGACATTTTTCATAATTTTCCTAAACTGGAAGATGAGGATCAATTTTTTTGGCAGGTGGTGGTAGGTAAAGAGCGGGCACAAATCCGGGCCGCACTTTATTCCAAAAAACCGGCCAGAAGAAAAGTTTTGGCACCTGTATTGCAAAATTTAACTTTAGGTACATTGATTAAAGTTCCCAAGCCTTTTTCTATCGAGCAAATGATGGGGTTTTACCGCAGCCGGAGTTTGGGTAAAGACAGTAAAGCGCCAGATTTGGATTCTGCAGGAGTGATGCGTCTTTTAAAATTTTCCTAATCCGTAAGCTGGATTAGACTTCCTGCTCTTCCTCAGCTTCGTCCGTTTCCTCTTCAGAGCCTGACCCGTCATATGAAGTTAAAATGTTGGTGGTGCCTGAATCTTTTGAGTATTCCAAAAATGACGGCTGGTTTTTAAATTTTTTGCTTCGAAAAACCTCTTTAATTATTATGGCTAAACTGTTAACCCGGACTGATTTGACAAAGAGTTCATACTTATTGCCGCCTTTAAACAATCGGATTAGGTGGTGGTTGACATCGTCCGGTAAAACTCCCAAATAATTACCGTTTGCGTCAACAATAGTGATTTTTCTGTTTTTAACAGTCATTTCCACTTTCATCCCGCAAAAAGCGTGAGATAGTTTTTGAGGTTCGGCTACCTTTAACAAGTTAACGATTTTGGTTTTACCGGGTTCTTGTAAAAACAAAGAGGGGGAAAGCCGGCTCTGATTGCAGGGAATAGTAGGTTGGCCATTGGCTTTAAAAGATTTTATAATCTTTAAATTTTTTTGAGCGATTGGGTTGTAAGGATCAATTTTCAAAACTTCCGAGTAATACTTTTTAGCCAGGTTTGGTTTGCCAAGTTCCATGTAAGCTTTGGCCTGGCGGTTTAGGGCATCAATATTCTGCGGATCCAGCTTGATTATTTGCTTATTGATTGCCAAAGCCTCTTCCCACTTGGAATCTAAGGCTGCGTCAATTGCTTGCTGGTAAAGACTGGAAGTATCAGAGGTGGTGGGGTCCATCTAAGTGAAGAAGTATAGATAGAAAGTATATTGATTGTCAATGGTCCGGATTTTCTAAGGATTTCATCCAATTTCACCCTAGGAGTGGAATTAGGTTTGCACCCCAGGAGGTTAGAGGTTAGTGCATTAGTAAGCTCAGAATTTCAGCTCCAGGAATGTTAATTTAATCATCAATCACTAAATCCTTAATAAAAGCTAATTTTCTTTGGTAATCAACCTGATCTGCAACAAATTTCATATATTTTTCCCTTGTTCCAAACATTTTTAAAAGAAAATCCGAATTGATAAATGCAGTTTGCTCACCGGCACCGCTAGCATATGCGGGAAAAGAGGTCCACTCAAAAGTGGCTAATTTATCAAATTTAATCATGTATGCAGTGACCGGATTTAAATGAACATAATTAACCGCTGGTAACTCCGCCCTTTTAGGGGGGGCGGAAAGCGGTAAGCACAAAACTGGTAGGGTAAAATATCTAGGTGGGATTAAAAAAGTACAATCATTCAGTTGGTGAGTATATCTATCACTTTACCTTCATACCAAAATATCGAAAGAGAAGG
>JAJYNW010000002.1 GCA_021786105.1 bacterium
CTAATCTTAAAGCTACTCACGCCTACTCTTCTCCCTGGTGGTCGTGGCCGCTTAATTTATATCCGGTTTGGTATTTTGTGGATTACCAAAAAAATGATATTGCCAATATATTTGCCTCCGGTAATCCGGCGCTGTTTTGGATTGGTGCTGTTGCCGTTTTGTTAACTCTTTGGGAAACAATTAAAAGGAGATCAATTAATTTAGCAATTATCCTGTTAGGATTTTTTGCTTTTTGGCTGCCTTGGGCTTTTTCACCGCGGATTATGTTTTTATATCATTTCAGTCCTTCAGTACCATTTTTAAGTTTGGCATTAGGCCATCAACTAGCCAAACTTACAGAAGATAAAAAGAAAAGGCAGTTGGCTTTTATTATCATACTTTTAATTATTCTAAGCTTTATTCTCATCTTTCCTTTTCTAACAGCAATTCCCATCCCCAGAGATTTTACAAAGATTTTCTTTATGACAAATCTATCAAAAAATATTTTTTAATTATCAAATTTTTATCACCCAATCTTTAAAATTATCAGCATACTTATAATCAGGTTGATTTTTTAATGATTCATCTAAAAATCCTCCTATAGCCCGGGCTGCCAATACTGTTTTCAACTTATTTGCACTATATCCTTTTTCTACTAATTTATAATAGATCAATTTGGCAACATCAGGATTTTTTAATACACTAAAAACCCATTGTATAAAATAACAAATATCATAACTCTCAACACCATCAGTTAATGCATGTTCACCATCAATCAATCCAAACCTTTGTTCTGCCAACTTGAAAATATGCCAAGGAGCGAAATCCCCATGTCTTGGCTTGCTTAATAATCCGTCAACCTTCCTCTCCACCATCCCCAGCAAATCTTTGATGTCATATTCCCTGCAAATATTAGCCGGAATATCACCAAACCATCCATTAACTTTCTTTCTCAATCTCTCTCGATAATCTTCTTTCTGATAATTGGCAAATTTAATTACCGGCAATTTTTGTATCAACTCTGAAAGCTTAATAACTTGATCAAGATACTGTGTCAAATTATTTGATTTTCCCAAAACATCATCAATCTCACAAAGAAGTTTTCCGTCAAAATAATCCGTAATTAAATAAAAATAAATCCTTTGGTAAAAACCGCTTTCATAGCTTACTGGAACTCTAAAAGGAAATTTCGTCGGGAAGTATTTATTAAAATAATTATTCCACTCAAGTTCGTTTTGAGTAACAATACTAATTCCTCTGCTAGTTGATAACTTCAGGAAATAAGCAGTATCATTTTTGATTAAAACCCCCAGCACATGCCTACCGCCATGCCTGATACTTTTAACCTGATAGCCTTTTTTCAGAAAGAATGCTTTTATCTCATCAGTATCAAGTTCCCCTCCCACCCGATAATCAAAAAAATTATTTCCTGAGCGGATTTTAAAGGAGTCTAAAATTCTATCTGCCACAATTACTTGATGAGTCTTTTGAGAGTTTTACCAGCAGCAAAACCAGGAGTTTTTTTAGTAGGAATTTGGATTGTTTCTCCGGTCTGCGGATTTCTGCCGCGTCTGGCTGCCCTGGACCTAATTAGAAAAGTTCCAAAGCCGGTAATAACAACCTTCTCTCCTCTGACCAGTCCATCCCTGATTAAATTAAAAGTAGTATTAACTGCATCAGCGGAAGCCCTTTTAGTCAGGTTTGCTTTTTTAGCTACTTTTTCAATTAATTCATTCTTTGTCATAAGCGTCGCGTTGCCCATAAGTTACCAAAAGTTTCCCCTTTTGGCAAGCCCCAAATCTAGTTGTGTTAAAATAAATTATTACTGCCTCCTTTATGGCACGAAAAATTATCTTTCCTTCATTACTGGCGACATTTTTCATCGTTATTTTTTCGTTACATTCATTAAACAGGCATTTCAGTTTTAACTCACATGCTTTTGATTTGGGGATTCACACTCAAACAATATATCTTTATAGCCAAAATCTCACCCCATTCAACACTTTAAAACACATGATGATACTAGCTGACCATTTTAGCCCTATATTTTTACTCCTCTCTCCTATTTATAAACTTTTCCCATCTGCTTCAACGCTCCTTGTCTTACAAGCTGTTTTTGTAGCTTTAAGCAGCATTCCTATTTATCTTATTGCAGCAGACAAGTTAAAAAATACAATAATAAGTCTATTAATTACCCTATCTTATCTAACTTCTGTAGGAATCATTTCTGCAGTAAATTTCGACTTTCATTCAGCGACTATTTCTGTTTTGCCTTTATCATTGGCATTATACTGTTGGTATTTTAGAA
The DNA here is from genome assembly GCA_021786105.1 of bacterium. Taxonomy (GTDB): domain Bacteria; phylum Patescibacteriota; class Microgenomatia; order Daviesbacterales; family UBA10151; genus UBA10151. The sequence continues at coordinate 2,288 of JAJYNW010000002.1, forward strand.
GATGGAAGATGTATTGGATCATTCTTCTCTTTAGTCTTACTTTTAAAGAAGACGTAACTCTGTTCATCTTAGGATTAGGAATTTTCCAACTTCTCCAAAAAGAAATTAAATTAGGTTTGTTAACCATATTTTTTGCATTAACCAGCATATATCTCATTAAATTCCAATTAATGCCTTTTCTCTGGAAAGGAGCAGAGTTAGGTTATATATCATCATCCATCCTACCGTTAAATTCTCCCCTTGACCTATTCTTATTATTTATCACCCGGCCTTCAATATTTACCGACCAGATTTTCAACTCACCAATAAAAATACAAACCATTGATACCCTTTACCAACAGTTTGCTTTTTTACCGATCTTATCTGTATTTAGCTGGTTAACTGTTTTTCCAGCTTTGTATTTAAGATTCTCTTTTGCATCTTCTCAATTTTGGACTACAAGCTGGCATTACAATGCTAACTTAACCCCCTTTTTAGCAGTCAGCGCCATTTTTGCACTGGATAAATTTAAAATCCCCACTAGAGCAGTAACCATTTTACTAATCTTTTTTCTAGCGACTGGGGGGCTCGCACCAAACGGCATGGTTTGGACAACTATTCAAAACCCCCTCCAAAATTTTTCAAGGTTTGGGTATATTGAGGATTCCATCAAGGGCGTCCCGTCGTCTGCAGCAGTTTCAGCCCAATCACCTTTAGTTCCTCATCTTGCTAACAGAGAAAAAATCTATCTTTTTCCTGAGGTTTACGATGCTGAGTATATAGTTTTAGATACATCTTTAAGCACTTATCCAATAGCTCCGGGAACATTAAAAGATTTAATATCTAAGTATAAAAAATCAAAGTACTGGAAGGTCAAAAGCGAAACCAAAAGTTTAATTATTTTCCAAAGGAATAACTTTCAAAAGACTTAAGGCGTAGTCATTGTGCTCTCAGAATAACGGGTTTCTCTAATAGCAGTAATCTTAACTGCTCCAGGCACCATCACTTCTTTGGAAATTCTCTCCGCAATATCGTGTACTAATTTCGGCAGCTCATCATCAGGAATTCTTTCCGGAGTCACAATAACTCGAACTTCCCTTCCGGCTTGTACGGCAAATGCTTTTTCTACACCCTCAAAAGAAGTGGCAATTTTTTCAATATCATCCATCCTTTTAATATAATCTCCCACATTTTCGTGTCTAGCTCCAGGCCTGCCTCCAGATATAGCATCAGCAATATAAACGATAACTGATTCAACTGCTGAAAATGGTTTATCTTCATGATGCTCAGCAATACAATTAATGACCTTTTCCGGCAAGCCAAATTTCTTAGCTAGTTGCGCACCTTTCTCAACATGAGTACCTTCTTCGCTTTCAGTAACTACTTTACCAATATCATGCAGCAAGCAACCGAGTCTTACCACATTCACATCTGCCCCAATTTCTTTAGCTAAAGCTATCCCAATTTGGGTTTCTTCCTGAGTATGCAAAATCAGGTTTTGACCATAAGAATAACGGTATTTAAACCTGCCAATAATGTCTATCAATTCAACCGGTAAATTATAAACTCCGACATCGTGACACAGCTTTTCTCCAGCAGTCCTCATCAGCTTATTAATATCTTCTTGAGTTTTTGCCACAATTTCTTCAATTCTTTGCGGCTGGATTCGACCATCTTCCATCAACCTTTCTAACGACACTTTAGCAATTTCCCGTCTGACCGGATCAAAAGAGGATAAAATTAAAGTATCCGGAATCTCGTCATCCATCACCACATCTACCCCAGTTGCTTGTTCAAAAGTCCTGACATTCCGGCCTTCTTTACCAATAATCCGGCCCTTCATCTCCTCATCCGGCAGTTTCACTTTGGAGGTGGTAAATTCGGAAATATAATCGGTCACACCATGACGCATAGCATCGGCCAAAATTTCTTTGGCTTTTTCATCAGCGGTCAGTTTTATTTCTTCCTCAGCTTCTTTGATTTTTTTGGAAATTTCCCCGGCTAATTCCTGATCTAAATTATCCAGCAGGATTTTTTGAGCTTCATCGCGGGACATAGAAGAAACTTTTTCCAGTTTGGAAACCAAGTCTTTACGGACTTTTTCCAATTGCTCCAATTTGTCATCAATTAATTTTTGTTTTTCGGAAATCTGCCTTTCGCGCTCTTCTAAAATACCCTCTCTTTTGGCAAGCTCTGCTTCTTGTTTGACAAAATCTCCATCAGAAGACGGATTAGCTGGTTGATTAGGTCTAATAGGTCCAAACGTTCTTTGCATAAAATTTTCTTTTGGACTTTTCTGAAAAAACTTTATCTAGTTTAATCTCACGAAAAGTCCGGTTCTACCTCTTTCTACTATCAAGTATTAAGATTTTAATTCAAAAGAAAGAGCGCCTCGTTAAGAGGCCTGAGGAAAAATTAATTATTAAAAATTTTTCGAGAATGTAAATTCATTCTTAAAAATACCTCAGATTCTTCTGATCTATGTATAGTTTAACTTATCTACTCTCAAAAATCAAACATCTTACCAACTATTTCTTTTACTAAATCAAACTCAAATCCTTTTCTCAGTAAAAATTCAATTGATTTTTGATAGAGCTTTTTGGGGTCTAAGTCTTTCCAATGTTTCATCTTTTTTTCCAAAGCAAGTCTGGCCAATTCCTCCTCGCTGACGACTGACGACTGACGACTGACGACCTCTTCTATAATTTCTTTATCAATTCCTTTTTGAAAAAGTTCAGCCTTAATTGCCCTTATCCCTTTTTGTTTGCTTTTTCTTCTGGCTTCTACCCAAGCTTTAGCAAATTCTAAATCATTTAATAACCCCTTTTTCTTTAAAGCTTCTATTACAACATCAATCACTACCTGGCTTCTTTCTTCTTCTTTCTTCATTCTTAATTCTGCATTCTTAACTCTAAAATAATCTCTAACTTCTTTTTCTGAATGCTGTCTTAAACTAAACCATCGGTACATTTTTTCCATCAACTTCCCCACCTCTGCCTCAAACAAGATTTTTTCCATATCTTCTGGCGCAATAATCTTGCCCACTACCAATCTTCTGTTAACCACCAAATCCTCATCCGCCCCAAAGGCAAATTCTCCATCCAAACACACATTAAATCTTTTGGGATTTTTCTTTTGAGGTTCTACCGAAGTAACCTTAAGCATTTAAAGAGTTTCTGCAACTGCGACCTCTTCTTTTCCAACTACAATCTTTTCTTTACCCTCTTTTTGCTTACCCCATGCCTCCCTAATTTCTTTTTCTAATCTTTCGGCTTCTTTTTTATTCTCTTTTAGATACACTGCTGCGGCAGCCCTACCCTGACCAATAATTTTATCTTCCCATTTAATAAAGGCGCCTGATTTATTCAAAATCCCCAATTCTATCCCAACATCCAGAAGCTCCCCTTCGCGTGAAACCCCGTTTTCATCCATATCAAATTCGGCGATTCTAAAAGGGGGTGCCACTTTATTTTTGACAATCTTGACCCGGTGCCGGGAACCCACCACCAAATCCCCGTCTTTAATATTTTCAATCTTTCTGATATCCAACCTAACTGAAGCATAAAACTTTAAAGCCAGCCCGCCGGTAGTAGTTTCCGGATTACCAAACATCACACCAATTTTTTGCCGCAGCTGATTGGTAAAAATTACAATGGTATTAGTATTAGAAACTGCGCCGGTTAATTTTCGCAGAGCTTGGGACATTAACCTAGCTTGCACCCCCATAGAAGAATCGCCCATTTCTCCTTCCAATTCCGAACGGGGCACCAATGCCGCCACCGAATCTATAACCATAACATCAATTCCACCGGAACGGATTAAGCTTTCGGCAATTTCCAAACCCTGCTCACCGGTATCGGGTTGAGAGATTAGTAGATCGTCTAAATTAACGCCAATTTTTTGTGCCCGTTGCGGATCTAAGGCATGCTCAGCATCGATAAAAGCTGCCACTCCGCCTTTTTTCTGAGCCTCAGCAATTACATGCAGACAGACCGTAGTTTTCCCCGAAGCCTCGGGACCATAGATTTCGATAATCCGCCCCTTAGGTAAACCGCCCACGCCAAGTGCTAAATCAAGAGCAATCGAGCCAGTGGGAATCACATCTGTCATAAACTTTTCCACCCGCTCACCCAACCGCATAATTGAGCCGGCTCCGTATTGTTTTTGAATTTGCGCCATTGCAGCGGAGATTGCTGCTTTTCTAGCATCGCCGTTTTGTGCCATATTTACAAGAATAACCAAATATTTCCCAAAGGTCAAGACCCAAAATAGCTTTATTTGGTCGACCAAGAGCAACCAGAACTTAAACTATTGTTTGACTTCATTTTATCACATCTCAAGCTTGATACAGGGATAGCATTTATTAGATCAGTGGATGATGCAAATTGTTTCTTCAAGAAAATTCCAGTAAAATGTGGGTATGATGGAAGGCGTTGATGCAAACATACCAATACCTAGTAATCCTGAAGCAAGAGAACAACAAGGACTGCGTGTTAATTTCGTTATCAGTAATAGAGAGCTTGCTATTTTAAGCATGGATCCAAATCGGATTTCCTCACAAGATCAGGGGGAAGATATTGCGGCTTTTCAAAACTTTGCCAGAAGAGCATCGGAGCGGTGTTATGGTTATACTGCAATTACACTTTCAGAAGAACAGTTTTTTGCATTAGGAGGAACAAAAGAGGAGGAAGAAACTTTCCTTTCACAAATGCAACAAAGCAACGAATTTAGGGAGATAAGACAACAAACAGAGGAATATCTGGAAATTGTTAAAGCCCAGTGGCAAAAAAATTATCCACAAACTTTCCAAACAATTCAAGAAATAACAGGATTAGATCTAAACAAAGAGGTTACTGTCAATATAATACATCCTAGTTTGAATACTGGTCAGTATAGGAGAAACAACACTGTTAGATGGGGACACCATGAGGAATGGAATAATTATTCAACTGTCTATTTGTGGCATGAGATTCTTCACTCTTATCTTGACTATACAGACCTAAGCCATGCAATTATCCAACTGGTAACTGATAACGAACTGAGAGTTCGTCTCAATAATAGAGAAACTTATCCTCCTTTTGTAGGACATAAAAATCTTATTCCCTTAATGCATAAGCTATTGCCTCATTGGCATGCATATCTTGTCAATGTACCAGAAGACGGAAAAAGGGACATTTTTGCTTTTGAAAAAAGACTGCAGGCAATGCCTGAATTTCAAGAAAAATAAGAAAAGTTAGAAGAACTCTCTGAAACAAAAATTATGGGCCCCCACGGGCTTACGCCCGTGGTGCCAGTGACTGAGCTTGCTTCGCAAGCTAGCTGAACTCTACCTGGTACTGGTTTAAATCTACTTTTTCCTGAAACTCCACATACTTTGCAATCTCTTGTTCATTAAGTCCAACAGTTGATGAAAAATATCCAGGAGACCAGAATACTCCTGATTTTTTATATACTTTATTCAACCATTCAAACCTCTCTCTTATTTTTCTTGAGGAATTTTGTTTGATCTTTCCCACCACTGATGACACATTCAGTTTGGGTGGAATATCAATGATCAGATGGACATGGTCTACTTGGATATTATATTTGATAATCTCTATCTCTGGATGATACTGGATTATTTCTTCAATACCTCTTCCAACGTAAGTTTTTACTCCCAGTTTTAATACTTTTCTTCGGTATTTTGGTATCCAGACAATGTGGTATTGATGTTTATATGATCCATGAGCTGATAATTTTATCCTCACCCATCAATCATAACTCATCATTACAATATTAAATGCCCACATTCACTCACGGGCTTACGCCCGTGATGCTCTGTGGGCGTTCATAGAATAAATTCCACCTAAAAGTGCTCAATTCCCTTCTAGTCGGGGTGACAGGAATTGAACCTGCTGCTTCACGCACCCCATGCGCGCGGTCTACCGATGACCTACACCCCGATTGTTGTATTTTAACATTTAAGAATTTACAATACCAACATGACTAAAATAATTGATATATCCTTACCAATTTATCAAAGCATGCCGGTTTACCCCAATAATCCCCCAGTCACCATCAAGCCGCTCAAAACCCCGACCACTTATATTTCCGAAATTACTTTTGGCTCTCATACTGGTACTCACTTGGATACTCCCCGCCATATTTCAGAAAACGGACTTGGTGTAGATAAAATTGATCTTAATCAGCTGATCGGTCCGACCCGAATTTTAGACATGACTCATTGCCAAACTGGTATCACCACTAAAGATTTAGAAAAAGAAAATATTAAAAAAGGTGAAAGAATTTTAGTTAAAACCAAAAACTCCCTACGAGGATTTAAAAATTTTTATCCGGACTATATCTATTTAGAAGGTAATGCAGCCGAATTTTTAGCCAAACAGGAAATTACTCTCTTTGGCATCGACTCTTTATCAATAAAACAAAAAGGTAACCCTGACGTCAGAGCACACACTGAACTTTTGAATAATAATATCGTCATCATTGAAGGCTTGGATTTATCACCAGCTGATCCCGGCAATTACAATCTTTATTGTTTGCCGTTAAAATTTGTCGGATTGGATGGTTCTCCTGCCCGAGTCATATTAGTATCTTCATGAAATTAATTTCCTTAAATGCCTGGGGCGGAAAGCTTTATCAACCACTCATAACTTTCCTCAAACAACATTCCAAAAATGCAGATATCTTTTGTTTCCAAGAAGTATTTCATAATGCCTCAGGTGTTAAAGAATATGCGGACTTTAGAGCTAACTTGTATGATGAGTTGTCTCAATTATTAAATCAGTTTCAAGGCTACTATGTCCCTACTCAAGACAAATATGTTTTTTATAAAGGCTTCGTGGATTTTGATTTATCTTACGGCCTGGCCATATTTATCAAAAAAGATATTCCGGTTTTATCCCATGGAGATTTTTTTCTCTTTAGAGAAAGAAACTGTTTAGACCCAAAAGACATCCCCCACACCCTGCCTAAAAATTTACAACACTTAAGCTTTGCTTTTAAAAATAAGCAATTCACTGTTTGCAATTATCATGGAATTTGGCTGCCGCCCCCTAATTCCAAATCGGACACAGAATCAAGAATAAACCAGTCCCAAAAAATTAATCAATTTCTTAAAAAACTTCCCAGAGAAAAAATTTTATGCGGAGACTTCAACCTGGCACTCAATACCCAAAGCGTAAAAATATTAGAAGAAGATATGGTTAATTTAATTAAGAAATATCAAATTACTGCCACCAGAAATAAATTTTTCCCCGGGGAGGAAAAATTTGCTGATTATACTTTTGTCTCAAATGGCATCAATGTCAAAAATTTCCAAGTTCCCGATATTGAAGTTTCTGATCACTTGCCAATGATTTTGGAATTTGAATGAAACATTTAAACATTACAATTTACGGTTTGGTCCAAGGAGTATTTTTTCGAGCCAGCGCCAAAGCAGAGGCTGATAAACTAGAGATCAAAGGCTTTACTAAGAATTTGCCAGATGGATCAGTCTACGTAGAAGCAGAAGGTGAAAAAGAAAAGCTAGATGAATTTGTAAAATGGTGTAAAGCAGGCCCATCCATGGCGCAAGTGAAAAAGGTTGAAGTTTTTGAAGATTCTCTGAAAAATTTTTCCCAATTCGGAATAAATTAGACTATTTTTTCCCAGGGGAATTCGTTACGGCCAAAATGACCATAAGCCGCAGTTGGTAAATAAATTGGTCTTTGCAAATCCAAACCTTTGATTATTCCTTCCACTGAGGTATCCAAAATTTTATTCATGAAAGATAGAATGACTTTGTGAGATTTTTTATTAGTCCCAAAAGTTTCCACATCCTGCATGGTGGGTTGCTTAGCCCCGATAAAGTAAGCCAATCTGACTTCTGCCCGATCAGCCAATCCATGGGCCACAATATTTTTAGCCAAAAATCGAGCTGCATAAGCTCCACCCCGATCTACCTTTGATGGTTCTTTACCGGAAAAAGCTCCCCCGCCAACCCTGGCATATCCACCATAAGTATCAACTACAATTTTCCGGCCAGTTAAACCACAATCAGAAGCGGGGCCGCCGTTATGCCAAATTCCAGTACCATTCACAATCAAATCTTCTTTTTTAATTTTAAATCCAAAACGTTCCAACACCGGAATTACCACAAACTCATAAATATCATCTTTAACCTGATCTAAATCAATTGACTCTTCGTGTGGGATAGCAATTACTACCTGAGTCACTTTATACGGCTTGCCATCTCGATATTCAATAGTTACTTGAGATTTTCCATCCGGTCTTAAATAGGGAACAATTTTTTCTTCCCGGACCTGATCCATTCTTTTAGTCAAAGCATGAGCCATGGTAATTGGCAACGGCATTAAAACATCAGTTTCTCGGCAGGCAAAACCAAACATCATTCCTTGGTCGCCGGCCCCCTTTTTCTTCACCCCAACGGCAATTTCTGGAGACTGCTCGTGAACAAAAATACTAATGGGGGATCTGTGGCAAAAATTAAATTTCGGATCGGTATACCCCAATCTTTTAATCTGATCCTTAGCAATCTTTTTAAAATCCACTTTAGCATTGGCCCCAATTTCCCCAGCAATAATTAACTTATTATTTCCTGCTAAACATTCTATCGCGGTTCTGCCGTGCGGATCTTGCGCCAACACTGTATCCAAGATAGCGTCGGAAATTTGGTCGCAGATTTTATCCGGGTGTCCGGCACAAACCGATTCTGAAGTAAAAGTTGTTATACCATTTGTTTTTATCATTCAAAAAAACCTCTCATCAAGAGAGGTCCTAAGTTTATCCTAAAAAGGACCACATCCCCCGACTATTCGGGGCTGGCACCGATTACTTTCCGGTTGCCGGGTCGAAACTTCGACCACTCTTAATGTATTCTCTAGTTAACCACAAACTGATTACTTTTGCAAGGGCTCAGTTACCGCATGTTTTTCAATCAACTCCACAATTTCTTTTCTTTTAACATTCACATCCATACCCTTATGAGCCTCAATGTTAAGCCGTAGTAATGGCTCGGTATTTGAGGATCTTAAAGAAAATCTCCAATCCGGATAATTAATGGCAATTCCATCCAAATCAGAGAATTCTCCATCATGATAATGCTCTTTTAATTTCTCCATGATTTCCGAAGCATTTTGGACCTTATAGTTTATCTCGCCTGATTCATCACTAGTCCTGACTTCTTGAGCCAAGGCAGACAAAGGTTTACCAGTTTTGCTCATCATCGACAGGATCATTAAGATTACCGGCATCGGTGATTCTGCTCCGCCGGTTGCCCCCCAATAAAAATGACCTGAAGCTTCCCCGGCAAATAAACCTGCATTTTTGTGCATGGCTTCAGTGATATTGGAGTGTCCTGTTTTACAAACCACCAGTTCTCCGCCAAAATCTTCCACATTTTTCTTTGGGGTGAAAACATATTTTAAATCTACTAAAATTTTGCCCCCCATTCCTTGCTGTAAAAGTTCCCGAGCCACTAAACTAGTAATAGATGAAGGTAACACTATCCCACCTTTTTCATCAATAAAATACAATCGGTCCGCGTCCCCATCCGGCGCCAAACCTAAATTAGCTCCTTCGGAAACCACCCTTTTTTGTAAATCTTTTAAGGTGTCAAACTGTAAAGGGTCAGGTTGATGGACCGGAAAAGTCCCGTCCAGTTCAAAATTCATTTTGACTAACTCTCCTCCAATCTCTTTAAATAACTGCATCAGATATAAAGCACCCATAGCATTAGCTGGATCAGCTACCACCTTGAAGGGTTTAATCTGAGGATGATGACTAATATTTAAAGAATTTTGTACTTCATCTGCCAACACTCCGTCATGTTTAGTAATTTTACCTTTTTCCACCGGTCCAAAGTCCACACCTTCCAAAGCCAGCTTTTTTATTTCATGCATGCCAGTGTTGGCCCCAATTTTTAGGATTCCGTCACTAGTCCGTCTGACAATTTTCAGACCATTGTATTCTTTGGGATTATGGGAAGCGCTGATTTGAATACCCCCGTCATAACTGTAATTTAAAACCGCAAAATAAAAAGTAGGGGTGGAAGAAAGACCAATATCGATCACTTCTGCTCCTGCCTCAACCAGCGCTTGGGAAGCTTTCTCAAAAAGGCTTGGGGAAGAAATTCTCATGTCCCGACCTAAAACTATCTTTAAGGAATTTTTCCCAGCACTATCTAAGAAGAATTTATAAATGGCCCGGACAATTGGAACAATATTTTCCTCATTTATCTCATCAGGGTATATGCCGCGGATGTCATAACTTTTGAAAATACCGCCGGGAATATCCATAAAAGGTGAATCTTAATATACCTAACTTCTAAGAAAAATTCAACTATTACATCATCAATTTGACTTTATTAGAGGAACAAATATACCATCATTATATGGACAACACCTTACCTCAAAATCCTCCTTATGCGAATCCTCAAATTACCGCAGTCACATCCAATAATGATAAACCGCCCAATAACCACAGTCATTTCATTAAAAAGATAGCTTTACCCTTAGTATTACTTGTTTTCCTTGCCATATTGCTACCTGCTTTATTTTTTATCATTAGCCAATACAAGATTATACCCAACAGGATCATACCTAAACCACACAATAATGCTCAAAAGTTTGAACTCATAGAAAGCTCACCGGAAGACCAGGATGGTACTTTTTCAGCCATTGGCCAACCGACTTTTGTTTTCTCGAAGAAAATTGGTGTTTCAGAAAAAGAACTTGGCAATTATTTCAATATATCTCCAGCTGTTACAGGCACCTGGCATCTGGAAAAAAACGGGCAGGTGGCCTACTTCTCCTCTGATAAAACTCAAGCTGATAACTTCCCTAATACCCTGGCATACAATACTGTTTATATGGTTACCATAAATAAAAATCTTCACTCTTCTGATAATCAACAATTACCGGATAATATCAACATTTCATTCCGAACAAAACAAAACCCATTATTTGGGCTGCATACTAATCAAAAATTAATTGCCATAGCTGCCAACCAACTGACTACTACACCAATTAATGTTTTATTTAATGCAGAATCACCAACCAACTCACCTGATAACCAAACAAGCTTGTCTCTGCTAAATTCTCCCTTAACTGTCACCATTCAAAAAGCCTCAGAAAACCAACTCCTGAAATATTTTAGTTATAAGGAAGGAAAAAACCCACTTTATCAATTCGAAAACGAATCAAACAATAACGATATAAAAGAATACAGCTCAACTCTACAAACTGGAAAATCATTAGGAGAGTATTTTTTGCAGCTTGGAGCAAATTATTTTCCTGAAGCAGGCATATACTTTGTCACTGCCAAAAATAAGGAGGGTAGTGAAGATTTCTTTGTCGTGACATCAAACCATATTAGCCAGGTCTTTAACGATGTCAAAAATACCTATATTTGGACCACTGAGCAAAATACCGGCAAGGGCATAAGCGGCGTCAGCGCCGAACTATATAAAGTAAAAGGGCCACCGACACTGGTTGACAAAATTGTGACAGGGAATGACGGTATTGGTAGTAGCAAACAACCAACTGATGCAGTGGATTTTGTAATTACACATAATTAACCGCTGGTAACTCCGCCCTTTTAGGGCGGGGCGGAAAGCGGTAAGCACAAAACTGGTAGGGTAAAATATCTAGGTGGGATTAAAAAAGTACAATCATTCAGTTGGTGAGTATATCTATCACTTTACCTTCATACCAAAATATCGAAAGAGAAGG
>JAJYNW010000025.1 GCA_021786105.1 bacterium
GTTTTCATCAATTCCTCCTTTCAGCTCAGATAATGATTTAATTCCAGCAAGTTTGAGTGCCGTTTTAATATACCTGAACCCCTTAATTCTAACTGAAAGGTGTATATGATCCGCTAGCTCACCTACATAATTCATTTGACACTTATTATCAACCTATGTATGATACAAAAATCTATTATGGTTGAAAAAGGTGGAATAATTGGAACAACTGAGGTAACAAGTGATGATCCTATTCTTAAAGCAACAATAGGTAAAAACTATACTTTCCAAGACTTTAAAAATAGCTGTGTTGGTTTAACTCCTGAGCAGATTGAAAAAGATTGGCTAGCGCAACTGGGTAATATAGCACTTTCCGACAAAGAGTGGCGGGGTTCAACTCCGGTTAAGGGGATGGCTTTTGTTGAACAGGATGAACGCATTTAACTATCTGAGTGAAGCTTGTACTTTTAATTCTTTCAATTTCCACATAAGGACCTTCTCGCTCGCAGTATGAGATATTTTACTGCTCGCTTCGAAGAACCTTGCCTCCCGCCTTCGGCGGGACGTAAACACTCTTCAGTTCTTTGAGCTTCCACATAAATACACGAGCCTTAGACTTAGCGGAGGTGTAGCCTTTGGTAAAATTTAAGGCTTCTTCTAAAATATGGCGGTCAATGTTTTTGGCCAGTTTGATATAAAGCGAATAATGTTTGGTATCCTGCAGGCTTTCTGCCAAGAAAACTCCGTACATTTGGAATTCTTTTGAAATGTTTCTAGGTCGGTCTTTAAACTTAACTTCCGCAATGGCTTTGGCGATGGATTTCATGGTTTAGCCGGAGCAGTTGCTTCTTTTAGCTGGGTTAGCGCTTCCAGGTAATCCGGCTTTAATTTAACAGCTTCCTGCAGGGCTTGAATCGCCTCGTCTTTTTTGTTAACGGTATCCAGTATCAGGGCTTTGTTGTAATAAAGCTTGGGGTCGGTAGGAGCCAGTTTTATGGATTCATTCAAAACCTGCAGAGTCTTATCCGTATAGTTTTTGTCAATTACAGCAAGCTCAAAATAGGTTCGGATGGCAGTCCGCCAAAATGAAACATTTTTAGGATCACTTTTTAAAACTTCTTCGGTGTCGGCAATAGCTTCGTCTTTTAAGTCGGCAGATAAAGTAGCATCAGTATCTTTTAAGCTGGCTGCGGCTTGGGCTGCTACAAAACCAAGTTCTGATTTATAAAATGGTTCACCGTTATTGAGTTCCGAGGCTGATTTGAGGGCGTTATATGCCCGGCCGGCATTGCCTATTTCACTTGCCCTTTCGCCTTGGGCAAAAAGCGTATCAGCATACCAGAGTTGAAAAATGGCATATATGAAGTATAAAGTAAAGAAAATGGTAATACCTTTGGCGGCTTTGGTATAAAAGGGGCGATGGTAAATCAGGCGAAAGAGGCGGGAGGCAGGGTGTAAAGCGGAAGGTAATTTAAAAGGTTTGGTTGATTCTGTGGTGATAAAAGCCAGAGCCGGAAAAACATAGAAAAAGACGGCAATGATCACCACGGAAAAAAGAAAGAAATTAGAAATCAGGTAAGCGATATAGGCGGCAAGTAAGCAGGCGATAAATATTATGTGGGAAGTGTTATGTGTTTTTTGTCTTATACTTAATACCAAATACTTAATGCAAAATACTATAAAGGCTCCGATTACCAGCATATATGTCCCAAAACCCACTATTCCGGTGGTGGCCAAGTAATTTAGGTACTCATTGTGGGCTTTGTTATATAAGAAGTCCCATTCGGAAGTTAAATTATGTTCGGCTGGACGGTATTGATAATAAGAGTAAGCAAAAGTTTCCAATCCGGAGCCTAAAATTGGGTAATGTTTGAAAATATCCCAAGCTCCTTTCCACACAATCAGCCTGATCTGGCCAGATTCGGAGCCGCCATTTTCCAGCTGGGTACCGGTGGGCGCTGGGGCGGCAGTAGGAATGTTTATTCCCGGTCTGGCCGGAGCAGCAAATTTAGAGATTAACCGGAAACTGGTTAAAGCTGAGCCAAAAAGCAGGTTAATGATGAGAAAGGATACGATAGTGGCAAGTAGCAATTTAACACTGTCATTCTGGGGAGGAGCAGAGCGACGACTCCAGAATCGATTCTGGACAAGCCAGAATGACATAAATACTGCTACCATCCCTCCAATCAATCCCACTGTCGGGCCGCGGGAATAGGTAAAGGTGAAGGCCAAGTAGTAAGTAGTAAGTAGTAAGTAGTAAGTATACTGGGTTGATCTTTTCGTCGCGGTTAGGAAGAAATAAAGTGTTGGGAAAATCAGCATGGCTAAATAGGCAGCCAGCCAGTTCGGCTGGCCTAAAGTGGCAAAAACCCGGTCCTGGACTACCTGGATCCAGCAGGAAGCGTTAAATTCCCCCCTTAAAATTATACAAGAGGGGGAAACTCCAAAATGTTCGGAAATTCCCCACAAAGAAATAATAAAACCACTGGCCAGCCCAAATTTGAGGGCTGATTTAACTTTGGCAAAGTCCATATTGGAAACAAAAGCCCAAAATAATAATAGGTAGGAAATTATGGAAAGCAGGCCGCCGTTGGAACGGGAATAATAGCCCCAAATGGAAGTATGCGGGTCGATGGAAAAAATAGTGGATAGGATATTTGCTCCCAAAAACAGTAGTAAGGGAATATCAAGCGGAGTCCTTCTAAAGATTAAAGTTTTTTCAGAAATCATCTTTAACACCCAAGTCCCGACGATAAGCACTGTAAAGCCGTAAACTAAGATCATTTTGTTATATTCAAACAGCTCAAAATTTGAGGAGGTCCAAAAAAGCGGGGTTAAAAAGAAAAGCAGGTAAAAGGAATAAGGAATGATCCTGGTTAGCATGGTCAAAAACTATCCTAACAGAGATGGAGTGCTTGAGCAAGCGTTTGTGTAGTTGGTAAGAAACTGTTCACATTAATATTACGGCCGTATGTTTAATGTGAACTATTTTGACAAAAAACCAACGATCGTTGGTAAACGAGATATCTATTCAATTGGGAAACGCGGTGCTACAGTTTTTTCTAAAACTTTAGTAAATAGAGTTTTTGGGATCGGGTATGAAACTGTGGCTGCATATACATCCTGGATTTCTTTGAGTGCTAGGATATGTGACCAGTAAGAGAATCTTCTTGGGTACCATTGATCTCCCCAGGCACCATAAAAAAGAGTACAAAATTCCGCATTTATCCTAAACCAAGTTTTATCATCATTTTGCGGTAAGCTTTGTTCTTCTTCGCCGTTCTCTAGGTAAACTTGGGTTATATTCGCTAGATTTAGCGGCCATTGTAATTGGTCAAATCGTAGCGATGGAAAAGGAGGTAAAGTCACATTGTTATATCCAAAATCAGAATAGCTAGGACCAACCTGTAGACTAACGGATTCTCCTGCATTTTGTGAAAGATTGGCTACTGCTATCGGGTTTCCAGTTTCCATTGGCCTATATTGGTGCGGTTTTCGAGAAATAGCGTCGATAAGTTTGCAAGCTTCTTTTAGGAATGTATCAGCTGATAGAGCGGTTTCCCAGGTCATTGAAAAGGAATCAGAGAAGTTTAAATTTATCGACATCAACGCTTTATCTGCAGTTTTAACTGTATAAATAGGAGCATAATGGAAAGCAGGTTTATCCGTTCTAACAAGAAAATAACCATTACCTAAATGTTCAGGCCGTCCAATTTGCATATTATGGGCGGGATTATACTGAATAGGCAGTTTAGAATCAAATACTAGCCCGGAGGGCATTTATGATTACTGCTACGTCAATTATTTCCTGAAGCCCGGCTCCAAAAATGGGAGGAATGTAACCAAAGCCAGCAAAAATCATGCCTAAAATGCTTAACCCAATGCCAAACAAAATGCTTTGGGTGGCAATTTTGATGGTTTTCCTGGCAATTTGTAAAGAAGTTAACACCAAAGAAAAATCTCCGCCCAAAAATACCACATCAGCCGCTTCCGAGGCAGCCGTTTGTTCTTCGTTGGAAAAAACTAAGCCCACATTGGCCAAAGCTAAAGCCGGTGCATCATTAATGCCGTCCCCAATCATGGCCACAGTTTTGCCGGAATTTTGCAAGTTTTTTACCCCATTTAATTTATCCTGCGGTGACATTTGGGCAGTCAGCTCAATTTGTAAATTCAGCTGGTGGGCAACTCTTTCCGCTGCTGCCTGTCTGTCGCCGGTAAATATTTTCAAATTTAAGCCCATTCTTTGCAGTTTTTGGAAGGAAGTTTTGGAGTCCAGCTTTAATTCGTCTTCAAACTTAAAAACGGCGAGCCTTCTTCCGGCGGAGGTCAACGCAATGGTCATGCCGATGTTGTCTTTCATTTTGGCCAGGGTAAATTTTTGTTTGTCGATGGTTCCGGAAATGCCGTGGCCGATAACTTCCTGGATCTCGGTTGCATATAAAACCGGAGCATTATTATCCCGGGCCTTGACGACGATGGCTTTGGCCAGAGGATGAAGGGAATTTCTTTCTAAAGATTCCGCAATACCCAGGATTTTTTGTTCATTAAATTGCCTGGTCAAGATTTCTATATGGGTTAATCTGGGTTGACCTAAGGTAATGGTGCCGGTTTTGTCAAAAATCACCGTATCCACCTTAGCCAAAGTTTCCAAACTGGCCAGCTTTTTAACAATCACCCGTTTTTGGGCGGCTGAGGAAACCCCGCCCAACAGAGCAATCGGGGCGGCAATAATCAAAGGACAAGGAGTGGCAATGGCCAACACTGACAGCACCCGGGTTAGATCAAAATTTGAGGAAAAATAGGCAAAGGCGGCAATTACCAAAGTTACCAAGGTAAAAAAAACGCTGTACCTGTCAGCCATTCTGACAAAGGGTGATTGTTCTTTTTCTGCTTTTTTAACCAGCTCAATAATTTTGTCGTAAGTAGAATTGCCTTCGGTTTTGGTAACTGCTATGACCATGGGAGAGCCGATATTGACCGTGCCGGATCTTAAAACATCCCCTTTAATTTTGTCCAGGAAATACGGCTCGCCGGTCAGACTGGATTCATCGGTTTGGCCGGCGGGCGAAATTAGCGTTCCATCCAAAGGGATAACCTCACCCTTCCTGATAAAAATCTGCTGGCCGATTTTGATATCTTTAAGCTTAGCTTTGTTGGTAGTTTTGCCTTTTTCCCATCTCAAAACTTCGTCAGGAATCCTTTCAATTAGTTTGGTTAAGGACTCTTTGGCTTGGGTTACAGCATAGCTTTCCAAAGTCCTGCCGGAGGCAATCATCAAAGCCAAAATAGCTGCCACCAAAAAATGCCCGGTATATAAAGAAACTAAGATGGCTAAAATGGCAATATAGTCCAAAGCAAAACGCTTTTCCCAAAGTTTTTTAAAGGTGTCAAAAAACAGCTGATAAGACCCTAAAATAGTGGTTAAAATGGCAATTACGTCAGCCGGCAGGGTAAGGTTTGCGAATTTGAGGATTAGGTAGATGATAATGCCGATCAGACAGATCAGCGGAATCCGAAAAGTCTCTGAAAACAATATCTTAATTTCCATGATTTTTCCTTTTGTTCTAGACTTCTTTTTTTATTTCTGGAACAAGTCCAGAGATTCTTCGCTTCACTCAGAATGACAGACGCTTCTCATAGAAAATTAAGATACGAATTTATATTAGCAAAAAAGGTTGTGGTAGATCAATCTCTTATGTTAAACTCCCCTCATGTTTGGGAAAATATGGGAACTGTTATCGTGCGATATTGGTATAGATTTGGGTACTGTTAATACTCTCGTTTTAGTTAAGGGCAAAGGGATTGCCATCCGTGAACCGACCGTTGTGGCCATCCACAAAAAAACCCGTCAAATTTTAGCAATTGGTACTGAAGCCAAAAGAATGTTGGGTCGGACTCCGGCAGTCATCGAGGCGGTCAGGCCTTTGCGGAATGGGGTAATTTCCGATTTTGACACCACTGAAGCCATGCTGAAGTTTTTTATCCAAAAAGTTCACGAAAACCCAGGAAGAGGAATTTTTTCTTTGCCCAAAATTCCCCGACCCCGGGTGGTAGTGGGTATTCCTTCCGGGGTGACCGAAGTGGAAAGAAGGGCAGTGCAGGATGCCTGTTTGTCGGCGGGTGCGCGGGAAGCCTATTTAATCGAAGAGCCGATGGCAGCCTCAATTGGGGCCAAACTGCCGATTGAGGATCCGGAGGGAGTAATGATTGTGGATATTGGCGGAGGGACCACTGAGATTGCGGTGATTTCTTTGGGCGGCATGGTGGTTAATAAATCTTTAAGGGTGGCAGGAGATGAATTGGATCAGGAAATTATTAATTATATGCGGATGCGGTATGGAGTGTTAATTGGAGAAAGAACGGCTGAGGACGTTAAAATTGAAATCGGCTCGGCGTATCCTGTCGGCAAAGATGACATGGTGACAGTAATTAGAGGTAGGGATTTGGCAACCGGTTTGCCAAAATCCTTAAAAATTACCACGGCTGAGATCAGGGAGGCGCTTGCTCCGACAGTTTCGCAAATGATTACCGCCATCCAGGAAATTTTAGAAGAAACTCCTCCAGAGCTCCTGACCGATATAGTGGAAAGAGGGATATACTTGGCCGGCGGCGGGGCACTCCTGCGGGGTTTGGATAAAAGGATTGCCGAAGAAACCAAGCTGCCCGTTTATGTGGCAGATGATCCGCTGACTACCGTGGTTAGGGGTTGCGGAGAAGTATTAAATAACTTGAATTTGTTGTCGAAGGTCAAAGTGACAGGAGGCCTTCGTTAGAAGATCGACTAACATCCCGTACTTGATAGAGGGTGTGTCCTTCGTACAACGGGATCAAGTCCGGAATGACAAAGAAACAAAATGAAAAAAGCAGTGCTTTTTGATATTGACGGAACTCTGCTGGATGCCTGGAACTTTATTTTTGATGCGGTTAAACATACTGTCAGTGAGCATGGACAACCCTATCCTTCTGTAAAACTGATCAGGAAAGCTTTGGGAAAACCGCTGCTGGAATTTTATACAATCGCTTTGCCGGCTGCTGATCCAGAAATGCTGGCTAAAACCCACCACCAGTTTCAGCAACAAAACTTTTCCCTGATTAAGTTATTCCCCAAAGCAAAAAGTACGTTGAAGCGCATAAAAGATAAAGGTTTTCTGCTGGCAGCTGTCAGCAATAGAAGCCGGGGTAGTCTAATCCGGTCATTGAAACTGACTGGTATTTTTAAATATTTTGATGTCATAGTTTCTGCTGAAGATGTAGTCAATCCCAAGCCTCACCAGGAGCATTTGCTAACGGCGTTAAAACATTTAAAAGTCAAACCTATGAATGCATTTATCATTGGTGATACAGACAAAGATATTTTAGCTGGTAAAAATGCCGGAGTAAAAACTATTGGGGTAACTTATGGCTTTTTGGGGGAAGAGATTAAAAAATATGAGCCTGATTTTGTGATTGATGATATTGAAGGAATTTTGGATATTGTAAAATAATAATTGTCTTCCGAAATGAACACTAATAATCAAACACTGGTAAAAAGTTTAGAGAGAGATATTACCAACCTGCTTTTGTATAAACTGGAACATCTAGAAATAACTCCGGAAAGGGCGGCCCTGATTGCTCAGTTTACGCTGGTTCATTTGCCGGAAAACTTGACTGATGAGCAGCTAAAACAGATTTTACCGGCGCTGGATGATGAATTCATTGAATTGGCCGGCATTATCCATCAATATATGAACAAGTTTGAGGAAGAAACAAAACAAAAAATTGCCCAGGATGCACAAGCTTTAATAAAAAGTGGACATTTTGATAAGGCAAGTACTATGATGAGAGAGTATTTCAAAAGGAGGTTACCGTAATTTATGTCAGAAGTCAGACAGCCTGGCCCGGAAGAAATCCAAAAAACTAATCTGCGAGAACGTTTGACTACAAAAGCAAAAGAGCTTCCGGCAGGAGTCAGGGCAGCAGTGGCCCGAGCCAAGACATTGTCGCCGCGACAGGCTTTATTGAATTTAGCCGGTTTAACTCCTGAAGCAAAGCAAAGACAGGCTTTGGCAGAACAAGAAAGACAGCAACAAGCAGAAGCTAGAGCATTAATAGTAGGAATTGACCGTCTTTTCCCAGAAAATGCAAAAAGCTATGGTTCTCGCGGACTCTACACAAAAGAAGAATGGAAAGAGGAGCGAAGGCTTAGTAAAATGGGTAAGTTTCCCTGGGAAAAAAGCGAACCTTGGCATCAAAGAGTAAAAGCTAGCGCCTCAATCAGGCTCTCTGATACCGATACAGTCTATTTTAACGAAGATAAGCCAAGTTACCTTAAGGTTAAGGGAGATAGAAAAATTGAATTGCAGAGAGATTATGTAGATAGAGATGGAATTAAGGCAAGAGAGATGATAGAGCTAACTGAATTGCCAAATGGTCATGTACGACTCGAGTCTGGCAGTAGGCAGAAAATGACTGGTAGAGAAGCAATTTACAGTCGGGCCCTGGCTCGAGAAAAGGGTAAATTGCCTGTTGAGGTGACCGGTGGTATGTATGCAGGTACAAGACCAGCTTTCGAAGGAAGGACTTTATATAATCCAGCTGCTGTTTTAGCAATTGGAAAAGAAATTGTCGGGGTGGCAGCTAAAGGCAGAGAAGCGCAAGCTGCTCAATTTCAGCAGGCCTCAGGGAGTAAGTAAGGAGTTACTTTATTCTGTGGGCTATTGAAGAAGATTGCAAAAAGATATCGTGTTGTATTTTTGCGGGAAATGTTCTAGCTGCCTTTTTGAAGAATTGTGAGGCATCCAAAATCTCTAGAAGTACAGCTTCCCTTTTAGGGGAAAAATGCACGATTAAGTCACCCGATTGTTCTGCGTAATCAATGGGCTTTTTGTTTAGCTCAATCATTAAAACATCATCTTCTTTGTTGTATTTTAATTTCATTTTATTTTAATAATACCTACCTTTTTCTGCCGGATAAAAAGTGATTATTTTAATTATACCATGCTCAGTTTTGTAGACAACCCGGATAATGTGCTTATTATCAAAGTTTTTAGAGGCAATAATTTTTGGATAATCAGATTCTTGATCGAGATGGTCTGGATTTCTTATCACAACCATAATATCCGCTTTATTTAAATGGAAATTGTGCTTTTTAAGTAATACAAATTTATCTTTTAAAGCATGCTTACTAAAGACTATCTTCATAGAATCAGTATACAGTATATAATTAGTAAATTTAGATCGTTATAGTCTATAATAGCATTATGGATCAGTTGTTAAATGAAGGGAATTCGGCATGAATACAGAAAATCCTAATCGTGATGTTCAAAGAGAGATGGTCTATCAACAGATCCAAGATCCGATTTCTCGAGAGTTGCTAAGAAGTAGCATTCCTGGCGATAAAGTGCATGAATATAGACTAGCAAGTCCAGTAGGTCCACAATTTGCCCAAAATCTGGTTGAGCTATTAAGAAGAGAAAGGGGAAATGCAATTAGAGGTATTCTGGGAGTAGCTGCGACAGCCCAAAATCCTGCTCAGCTATCTAATGCCCTAGGTACCTTCGGGTTACTAGCACATCAGGGTTTGCTAAGAGATGAAGCAAATCAGTTATTTGATCAAGCTCAAGATGAATTTTTACGACAACCGTCTGCAACCCCTTTTGCAACTGATGGTGCACGGGCACTGCAAGCCCAAATGATTGGAATGTGGAATGAAGTACATAATAGACAAGGAAGGTGGGATACGCCAGAAAGTAAGGAAGGGGATGTTATAAATTTAATTCATCATCTGCAGGACGAAATCTGCAAGGGACTCAAAAACAATTCAGGACGAGGTAAATATTGGGCTGAAGCTTATCTTTTGACAGTATTAGATCCCGGTACCCCCTTTGGATTAAGAAAAATATTGCTTTCAAAAACAATTAAACTCGATTTTGGTATCCAACATTACGTCGTTTATTCATATTCCTACGGAAATCCCTACGGAGACGATCCCCGATTTAATCAAGGCGCCAGTATCTGGGGGTCAGCAAGTGCAGCATGGGTTTATCCAGAGATATTTGGATCCAATAAAGGCGGCGATGTTAAAGATTGGGAGATTGCAGGTCTTCGAAAAACAATCGCTTCCTTACAGCAACAACTTGAACGTACTCCTCGGTCTGATGCTGGTATTGAACAAGAGCGGGCTCGGTTAAGAGAGTTGATGTTGAGTATGCAAAGGATGGTTACTGAAGGTGAGGCGAAATTGAGGATTTATAAAGAGATTGGTCAGCATCCTCTGGATGCTTTAGGTTTAGGTTATGATGTATGGAGAAGAACTGATATAGAAAGTAGAAAGAAGCTTGTTCTCGGTAATTATAGAGAGAGAGCTAAAAGGTATCATTACCAAATTCCCTCGTCAGATCCACGGTTTGATCCACTTTTACAAGAACTTGCTAATAAAGAATTCGGTCGTTTAACCAAAGCTTATGACTATCTAAATCAAAATATTACTAAGGAAGAATTTTAATATGTTACAGGTACCTTTTTATGATCCCAATAAAAGTTATGATGATAACTATGATCAAGGTCCATTTGGGGCATTTGCTGACGGAAAAGTCTT
Source organism: bacterium (assembly GCA_021786105.1). Taxonomy (GTDB): domain Bacteria; phylum Patescibacteriota; class Microgenomatia; order Daviesbacterales; family UBA10151; genus UBA10151. The sequence goes on from JAJYNW010000025.1 coordinate 10,556, forward strand.
CGAGCAAGCAGGGGAGCCCTTCGACTACGCTCAGGGTGAACCAAGGTTCAATTTTTTGGGACAAAAAGTTTATCTGCCTTTTGGCATTCCGGCCGGACCTTTGGTAAATGCCAAGTTTTGCAAAGCTGCTTTTGAAAAAGGTTTTGATATCTGTGTTTATAAAACGGTGAGGACTGCTTACTTTCCCTGTCATCCTTTCCCTAATATTTTGGCGGTAAAACTCGAAGGTGATTTAACTTTAGAGAAAGCCCAAGAGAAACTTATTGCAGACAATAATTACTCTGAGCCTTTATCAATAACCAACTCCTTTGGCGTGCCATCCAAAGATCCAAGTGTTTGGCAGGAAGATGTTAAACAGGCCATTTCCTTTGCCGGTAAAGGCCAGATTTTGGTATTGAGCTTTATGGGTACGGTCCGGGAGAATCAAACGCCGGAAGAATTTGTTGCTGACTATGCTTTGGCTGCCAAATTATCCAAGGAGACCGGGGCCAAAATTTTGGAAACCAATTTATCCTGCCCAAATATCGGTAATGAGGGTTTGGTTTGTTACAACCTAGATATGACGGAAAAAGTTTTGGCCGCCATCAGGCAGGAAATCGGCGAGACACCGCTAATTGTAAAAGTTGGTTACTATCAAAAAGATGAAGATTTAAAAAGATTGGTGGAAATTGTGGGTAAATATGCTCAAGCTATTGCTGCCATCAATACCATCCAGGCCGAAATTGCGGACAAAAATGGTAATCAGGCTTTGCCGGGCAAAAACCGGGCCAGGTCCGGGGTATGCGGGGCCGGAATTGAATGGGCGGGACTGGATATGGTCAAAAGACTGGTGAAAATCAGAGATGAAGCCGGGGCTAGTGTAAAAATTATTGGGGTGGGCGGGGTAATGAAAGTTGAAGATTATTTTGAATATATGAAAGCCGAAGCAGATGCAGTGATGAGTGCCACCGGAGCCATGTGGAATCCAAGCTTGGCCCAGGAAATTAAACATCTTGCTATAAAATAACCAACTTATTTTCTATTCAAACGATGGAATCAAAACCTAGCGAAAATCCTTACGTTAATTTGATTAATGAGCCTTTGGGAAAAAGGGTGGAATTTGCACTTTCTGAAGTTGAAATAATATCTAATAGTTTGGTGGCAGAGATTGAAAAAAAGACACCGGGCCATCTCTATGGAGAAAGTAAAGCTACCCACATGAGACACTTAGCTTCTGAGGCTTCAACAATAGGAAAACTGGCAGATTTAACAGAAGACGAAACCCAGCTATTAAGGGTAGTTTTAAGAATCCATGATTTTGGTCGTCACATTGAGGCTTTGACAGGTGAAAAGCCAAAATTAAGCGCGGGCAGACATGGTGATAAAAGCATCAGATTATTCAATCGGCCTGATGTTGATAATGTGATTCCTGCGGAAGATTTAACAGATTTTCCACCCGAGGCCAGAAATTTACTGGCGCATCCGATCGTTCAAGTTTTTTCTCCCGAGGAACGCTATGTTATAAACTATGCGACATTTTGGCATGCAGAAAGAGAAATGCCAGCTCTCAAACCCGATGATCCGGATTATAAACGTCTGGCAAATAAAATATGCTACTTACTGAGGGATCTTGATAAAGAGAGTATTTTTTTGGAGGGCGGGAGTTATTTTAACGATCCGGTAAAAGCTGCCGGGGAATTGAGACTGCATTACCTTACTCTTGACGAGAGAGCTGTTTTAGATGCGAACCCTAAAGCCGCTGCAGAAGTTATTCATACCCTAGGACAATTATTGCAGAGTAATCAAATACCACAAGTTACGGAAACGCCGCCGGATTTACAAGCTAAAATTACTTGTATTATGAACAGAGGGGTTGCTGATGGTGCTTGGACTGCTTTTAGAAACGGACAAACTGTACCACTTCCGGAAATCCAATATTCCTGGACCACTTATGCTTTTATGCATTTGGCAATGCTATTTGATATTAAATTACCAGGAATGCTCAAAAAGATTTATCAAAACCAAGAAAAGTACCTTGGTTCTCGTCTTGATTTTCTTAAACTGAAGGTCAGTGAAAAAGAATATCAGGAAATAACAAAAAGATTAGAAGATTTTTTTTAGAGATAAATTATCAATACCTCAGATCATCTAAGTAATAATCCTTAATAAAGTGGTAAATCCATCAGTAGGATGATATAAATAGGTCATGCCAGAAGATCCCAAATGGATTGAACCAGAGCTAGAGAGAAGCGTAAAAGTATCACCTAGAGAATATGAAATTGTTGAGAAAAAACTACATATTCCTAGATCATACTTTGTTTCTCATGCTAGAGTGCTTTCAGTAGGCGAAGGACTGTCTGATTACTCAAAGAAACTAGGAAGGAAATATAAAGTTGATGCGATTGCTCTAGATCCAATTTATGAATTGGGGAAACGGATCTTAAATAAGGATCCAAAAAAAGTAGCTAAAATTCTACAAAAGGAATATGGTGAAGCAGTTGAGTATATAGGGCTGCAGCAAAACTTTGATAAGGTGCCTTTACCAGAGAAAAAGCGTATGATAGCAGGTAGTACATATAATTTACCTTTTTCAGATGCTGCTTTTGATTTGGTTGTAACAAACAGGATGGTTGAACATATTGATTTATCCAAGGCTTTGCCTGAGTTAGTAAGGGTGCTAAAACCCAGTGGTGAATTAAGAATGGCAGGAATGTTCATGGTAGCCCAGCTAGGCACCGGCACATTATATCCGTATCAAATAGAATTTTCAGGTAGTTTATTAGATTGGGGCTATCATACTATTCAAACCTTAGGTACAGATAAAGCGTTTGAATGGCTACAGTCGCAATCTGCATTAAAGGCATATGTAGTTGCTGATAAGCTACCTAGGAGAAGTGAGGTTAGAGATGGATTCAAAGCCTATGAAGTTGGAGTATTGATGATTAGGAAAGATGATCAAATACCTCAAGTTGAGTCTTTGCCTCAAGAAGATATGCCTGCTGGTTTGGATAAAAAGTACCCTTATTTAGGTAAATTATTTAGGATTGGATTAGGTCCAGAAAAACCTGTTTCTACTCTACCTGTACTCTCTTTAAAAACAGATACGAAATAGAGGGAGTAAAGATTTCCTCTTAGACTAGAATCATTTATCTTCTTTTTACAAATAGATTTACTTAGTGTAAAATTGCCCTCCTATGAGCACAGAAAGAAAATGTGGTGATTGTAAAGATTACGAAGTATTCTCCATAGAAATCCGACACTTCCAGTAAAATGGAAGAAGTGAATCAATTAACTAAAATTACGATTGCCTGGGAACTCTATGAGCAGGAAGTTCCTAAGACCCATATAGCTAAACAGTT
>JAJYNW010000023.1 GCA_021786105.1 bacterium
TACCAGAAACTCCAAAAACAATATTACTGGATAGCTAAAGATATCTGTGCTTTTCCACCCTTGCTACTGGATAATATTTCCACTACTATTGGTCCTTGGGGTGGATACAATCACCTAGCTCATTACCATTAGCACCTTTTAAAACTACGCTGTAATTGCTTTTTATTTGCTTGTGCTTCTTCTAAAATTTCTCCACATTCTATAACATACTTTAAAACAGGACATTGCCAAAAGCAGAATCAAAAATTATATAGGTTAGCTTGACAAAGTACGGACTTAGTACTACTATTAAATCATCCTAAAGGACATTAAGTCGATGGCCTGAAGGACTGCCCTTAGATAGACGCGCAAGCGAACTGTCACAGGGATTGAAAAATCCCTACTTAGCACGTTTAAAGCCAGTATATTTTTCTTCACTGATTCGATTCTTTATGGGAGTTCGCAGTTGCGACCTGATACGACCAGTATCGGACTCACAGAACACCCACCTTAGCTATGCTGAGGGAAAAATCTGGCTGACGACTAGTGTAGGGAGGAATTATTCTTCAAAGAAGAACAATTTTTCGAAGGAAGTATATTTTCCTTTTATATACTTCTTGTACCTACATCGCAGATTAAATCTGCAATTTTTCTGGATATCTTTTTTTCTTCTTCACCAAACCTATTTTATGCTAAAATGTGTTTACCAAAAATAAGCCTCCTTAGCTCAGTGGCAGAGCAGCGGTTTTGTAAACCGTCGACAACAGTTCGATTCTGTTAGGGGGCTCCCACTTAAACATTGACCTTTTTAAGGATTTTCTTCCAAGCAATTGTTCCCAGCAAATAAATTGCCACCAAACCCAGAATTTGGGCTACAATTGAACTAGATTGAGAAAAGTGATTGCTAAACAAATCTACCAAATTATCAGATAATTTTTTGGTTAGAGAGACCCAAAAAGTGTAACTAATCAACCTGCCTGCAAAAAAAGAGGCAGCCAACAGCCTAATTCTCATTTGTGCCAGACCGGCAGCAATAAAAACATTGTTTGAAGGAATGGGTAAAAAAGCATAAGCAATCACCAAAGGGATAGTAACTTTGTGATGCTTATTTAAATAGACTCCAATACTGGCATAATTCTCCTTTAAATCTTTTGGCAAAAGGCGCCGAAAAAAAATTCGAGACATGCCTGCCAAGATAATTCGGCCAAGGGTAGCAAAAGTAGCCCCAATTAACACCACCGGCAAAATCTGCATATGATATTTAGTCACAAAAAATGCCAAAATTATCCAAGTTGGCGGCATAAATGCCGGGATCACATTAATCCCTAAAACAACACTGGCCAAAAACCCGTAAAGACCTAAAATCATAGGTATAGTGTAACAGATTCTGCTTTATTTAATCTCACCAAAACTAGTTCAATAAATCTCCAAACCCGTTATTACATCAGTAATTCTAGTCTCAATACCGTTACTTTTAATATTAAGCACTGTTCCATCTGCCAAATCTCTTTGTGGCTTATCAGAATAAAGCAAAGCAAGATTTGATTCTCTTAAGACTTTTGTATCTTTATGGCTCAAAATCCCGCCGGAATCAAAAAAAAGATAGGCTTGCGGCTTATTTGCAATATGGGTAGGAAATCTTACTATTCTATGAATACTAGTTAAAAGTAAAGCTGGTAAATTGGTCTTCTGAGTTCTAGTAGAAGTTGAAACTTTCTCATAGTTATCCCCTTCTTCATCTGTTACTCCAATGACAATCGGCTCAAAAGGACCGACCCTCCTGGAGTCGAATGTAAAATTGGCCATTTGTATTGGCTTAAAAGGACGGACTTGAAAAAGTTGGGTTGGCATTAAGCCAAATTCAATTTGATAGGTCCATCTCGGATCCATTTCCGGTAACTTGGTAATACAATCGTGCCATCTGATTACTTCCCTCAGCTGCCTTTTTATTCCTTCTGTAAGAGTTATCAAATTTCTAACCCATGAGCCAAATTCTCTAAATCCCATCCCCTTCTCGTATGTTAATGTCTGCCTATAAACTGAATTACCTTCAGTAATAGTAGCCAAATAAAAATTGGGACGATTCGGGTGTTTGATGAAGGTGCCTCTATATAGCGAAGGCGCCACTTCTGCCGCAATCACATTAATCTCTGGAGGCAACTGATCCCTATCTACCATTTTTTGAGGAGAACAGGCAATCTCTCCAACTAAATCTTCTAATCTCTGATTAAACTCTGCATCATCTACCAAAGGTCCAAATCCTCCGTCTAAATTAAAATATCTAAGGATTTTATCCTCACCTTTAAAAGTATCAACTGTATGAGTAGGAAAAACTCCCTCAAAACCAACTAATTCCACTATCGCGCTGGAGCGGAATATCCTGGGCCAACCAATTCCGGCCTGATCCACCCTGGCTAAAAAATCTCTGGGAGATTCACCAATCTCTCTGACTACCATCGGCATCTGCGGTATATGAAGCATATGCTGGACTACATGCTCCAAAAGTCCGGCTTTGGCCCCATGCTGCCGAACTAACGCCTCAGGATATCTTAAATCCAGATTCTCTAATTGACTCATAGTTTCTGGAATTTTACCTGAAATGTTACTTAGAAGCAAATACTTACTTTAAAAGGAATATTCTTATATTTTTGTAAATTAACACAATAATATTACGATCGTGATAGTTTTGAATAAGAACACTTATCTTCCAATGTCTTCGGATTCCAAAACCATTACCCAATCTTCTATGCCTACCTGCTTGATAAAATTCCTCAAGGCTTTCGAACAATTCTTTTTTGACCCCCAAACTGATCGTTGAAAATGCACAAATCCCCACTCTTTAAGTTTCTGTCGTAATAAATCTCTGGCCGGCCGTCTCTTTTCTGGAATATCAAAAATGATCAACCTCCATTTACCATCCCATTTCTCGCCAGGCATCTTTAAAGCTGCCATTAGCGCCTTATCTTTACCTCGCTCACTTAATCTATAAAGCAATTTCTCATCACTAACCAGCTCAATCAACCCTTTTTCTCTTAAACGTTTAAAAGCTTGCGCTAAAGATGTTTTCTTCAACGGATATTCCCAACCACTGCCATAAGCATAATAGCCTGGATTGTACATAAAATCTTCCAGTCTCACATAACCGTCCACGGATTTTTCCAGTGCAAATAAAATCAAATTTGTTAAACTCTTCTTAACTTTCATTAATTCATTATTATTACGATCGTAATAGTTTTGTCAATTACCTACTATCACATTAGCTATTATTGGAAAACTGTATAAAATGATATAAAATAAACTCCGTTTGCCGAAGTGGCTCAGTGGTAGAGCACGTTCTTGGTGATCGCTCAAATTGCCCATCCAAATAGTAATATCTGGATGAATTCCGAATAACGGTTAAAGATTTTTTTAAAAAAGATTCAGACCGTGGCGCTTAAAATGCGCCCGAACGACTGACAAGGAGGTCCTTTTTTTATAGAGAAAGGATCAAGATACAGTCTAGCCAAAAGCGAAGAACGGGGTCACGGGTTCGATTCCCGTCTTCGGCTCCATTATTACAATCTTAGCAAACAACCCGTTCGGGTCTTTGGTCTCACAAATCCTGAGAAGAAAATGAATCTCCCCGACTTAAAAGTCGGGGTATCTTCTTCTCTGTTTCGAGAAAAGAGAGATTCATCCCCGCCATTAAAATGGCAAGGTTTTCTCTCGCAGAGAATAAAAGAGGCTCAAGGGCGGGTATGTACTGTTGAATGCAGAAATACAAATGACGCAAACGCTTGCATAACTACTTGTTTGCAGAAATTCCAAAATCCTTCTCCTAAATAATCTCAAATTAAAAACTTTATCCTAAATATCTTTCAATTTCTTTGTTAAGTTGTTTAAATTTTTGTATTGGAAGTTAAAGACTACAACAGAGTTATTTACAGAGGGTTAGATCTGTCCCAACCTCATATAAATTATTATCATCCCCGCCATCACTTTTAGCTTTATCTGCGTATTTAGAGGATTCTATCTTAGTATCCAGTTCCCAATCCTTTCCATCAGAACAATAATGGTAATAGTAGGTTGCGGAATTGACCGGATCGACAGGTAGACCTTTTGGTGGATACTGTGGGTCTCGCACAGGCAGACTCATTCCTAATTTAGTAAAATTTACTTTAACCCAACCAGCCCCATCCAATGGGTTAGCTCCTGAGTCTATTGATTTACCTTCACAAGGTGGTGTTTGCCCGCTACACAACCAGCTGGCATCAGGAGACTCTTTTTGTGCATTTACCAACATCTCCTGTATATCAGCAAAGTCGGAAAAGCGTACAGCATCTCTAGCACGTTTTGTTAGCTCCAATGGGTTGATTGCTATTACTACAACAGCTGCCAAAACAGGAATCATAATTAAAAACAATACGGCAATCCCTGCTGATAAGAGTATCTTGACCCATAAGGGCCACTTCATCCAAAGAAACATAAGTAGGACTCCAAGAGGGAAAAAGAACAGCAATGCGAGCACTGTTACAACAGTCTTCCACTTTGGTACTGATTGATTTTTATTAACAGCCACTAAATTCAGTTAAAAATAATCTTGTAACAAAGTCAATAGCCATTTAATTTTTGAGCCTGAGTTGGCTATTTACAAAGCTTACGTATTAACATTACTATAGAATTAGATCGATAAGATTGAGACTATGGAAGACAAAAATTGGAGTATTTCTGAGCTTTATAGTAAGAGCTGGCAAATTATTAAAGATAATAAAATACTCTGGTTATTTGGTATGGCTGCTGTTGGTCTTAGTTCTGGAAGTTCACGAACAAATATTAAATCCGGGGATATCGACTCTATAAGGAAATTTTTCCAGAATAACGACCCCGGTACTACTTCAAATAAAATAACTCAAGTATTAGGAGCTTCAACTGATACTTTTGCAGAAACCATTAAAAACTTGTTCTTTGCAGTGCCTATATGGGTGTATGTTTTGTTCGGCTTAGGTATACTACTACTCATCTTAGCAGGTATCGTCCTAAATCTGATTTACTCCGCTTGGGCAAACGGAGCCTTGATTGCTGGTGTAAATGCAGGAACAGGTAGCCAAAAACCAACCATAAGCCAAAGCTCAAACAATGCTTTTCCAGCTATTAAAGGACTTATCTGGTTAAATATAATTCCTACACTAATATTCTTTTTAATTGCAGCCGCAGTATTAGGTATTCTTATCCTGGGAATTATTTTACTTCCTTCTTTTTACAAAGCTATACCAATTATATTAACAGTGATAGCTGTGATTGGAGCTTTTATTGGTTGGCTTCTACTCACCTTAACTCAAATTTGGGCTAGTAGAAGGGTGGTAATAGATGGAAAACCTGGCAAACAATCTTTTCTTACTTCTTTTAAATTAGCCAAAGGAAGATTTTGGAAGATGTTAGGATTAGGAATTGTTAATATATTAATATCACTAGCGGTCGGTTTTATTATTGCGTTTCCGTTACTAATAGCCGGAGGAATAACAATATTTAGCGTTTTGTTTTCCAAATCAAATTCATCTTTACTAGGCTTTGCAATTTTGAGCGTTATAGTCACCGCATTAATTTATATTTTTATCAGTCCTATTTTATTTGGCATTTTAAACTCATTTAAAGCAACTGTTTGGACGCTAGCTTACAACAAAATTAAGGGAGAATATGACGAATAATCAGCCAGCTGCAGGTTTCTTTCTGAGATTCCTTGCCTATTTTAACGAGAAGTTAATATTTCTTCTTTTAGCTTCTTTATATTTATGGAATGTATCAAAAAATAGTACGTTGAACAGTGTTTATCAAGGTATAGTAATTTTACTGGTAATTATAGTTTTTTACTTCCTACTTGGTATGGTGTATACCGTCCTGTTTACTCATTATTTTGGAGGTGATATAGGGAAATTACTTGGCGGTTTAAGAGTTAGAGATCAATCCGGTAATAAATTAACTTTTAATAAAATCCTTTTCAGGCAACTACTATCTTATAAATTTTCCTGGTTAGTATTTGGGTTAGGATTCCTGTCAATTCTGAAAGACCCTAATAAACAAGCATGGCATGATAAAACAGTTGATTCTAATGTTTTTAGAGTACAACCACTCCTACCACTAGCCTTATTAGTCTTCCTTTTGACTCTTGGTGGCAGTGGATATTTTTTAAAATCAAGTTTCGATAACTTTCTTAACAGTCCTGTCAAACAAGAAGTATTAGGGTTAGTTGCAGCTTTTCAAGAACAAAGTAAAAATAATCAAAAAACCAGTGACCAAAAGATTTCAAAGCAAATTCAAGATCAACAACTTCAGGTTTACGACTTAATGAAAGCTAACAAAATAGATGAGGCTCTCAAAGAAGCTCAGCTAATGTTAATAAATTCTAAAACTACAAGCGAAAAATCTATATCTACCCAAGTGATAGGAGAGGTTTATGCTTCTAAATTGGATCATCCAACTGCAAAAACATACTTTACTGATGCTTTGAAGCTAGACCAAAACTTACCAGGGGCATATATTGGGTTAGCTGCTGCAAATATTCGAGAGAAAGACTTCCAACAAGCTATAGCTAACGCCCAAAAGGCAATAGACCTTGCACCAAGCAGAAGTGATTATTACTATTTGCTTGGTTTAGCTTATTATGGAGCAAAAGATAAAGATAAAGCCATTCAAAATATTGAAAAAGCAATTCAGGGAAACCCTAATGTTGAGGAATATAAAAAGACTTTAGAGGATATTAAAAATTCAACATCTCAAACCACTACCAATCAGACTCAAACTAAAACAACTGCTCCAGCTCAACCTACTGGTCCAGGATATACACAAGCTGATATTAAATCATGGCAGGATGAACTTTCGTATATTAACCAAGATTTGAGCAATATCCCAAAGTTTTTAGGCAATTCATCTTATGACCAAGGCAAGTTAAACCAAATGTCTACTCTGTTGGATCAGAGAAAAGCTATAGCCAATCAAATCTATACCAAAATGGTTAATAACCAAACTTTAACGACTCAAGACGAGCAAGCAATGAATACTTATGACCAACTTACATCTCAATATGCTTCTCTTGCTAATCAAGTCTTTCCACGCCAATAAAATAATCACTTGTAAACAGCCAACAATTATAAACTCGCAAACGAATTTACTGCCAAATGACCTTTCAAGAGGCTTAATTGAAAAGCTAGTAATTTAGCCTCCTCAGAGTTATCGTTAAAGAGGTTTTGGAGTCCGACTCTAATACCGACTCCCGCTCCAATATTCCCCTTTTTTATTCAAATTTTTAGCACCTCAGGAGCATTCACAACTCTTTCCGGAATGGTGGTATTTAGCTCCAAATGATAAACCCCGGAAGGGATCAACCCACAGCCGCCATATTTTTTCATCACCCGAAGTTGTGCCAATACATCTTCTCCTGAGTGTCTTTTTGGCAAATCCTGCCAAAAATCGAAGCCACCGACCGATTTAAGTTTTTGGGTATCAAAAAGAGTACAGCCACCCACCCAAGCTATTTTGTATTTTTTCTGATTGGGCCATCTTATTTTCAACTTCTCTTCTAAATGATAAATATTGGCAGCATTATGCAGAACAAACCGCTGCCATTTTTTCCCTCCGGGAGCAATTTTCTCCGGCTCAACTTTCCCTTCCCAAAATTCCATCCTTTGCTGTGAGGGCCTCGCATCCTCCTTATAACTTAAACCAATCACCGCCCTGCCTACAAACCCGCAATTTTCTTCTTCAATCGCCGAAACCATCCCTTCTAAAACAAACGACTCTAAAATCAAATCGTCATCCAAAAATAACGTATATTTTGTTTTAGATTTTTCAAAAAGGCACGCCCTTTGATGAGCCATTCCTAAACAAGGCGAGTTTTTAAAAATTTTAAGATCGATAAATTTAGTGGCAAAAATCCTCTTGAGGGCTTGAATTTCCCCCTCTTTTTTTAAATCAAACTTTTCTGATTGATCAGAAACATAAATATTAAAATCTTTATATGTTTGATAAAGCAAACTGGTTAAAACTGCGGTTAATGCCGTTAACCTGTTATAGGTGGGAATTAAAACAGTAACTTTTTTCAAATGGAATCCTCCGCCAGCATTCTTTTGCAAGCCTTACAAATTTCCTCAGGTGTAGGAGCAGGAATACATTCTTTAGGAAAAGTATATTTTAAAATTTCATTTTTACTCTTTAGTTTTTGGGGATAATCAAAAAATAAAATCTCATTTTTCACCATCCAAGGAGTATGCTCAGGATTAGTTCTGGCGTATAGAACTACCACCGGCGTATTAACCGCAGCCGCAATATGGACCGGCCCGGTATTATTGGAAAGAAGCAACGGGCTGACTGATAAAAGTCCTATCAACTCTGAAAGATCGAGCTGGCCAACTAAAGAAAAAGCCGACGGATTTTGTTGCAAAATTATATCCGCCAATTTACCCTCCTGTTCTATTCCGGTTATCACCACCTGTATTCCCAACCTGTTAGTAATCAGTTTTGTGCTCTTGGCAAAAAGTTCAACCGGAAACCTTCTCTTTGGCTCGCTTGACCCGGGATGAACTATCATCCAAGGCTTGTAAAGATCAGCTCCGGCTTCTTCCAATTTTTTTATCGCCCGGTAAACACCAATTTTCGGCACTTTCAGTGAAAGGTTAGGGTTTTTTGTTTTTGCACCAATTGCCTCAACCAACTTCAGCTGCCGTTTTACTCCATGGGTTACCCCGGAAAATGGCTCCGGGTCCGGGTACCAGTCCGTCAAAAGCTTATGCGGGTTTTCCCGGCAATATGACAGCCTTCTGGGAATCCCGGTCAAATAGGCAATCATCGCGGCGGGCAACGGGTTTTGGCTGAAATTGGTAAAAATAATACTTAAATCAAATTGCCTTTTTTTAATCTTGGGGAGAAGATTTAGTAAATCCAAGTTGCTACTTTCTTTTTCTGACTTAATCCAAGGCGCGGTAAAAACCAATGTTTGGTCAACCTCGGGGATAAACCGAGCGATAGAAGCACCCATTTCCGAAGTTAACAGAGTTAACTTAACACCGGAAAAACTTTCCTTAAGAGCCCGCAATGCTGGACTGGTCATCAAAACATCCCCTAAATTATCAAGTCTTATACAAAGAATATTCTTAATGTCATACATAGGTTTGGGTATAAGGGGTAGGCGGCTTAGGATTATCCCTACTTTTAACCTTCTTGATAATCTTGGTGGTAGAACGGTCATAAACAATCGGGATAATCTTCACCATGCCTCCATAACCTTCCACCACCGGAGTTTCCGGCAGACTCTCCCGGCTGTAATCCCCGCCTTTGACATAAATATCGGGTTTAATAAGCTTAATCAAATCAATAGGAGTATCTTGGGCAAAAGATACCACCAAATCAACGCTAACCAAGGCTGATAACACTGCCATGCGGTCAGAAAGCGCATTAACCGGCCGATCTGACCCCTTCAGCCGCCTCACACTCCCATCAGAGTTAACACCTACAATCAAAACATCTCCCAATCTTTTGGCCTCGGATAAGTAAGCAGTATGCCCGACATGCAGAATGTCAAAACAACCATTGGTAAAAACAATCTTTTTATTCTGCTCCCTTACCCCGCTGATGAATTTTTTTAGGTCAGATAAATTAGCAGCTGTATTTTGATCAAAAGACAGAGATTGCCTCAGTTGTGCCAGAAAACAAGGAGTTGTTCCAGGCTGCTCTAATACCAAAGAGGTAGCCTGAGAACAAATCCGGGCAGCCTGGGCAGTGGTGGCACCCGCTGATAAGGATAATGCTAAAGCAGCAGTGAAAGTATCCCCAGCCCCGGAAGCGTTCTTGTGATCACGAAGCCGGGAACGAGTCCTTATCGAAAGTCCTCCTCGGCCAAAAAACATGGCCCCATCCACATCCAGCGTCACGGCCGCACTCTCTGCGCCGGTAATTGTTAGCAACTGATCCTTTTTTGACCAAATTTGCCTAATCCTGTTTTCTCCTATTTCCTTTTTTTGCATTCCTAACAACTCTATTGTCTCCTGGTAATTCGGCTTTACGGCCGTGGCTTTGACTTTGGCAAACTGTTTAAGACAACCGGAGTCTGCTATTAATACTCGCGGATTTTTCTGCTGCAGTTTAGCCAACTCCTTGATAATTCTTTTTGTCATCACCCCTTTGTTGTAATCTGAAACAATCACGGCATCAAACTGAGTGTATATTTGCGCCAGTTTTTTTATGAATTTTTTTTGGGTCTTTTTTTCCAGTCCATCCCGGCTGCCGGAATCAATTCTGACTACCATCTGAAAGTCCGAATTTACTCTCTGTTTAACTAAGGTCGTCCGCCTTCCATCCTTTAAAACCCATTCAGTATTAACCTTAAAAGACTTTAATTTTTCTAATAAGGCTTTCCCCTCCTGATCACTGCCGATAACTGTCAGAAGATAAACTTCTGCCCCCATCGTGGCTACATTTACTGCCGTATTTGCTGCTCCGCCCGGAGTTTGGGTAACCTGCCGGCAGTCAACTACCGGCACCGGCGCCTCCCGGCAGACTCGGGATGATTCGCCTTTTAAAAACACATCTAAAATTGCATCACCAATTACCAGCACTTTTAATTTGGGAAATTTGTCTAAAAATTTTATGTAATCACTCATTTTTAATAATAAAATTTGCTGCATCTAAAAGATCACTGGCTTTATATTCAGGAGTCCTAAACTTTCCAGTCAGCCATTCTGTTTCATGACCGTTATCCACCAAAATACTGCGGCAGCCGGCCCGGTTGCCCGTTTCAATATCATTCAAAATATCCCCGACTACCCAGCAATTTTTTAAATCAAGGTTAAATTTTTCCCGGGCCTTTTTAAGCATTCCGGTCTTAGGTTTCCGACAGCTACAAACCTTGGCATATGTTTTTATTAACCCTTGGGGAAGATGCGGACAAAAATAAAAACCATCTATGTTAACCCCAGATGATTCCAATAACTTTTCTATTGTTTTAAAGGCTTTATTTAAAGCCGGAAGCATAAAATAGCCTCTGGCCAAACCGGATTGGTTTGAGAAAATAAATATTTTAAAGCCGTTTTTTTGCATAATTTTTAGCCCTTCACAAGCCCCCGGTGTTAACCGAATCAATTTTGGATTAACATTGTAAGGAACGTTCTCAATCAAAGTGCCATCCTTGTCTAAAAAAACCGCTTTGTTTTTCATACCATGAGAATAATAGAGGGAAGTAAAAACAGCTCTTGAATATTGTAAGAACTAATTAAGAACTCAACAAATTCTCCGCCGCCTCAATCACTTCCTTCACCTCCACCTCTGCCACAAATGAGGTTTCGTGTTTGCAGTTGGTCTTTTTTTGATTAAAAGGAAAAGACGCGCGGTTTTCATTGCAAAAAGGACAATTTACCATCCAGGAACTCAAACAAACACTTTTTTCCCTAAAGGGCAAAGCAGCCATTATTAAATTACTGCACCAGTAAATCCCCACTGTTTTACGTCCTAAAGCATCAGCCAAATGCAGCAAGCCGGTATCATTAGAGATAACAATTTCCGAAAGCGAAAGTAATCCGGCCAGGCCGTTGATGGAAAGCTTGTTATAAAAATTGTCAGCCGAATGTTCCATTTGATCTATTACTGTTCTTACTATATCTTCTTCGTTTCCGCTACCGGTAACCACAATCCTAAACCCTAAGGAGGCAAAATAATCTCCCACCACTGCGAATCTTTCCACCGGCCACCTTCTTCTGACATCCATCGCCCCGGGATGTAGAATTATCAACTTCTGATTATTTCCTCCTAAAGCTTCCTTAGTTTCACCAATATCTTCTATCGTAGCCTCGAGCCGGGGCATAATTTTGGCAGTTTTTACACCCGCCAGCGAAACTACTTCCAACCACCTCAAATATTCATTTTGGTAATATTGATAAGAAATGGTCCTATTTAACGGCAGCGCATCGGAAGTTTGTGTGCCAATAGTCAGCTTAGCCCCTAAATTAAGCAAAAAAGGATTGGAATGACGGCCACCACCGTGCATCTGAATGGCTAAATCAAACTTTTCTTTCTGCATTTTGGCAAAAAACTTTTCCAGCTGATGGGAATCATTTATATAAAATTCCTTCATCCCAACTCCGGCAACCGGAGGAATTACGATCACCCGGTTAACCGGGCTTTTTCTTTTTGACAAAAAGGTTTGATGCCAAACCTTGCCTAAATAAATTATTTCAGCTTTCGGAAAAGTCTCTTTCAAAGCAGACAAGGCAGGCAAGGCAAAAATAAAATCGCCTAAACCGCTCGCCCGCAAAATAGCTATTTTTTTAAATTTATCCATTAAGCAGCTAAGGATAATATCTTACTGACGGAGTATAAATTTTGATTAAAGTTTTGGTAATAGTTTGTTAAACTTCTAGGGGGTTTCTACCTCCACCTGGATATGTTTTACCTGCGGCACTTCCCTTTTGATATCTTTCTTAATCCGGTCCATTATCCCTTCAATCTCCCTGGTGGTTAAATTACTTTTTAGATTCACCTCCGCGTTAACCAATAGTTTTTCCGAACCGATATGCAAAGTTTTCAAACCTAACACCGATTTAACCTCTGGTTGCAATAAAGTGGCCTTTCTGATTTTAATTTCAGTTTCCAAAGAGGCGCTTTGACCAATAATCAACTCTTTGATAGTTATCAGCAAAATCACCCCGAAAACCATCAACAGACCGCCGATGGCAATAGCCCCTAAGCCGTCAAACAGCAAGTCGCCGGTAATTTGATAAAACATCAAAGCCGCAAAACCAAAAATTGAGGCCAAAGTCCCCATTAAATCCAACACAAAGGTAGTTTTTGTCTCAATCAAAGAGGAACGGGTAAAAACTTTTCCAATCTGCCTCATATTTCTGCCTCTCAATAATCTCCTGGCGCTTAAAGATAAAGCATATCCATTAGTTAAGGTAGTCACGCCCAGTACGATAAAGGCCAGATAGATATTATTAACAGTGAGCGGATTAAGTAGTCTTTGCCAGCCAAAATAGATTGACAAAGTCGAGGTGACGCCTAAAATCAACAAACTGGAAAGCATGGTCCAAAAATATATCTCCTGGCCATACCCAAAAGGGTGTTTCTTGTCTGAAGGCCTCCTGGACCTGATCAGACCAATCAATAAAAATCCTGAAGCTGCCAAATCTGCCAACCCTTCCAAAACCTGGGCCACCATTACTACGCTTCCGGAAAGCATCGCCACGGCAAAACTGGTCAACACATCAAGCAAATCAACCAAAAAGGAGGTAATAACGACTTTAGTAACAGAGGGGGCAGTCTGCATATTTGCTAGTATATGATACCAGAAATTTTAAATTATGCCGCAATGTCCCCGTAAATATCCGACACTAACTCCTCTCTAAGGGTGGTCTCATGCCTTTGTTAATATGTGGCCTGTGATAATGATATCTGTCTAAGAACTGGTTAACAACTAGGGTAAGTTGAGGT
>JAJYNW010000003.1 GCA_021786105.1 bacterium
AATATTTTAGAATATTAATGGACAGTTCACCTTCTCTCAACAGGAGGTCCTGTCCATTAATTTTGCCCATAAGCTACCCCTTAAATGCAAATTAGTTAATTTCCTGGAATAAGTGCAGGTGGGTCAGGCCACTAAAAATAAATTAGTGTTGACCAGCAAAATTGCTTCTGATACGCTGGATTATATGGGCAAAAAAATTCTGCACCTAAAAGTTGCCTTCGTTATCGTCTTTGCAGCACTTTCGCCGACTGCTTTAGGATTATTTATCCACCTTACTCCCATCCTTTCCATTTTGGCAGCAATAGTTTGCGCTATCTTATCAGCAATTTTTTTAATCTGGATTCTAAAACCGCTGGGGAAGTTTTCGGAAAGCGTAAGGGCGTTTTCCGATGGCAACCTAAACCACCGGATTGATATCAGATCAGGTGATGAATTTGAGGACATGGGAAATTCGTTTAACACCTTAGCAGATAAACTCTCAAAAACGATTAACCAAACAGCCAACGACCGAGATATTGCTATCTCAGAGAAAAATAGGTTTGATGAAATTCTCTCTTCTGTCATAGATGGTATTATTGCTTTGGATTTTAATAAAAATATTATTTTCTTAAATAAATCCGCACAGAATTTAACAGGTTATAGCAATACAGAAGTTTACGGTAAACCAGTAAACCAACTCATCCACTTTTTCTCAGACACCGAAGACATCTTGCCTAAAACTTACTGCCAGGGAAATTTCAACCAAGGCGTTAAGCTTATCGGCAAAGACGGTAAACAAACTAAGATTAATTTAATAGCTACTCAAGTGGGCGGCCCTGTGCAAACTAATTTAAATTGTATTCTTATCCTTCACGACTTATCGCAGGAGGAAGAGCTGGAACAAATGAAACTGGATTTTGTGTCTATGGCTTCACACGAGCTTAAAACACCTCTTACCAGTATTATTGGTTATCTTTCCGTATTTTTGGAGGAAAACAAAAGCCAATTACCAAAAGACGGTTCAGATCTTTTAGATAAAGCATTTATTGCTGCTCAACAACTTCAAACCTTAATTCAGAATTTATTAAATGTTAATAAGATTGAAAGAGAGCAATTATCTGTTTCCCCGGAGTCGGTTGATTATCTTCCCATACTTTTGAAAGCTATTGAGGACCTAAAAAATCAAGCTGCCCAGAAAAACATTAGTCTGAATTTAACCTCCCCAACTCAAACCCTGCCTAAAGTTATGGCTGACCCGATCCGCCTAGGTGAAGTTGTTACGAATTTAGTATCCAATGCTATAAACTATACTAACCCCGGCGGCCGAGTCGAAGTTTCTACCGCTATCTCTCCAGCTGAGGTTAAAACTACTGTTTCCGATACAGGTGTCGGCATACCTCCGGAAGCCATCCCTCATCTGTTTGGTAAATTCTTCCGGGTTTCCAATCAACTGCAAAAAGCCAGCAAAGGAACCGGCCTAGGTCTCTATATCACTAAATCCATTATCGAAAAGCTCCATGGTAAAATTTGGGTTGAGTCGGAAGTAGGAAAAGGCAGCAGCTTCTTCTATACTTTACCGATCGCACCACAAAACTCAAGCTTCCAAAACGAAGACAAATTTGTTGCCCAAGCCATACAAGCAGGGACTTTGAATTATTGAATTTTTAATATACAATACAGTTAAACAAGATGAATCCAACCGCTAAGAAAATTTTACTGGTTGAAGATGAAGACTTTATCCGGGACTTATACACCAGACAACTCACCAAAGCCGGCTTTTCAGTTAAAAGCGCAGTTGACGGACAATCTGGTTTAACTTCACTAAAAAGCGAACCCTTTGACCTGCTGCTTTTGGATATCATGCTACCTGGTATGAATGGTTTACAGGTATTAAGAGAATTTAAAACCCAAAATCCAAATTCTCCAATGATCACTATACTTTTAACAAACTTAGGACAAGAAGCAGTCATCAAAGAAGGTTTTGAATTAGGAGCTCAGGCCTATCTAATCAAAGCCTCGTATACCCCGGACCAGGTAGTCAACGAAGTTAAAAATGCCCTTTTCGGCGGTCAATTTACACCTGCCCCAAGCCCAACAGCCACATAATTAATTTATGAATGCCAAAGGCAAGAAAATACTGCTAGTTGAGGACGACGATCTTGCCAGAGAACTATACCTTCGACAACTCACCAAAGCCGGCTTTTCAGTTAAAACCGCAGCAGACGGAAAAGAAGCACTGGAAGAATTAAAAAGCGAACCCTTTGACCTGCTGCTTTTGGATATCATGCTACCTGGTATGAATGGTTTACAGGTATTAAGAGAATTTAAAACCCAAAATCCAAATTCTCCAATGATCACGGTTTTGCTCACCCAGTTAGGCCAGGAGAAAATTATTACAGAAGGACAGGTATTAGGAGCACGGGCTTGTTTGATGAAAACATCTCATACACCGGATCAAGTGGTAAATGAGGTAAAAACATATCTAAATGCCTAAAATAGGATATCCTATTTAATAAATTGAAGCACTGTTTGATCGGAGAAAATTAACAGAAAGCCGCATGATCACTGCTTTATATCTGGCAAAAAGATTTCCAGAAAAATAATTTAAATAAACAAAGTGTAAGCTTAATTAAGCTTTTTTTCTGTTGGTTTAATAATTTCTGCAATAGGAGACTTCGTATTTCTAATATCACCCACCTCCCTAACGCCTGTCTGGGCCGCCCCCATCGCAGGTGTAATAGGATATACCCCTAATTTTGTACCAATATCACCGCTAAATATCTTCACTGACCCCAACCAATGCTGACGGCGCATCATTTCATGTTTAGAATTTTCGGGGGAAAGTTGGATTGCACCATATTCAGCATGATTTAAACCAGCTGTTTTTGCTCCCATTTGGGATTTTTTGGAATTGTAATGCCACCATTCATCCTCATAAGGTTCAAAACCAGCTTCTGTCATTGTGTTATATAAAATTCTTCTATAACCTAAAGCTTCATGTTCTTCAGAGGTTAATTTTCTTTTAGTAGCAAGTTTTTCATAATAGTTAAGAGCAGCTTCCGGTCCTCCGTGATCAAAATTGGTGCCGAAATTTAAAAGCTGGATATTGGCCTCAATTAGAGCTATTTTTCGCATCTGTAGTTTATATACTTTTTCCCAATCTTTATTTCCTAACTTAGCTACTTCCTGATTAATTTGTTGCACCTCCTTCTCTATATTAGGGGGTAGTTTAAAGATTGCTGTATCTACAGAACCACCAGTGTTATGAGGAGAAGGACGATTTGGATCAGTTGATGGAATAGATACAAAAACTTGAGTTGCTTTAGATAATTCTTCATCAGTTAAATCCGGGTGCATTGTTTTCAGTTCATTTAAATAACCATCGTATAGAGACTGCTGAACTCTTAAAGTTCTATACGCATCAAAAACAATTAAATACATTCCTGTTGGTAATAGTAACTGAGCTTTTTTAAGTTGTTGAGCTGCTTCCTGCCGAACAAACATTGTAACCAAACTCCCTTCTAAAGAACTGCTAGGATAAGGCGAGTCTTTTTTCTCACCAAAATAGATCGAATGGGTGAAGATTTCATCATTGCAGGAAAAAGGACCGAGCGGAACTAAAGGTTCACCGTTTTCTCTTAAGAAAACTTCCTTCCAACCAGTCATAGAAGGAAGCTCAATAGGAACTGGTCTGCTGGTTAAGTCTGGATTAAATTTTCTTTCTCCATCCAGATTCATACCTAAAGAATAACAAATTTATCTGAGGAAAGGTACCAGCAGTAAAGCAACTATATTTACTACCTTAATCATTGGGTTAATAGCTGGACCCGCCGTATCCTTGTATGGGTCACCGACCGTGTCACCAGTGACTGCGGCTTTGTGGGCCTCGGAACCCTTGCCGCCAAACTTTCCGGATTCAATATATTTTTTGGCATTATCCCAAGCCGCTCCGCCGGTAGTCATGGACACCGCCACAAAAATCCCCGTCACAATTGACCCTACCAGCATCCCACCCAAAGCCACCGGCCCTAAGACAAAACCAACAATGACCGGTGACAAAACCGGAATCAAAGCCGGCACCAGCATTTGTTTTTGAGCTGAAGCGGTCACGATATCAACACATTTGGCATAATCCGGTTTGGCGGTGCCTTCCATAATTCCTTTAATAGTTCTAAACTGTCGTCTGACTTCCTCCACCACTGACGCACCGGCTTTACCCACTGCCTCCATAGCAAAGGACGCAAATAAGTAGGGTAAAGCGCCTCCGATAAAAAGACCGACCAAAACTTTGGGATCTGATAAGGAAAATGTCAATTCGTTCCCTCCGGCACTAAATTCTTGGGCATATGCCGAAAATAAAACCATGGCTGCCAAAGCAGCAGAACCAATGGCGTAACCTTTAGTTACCGCTTTGGTAGTATTACCAACCGCATCCAAAGGATCAGTCACACCGCGAACTTTAGGAGGTAAATTAGCCATTTCAGCAATACCGCCGGCATTATCGGTAATCGGCCCAAAAGCATCTATTGCCACTACAATCCCTGCCAAAGAAAGCATCGTTACGCCAGCCAGCGCTATTCCGTAAAGTCCGGCCAAAACAAAACTGACCATCACCGCCAAAGAAATTAAAATAATCGGCCACAAAGTTGAGCGCATCGATAAGGCCAAACCGGCAATAATATTGGTGGCGTGACCTGTTTTAGAAGCCAAAGCCAAATTCTGCACCGGCGCATATTGAGTACCGGTGTAATATTCAGTGATAACTACCATGCCTCCGGTTACCAATACTCCGATTAAGGCAGCCAGGTATAAATTCAAAACCGGGTAAACGCCGTTATTTCCCATCAGTCCTGAGGCTACCGGATAAAACAAAACCGCACAGAGCACTGCAGTTACAATCATGCCCCTATATAGGGCCTTCATAATATTTTTGCTGGTGAGCTTAACAAAAAACGATCCGATCACCGAAGCAAAAATTCCCATGGCTAAGATGAATAAGGGAAAAATTACTGCTGAATCAAAAGCCGGAAAAAGCAGCTGGCCTAAGATCATGGAAGCAATAGCCGTAACCACGTAAGTTTCAAAAATATCTGCCGCCATACCGGCGTCATCACCCACATTATCACCCACATTATCCGCAATCACAGCCGGGTTTCTCGGATCATCCTCCGGTATTCCGGCTTCAATTTTACCCACCAAATCAGCTCCAACATCTGCTCCTTTGGTAAATATACCTCCGCCTAACCTGGCAAAAACAGAAATCAAAGAACCGCCAAACCCCAAACCAACCAAAGACTTTAAATCTCCGCCAGTGTATTGAAAGAAGCCGTAAACTGCTGCCAGCGCCAAACCCACTACCAAAAATCCTGTCACTGCCCCGCCTTTATATGCCAACCCAAAAGCCTCTGACAAACCTTTCTTGGCTTCCTGGGTTACTCTCACATTAGCTCTAACCGCCACACTCATGCCAATAAAACCAGCCAATCCCGAAAGCACTGCACCCACCAAGAATCCGATGGCAGTATTTTTACCTAAGACATAGAAGATTAAAGCGGCTAAAACAACCGCCACCAAAGCCACCACTTTATATTGTCTTTGCAAGTAAGCTGCAGCTCCCTCTTGAATCGCCGAGGCAATTTCCTGCATTTTTCCGTCTCCGGGGTCTTTTCGCAATATATCTACAATTAACCAAATACCATATCCCAGTGCCGCCACAACCGCAGCCCAAATTATTAAAGTTACATTATTTATTATGAAGTCCATGAAAATATAGGCGGCAGTTACTAGAATTTACACTAGAAGCTATTATTTAGTCAAGTGGATGAATTTTAAGCCATGTAGGCAGGAGGGGGAGTCGGAACGGTTTTTCGGGCTTTGGGTTGAGGAGGTCTGATTAAAGCCACCTTCAAAACTTCGTCCATGTGTTTGACAAAAACGAATTTCAAATCTTTTTGTACATAATCCGGAATATCTTCAATATCTTTCTCGTTATCTGCCGGGGCAATCACAGTTTTCACCCCCGCCCGGTGCGCCGCCAAAACCTTTTCTTTTAATCCGCCAATTTCCAAAACCCGTCCCCGCAAAGTTACCTCACCAGTCATTGCCACATCCTTTTTAACCGGAATCTTGGTAAAGGCAGAAACTATGGCGGTAGTTAAAGTAATACCAGCTGACGGTCCGTCTTTAGGAATAGCTCCCTCCGGCACATGAACGTGAACATCAACTTTTTGGAAAAAATTTTCCGGAAGTCCCAAACTTAACCAGTGCGACCTGACATAAGACATGGCAGCCTGCCCTGATTCCTTCATCACATCTCCCAATTGCCCTGTTAATAGCAAATTGCCTTTACCCGGCATTAAAGTCACTTCAATAAACAGCACCTCTCCGCCGGCCTCAGTCACTGACAAACCAGTAACCATACCGATTTCATCTTCCTTCTCAGCCAAAATCGGCAGGAATTTAATCGGACCCAGGAACTTATGCACATCAGCTGGTGTAATGGTAAATTTCTTCACCTCACCATTACCTTCAGCAATTTTTCTGGCCACTTTCCTGATAACTGCTGACGCTTCCCTTTCTAAGCTTCTGACGCCTGCTTCCCTAGTGTATTCCCGGATGATTGAAGATACTGCTTCATCTCCAAACTCAATCTGGTTATCCTTTAAACCATGGTTTTGTACCTGTTTGGGAATTAAGAATTTTTTGGCGATATGAAATTTCTCATCTTCTGTATATCCCGGGTACCTAATAATTTCCAACCTGTCTCTTAAAGCCGCCGGAATGGTATCCAAAATATTAGCTGTCGTGATAAACATCGCATTGGAAAGATCATAAGGAACTTCCAGATAATGGTCGGAAAATCCTTCGTTTTGTTCCGGATCCAAAGCTTCCAAAAGCGCTGCCGAAGGATCACCCCGGTAATCTGAACCGATTTTATCAATTTCATCCAGCATAAACACCGGGTTAGTAGCACCAGCCTGCTTAATCCCTTGGACTATTCTACCCGGCATGGAACCCACATAAGTCCGCCTATGCCCTCTGATCTCTGCTTCATCCCGGATACCGCCTAAGGAAACTTTGACGAATTTGCGGCCTAAAGCTCTGGCAATAGATTTACCGATGGAGGTTTTACCGGTTCCCGGCGGACCGACAAAACACAGGATCGGCCCTTTCATTTTGCCTGCTAGCTTGTAGACGGCCAAATATTCAATGATTCTTTCCTTAACCTTTTTTAAGCCATAGTGATCCGTATCTAAAATTCCTTCAGCTTTCTTCAAATCAACCCTGCCTTTCCTCTCCAACTTCCAGGGTAAATCCGTCAGCCATTCCAAATAATTCCTGATGTAACCCGCTTCCGGGTTATAAGAAGACATCTTAGCCAGTCTTGATAGCTCTTTTTTAGCCTTCTCCAATACCTCTTTCGGCATCCCGGCTTTTTTAATTTTGAGCTCAAATTCCCTGATTTCCTGGTGCTCTGCATCTGAACCGCCTAATTCTTCCTCTATGCTTTTCATCTGCTCCCGCAAAATTGCCTCTTTGGTCATCTTGGACACTCTTTCCTGAGTTTGTGAGGAAATTTTTTGGGAAATTTCTAAAATTCTGATCTCCTTGGCCAGAAGCTCTGACAGTCTTTGCAGCCTTTCCACTGCTGACACCATTTCCAGAATTTGCTGTTTATCGATAGTTTTAAAATCAATTGCCTGAGTAATGGAATTAACTAATTGATTGGGATCATCAGAATAGGTAAACAGGGACCAATTGGCAATGTTGCTTTGATCAAAGAAAGGATTGCCGCCTAACTCCAAATAGCGCTTAACCTGTTCCCGGACAGTTCTAACCAAAGCCTCTGTCTGTTCGGTTTTCTCATAAAGGTCAGGAATTTCTTCTATTTCTGCCTCGAGATAGGCTTCTGTTTGAGTAAAATTCTTCAAAAATACCCGGCTTAATCCTTCTGCCTGCAAAGTGTACTCGCCCTCAGGATTCTTCACTACTCTTCTAATCAAACAAACCGTGCCGACCTTATAAAGATCTTTCTCTGCCGGATCTTCAATCTTGCTGTTTTTTTGGGTCACAAAAACTATTAACTTATCAGAATTCCAGGCCGTATCTAAAGCCGCTTTGGATTTTGGCCGGCCGGAAATAATCGGAACTGAATTACCGGGAAAAATAACCGTATCGCGCAAAGGGCCAACTGGCATGGTTGGTTTCAGTTTTAGAGGTTCGCTTGTCAGAGGTTTCATAAAATCAGCCATATTTATTTAGCAGTTTACAATCTCGAGTGCTAAAAGTCAAGATCCCAAAATCAATAATCTACACCCTTTTTTGCCAAAATTCCCTTTTCAAACGGGTGTTTAATCGGTTTCATTTCAGTTACCAAATCTGCCATATCAATCAGCTTCCTGGAAGCGTGATGACCGGTTAATATTAAATCAAGATCCCGAGATTTTGCTTTGATTAGCCTCACAACCAGTTTTTGCGGCAACAGTCTGGAGGCAACTGCCCCGATTATTTCATCTGCTACTACCACATCCCATTTTCCCGAAACTACTTCCTTATATAATTTTTCAAAAGTTTCTTTGGCAGCTTTTTTGTGTTCTTTTAAAGGCAATTTATCACCTAAAATTTTGACAAACCCTTTACCGCCTTGGATAAATTTCACAAAAGGGGAGAGTTTTTTGACTCCTGCCACCTCACCAGTAAACCAAACCTTACCAAACTGAACTATCAAACACCTTCTTTTGTAGCCTACAGCCCGCAGCACCAAACCTAAGGCCGCCGTGGTTTTCCCTTTTCCTTCACCAGTATAAACAATTACCAACCCCTTTTCCCCGCTCATAAGCAAATTTTACCAAAAACCCACTCCTCCATACTTCCACCTCGGGGGTGGAGGGGTATTGACACCTCGGTAATTTTTACCTACTATGATCTCATATGCCAGCCAGAATCATTCCTCTAGTTAATGGCCAGTTTTATCATGTCTATAACCGTGGAGTAGAAAAAAGACGAATCTTCGAAAATAGGGGAACATACGCAAGATTCTTACAAACAATTAATTATTACCGATTAGAAGGACCTAAACCAAAATTTTCTAACTTCATCAAATATAAAGTATTCAAGCCTAATCCAGATAAAAAGATTGTTGATATTATCTGTTACTGTCTAATGCCAAATCACTTCCATTTTCTGATCAAACAATTAAAAGAAGGTGGGATAAGTGAATTTATCAGCAAGCTCACCAACAGCTATACTAAATTTTATAATACTAAATTCAACAGAGTTGGGCCTTTATTACAAGGGCAATTTAAAGCAGTTTTGATTGAATCAGATGAGCAATTAGTCCATGTTTCCCGTTATATACACTTAAATCCTGTTTCCTCGTTCTTAGCGGAAACACCTGAAGATTACGAATGGTCATCCTACAGTGAATATTTTAAAAACAAGGGGATTTGCATAAAAGAAGAAATACTCAGTTTTTTTAAATCTGCCGTCAATTATAAAAAATTCGTTGATGATCAAATTGGCTATGCGCAGGAATTGGAATTAATCAAACACCAATTACTAGATGCTGAAGATTAAGTACCTGCTTCCACCCCCGAGGTG
This sequence comes from bacterium, assembly GCA_021786105.1. Taxonomy (GTDB): domain Bacteria; phylum Patescibacteriota; class Microgenomatia; order Daviesbacterales; family UBA10151; genus UBA10151. The sequence goes on from JAJYNW010000003.1 coordinate 9,580, forward strand.
GAAGTGTATTGAATATGAATATAATTAATAAATTAGTGTTTTATGGAGTATTTGAAGACATTAACGCAGCCATTACCAGAGAAAAACAAATCAAAGTGGTTCGAGAGAGAAGAAATTAAAACTCATTGAATCAAAGAATTCTGGATTTGAGGATTTATGTGGTTCCAGTGTCAGGTAGAATTATCCTGAGCCAGATTGTTTCGTCGCTACGCTCCTCGCAATGACAATACAGAATCAACACATGCTGTAGCCACAACTGTGGCACTTTTTAAGGACAACGTAGCCGTTACAAGACAACGATCATTGTAACAGGCAGAGTTTTCGCAAGAAATGTCAACACATACTGTAACCACAACTATGACATTTCTTACAGCCTTCTTCCATCACAAAAGAGGCTGAGCCGCATTCGGGACAAAGATCAGCATTAACATTAGACTGCGGTTTGTAGGCGGTTTGCGCTTCATCGCTGTTGTTATCATTAATTGTCAGATTTAATGGTATTGTCTCCATGCTGGTCTGCGGGGTCATTGATAAATCCTCCGCCAAAGTTTTGGCAATAGCATCAGCCAAGCTCATCACCCGATTTTTCCCAAAACCAACACTGGATGCTCCCCCAATACCTTTGAGTTGATTAACAATCTTCAAAGCCACTGCTTTAGGATCAGTCTCTTTAGCGCCTCGGGCCAATCTCAAAGACAAAGATACTAATCTACCCATGGCTTCCGCATCAGCCATAGTGTGCATTCCCGCTCTTCCCACAGTTACAAACACCTCAAAAGGCTGATCATCTTCATCTCGGTTAACCGTGACAAAAGCTTCTCCCACCGGGGTAGAAATTTTATAAGTCCGACCCCGTAAAATCATCGGCCTTTCAGCCACCGGAGCGGCCGGATTCTCTTTGGCAGCATTCAAAGAAGATGAAACATTCAAAACCTGGGTACTCTTGGAGCCATCCCGATAAATTGTAATGCCGTTACAACCCAACTCATAAGCCATCACGTAGGCAGTGCGGACATCATCACGGGTTGCAGAATTGGGAAGGTTAATGGTTTTGGATACTCCGTTATCCGTATGTCTCTGGAAGGCGGCCTGCATTTTAACGTGCCAAACCGGGTCAATCTCCTGAGCCGTTACAAATACCTTCTGGTACTCTTCCGGCACCTCAGCTAGACCTTTAACAGATCCGTGCTCCAACACCTTAGCAGCTAAGTCATCGCTGTAAAATCCTTCCCTTTGGGCGATCTCAGTAAAAGTTTTATTGGCAATAGTTAAAATCCGGTACTGATCACCTTTGGCTTTAGCTTTGTGAATATAGGCTAAGGCAAACACCGGCTCAATACCGGAAGAGCAATCACCAATAATGGAAATGGTGCCGGTCGGCGCAATGGTGGTAATGGTGGAATTTCTGATCTGTCTTCCTCCCGCATAAGCATAAGAGGCTGGCCGATTTCTAAAGGCTGAGGCATCCTTATCAGCATAAATTGAGTTTACCCAATTCGGAAAAGCGCCATGGTCTTCTGCCAACTCCTCAGACGTCTTGTGCCCTTCCTCGTTAATAAACTTCATCAAGCTTTCGGCCAATTGCAGCGCTTCATCAGAATCGTAAGGAATCTTTAATTTGAAAAGCATATCAGCAAAACCCATTACCCCCAAGCCAATTCTTCTATTACCATGCACCTGATCATAAATTTGCTTTAAGGTGTAAGGATTGGTTTGTACTACGTTATCTAAAAAGCGGACTGCAGTCCGGGTTACCCTCTTTAGCTCTTCCCAATTCACATCCGATCCATCAGGCAATACAAACTTACCCAGATTAATTGATCCCAAGTTGCAGGCATCCCAAGGTGCTAGCGGCTGCTCTCCGCAAGGATTAGTTGATTCAATCGTCTCCAAAGACGGAATCGGGTTTGCAGGAGAGTCATTAATCCTGTCAATAAAGATAAGCCCCGGATCACCTGTTTTCCAGGCCCGTTCAATTATTTCATCAAAAACCTGCGTTGCATTGAGTTTACCGACCGCTTCCCCGTTATGCGGAATAATCAGTTCATAATCTTCACCCATTTTCACTGCCTCCATGAATTTATCCGTGATAGCTACCGAGATATTAAAATTGGCAATTTGTTTATCCAAAAGCAGCGTTTTAACATATTCTCTCGCCCCATCATCCGGTAAAAGCGGCGCAATCTGCTCATAAACCGGTTTATTCAAATCATCCAGTTCTGCCTTACAACGGATAAACTCTAAAATATCCGGATGATCCACCCGCAAGATTCCCATATTAGCCCCGCGTCTGGTCCCACCCTGTTTAATGGATTCTGTAGCGGCATTAAATACCTTCAAAAACGACACTGGACCGGAAGCCACCCCACCAGTGGTTTTAACAATACTGCCGGCAGGGCGAAGCCGGGAAAAAGCAAATCCGGTTCCGCCACCGGTCTGGTGAATTAAGGCAGCGTACTTGACGGCATCAAAAATTTCCGGCAGAGAATCACCCACCGGTAAGACAAAACAAGCCGAATACTGCAAGCCATTTTGCTTTCCGGCATTCATAATGGTGGGGGAATTAGGCAAAAACTCCTGTCGCACCATCATGGTATAAAACTCTTTAGCCAAATTTTCCACGAACTGCGGTTTCACTCCAAAATCAAAATCACCTGAAGCCACATCGTAGGCTATCCGCCAAAACCTTTCTGCCACAGTTTCCGCAACTTCTAAATTACCCCCCTTGAGGAGATATCTTTCCTGTAAAATTTTGTTTGAGCTTTCTGAAAATGTTGGTTGGGGCAAACCGACCGGAATTTCCGGCATCTTTTTGTAACGGGGAATAAACCTGGTTTCAAAAGTCCGAACGCTTTGATCTAAACCATTTGTTTTATGTTCACCATTAGTCTTTCTTTTACCCTGGGTTCTTGATACTGAAACAATTTGTGAGGTAGTGTTAGTTTTTTTCATAAAGTCTCTAATTCCTTCTTAAAATCCTTTGGGTCAGAAAAGGTCCGATAAACGCTGGCAAACCGTAAATAAGCTACCGAATCCAGCTTCTTTAACTCTGAAAGAACCCATTTACCCAAAGTCTGGGAAGGGATTTCTTTCAAACCTTTAGTCCTAATCCGGCCTTCTATTCTATCAAGTATCTCTGAAACCTTGTCAATCCCCGGTCTTTTTTCCAAAGCTTTCCTTAAACCCGCTTGTAGTTTTTCCTTTGCGAAAGGCTGTCGCTTGCCATCCTTTTTCAAAACCAAAAGCTCGATCTCCGCCAAAATCTCGTAGGTAGTAAAACGTTTAGCGCATTTTAAACACTCGCGTCGCCTTCTCACCTCACCACGGCTATCAACAGACCTTTTGTCTACAACTTTACTTAAATTACTTTGGCAAAAAGGGCATTTCATTGTTTTGGACTTTTCGAACTAACCAATTTTTGTTTATTTATGTTTTCTGTCAAAAAGTCCATCACGACCTAAAAGATCGTAATGGACAAATCGGCAGAAAGAATTAATTAACATATTTAGGTATGTACCGATTTAGTCCAAAACGTATTCTAGCATAGCATGTTGATATCTTGGAGTGTCAATATACAATATATGGTGCAATGCAACCATACTTACTGCTGGGAATTTAAGATGACAACTTTTTGCATCACATCTCCGACCGCTATTTTTTCCACTACATCCATGCCGGAAATTACCTGACCGAAAATTGTGTATTTTTTCGGTAATTCCGGATGATCATCCAGCATGATGAAAAACTGACTGCCGTTGGTGTCTGGGCCCGCATTAGCCATAGCCACAATCCCCTTTGTATAGTCTCGGATTACTGGCTCATCGGCAAATTTATATCCCGGTCCTCCAGTACCGTCCCCATTGGGATCACCACCCTGTATCACAAAACCAGGCTCTACTCGATGAAAAGTCAAACCGTCATAAAAACCACTGGATGCCAAAACTATAAAATTAGAAGCAGCCATAGTGGCTTCCGGATAAATTTGAAATTTGATTACACCTTTGGCTGTCTGAATTGCGGCTGTTTTATTTTGTAAAACTTCCGGCTTTAAAGTTCCCGGAAACTGAGATAGCTTTTTGTTTTTGGACAAAGGTAGGTCCGTTGCTTGCGGTTGCTGCTGTCCATTGGCCGGCTGGGGAGATTTATTGATCATAAAAGTCAAATCCTGTGGTGACGGAGAAGGAGAAGCAGATGCACTGCCAACTTCCTGATTAAATTTTGTAATAGCAAAGTACACGCCTACTCCAATTACGAAAATAATTAAAAGAGTTCCCAGAACACGCTGGTTGGTCATCGCCAAATATATAACACCAAATACCAATTATGACAAGGAGTATTTAGTAATTCTTCGGCATTTCTAAATAAAAAGTAGAACCTTTGCCTCCGTTACTTTTAACATGCAATTTTCCATTATAATGCTTGATAATTTGTGAAGAAATAAAAAGACCCAAGCCCAAACCCTCCACCCTGCCTTGCTGAGTCCTTCTGGAGCGATAAAAGTGCTTAAAGATAGCTTTTTGCTCTGGTCTGGGTATCCCTATTCCATAATCTTTGACAGCCAGAATTACCCCTTCTCTTTTACCTTTGAGCCTAACTTTAATTGGGCTTTGCTCCGGCGAATACTTAATTGCATTTGTTAATAAGTTTGTAATAACTTGCCCAAGCCTATATCCGTCGGCTTTGATAATCTTACGGGTTTTCCCAGAAACTATTATCTCTCTTTTGCTGTTAATAATCTGTTGATTGCTTACAATTTTTCGAATTAGACTGTCAAAATCAAATAACTCATCTTTATATAAAAATCTTCCTATTTCAATTCTAGACACATCTAATAAGTCATTTATTAATTCCAGTAACCTTTCTGCCTGAACATCTATTTCTCTTATATATCCAAATGACTTATTTTTACCACTTTTTTTAAGCTTTTTTTGAAGTAAACCAATATACCCCTTAATCACCGCGAGCGGGTTTTTTATCTCATGAGCTGCCAAAGCTACAAACTGATCCTTTTGAAATTCAGCTTCATATCTAGCTTCACTGATTAAACTAACGAAAAAACCTAAAATCATATAAATAAAAGTCAGGATAAAATCCTCAAATCCTGAGTGCAAAGGAAGATCTACCCTGAGAAACGTCAGATAGCTTATAATACCCGTAAGAACCGTTACGAGCACCCCAGGACCTAAGCCCCCATACCAAGAGCTGGCTGTCACGACCAAAATAAGCATGAAAAGCGATAGAGCTTGGACATGAATTAAATTAGGATATATATTCAAAGTTAAATAGAACAAAGAAAATACCAACAAAAAGACAACAATTGAGAAACTGTATCTTTTAAACCTGGTCCTTTTCCGGAAATAGGCCAGTTTCACCAAATGGAATTTGAACCTGAACCACAGTTCTTCCACTACTTCATTTTACCAAATGAGTAATCTAAAAGCTCCCTGGCCTCATCTCTCCTGTCTTCAGAACCCAAAAGCACCCCTACCACCTCCTGGTCATCCTTCCTTGCCAGCGTTATCAAAGTCAAGCCTGCTTCAGGAGTATAACCCGTCTTAAACCCCACCACCCCCGGATAAGTGGTTAACAGGTTAATTCCGGAATACATATCGTAATCCTGATGATTTTCTGTTTGTGGCAAATAAATGTGACTTTGTGAAGATATATCCACAACTTGTGGGAAGTAACGAATCAGGAATCTGGTCAAAAGAGCTAAATCATATGCTGTTGAGTAAGAATTATTTGTATCTTCGTCCAGTCCGGTAGGATTGGCATAAAATGTATCATTCATTCCTAATTGCTTTGCCTTATCATTCATCAACTTAACAAACTCCTCTCTGTCTCCAGTAACCCCCTCTGCCAAAATTTCTGCCGCATCATTGGCCGAGACTAAAAATATCCCATCCAGAAGCTCTTTTAGAGTTAACTTCTCACCAGCTATAAGCAACATTTTATCCGGCTCCATGTCGGCTGCTTGCTGGCTGACCGTAAACTGATCCTCCATGCTTTTGTGTTCCAAAGCCACCAGCACAGTCATCACTTTAACCAAAGACGCAATCGGCAACCTTTGGTGAATATTTTTTGAATAAAACACCTCACCGTTTTTGGTATCGGTAAAAAAGGCTGCCTTGGCACTTATAATTGGCGCATCCTGTTTATCCTCAGATACTTGAGGAAACCACTGATTTACTCCTAAAACATTTTCTTCCTTTAAGAGAGGAGAGATTAAATCAACTGAGACTTTTTTTCCCGTTAAATTGAGTATTAAAAATGAACACAAAGTTACCAGGATAATGGATAAAAAAGTAAGTTTCTTCATAGAGAAGATTATTCATCATACCAAACAATGCAAGAAGACAAACTGCCTCTTGACGCCACTATCAGCTTTGCCTCAAAATTAAATTGGGGAGTTATGCTGCACCGTTTACTGCCTGTTTTACTGGTTGTCGCTGTAATCATTTACACTGCTTTTAATTTTCAATCCCTAAGAAGGACTATTGCCTATAGATTGCATATTTCCGGCGACTCCACTACCTCCTGCTGTGATGCTGCTAAAGTCGCCAAATCCGACGGGAAGTTTGATGAAAACGCTTCGGTGGCTATCTTTAATAACCAGGTTATTGATTACCCAAAAACTTCCCTGGCTTACGCATACTCTCAAACTTTAGCTCAAAACACCAATAGCGACCAGGCGGTTTTGGGAACTACCAATGCCAGCGGGGAGGAAAGATGGATTGATGTATCTTTAGATGAACAAAGAGTGAGGGCCTGGGAGGGAAATAAATTAGTTATGGAATTCCCTATTTCTTCTGGTCTCTGGGCACCCACCCCTAAGGGAACATTTAATATCTGGTATAAAACCCGCAGCCAAAGAATGGCAGGAGGATCAAGGGATATGGGCACTTATTACGACTTACCTAATGTGCCAAATAATATGTTTTTCTATCAAGGTTTTGCACTGCACGGCGCTTACTGGCACAATAATTTTGGTCACCCTATGAGTCATGGCTGCGTTAATGAACCATTAGCCAGCGCTGCCCAAATCTTTGATTGGGCCGGCCCGGTTTTGCCTCCGGGCCAAGGCGCAGTCAGGGCCACTCCGGAAAACCCCGGTACCAGAGTAGTAGTACACTAAATCTCTTTGGCAACTATTTTAGAGTTTTCTTTTAATTTCTCCTGCATTTGGCTGTAAGTTAACAAACCAGCCTGAGGGCCCACTTGTTCAATCACTGAAGCGGCATTAGCCGCTCCCCACCTCATCGCCTCAGCTAAATCTTTACCGTAAAAAAGCCCGGCCAAACAAGCAGTGGCATAGGCATCTCCGGCTCCTGTCATCTCCACTAATTTTGCCGGAAAGACTCCCAAATGATAAAACTTTTCTCCGTCAACCCCCCAAGATCCTTCTCCGCCGTTTGTGATAATAACCATTTTCGGACCTAAATCCGCAATGCCTTTGAGTAGTTTTTTAATATTTACATCTTCTTTCTCGTTTATCCCCAAAATTCTCTTTGCCTCCCCCTTATTCACAAAAAAAGCCTCTGCTAAAGCTAAAATTTTTGGGTATTTTTTTATGCCTGTTTTAATTTGATAAGTCCCCGGATTATATAGCAGCCTTGATCCTGTCCTCTCCAGATACGCCCCTAATTCATTGAGTAAATTTGATTGAGTAAAACTAGGCGACAAGGAGGTAAAATATACCCATTTAGCAAAATCTAAATCCGGTAGTTTATAGTGCCAGTTTTGGTGGTAGACAAAAATTGTTCGCTCTCCTTTGAAGTTTAAAACAGTTGATAAATTAGATTCCATTCCCTGATTAACCACCACATATCTTTTGTCCACGCCCTCAGAAGTCAGTTTTTCGACAATCTGCTTGCCTGCTACATCTGATCCAACGTTTACATAAAATGCAGTTTTTAATTTCAGCCTGGCACCTCCCACTACATTATTGGCTCCATTACCCGCCACTAAATGTGTCAATTTATCCACCGGAATTTTATCCCCAAACTCCACGCACAACCGGCAATCAGTTTTATTGAGGTTACACTTTACTTCTGCATCATGAATCTGCACATAATTATCAATCGTGGCATCACCAATGGAGATTAAATCAAAAGCCATTATTCCAGTATAGCACTGTAACCGGTTTTTTTAATTGTTTCTATCACTAAATTATCAGTCACTTTGTCCGGATCAAATTCCACTTCTGTTTCCATCTTGGCATAGGAAGTATCGGAAGCTTTGACTCCCTCTAAATCCTCCAGATCCATGTCTATAGTCATGGCACAGGAAGTGCAATGCATACCGGTAATTTTAAATTTTTTCTTAATCATATTTAACTGACTACGTCAATCACCCCCCGAAACATTCCCATGGAACAGCTAAACGGAATTTGACCCACTTCAGTTGGTGTAAACTCAATGGTTTGTGAATCTGTTGGCCTTAAATTCTTGGAAATCCCCAATGAGGGAATCCTAAAAGCCAAAGCACAACCATAAGAGTTATTTGAATTTAGAGTAATCTTAACAGGCAGACCTTTTTTCACTTTGAGATAATTTGGGCTATAACCGCTGCCGGAAATATCAATCTGGTATTCCTGCTTGGCGGCAATATTTGCTGTTTGTTGCTGTTCTTGCCCGCTAAAATCTATTGTCACTACCGGAAATCCGGCCGCCCCCAAAGTATTATTAATGGTAAAAAGCCCCACAAAGATGATCACCCAAGCCGCCAACTTGAAAAAAGTCTTTTGGAAGCTATCGCTTAATTTAGCAGTAATGTAACCTAAACCAAAGAAAATAGGGGAGGTACCCAACACAAAAGAGATTAGAATTAAAGATCCCTTAAGGGCAGAACCGGAAGAAATAGCCAAAGCTTCCATAGCCAAAGTGGTCCCGCAGGGAATAAAAATGGTCATGGCCCCTAAAAGACCCGGGGCAAAGATATCAGCGCTTTTTGACTGATTCCTAATTAATCTGGTTAAAAACCTGGGCGGCTGCAAGATAAAATAGCGGAAAATCGGGTGGGCGTTTAATAAATTGAGGGCCACAATAATCATATACACCCCGGCCGCCACCTGCATAATCGTCCGCAGATTATCAGAAATGGACAAAGCCGCCCCAAACAAACCTAACACTCCGCCTAAAATGGCGTAACAAATTAGCTTAGCTCCTAAAAATGATAGGGTAGGGATAAAATCATTTTTGTCTTTTTGGTCTAACTCTTTCCGGGCAGCTACTGCCGAAGCCAACAGCCCCCCCTGGACCGCTGCGCACCCTAACCCACCTGCCGTTAAACCAATTAAAAATATGGTGACAAATTCCATTAAATTTTAGCCCTCTTTAATAATAATGAATTGCTGACTACTGATATTGAACTCATCGCCATGGCGGCTGAGGCAAAAATCGGACTTAGCAACAGGTGAAAAAACGGATATAACACTCCCATAGCCACCGGAATCAGAATAATATTATAACCGAATGCCCAGAAAAGGTTAAGTCTGATGGTTCTCATAGTCTTTTTTGATAAATTAATGGCCGAAGCAACTGAGCGCAAATCTTTATTTATCAAGGTAATTCCTGCCGCCTCAATGGCCACATCCGTTCCCGTTCCCATGGCAATTCCAATATTGGCAGCTGCTAAAGCCGGTGCATCGTTAATGCCATCCCCCACCATCGCTACCACTTTACCCTCAGCTTGGATTTTCCTCACTTCAGCCTCTTTTTGATCTGGTAGGACTTCCGCTAATACCCTCTTGATGCCAACTTGTTTAGCAATGGCATTGGCTGTCCTTTGGTTGTCTCCGGTAATCAGCACCACCTCGATCCCCATTTCTTGTAAGCTTTTTACACCTTCTTTGGCTGAATCTTTTAAGGTATCTGCTACGGCAATCAAACCCTTAAATTTACCCTCTACACCTAACATCATGACCGTTTTTCCTTCATTCTCCAAACTTTCAATTTCCTTCTCATTAATTTTAATTTTTTCTTTTGCCATCGATCTCCGGTTTCCCAAAACCACCCGCTTTCCACCAACCACCCCTTCCACCCCATGTCCGGGAATGGCCTTAAATTTGGTAACTTCCAAAAACTTAATCTTTTCCTCTTCCCCTTTTTTCACAATTGCCTCAGCCAGTGAATGTTCCGAACCTTTTTCTAAAGAAGCGGCCATCTGCAGTATATTCCCCGTCACGTCAGTTACTTCCGGTTTACCATAAGTTAAAGTCCCGGTTTTATCAAAAATTATGGCATTAACTTTGTGAGCAGTTTCCAAGCTCTCCGCATCTTTGATCAAAATCCCGCGTTCTGCCCCCAAACCCGTACCCACTATAACAGCCGTAGGTGTTGCTAACCCCATCGCGCAAGGACAGGCAATAATCAAAACTGCCACCATATTTAACATGGCAAACAAAAAGGTAGGGGAGGGGCCAAACACATACCAGATCACAAAGGTTAAAATGGCCAGCATGATCACCACCGGCACAAAATAGGAAGAAATCAAATCTGCCAGCCTTTGGATTGGCGCTTTAGAACTTTGCGCCTCTTCCACCAGCTTGATAATTTGGGACAATAAAGTATCTCTGCCAACTTTAGTAGCTTTAAAAGTAAAAGTCCCGGTTTTATTAATGGTGGCTCCCACCACCATATCGCCTTTGACTTTATCAACCGGAATACTCTCGCCAGTTACCATTGATTCGTCAATACTCGACTCCCCTTCCAGAATTTTTCCATCAACCGGGATTTTCTCACCCGGCCTCACCCTGATCACATCACCTACCACTACCTCTAAAATCGGAATATCAACTTCTTTACCATTCCTAACCACCCGTGCAGTTTTGGCCTGCAAACCAATCAAGCGCTTAATAGCCTCAGACGTACCAGCCTTGGCCCTAGCTTCAAAGTAACGGCCCAATAAAATCAACCCAATAATCACCGTGGACACATCAAAATATGGCATCGGTTCAATACCCACACTTTGCACCACACCTGGAAACAAGGTCACAAAAACAGAATAGGCAAAGGCCACGCTGGTACCTATCGCCACTAAAGTATCCATATTGGCAGTCCGGTGCCTTAAAGCAGGTATTGTAGCCCGATAAAACTCCAAACCCACCCAAAATTGCACCGGCATGGCCAAAACCATTTGCATCCAGGCCGGTAATCCTAAAAATGCCCCGGCTATCACGGTTGTACCTAACAATAAACTAAAAATAACTTTATTCCGCAATTTATTAAGTTCTTTTTGTTTTTCCGCCTTTTGCTGGTCTTCGTCTTTTACCACCTCTTCCAACTCTGCTTTATAACCCACATTAGCTACAGCTGAGGCTAAATCCTGGTCAGCTACTTTATCAGAGTCATATTCCACACTGGCCTTTTCCATGGCCAGATTGACTGTGGCAGCGGAAACCCCCTCCACTCGTGACAAGGCTTTCTCGATTACCCGCACGCAAGACGCACAGTGCATACCCTTAATCGGAAATGTTTTTTTGACCTCTGCCATATTACTTAACCACAATCTTTCCGTGGTACATGTTCATACCACAAGCATAACCATATTCCCCGGCCTTTTCCGGAGTGATTTCTACACTTACTTTTTTATTTAAAGGCAATTGTTTTTTAATTTTGAAATCCGGCAAAACCACTTCTGACAAACAATCAGTCGGATCTGTCCGGATAAAATTAATTTTGGTAGTTTTTCCCCTGGGTACTAAAATCACTTCCGGCGAATATCCCCCGGAAACAGTAATATCTACTTCATTCTTTACAGCTACTTCTTTTTCGTTCTTTCTAAGAAAGAACCAATAAGTAAAAATTATTCCCAAAAAACCAGTAATTATTACGATAATTTTATCTGTTCCCATATTACTTGCTTTTTTTGAAAACATTCATAATTTCTTGTATTGATTCATTAGCTTCGCCGTTTTTAATGTGGTCTACCACGCAAGTCTGGAGATGGTTTTCCAAAACTACCCCATCAGCCTCCTTTAAAGCTTGCTGAACAGCTTGGGATTGATGAATTACATCAATACAATAATGTCCAGATTCAACCATTTGGATAACTTTTTGTAAGTGCCCTTTGGCAATTTTTAATCTATGTAAAATTCGCTCCTGGGTATCTTTTGGCCTGTATGTCATATATCCCCCTATGGGGGATATCATAATTCAAATAGGAAAGTAATGTCAATATCGCAAGACAATTTAATTTATGTATATAATGGAAATAGATGAAAATTGCCTTTTTTGAGATTAACGAACAAGAGAAAAAAGACTACTTCTCTCAAAATCTAACCGGGCATGAAGTGGGATTTTTCGAACAAGCTTTAGGTGAAAATTTTGTTCCGAATCATACCGATTTTGAAGTCATTTCCATCTTTGTAGGATCAAAAATAAACCAAACAGTTATTGACGCTTTCCCCAATTTAAAAGCCATTGTTGTTCGGGCTACCGGTTTTGACAATGTGGACTTGGCATATACCAAGTCTAAAAACATCCTGGTTTGCAATGTCCCGGCTTACGGCTCTAACACCGTAGCTGAATTTACCTTCGGTCTGATTTTATCTCTATCCCGGAAAATCCCCCAAGCTTCCTACAGACTTAAAGTCAGCGAAGAATTCTCTTTTGAAGGTCTGCGCGGCTTTGATTTAAACGGCAAAACTTTGGGCGTGATTGGGACCGGAAAAATCGGCAGCAATGTCATCAAAATTGCCAAAGGCTTTAATATGGCAGTCTTAGCCTATGACCCTCACCAAAATGAAGAACTTACCAAAACCTTAAGTTTTAATTATGTCACCCTAGAAGAGTTATTAAAAAATTCTGATATTGTTACCATCCACGTCCCTTTAATGGAGCAAACTCATCACCTTATTAATAAAGACAATCTTCCCTTAATGAAAAAAGGCAGTTTGTTAATAAATACCTCAAGAGGTGGAATTGTCGATACTGATGCTTTATCCAAAGCTTTAATGCAAGAACAATTGGGCGGAGCAGCTTTGGATGTTTTGGAAGAAGAAGGTGACTTAAAGGAAGAAATTGAGCTTTTAGTTGCGGACAAGATTCCACTGGAAGATTATAAAAAGGTTATTGAAGATCATGTTTTAATTCATTTGCCTAATGTGATTATCACCCCTCACATGGCTTTTTATACCAAAGAGGCGGAATTTTCCATCATGGAAACAACTGTTAAAAACATCAAATCTGCTTTAGCCGACACACCGGAAAATGTAGTTTAATTACTTTTTAAGCTCTTGCGCCACAGCCGTGTTTAAATCGTCAAATGACTGTAGAACAACTTTATGGCCATTAACATAAAAAGTTGGTGTGGAATTTACTCCCAAACTTTGACCATCAGCCACATCACTATCAATCTTTGATTTAACTGGATTTCCTGCCATATCTTGTTTAAGCTTATTCTCATCCAAACCTACTTGTTTACTCAAATCCATAAAGAAATTATTTACATCAGTAAGACCTGACCATTCTGCTTGAGTTTCAAAAAGCTTGTCGTGTATTTCCCAAAACTTGCCTTGCTGCCCGGCTGCTTCAGCCAAAATTGCCGCCTCTCTACCGTGGGTATGCTGGGGAAGCGGAAAATGACGATAAATTAGCTGCACTTGATCCGGATAATCAGCTCGCAGTTTTTTTACTATTGGCTCAGCAGCCAAACAAGCAGGGCACTGCAAATCGGAAAATTCTACCACTTTGACCTTGGCGCTATCACTACCTATCTTTTCCCCTCTAGAATAATCGATTTGCGCAACAGATGCCTCTTCAGTTGATTTAACATTACTCAATCCTTTGCTCAAAAAAAATACACCACCGCCCAAAAGAACTACCGTAAGAATTAATATTACTCCTAATATCTTAGTTTCCGTTGTCATAATCTTCTTTGCGGGCTGAAACTACAGCCAGCAAAATTATAACCGATATTATAAACGATAATACACACCAAAAGCAAAAAGCCTTGATCACAAACGCTTCAAGAAAGGTTAAATATACACCAAAAGCAACTGCCGCCACCGCACCTAGTAACTGCAATTTCTTGATTATTTTTTGAACTGACTTTTGAGAATGCACTACCGAAAGCACAGCCATTCCCAAATAAAAAGCTATTCCTAAGATAGGTACAGGGATTCCCAGGATGTGAGAGTAGACACTGGACCGGACAGTATCGCAACCGCCGCCAATCGGACAAACAATCGGCCCGGTTATGGTGTACTCATATAATAAGAAAGAAGATACAAAGAGTCCTAGCAAGCTGAAAATAAAAATTAACCGGTTAGATAGGTTAGATGAAATCATTTCTCCTTCATGCTTATTACATGAGTGATAGCTTTAATAATCGCTTCTTTGGTTAATCCAAACTTAACCAGCAGTTCATTCGGTTCGCCTGATTCGCCAAACTGATCCTCCACACCAATAATTTTTAACGGCACCGGGAAATTCTGAGACAAAATTTCTGCCACTGCTCCTCCCAAACCGCCAATTACCTGATGTTCTTCTACTGTCACAATCACCCCACACTCCTCTGCCGCTTTTAGAATAGTTTGCTTATCTAAAGGTTTAATAGTGTGACAATTTATTACTCGAACAGATATTTTGTGCAATTCCATCTCTTTAGCTGCCTGCAAGGCTTTATGAACCATCTGACCGGTAGCAATAACCGCTACATCGCTACCCTCATAAAATACTTCTGCCTTACCGATTTCAAAAGGAGTTTGATCGGTGGTAATCACCGGAACCTTATCTCTGGATAGCCTTAAATAACAGGGTTTAGGGGATTTAGCTATGGCCAGAGTGGCCTTCCTGGCTTCAATTGAATCAGTCGGGGAGACAACTATCATATTTGGTAAACTGCGCATTAAAGCAAGATCTTCTAAAGCCTGATGCGTTGCGCCGTCCGGCCCGACCGACAAACCGGCATGAGAACCAATCACTTTAACCGGCGCATCATTATAGCAGGCAGTAGTTCTGATCTGTTCCCAATTTCTGCCCGGAGAAAAAGTGGCATAAGAGGAAATAAAAGGAATTTTTCCAGCCAAAGCCATACCGGCGGCTACAGTTGCCAAGTTCTGCTCTGCCACCCCCACCTCCACATACCTTTGGGGGAATTTTTCAGCAAAAGCCAAAGTTCGGGTGGATTCCAAAAGATCCGCACAAAGCGCCACCACCTGTTCATTTTCCTCCCCTGCCAACACTAAACCTTCTCCATATCCATCTCGAGAAGGAAACTTCTCAATATCCGGATCAAAAAGTCTTGGATTCAGATAAGCTTGTTTGTTTAACATAATCTTTTTAGGTTTACCCAATTTCCGATAATTCCTTTACTCCACCTGCAGAACCTAAAACACTCCCTGCTTCCCGGCTACTTTTATCTAAAGTCCTAAGCTCTGCTAAAGCTAGTTCCGCCTCTTCTTTATTAGGCGGTTTACCGTGCCATTCAGGTTTGTTTTCCATAAAACTAACCCCTTTCCCGGGAGTAGTATGAGCCAGAATTAATGTAGGCTTTTCAAGAATCGCTTTCGCCTCATCAAAAGCCGCAATAATTTCTGAGATATTGTGTCCATCAACTTCTATCACATGCCAACCAAAAGCTTCATACTTGGCTTTTAAATCATTCAAAGGCATCACGTCTTCCGTAAACCCGTCAATTTGAATATTATTCCGGTCCAATAAAGCCGTTAAATTATGCAGTTTATACTTGCCTGCCAGCATTGCTCCTTCCCAGGTATTACCCTCATCCTGCTCTCCGTCTGACATCAGACAAATTACCCTCCACTTAGCATTATCTATCCTTCCTGCTAAAGCCAAACCCGTAGCTTGCGACAAGCCGGATCCCAAAGGACCCGAGGTCGTTTCCACACCAGGCAAAGCACCCCTATGCGGATGGCCTTGTAGCCTGCTGCCTAATTTCCGAAGAGTTAACAGTTCCGAAACCGAAAAATACCCCGACTCTGCCATAGCTGCATAACGCACCGGACAAATATGACCATGAGACAAAATTAACCTGTCCCGCTCGCTCCAGTCCGGCTTTGCCGGATTGTGGTTTAAAATATGGAAGTAAAGCGCGGCAAAAACATCTGCCATGCCTAAAGCGCCGGCAGAATGGCCTGATTTTGCCTCCAAAAGCATTTTGATGATATCCTGACGGATTAAATTGGCTTTTTCTTCCAATTTTTGAATGTCGTTGGCGCTTAAAGACATATGCTATATAGTAAAACTGCTTTCCTGTGCTTGGGCCTGTTGGAGCTGGCCTACTTTATACTCTTGGGCAAAGCTGGAAATTGCCTCCAGCACCTCATCCGGCGAATCAACAATTTTGTAAACTTTCAGTTCTTGCGGTCTTAACAGCATGTTAGCCTTAAAAGCACCAATGATATTTTCCCAAAACTTTCCATAAAGAATTAGCGGCTTATGGTGGCCAAAGTAAAGTTTAGCCAGTCCCCAGGCCATCCCGAATTCTGAAATAGTCCCCGAACCTCCGTTAAAAACAATATAAACCTGTCCTGTTTTTATCAGAGCCAGCGTTCTCTCGACATAATTAGTAGTCCTGATTTCCTCATCAAATAAATTTTTGGGGTCTCTTCCCTCAAAATTTGGGATATCTTCAGAATACAAAGTCACCCCAATCACCTTACCGCCACCTTCTTTAGCTCCGATTGTAGCAGCCCTCATTACTCCCGGCCCTCCTCCGTCCACTACCGTATAACCTGCTTCTGCTAGTTTCCTACTCACCTCTCTTACGGACTTAAACAATTCCCCGTTTTCCGAGGCATCGGCATAACCAAAAACTGCCACATTTTGAATAGTTGATACTTTTTTTGCTTTAGGATCCATTTAAAACCTTCCTGTATTATATTCCGATTTCGTCAGCAAAATGACCTTGATCTGCTGAAATACCCGAATGACATTTCAACCAAAGTTTTTCCAAGTTTTCCTCAACATCTCCCTTCAAAAGGAATGAACCGACAATTACGTAATCCACCCCGGCATCAACAAGTTGTTTAATATTTGCGTCCCTAACTGCACCGTCTACTCCAACCCTCACCGGCCACTTTCTTGATTTAGAATCCTTAATTTTATCTAAGATTCCGTCAATAAATGGTTGACCCTGAAAACCCGGAACAACAGACATCAATAGCACCGAATCTATTTTAGACACAAATGGCTCTAATTTTTCAAGTGGAGTTTCATAATTTACTACTAAACCAACTTCCAACCCCTTTGTTTTACCGCAATCTATAGAATCGCTAACACCATCAGCTTCCAGATGGAGAAAAACACGCTTAAAATCTGCTTTTACCAGCTCGTCTATCCATTCTTTAGGGTATTGCACCATCAAATGAGCCTCTTTTTTAAAAGGGATTTCAAATTTAGAAGTCACCAACGGTCTAATCCCGTGATTTGGAACAAATTTATTGTCCATGAAGTCAAGATGTACCCAACCGCCTTGAAGAGCTTCCACTGCAGCAAATCTTGCTATGTCTTTTTGATACTGTTCTTCAGAGGTTGCCAAAACTGTCGGAATAATTTGGACCATTATATTTCTTCTTCAAGCTTTTTAATTTTCTCAATTCTTCTCACATGCCGCTCTTCTTTGGTAAACGGAGCTTCCAGCCAGAATTTAATCGCTTTTAAAGCATCTTCATCTGTTAAAAACCTGACTCCCAAAGACAGCATATTTGCATCATTATGCTCCCGGGTAAGCCTCAACATTTCATAAGGATCAACACTCGTTCTTCCGGTGATATCAGCAGCCCGGACCGGTGCGACTGCCGCATAAAACAAAGCACAGCGTATGCCTTTAAATTTATTTGCCACCATCATCTCGGCCTGCCCTGAACCGCCAAAGATAATTCCTCTACTATCAGGGTTTTTAGATACGGCTTCTGCTGCCTTGGAAATAAAATCAGGATAATCGTCGTATTTATCAAAAGTATAGGCACCACAATCCTCTACCTCATAACCCTCTTTTCCCAAAAACTCTTTTACCTTATTCTTAAGTTCAAACCCAGTGTGATCCGTGGCCAGATATACTTTCATAAGCAAGGATACTATATCATAAGTTGTCGCTGACGCGAAGCTAGTTTTTGTTACTTATTCCCAATAAGCTGAACAATATTATTATCTAAATCAAGGAAAGTAGCGAAATAATAGTCCATCGTAGGTGCTTTAAAAGGAGCAGCAATAAATTCCACGCCTTTATCCTTTAAATATTTATAAGCTTCTTCTACCGAATCAACATCCAAATTAAACATGTGTCTGGCCGGATCCTGATTTTTACCCTTAACCTCTGAATGCTGACCTATCCAAAGCTGCGTATCACCTATCTGGAACAAAGCTCCGGTATCATCCGGGTGATTTAACTCTTTTTTGGGGATCAATCCTAGTTTATCTTTATACCAATCAGCTAAGGCTTTGTAATCTTCTGACCAAATTAAAACCGTCGATATTCTTTTAAACATTAGAAAATTATATCATCTATGAAATTGACGTTTTTGTGCAGCAAAAAGGCAAGGTTCTATTATGCAAGCAGTAAAATATAACTCATACTGCAAGCGTGATAGGTTCTTATATATTTTGTCCTACTTGACCCCTTTTAAATCCTTTGGTACAAATAATATGGTTATCGAAAGATAGCTTTTCAAGAAAACTCGCCTCGCGCGAGTTTTTTTGACTCTTTTTTGGTATAATACAAAAGTTCTTTCGGGGATTTGTGTAAGTCAAAATCGGCAGTAAACTCTGCGAGGATCGGAATTCCGATCCAGGAACTGGTGTAAATCCGGTAGCGACCGTTATAACCCTAAGCGTAAGTCAAAGGGTACAGTCGGGATAAAAGAAAGGATGCTACACCAATTTGGTGCTTATTTTATATCCCCGAAAGGGGATTTTTTAATGTCTATGTTTACAGGAATAATTACACATCTTGGCAAAGTATCTAAAAAGACAAAGAGAACGTTAACGATTAAAACTAATCAGGACCTCTTGTCTAAAATTACAGAAGGAACCAGCGTCTCTGTAAATGGAATCTGTCTCACAGTGGTAAATATTAACAGAGACTCTTTTGAAATAGATTTTATGCCGGAAACCTACACACGAACTAGCATAAAATACTTACAACCTGACGATCCGGCCAACTTAGAACTTCCTGCTACGCCCGCTTCATTTCTATCTGGCCATATTGTCCAAGGACATATTGACGGGACTGCTAAATTAGCAGGTAACACCGAAGAAAAAAATAATCATATCCTTAAATTTTCTATCCCAAATGATCTTTCCCGGTATATTGCTGAAAAAGGCTCTATTGCTATAAATGGCATCTCTTTAACTGTTATTGAAGCAGAAAAAAACTATTTTACTGTCGGTATTATCCCTTACACCTGGAACTTTACTATGCTCAAAACTATCAAAATTGGGGACTTCGTCAATATCGAAACTGATATTTTAGCAAAGTATGTTGAAAGGCTGACAAAAAAATGATTCAAAATCCATCTAATAATCTAGTCAAATACAACAAAGACAATCCGAAGCTTAAAGTAGCTATTGTCAGAAGTAATTATTATCAGGATTTAACCAGCAGCTTAGAAAAAGCATGCCGGAATCATTTAATCATTTCCGGAGTCAAAGAAAATAATATAACTACCTATGAAGTACCGGGGTCGTGGGAGATTCCTTTAATAGTTAAAAAAATAGCCGCTGCAAAAAAGTTCGATAGCATAGTTGCTTTTGGCATCATTATCAAAGGAGAAACTTATCATTTCGAGATTCTTGCTAATGAATGTGCCAGGGCATTGATGAATATTTCTTTAGAGTTCAGTATGCCCGTTACCTTTGAAATATTAGCTACCTATAGTTTAGAACAGGCCAAAAAAAGAGTTTCCGGAAAATACAATAAAGGTATTGAAGCAGCCAAATCACTCCTGGATACCATTAAAGTATTATCAAAAATATGAAAGTCGCGTCAGCCAGCTTACCAACAAAATATGGCCTCTTTAAAATACTTGTTTTTAAGTCCAAGAAAGACAATCTGGAACATGTAGCTTTAGTTAAAGGGGAAGATTTTAAAAAAGAGGCTTTAGTCAGAATTCACTCACGATGCCTGACAGGAGATGTTTTTTCTTCGCTAAGGTGCGACTGTCACGAACAACTGCAGAAAAGTTTACAAAAAATTGGCAAAGCAAAAAATGGAGTTTTAATCTATCTCAATCAAGAAGGCCGAGGTATTGGACTGGTTAATAAAATTAAAGCCTACGCCTTACAAGAGGCCGGTTTAGATACGGTCCAAGCCAATGAACAATTAGGATTTACTGCTGATACCCGCAGTTACGAAATAGCAGCCCAAATCCTTAAAGACCTTAACATCCAAAAAATTAACCTGCTCACCAATAATCCGGATAAAATTAATCAACTTGAAGCTTTGGGGATAACTATAACAAAACGTATCCCCCTTGAGACTATTCCCAATAAAATAGATAAAATCTATCTCATGACCAAAAAAAACAAATTTGGCCATAAACTGAAATTAGTTTGATCATGAATGAAGATATTAAATTCCTTAAAGAAACACTCAAACTTGCCAAAAAAGGGTTAGGGCGAACTAGTCCTAACCCAATGGTAGGAGCAGTGATTGTTAGAAACGGCCGTATTATTGGCCAAGGTTTTCATCGTCAAGCAGGACTGGCCCATGCGGAAATAGAAGCGCTAAATTCTGCAACAGAAAACCCACAAGGCGCAACTTTATATATAAACCTTGAACCTTGCACAATTTTTGGCAGAACTCCCCCTTGTACTGAAGCAATAATTAAAAGCGGAATTAAAAAGATTGTATGCTGCACCTTAGATCCTAATCCGAAAGTTCATGGTCAAGGCCTGATCAAACTGAAAGAAGCAGGTATTGAAACTGCGGTAGGAATCTTAGAAGATGAAGCGCGGGTATTAAATGAAGCGTTTTTTACCTTTCATGAAAAAAGACGGCCGTTTATTGCCATCAAATTTGCTACCTCCTTAGATGGAAAAATGGCAACCAGATCAGGTGATTCTAAATGGATCACCAATAGAAAAGCCAGAGAATATGCCAGAAATCTAAGAGGCCAATATCAGGCAATACTTGTAGGAATACATACCATACTGGCAGATAATCCAAACCTGGGGGTGCGGACAAAAGGGCAAAAAGACCCCTTCCGGATTATTATTGACCCCAGATTACAAATATCATTAGATGCAGATGTTCTCCGCGATACAAACGTATTAATTGTAACCACTAGCCAAGCAGATAATTTTAAAAAAGAGTTGTTAAAAAATAAAGTTTTTACGGTCTTGGTTTTTGATTCAAAACAAATAAATATTGGAGAGCTTCTATCTAAATTACGGGAAAAAGAAATCATCAGCATTTTAGTGGAAGGCGGCGGGGAAACTTTGGGAAACTTTATAGATTCCAGACTAGTTGATAAAGTTTATGCCTTTCATGCACCAATAATAATTGGCGGAAAAAATGCCTTCAGTATCGGAGGGAATGGTGCTAACACTATCAAAAAAGCAATCAAATTAAAAAAAATTTCCTTTCAAAAATTTGATGACAACTCTTTAACAATCGGTTATATACATCATTAATTTAAAACTGAAAAACAGTTAGCAGCAGAGTAGTACCTAAAGGCACCAAAAGATTATCATCAATCAAAAAGGAAAATTGGTCTAAAACAGCTGTCAGCAAAGCAGCAAATAGGATTAAAAGGAAAGAGAAATGAAGCGGGGTGAGCGAGATTAGGAATAATCCAGCAACGGCGGAGACTGTAAAAATAATTAAGGCCCCACCCAAAGTTTTACCCTTCAGCAAAGGAACAGGCAGCATACGTTTTCCAATCGGGGCCAGCGAATCTCCTAAAATAAAACCTGTCAGAGAAAGCACGGCAATCTCTTTGGGGAATAACCACAAAATCAGAAGGTTACTAAAAAGCAGTAAGGTAGCCCCAGATGGCTTTCGCGTTTCTTTTGATTTGGCAAAGATGACAAAATTAAGATAACGCTTGTTTATCTTGGGATTTAGCAAACGGATAGCATCAAAAACCGCAAAAACCAAGAAAGCTAAAAGAGCAATCGCCAGGATAAAAATTTTAGGTAGCCAAATTGTCCCCAAAGGTAAAACCAAAACACCCAGTTTTAATACCTGACGCAAAGGGTGAGTCAAAACCAGACTTTTAGAAACAACAATGGCATAAATAATAGACCCAATCAAAAAAATCAAAGCAAAAATTGAGCGGGTATAGAAAATAGTAATGGCACAAAGCCCCAACAGTGAGGCCACCCCTTTTCCTCCTCTAAATCCCAGGTAGAAAGGTTTTATATGACCTAATACCACTGACAAACCAACTAATAAACCTAAATCAGGGCTGACTGTAAAAGAGAGAATGCCGGAAACTGCCAGAAAATAAACCACCGGCGTTTTTAAAAAATCAAAAATGCCGGTGAGGATACCAAAAACAGGCCCCACAATATAGTAAGTATTGGTGGCTCCGGTATTGCCATTGCCTACCTTACGGATATCAATATGCTTGATGATTCTGCCAAAAAAATAGCCGGGCGAGATTGAGCCCACTAAATAGCCTAAAACTAACAGCAAAAGTAAGTCCATCTTACTTTCATTCTACCATCACCAGTTCAGAGAAAATTCCTGTAATAATCGTCACTGAAATATTTACCCAAAAGAATTACAGTTAAAAAATAAAAATCACCGCTGGCAGGCTCAGGAAAAGGCAGGTGGGGAAACCTATCTGCTGACAGCCTGTAAACCTGCCAGCACTTAGGAAATTATTATAGACGTAGACTATAACAAGCTTTGTTTATTATGAAAAAAATTACAATTAAAACTACGAAATTGAGAGAGGTGGTAAATATTACTCCTCAAATCAGTGAACTTTTAAAAAAACACCCAGCAAAAGATGGAATGATTCATCTTTTTCTCAAACATTCAACTGCTGCCCTTACCACGGCCTATCTGGCAGAAAATTTAGATCTGGATATGATCGGAGCATTCGAAATTATGCTGCCGCATACTTTAACAGAAGCAGAAGGACATCACACCCATCGAATGGGTCATTTACCTGCTCATGTTGCTGCTTCTCTACTGGGCCCGCATTTGGCAGTACCTGTAGAGGGAAGCAAGCTACAATTAGGTAAATTTCAATCGGTGGTTTTGGTGGAGTTAAATGGGCCAAGAGAAAGAGAAATTGTAATTGATTATAACGGACGACCATGAGGCAGGAAGATGTATTTTAGAGACAGAGTTGAAGCCGGAAGAAAGCTTGCAAAGCTTCTTCGTCGCATTAATGGCAGAAATACCGTCGTTTATGCCCTACCCAGAGGCGGTGTGGTAGTTGGGGCAGAAATTGCCAAAGCCATCGGCGCTCCTCTTGATTTAATCATTACCAGAAAAATCGGTCACCCCTTTAACCCGGAATATGCCATAGGAGCTACAGCTGAAAACGGTCACTCGGTTTTTAACAAAGAGGAAATACTAGGTATTGATGAAAGTTATTTAACCTCTGAAGCAGAAAAGCAAAAACAGGAAGCAAAAAGAAGGAGAGAGGTCTATTTAGGAAAGAAACCATCCATTCCCAGTAAAGGCAAGACTGCTATTTTAGTTGATGATGGCATAGCTACCGGTTTGACTATGAAAGCAGCTTTGACAGAACTTCAAACACATTATAATCCTACAAAAATTATTATTGCTATACCTGTTGCACCAAAGGATACGGCGGATGAGCTGGAAAAAATGGGCGCTAAAGTGCTTGCGATCATCATGGCCAAGGAATTTTTAGGCGCGATTGGAGCATATTATCAGGACTTTTCCCCTGTTGAGGATCAAGACGTAATCAGGATTATGAAGGAGGCAGAAGGGTATGGTTATATTCCCGTTCCCCCAGTTTAAACAGTATGTCCAGTTTTTAAAAAGTCTGCCTGAGTACAAATTAGGGAGTTTTCAAGCTGCCCGTTTCCCTAATCAGGAAATTTATACTAAGCTTTTTACCAATGTCACACATAAAGATTGCTTAATCATTGGCTCAATCACTCCTCCTGACGAGCAACTGATGTCTTTTCTTTTTCTGGCCCACACTATAAAGAAAGAATTGGCCTCAAGTATTACTGCGCTGCTGCCATACTTGGCTTATGCCAGGCAAGACAAGATTAAAAAAGGAGAAAGTTTGGCCACCTCAACTATTGGAGAGATTTTTAGGGCTTCACATATCAATGAGGTAACCACCATTGATGTGCATAGCCCAAAAGTAGAAATCTTGTTTCCTCTACCGATCCATAATTTATCTCCTGCTAAACTCTTTGCCAAAGAGATTAAAAAACTAAAACTTAAAAATCCTACTTTTGTTTCTCCTGATGAAGGCGCAATAGAGAGAACTCAAAAAGTTATAGATGAGTTGAGAATAAAAACTGAAATAGCTTACATGTCAAAAGAAAGAACTCAGCGTGGAGTTACTTCAACTCTGCACGGCCAGATAGGCCTCGAGGTGATTGTGATCGATGATATTTTAGATACAGGCAGAACTTTACTTGCTTGTTGTCAAATTCTGAAACATGCCGGAACTAAAAATATTTATATCTTTGTTACTCACGGGCTTTTTACTGGTAATGAATGGCAAAATCTATTTGATCTAAATGTCAAAAAAATCTACTGTACCGACTCCATTCCCCAAGTTTATGGATTAAAGATTCAAAATCTGCAGATACTTTCCATAGAACCTCTGCTCTATGAATATGCTCATCACACAAGAAAAATTCACGAGGAAGCAGAAAAGGTAATGAGAGGAGAGCAAGATTATTTCTTAGGAGAGGAGACGGGTTAAAAAATTTATCAAATATGAAAATTCTCTTTGTTGGAGATGTTATGCTAGGTAGGGGTGTTAATGCAATTTTAAAGCATAACCCTCTTGACTATCCTTGGGGGGATACGCTTAATATTTTCCAAAATGCTGATTTAAGAATTTGTAACCTTGAATGCGTCATTTCTGATATTGGTGAACCACAGCCGGGTAAAACATTTCATTTTCGGACAGATCCCAAAAACGTTGAGGTTTTAAAAATTGCCCGCTTTTCTCCCATATCCATAGCCAATAACCATACCTTGGATTTTGGTACCCAAGCTTTAGAACAAATGACAAATACTCTCAAAAAAACTTCAATAAATTTTGCCGGTGCTGGAGAGAATATTGTCGAAGCTTCAATGCCAGCCTTAGAAAATGGAGAGAGAAATTATGTCGGGATGATTGCTTTTACTGATAATAAACCGTGGGACTATTTTCCTTCTGAAAATGAATCTGACTGGGCAGCCGGAGACAACACACCCGGAATTTTTTATGTACCCATTGACCTCAAAGACCACCGAACCAAAGTGCTTTTTGATAATATTAAAAAGGTCAGGGATGATGTAAAAGTTTTGATCGTTTCCGCCCACTGGGGCCCTAATTGGGGCTATGAAGTTCCAAAAGAACATATTGTCTTTGCCCATGCCTTGATTGAAGCAGGCGTAGATATCATCTATGGGCATTCAGCCCATATTTTCAGAGGCATTGAAATTTACAAAGGTAAACCAATACTTTATTCCACAGGAAATTTTGTTGATGATTATGCGGTAGATAAAATAGAACGGAACGATGAATCCTTTATATTTGAGATTAACACGGATGAAAAGTACAGATTAACACAGATAAAACTTTACCCTACAGTTATCAGAAATCTTCAAGCAAAAATGGCAGAAGGATTAGAAGCCCAAAGAATCGCTTTAAAAATGCAAGATCTATGCACAAAGCTGCAGACTAAAAGCAACTTGCTACCAGAAGAAAGGGTATTACAGGTAAGTTTTTGAAACATGTTTACCAAAAACGACCTTAAACAAATTAAACCTTTCCTGTGGGAAATCCCTAAAACGTTTAGACAAAACATGAATGTTCCGGCCAGAATATTTGCTTCTGAAAAGATACTTTCCGACATTTTTAAGGATAAATCTTTGTTACAACTGGTTAATGTTGCCACTCTTCCAGGAATCCAGAAAGCAGCATATGCCATGCCTGATATTCATGAAGGATATGCCTTCCCCATTGGTGGAGTAGCTGCCACTTTGTATCCTGATGGAGTTATCTCCCCTGGAGGAATTGGTTATGACATAAATTGTGGAGTCAGACTTTTGAAAACTGCTCTTACAAAAGAGGTTTTAAATCATCATCAGGGGTTATTAGCAAGGAGATTATTTGAGGAGATTCCTTCGGGAATCAAACCTAGCAGAAGATTAAAACTAGATGGAAAACAGCTGGAAAAAATATTAGAAAAAGGCGCTGCTTGGGGGATAGAACAAGGATATGGCCAAGGTGATGATTTAAATTTTTTAGAATCTCGGGGTTATTTGGAAAATGCAGATCCGGAATCAGTCTCAGAAATTGCCAAAGCAAGAGGGAGGAATCAATTGGGAACACTTGGCTCAGGAAACCATTTTGTCGAGGTAGACCAGGTGGAAGAAATTTTTGATGATAGTATTGCCCGGCAATTTGGTTTATTTCAAAACCAGGTAGTTGTATTAATTCATACCGGCTCAAGAGGTTTAGGCCATCAGGTTGCTACTGATAATATTAAAATTATGCTTAACTCGCTTGCTAAATACCACATTCCTTTGCCAGATAGAGAATTAGCCTGCGCTCCCTTATCTTCGGAGGAAGGCAGTAATTACTTTAATGTCATGGCAGCGGCAGCCAATTTTGCCTGGGCAAACAGACAGTTGATTGCTTGGGAAGTAAGAAAAGTTTTTAAAGAAATGTTCGATGGAAATTTAATTACTCTTTATGATGTAGCCCACAATATTGCCAAAATTGAAGAGCATGAAATTGAAGGCCAAATAAAAAAAGTGATCATTCACCGCAAAGGCGCGACCAGGGCTTTTGACGGACAACCGGTGATTATTCCCGGCAGCATGGGTTCTGCTTCGTATGTTTTAGTCGGCACTAAAGAGGCAATGAAAGAGGCTTTTGGGTCCAGTTGCCATGGTGCGGGCAGAAGAATGTCCCGGCATGCTGCTTTAAAAGAAGTTCAAGGTAAAAAGTTAAAGGTAGATTTAGAAGCCCAGGGAATATTTATTCAATCAGGCTCAATTAAAGGTTTAGCTGAAGAAGCGCCGCTTGCTTATAAAGACATTCATGAGGTGGTTGATATAGTTGTTGGTGCTCAGATTGCAAAAAAAGTCGCCAAACTTAAACCAATGGTAGTTATAAAAGGATAATTCAAAAGTATTTCTGAAACCATTCAACTGCATAACCTGCCACGTCTTCTAATGCGCCCGGTTCTTCAAAAAGATGGGTGGCACCAGGGATAATAACTAATTCCTTGTTTTTAGCATTGGTAAGTCTGCTTAAAGCTTGGTTATTTAAATCAATAACTTCATAATCTTCTCCTCCTACCAGTAACATGATTGGGGCTTTGACCCGGCCTAAGGCCTCGCCTGCCAGATCAGGCCTGCCTCCTCTTGAGACTATTGCCTCAATTCTTTCAGGTAGCTGGGCAGCTGCTACTATGGCTGCTGCTGCACCTGTTGAGGCTCCAAAATAACCTACTTTAAGGTGTTTTGTTTTAGGATTTAGATTGACAAAGTGTGTAGCGTAAATCAGGCGGCCTGCTAGAAGGTCAATATTAAAACGATGTTCCCGGGTAATTTCATCTTCTTTTTCTTCCTCTTCTGTTAATAAATCTACTAATAGTGTGGCAATAGCTGCCTTGTTGAGTTCTGAAGCCACAAATTTATTTCTCGGGCTGAACCTGCCGCTACCGCTGCCATGAGCAAAGATAACAATCCCCTGAGCCTTCTTAGGAACAGCTAAATTTCCTTTGATCGGCACTTCTTCAGCATTAATGTCAACTTCCTGATTTAAACTTTTATCCATTCCCCTACCTACTCTTCATTCTTTGACCTACCTGACCCTCTTTTCGTCCCGGTGGCACAACTTCAATGTTGCTGATCACATCTTTAACTCCTGAACTCCAAAAGGCATCTGAATAAGATAAAGGTTTTGATCTTGGGTTCTTGACTGTACCTGATAAAGTCACTATTCCGTCTTTTACATCTATTGCGATGTTATTTGCATCAGACGAAGAAATAAATGGATTTGCTTGAATATTATCTCTGACAATATCAGCAATTTCTTCATCATCTAAAATGAAGTTATTGTTATAATCATAAAGATCCAAGTCCGTCCACCCATACGGTGCTCCCCACCAAAAGGGGTTCCCTCCCCCATACGGTCCGGGACAACCTCCCATCGTCATTGGGCCTCTACCCATCACTGGTCCATATCCATTTGGCATAAAATCACCTCCTTCTACATTTAATCTAATTTTTATCCTAGCAGTCAGATTTAAGTTAAGGAGTAGAATAGGGTAAGAATTGTGAAAGATAAAGTAACTTTACCCAATCCTTACATCTTTCATATATTTTTCATATTTTGTTTTGCCGAAACTTATGTATACTAATAATCACGCTGGCAGGCTCAGGAAAAGGCAGGTGGGGAAACCTATCTGCTGACAGTCTGCCAGCAGTTAAATTCCGGCATGAAAATCATTTTTCTTGGCACAGGGGCAAGCGGCGGTACTCCGGGAACAGATAAATCTCTTCGGCTAGAAAGCTCTCTTCTTATTAAAAACAAGCTAAATATTTTAATTGATGTAACCAGAAATTTTGTTGAACAATCCAAAAAGATAGATAAAACTGATGACATCCTTCTAACTCACGGCCACCAAGATGCCTGTGGCGGAATTAATCAACTACGGAGTTGGTGGCAATCAAAAAATCTTCCACCCATTCCGGTTTTTGCTCACCGGAAGGTGATTACCCGAATCCAAAAAAAATTCAAACAACTAGATCATTGTAAATTCATTGAAATCAAAGATCACCAAAGTTTTAATTTAGGTCAATCCAAGATCACTGCTTGCCAAGTACCTCATACAAAAGATAAAAACTTCCCTACCTTTGCCTGGAAGATACAAGATCAAAAAATCGTGATTTACGCCTCGGATATAGCTATTCCGACAACGAAATTCAAAAACTTTTGCAAAGATGCGAATCTTTTAATAATTGATGGTGCTACCTGGAAAAGAAAAATTTTTACCCATCTTAGGATAGATCAGGATTTACCTAAAATTTGCCAATGGCCGGTTAATAAAATAATTCTCACCCAAATCGGTAAATCGGTACCGCCTCACGAAAAGTTTACGATGGAGGTTGCCAAAATTTGTCCCAAGGCAATACCTGCCTATGATGGAATAGTAATACCACTATAATCCTTTATCGTTAGCTGTTTGTTTTCGTCTTTCCGGTTCAGGTGAATACGGCACCGGGATATACTGCACTGACGGACGCCGTCCGGAAGATTGAGGATACAGCTCCATCAGCTGATAAATCTCCCCTGGCAAACCGACCTGGACCGGCAGGCCAATTCTTTTGGCAATCTCATAATCTATCGGGTAATCATGAGTCCACTGGCCCGAACTCAACAAATTAGCTATTTCCACAGCCCTTTCTTTTTTCATGTTATTACCGACCAAAATATCCACTATCGCCTCGCAAACCTGTTTTAACCCTTTCTTGGCTACATCCGCCAAAACGAGAGTTTTGTCATCAATATTTTTCATCGGCTTTTGCTTTAAAACATTCAGCAAAGAAACTGCTGGATACTCCCCGATTTGCGGATCCAGCGGCGATAATACGGCATTTTCATCCATCACAATCTCATCCCCGGCAAAAGCAATTAAACTACCGCCAGACATAGCATAATGCGGAATAAAAATTGTGACTTTTGCTTGATGTTTAATCAAAGCTTTGGCTATTTGCTCAGATGCCAACACCAACCCTCCCGGAGTGTGAACAATCATATCGATTGGGGTATCAACCGGGGTCAACCTTATAGCCCTTAGAATACTCTCCGAATCCTCAATATCAATAAAGCGGGAAAAAGGCAAACCTAAAAAAGAAAATACCTCTTGCCGGTGAATTAACACTATCACCCGGCTTTTTCTTTTCTGCTCTAATTGTTTTATTAAACTAAATCTTTGGAATTCCAAGTATCTGTATTGCAATATTGGCACTATAGTGAAAATAAAAAATAATATGAATAACAAATCAATAATGGAAATATTCATAATAACTTGGCCAATTTTTCATCAACCTTCGAAGCCACCCTTTTACTGTGTAACAAAACATCATTTAGAGGAATATTTAACTCTGTGATAAATTGGCCCAAAATCATTTGGTTCAATGGATAAGGTAAATGCTTTTTGATTTTAGGTATCATTTCAGCATGGCCGCCGATAATTAGAAAGTGAATATCTTTACCCATAAAAAAATCAAAGGTTTTTTTGGCAATCGTTTGTAAATGACGGTGCAGATGATCTTCGATATGACGGAAAATTTTATCATCCCTACCCCAGTCAATTTTTTTCGCCTTCACATTTTGCGGCACTTCCCCATCAAACACTAACTTTTCCTCTTCGATTTTTCCTAAATTAACTGTAAACAACCTGGCCTTTTTTCTATCCACCAGCAAAACCAAGTATTTACTATATTTTTTTACTGCGTCCTCTATCGGCTTTAAATAAGGCTGGGAAGAAGTTTTAACCAGGGGAGGCAAGTAAAACTCAAAATCTAAAACTTGCCATAAATCTTTGCCCGCAGTAAAAAAAACTAAGGACCTGGCACTGCTTTTATTAATAGATTCATGTAAATATTCCTCAATTCTGGCACTATCACTTTGCCACTCTTTTTGCTCTATATCTTTCAAATTCTGATGAATTAACGAGTGGAATTGGGATATGTAGAAACTGGGATACGGAACCTGTTTACCAGAACTGCTTAAATAGACAGACAAAATTGAAGTTTTTTTGTCCATTCTGTTCATGAGAACCTTCCCCTAATTGAACCATGATCCGGATATTGGCTTTCTGTTGCAAAATGCAAATCCTTATATTTTTTTAATTCCTTAAAAATTAATTCAAAACAGCGGTCAACACACTCTTCGATAGTCTGACCTTTAGAATGCACATAAAGCTGATTCTTATCCAACCGGAAAGTAATCGCGCCTTCAAAAAAAGCTAGGGCTGGTTTTGTATCGGCATAAGTTTTATGCCGCTGCTGGTGTGTTCTTGGAGGGTGATACCGGTCAATATTTCTTCTGAGTGTTAACCGAAATACGATTAAATCCTCCTGTATATCCGGCAGCGACTGGGTAACTTTTTGAAGATGTCGGTTTATATATTGGTTTATTTTTGATGATATACGGCAATTTTCACAAGTCAGTTTAAAAATCATCTATTAAAAAAATTTTCATCTCTAATGCCCAGTTGAGGGGTAAACTCAAGAAATGTTTAGGCAGATGCGTAAATAAAAAATTTTAGATCTCCCTTTATTTCTCAAAATGGCTTGATATCTCTTAGCAAAAGCGAATCTGTCGCTTATCAAGCCTTTGTCTACCCCCAAACCTGAGCAATATGATTTATATACCAGGCCGGAGTTTTTTGCAGTGATATTTATCACTGCAAAATAATTGTTAAATTATTATGTTTAAAAAGCTTAGAAAAATAATGCATAACTTAGATGTGCCAAAGGATGATCATGACAAAGACTACATTGTAACCATTCCGACAAACGGTGTTTTTGTGGAGGGTATCTTAAGAATTCCGCACAGCGCCCGCGGCCTTGTTCTGTTTGCCCATGGCAGCGGTAGCAGCAGGAATAGTCCCCGGAATAACTTTGTAGCAGGAATTTTAAGGCAAGCCAGAGTTGGCACATTGCTTTTTGACCTATTAACCGAAGAAGAGGATTTGATTTACGAAAACCGTTTTAATATTGAACTCCTAACCGAGAGATTAATTAAAACTACTGAATGGATTAATAGACAACCGCAAGGTAAAAAACTATCCATTGGTTATTTTGGAGCCAGCACCGGAGCCGCCTCAGCTTTTAAAGCTGCAGCCAGATTAGGATCAAAGATTAAAGCAGTCGTATCAAGAGGTGGCCGACCGGACTTGAGCTTAGATGAAATAGAAAAAGTTAAATCCGCAACTCTGCTGATTGTAGGCGAGAATGATCCAGAAGTAATTACCTTAAACCAACAGGCTTATTCAACACTTAATACCACTAAGAAATTAGAAATTGTTCCGGGAGCCAGCCACCTTTTTGAAGAATCCGGAACGCTGCAAAAGGTAGCAGAGTTAGCCAGGGATTGGTTTAAAAAATATTTAGCCCATGATAAAAAAGGCGCCCTCTAAAAAAATATATTCAACTGATTTAGGGATTGATCTTGAGTCTAAAGAAGAAAACGAGTTATTTAAATGGTTTTTGGCCTGTCTTTTGTTCGGTAGACCAATCCAACAAGGAGTGGCCAAAAAAACATATTTTGAATTTATTAAGGAAAGTTTAACTTCTCCGGAGGCAATTTTACAAGCCGGTTGGGATAAATTAGTTAAAATTTTAGATAGAGGACACTATATCCGGTATGATTACTCAACCGCCACCAAATTATTAGAAGTTTGCCAAACCCTCAAAGAAAAATACGGTACCCTGGCGAATCTAATAAACACCTCACAAAACTTCAAAGATTTACAAAACCGTTTGCTGGAATTTAAAGGCATTGGCCCGGTTACTACGGAGATTCTCTTACGGGATTTGAAACTACACAAAGTGATTTAACTAAAAAACCCTTTAAAAAACAAAAAGATCTGTCTTGAAACAGATCTTTCTGCTGAAGCACGCTGTTTTACCTTTGCACTTCTCAAACTAATCCCTTCAAAGTTAGTCTCTAGAACACCATACTTTGTCGGTAAGTCCTAAAACTTATGCGCACAGCTGGACATATTTTACAATAGTAATTTTTAAAAGGTTTGTCAAGCCCTCTGTTGGCCCATGTCTATTACTAATCCACCCCAGGTAAAGTTTTGAGCTCCTAAACCTTCTCCTATAAAAGGGTTAAAATATTCACGGAACCCTGATTTTTGGATTAAGGCAACGGAGGATTTTTTAATTTCTTCTGCTACATCACTAAAGCCATAATTTAGTAAACCTTTATAAATGAACCAATTAGCCCCTACCCAAGTTGGCCCTCTCCAAAAACCGGAAGGATCAAAAGATGGTTCATCTAGAGAGGTAGTGGGGACCGGAAAATTTGTCCAAAATTCATTTTTATTAAGCAAGTGATCGTCAACTAATTTTTTTGCCTCTCCCTGAGTGATAATTTTAGCATAAAGCGGGGCAAAAATAGCCCAAGTTTTAACTTTAATTTTTTTATAATTCTCTCCATAAGTAGACCAAAAAATATCATCTTCCAGCATGAACTCTCTCATGGCTAAGGATATAGCCTCTGCCTCTTTTGCAAAATAATCAGCATCTTCATCCTGGTCTATCTTCTTGGCAATTTCGGCAAGCAGTTTTAGGTTTGTCACCATAATGGAGTTAAAGGGTACGTCTTTAACCCAGAAAAAATTTCTCATGCAAAACGGAGCATCAAAGTGACACTCTATATTTTGCTTAACCAGCCTAAGCCGCTGTTCGGTGTTTGCTTTCAGTGTTTGTTTTACCGGCAAATTCAAAGGCAAATCAAACCTGGGGGAATTATCTTCGCCTGACTCATCAGGATTCATAATGCCGATTAGGTGTTTTTCGTGAGGATCACGTTCAATCAGTAGATACTTGTAGAAGTGATATAAATGGGGATACACCGATTTCAAAAAAATTATGTCTTTGTCTATTTGAAATATTTGCCAAACTGCATAAGCTAACATCGGAGGTTGGGTAATGGTGCTGGTGCCGTCCTTGCCCCAACTGATCCTGGGAAAATTTGTTTTGTTTGTTTTATCCCAATAAATCATGTGCGGGATCATGCCATTTTGGAATTGTCTGAACAGAATGGAAAAGATCTCCTTTTTGGCGGATATTAAATCAAAATGACTTAAGATAATTGAGTGAAAACAGGAATCCCAAAACCACTGATACGGATAGGTGGCAGGAGCAGGAACAGTATATTGGAATTTCCCCTTTAACCGCCGGTTGGCTATAAATAATTGCCTGCAGGCGAGGTTGAGATTCATACACTAAATTATTCCAAATGCGTTTTAAAGAAATCAACGGTAGTTTTGACAATTGACTCCAAACTTGGGTCAATCACGGCGCCCTCCGGGTTTGGTTCAAACCCGTGGTTGGCATTTTTAACAATCAGAAACTGCGCGTTGTCATTTTCCGACTTGAGTTTATCATAAAGAGTGGCAGCTTCTGCCGCCGGAGTAAGTGTATCTTTATCTCCCTGGACTATTAAGAAAGGCGGCTCATTTGCTGTTACATAATTAACGGGCCTGGCCTCATGCATTATGGCCGGATCAAAATTGTAAATCATGGTCATCATCTCACTGATCGGATAGTCCTTGTTGTCAAATGGGTTATGCCAGCCTCCCGGGGTATGCTGCACGATTATACGGGCAATCGGTGACTCCGGCAGGTCACCTATGTAGTAACCAGCTACGGCGTTTGGTTTGGTGGGGATTTTTAGATACTGCTCGTAGGTTAAATTAGCCCCGGCGATTTGGACACTGGGGGAATTCTCCCAACTCTCCACTCCGCTGGTTGCACCCACCAGTGCGCTTAACTGTCCACCGACGCTGTCGCCAAAAACGCCGATTTTATTTTGGTCGACGCCGATGCCATAGGAGTAATACTTTAAAAACCTGACACCGCATAAAACATCCTGGATCATGGCAGGGTATTTATATTGGGGTGCCAGCTGATAATTTACTGATGCCACGATAAAACCATTTTCTACCAGGCCAACTATTACTTTAGCCGGGGCTGTATCTATCTCTGCTTTATCTCCGGCAAGCATCCCACCGCCATGAATATATACTACCATCGGTCTGACGCTGCCGGGCTTGAGTGGTTGATTAGCATATAGATCCAGTAGTAGTTTTTGGTCTCCGGAGCTGCAGTAGATGACATCCTGGACCTTATACATACTTTTAGTTTCAGCAGCGGCAGAGGTGTCCTCGTTGCGAATTTGAAAGTCTGTTTCTTTCCAATTAAGGGGAAGGCTATTTTTATAGTCAGTAGTTTCATATTTTAGTGCACTGTTGGGGTTGGTATTTGTTTGGGATGGTATAGAAGCTTTGAAAATCATTCTCCTATCCGGTGGAGCAAAGAGGTCCTGAAAGATAAAAAGCATTATCAAAAGAATTATTACTCCGGGAATAAGTAGAAGCTTGATAAAACCCTGGCTGTTAGATATTTTGGACATTAATTTAAACTATCTCACAAACTTTTGAGGATTTCAATTCATATGAAGTGATATAGTGGAATTAATGTCCCAGCAAAGAGGTTTTGTTCCACTTACAAGTGCTAAGCTGAATTTTATTAGTTTGGCAGAAGCTGTATCTTCCTAGCTTTCAGGGCAGCCTTGTCTGCTAACCGTTTTTGCAAATCCTTCATTAGTTCACTAATCTGCATCCAGAAAAATGCCCAAACCCAGGCAATAATTATCCAGACAAGGGGGACTTTAGCAGGCATTAAAAAGCCTGTGAAGGCAAAAAGGGTGGCGACTAGCTGAGTCAAAGAGGTAGCCCAGATAACCTCTTTGCTTGGTAGGAACTTGAACCATCTTTCTTTGGTATGGGCTACATAAATTAACATATGCCCGGAAACGGTTAACTTCAGAAAATAAATGGTTTGGATCAGTTCCCAATTAAGATGAAGAATATTTTGCATGATAAAAAATAATAATAAGCTATTAATAACTCCTGTCATTCCATAAAGAGAGCTTAAAATAAACCGCTGCCTCACATTTATCTTGGCCGGATAGGAGACTGTTTTCACCTTGTCAAAAGCTAGAGAAATGATAGGAATATCGTTTAACAAAGCCACAATAATAATCTGTAGAGCAGTTAGCGGATAAACTCTATAAAGTAAACCCAGTATGACAATTGTCATAATTAAACGGTAGCTTTCCGAAATACGGTATAGAGAATAGGTGTAAAGCCGCTCAAAAATTTTTCTGCTTTCAATAATGGCATCACGGATGACTTCAATACCCTCCGAAAGCAAGACTATATCCGCCGTGGCTTTCAAGGCTGTAACGGCATTTTTGACGGCCAGGCCCACACTGGCTGCTTTAACTGCCGGTAAATCATTAACCCCGTCTCCGTTTACGGCAACGGTAAAAAATTCCTTGGCTTTTTGTACCAGTCTAAACTTATCTTCCGGCAAGATTTCGGCAAAGGCGCCTGTTTTGGTATAAAAAGTTGGTTGTAAGTTATCCCAGTTTAACTTATCCAGTTCTTCTTTGGTAATAATTTTTCCATCATCAAGAGATAACTGGCGAGCAATTTGGGAAGCGATCGCCCGGTTATCACCGGTGACCATGGTTACATTGATACCATTATTTTCCAAAAACTGGACCGCTGATTTAGCATCTTCCCGCAGGGTATCAGATAGAGCCAAAAGTCCCACTATCTTCATATCTTTTTCCGTTGGAGTGTTAGAAGAAATGGCAACAGCTAGAGTTCTATATCCATTTTGAGCCAATGTCTCTACTTCACGGGAAAATTTTGCTTTTGTTTCCTTATTAAAATTGCATAGCTTTTCAATTACCTGAGGAGCACCAGAGGTGATTGCCATCTGTTGGCCGGCAGTTTCGATGGTAATGGTACTCCGTTTTCTTTCCGAATCGGCAGGAATGAAATCAATTTTGGAAAATGCTGGAGGTGAGATTTGGAGTGAATGTGTTTTTTCCAGAATGGCCTGGTCAATGGAATTATTGTCATCTGAGAAGGCAGCAATTGAGGCATACTTTAGGACATTGTTGTAGGTAAACTCATCATAGGCATAAATATCAGCAACGGTAATTTTGTTCTGAGTTAACGTTCCGGTTTTATCGGTTAATAAAAGATTTACATTGGATAAATCCTCCAAAGCCGACAGTCGCCTAACAATAACATCCTTCTTGGCCAGATTTAAAACACCAAACTCAATAATCAAGGTCATTACGGTCGGCAAACTAATGGGGATACCGGCAATCACTAAACTTAAATCCAGTGTTAAAAGTTCCAGCAGGGGAACTTTTTGCAGAATGAAAATAATACTGAGAATTACAACCGCCACAGCGCTTAATATTGTTAGGAATTTAGAAATGCTTAAAATATCTTTTTCCAGTAAACTTTCTCTTCTGATTCTTTCCACTCCAAAGATGGTTTTACCAAAATTAGTATTCCTGCCGGTGGCAGTGAGTTTGATAACGGCAATACCGGCTACCAGGAATGAGCCAGAATAAACTGCGTCATGCAATTTTTTATCTTTAGGGAGAGATTCTCCGGTCAATGCGGCCTCATTAACAGAAACATGATTTGCCTCAACAATTTCTCCATCAGCCGGGATAATTTCCCCTGCAGAAAGCTGGATAATGTCGCCTGGAACAAGCAAGCGGGAATCAACGATATGCCAGATTTGATCCCGAAACACCCTAATCTTTTGGGCTAGATGCTCGTTTAATTTTTTAATAGCATTATCCGCTTTATTTTCCTGCCATAGGGATATGCCAATATTGAAAATAAGTAAGGAGAGGATAAAGTTAAAATCAAAAATTTTGCGAGTAGCTAAAGACAAAAGGGCAGCAGCAAGAAGCATCAAAGAGATAGGAGAAATAACCTTTTTTGTCAGTTTCTCAAAAATAGAAGGTTGTTTCTCAGGGACTTCATTGGAACCTACAGCTTTGAACTTTTCCTCTGCTTCTTTGGTAGTAAGGCCGGAATATTCCATAAATGGGCAGTCATTTAAGTATATACCAATAACCACTCAAGAAACTTAAAAACTTCTTTTGTATCTTTCAAACGATACCTAGCAAACGATTTACTCCTTTTGCCAACCTTTATGGTGATCTCATTTTTAAGTTTTTTAAAAACGTCCTCATCAGTTACATCGTCACCAATATAAATAACAATTGGCGCTGCTTTTGTTTTTATGTGTATTACATTAACTATCAGTTTTGCAAAAGCACCTTTGCTCCAGACAACTTTAGGCCGGATATCAAACACCATCTTTCCTGAAACAGCAGAGATTAATTCATTTTCAATAAAGGGTTTTAACATTTCCTTAAATAGTGATTTGATTGAGGGAATTTGATCTTTTTCCGCCATTCTGTAATGAAAAGCTAATACCGATTCTTTATCTTCAACAAAAACCCCGGTAAATTGGCTAGCTATTTTATCCAGCTGCACATGGATCTTTTCTAAAGCTTTTAAGGCCCTGTTTGGAATAGGGAAGGAATATTTTTTTCCGGAGATTTCTCCTTCCAATCCATGATTGCCACCATAGATAATATTAGGCAATCTAACCTTTTCTTTAACATCCTCAAGCTTCCTGCCGCTGATAATTGCCAGATAAAAACCGGGCTTTTGACAAAAATTCTTTAACATGCTTCTGGTTTTTATTGACAATCGGGCTTTTTCCGGAGACTTAACAATCGGGGCTAAAGTTCCGTCAAAATCCAGCAATAAAGCTTTTGTGGGGTTATTTTGCAGTTGGGTAGTTATTTTGTCTAAATTTTTCCATAAATTCATCGCTTATCCTAAATTCACTATAGTTTTCAATAGTTCTGCTGACCAGCGGTAGACATTATAATTTTTGATTGTTTCTCTCATGTTCCTCATTCTTTTTACCTGTTCCTTTGGTGTCATTTCCAAAGCATTTTTTATAGCACCTGCTGCCTGTTCTCCATTATACGGATTCACAATCAAAGCATCTTTAAGCTCTCTTGAGGCACCAGTATATTGACTTAAAATCAAAACTCCTTTTTCATCAAACCTTGAGGCCACATATTCTTTTGCCACCAGATTCATCCCATCGTGTAAAGATGTTACTAGACAAAAATCTGCTGTTCTATAAAATTTTTGGATTTCAGTGTGGCTATGGTGTTTTGCTAATAGCACTATTGGCTTCCAATCTTTTGCCTTAAATAAGTTATTGATTCTTTCCACTTCCTTTTCTACTTCAAGTGCAAAATCCCGATATTTTTTA
Source organism: bacterium (assembly GCA_021786105.1). GTDB lineage: Bacteria > Patescibacteriota > Microgenomatia > Daviesbacterales > UBA10151 > UBA10151. The sequence continues at coordinate 48,652 of JAJYNW010000003.1, forward strand.
ACTTTGGTCCTACTTGGGGCAGCAATTTGAATAAAAGTAAAATTATCCTGATAAGAGGGATTATTATTAAGAAAAATTTCGATCGCCTTAAATCGCTCCAGTATTCCTTTAGTATAATCCAGTCGGTCAATCCCCAACCCAATATATTTTGTTTTAATTCCTAAACTCTTTAACAATTTTTCTTTTTCATCTTTATCAATTCCATCTTTTGCTTTATCAAAACCATTGGGAAAAGAAATACTAATAGGGAAAGGCTTAATATAGGAAACATGGCCATTTTTGGTAATGGTAAAGCGCTCGAAATCTATCATCGACTCAAGCTCTCTGCCCACTGTTTCGATAAAGTTATTACAGTGAAGCTGAGTATGAAATCCCAAAAGATCTGCTCCTAACATACCATCCAGAACTTCTTTCTTCCAAGGACATATACTAAAAGATTCTGGATTGGGCCAGGGAATATGCCAGAAAATTCCTACGACAGCCCCCGGTCTTTGCGCCTTGACCATTCTGGGAACTAAAGCCAGATGAAAATCCTGAATCAAAATAACAGGTCTATCCTGGTTTTTGATTTCGAAAAGAATTGTATCGGCAAACTTTTGATTAACTTTTTTATATTCTTCCCAATCTTCCTTTCGGAAAATCGGCCTGTTGTGGGCAATATGGCAAAGCGGCCATAATCCCTCATTGGAAAAGCCGTAATAATAACCCGCCTCTTCCTCCTCAGTTAACCAGACACGCTTTAAGGTGTATTTTGGTTCATCCGGCGGAACTTTAATTTTGTTTTGCCGGTCAACTACCAACTTATCAGCATCTCCGCTTCCGCTGGCAATCCACATTCCGCCGCAAGCCTGCATTACCGGTTCAATAGCTGTTGCCATTCCGCTGGCTGGAAAATAAAACTCAAGCTTTCCGCCGTTTTTTGTGTGAATATAAGGTTCACGGTTAGATACCATAAAGATCGTTCTTCCCTTTAAAATATCTTTGATGAATTCTTTTAACCTTTCCGCCGTCCAAGGGGAATCTAATTTCTCTAAACGTAACCGGGCTTCTTCGCTGGCTGAAATTCTAGCCTCCATTAAACTGCTTCTTATTTTAGCAATCTCTTTAACCAAAGGTCTAAACAAGAAAGAACTTGTTACACCTTTAAGATTTTGTTCAGCCCTTCCCATTCTTGCTAATTTTAATGTTTCAACCAATCCCCGGATAGGCTGATAGATAATCCAGCGTATTAGCAAGAGTACAGCAAAAGACAATAAAGATGCCTGTATGAGGAGTCTAATCAGATTATTTTTCCAGATTTCGGTTAAACGATCATCAATATATCCGGCATTTTGCACCACCATCAGAGCCCCCACCACACTTTTATCATCATGCAAAGGTACCGCCAGAAGATAAACCTTTTTATTACCAACTTTTTCAAAGTCTCCGTTTGCCTTATCCGCATCCATGGCATCAGCAACTATCTGAGCAGCGGCTGAAGTTGCTTCAGGGGTGATAAAAGAAGTCGCAATTACTTGATTTTTATTATCATAGATTCCCAAACCAGCAAATCTTTTTTTATCAGTAAATCTCTCCACTACACTTTGTAAATATTTTTCTGATTTATTAATAAAGTTTGGTTCAACTGTTTCTTTAAGGCTTTCAACAAGCAGTGTTGAACGGTATTGTAAATCAGACTGAAGCCTTTGTTCTTCCTGTTCAACTTGATTAACTGTAAAAGCAATTACAATTAAACTAATTATAGTTACTATCACAAAGAGCGCTACAGCAACCTGTTTCATTAATCTGTATATTTTACTACATTAAAACAAAAAAAAACGCCTGCAGGGGCTGCCTAAAGTTTGATAAAAAAAACTTTTAAATTAAGCTTTTGAGGGAATTGAGGGCATTGCTGAGCATTTCGATCAGCGCCGAAATCTCACTGTTAACTGCCTGCAGTTTTGTATCAACTAAAGTAGCTGATTGGGTAGAAACAGGGGTGGATGAAGGAGTTGCAGACGGCGATGAGGAAGGAGAAACGGACGGAGACGGAGATGAAGACGGAATTGGAGTTGGGGTTACAGAAGGCATAGGTGTTGGAGCAGGACTTGACTTATCATCGTCATCCTTACCAATCTCTAATCTGGCAGCTTCTGAAACCTCTTCACCCCCCAGTTTTTGATGTGCCACACAAGACACGTATTGACCATGGTTTTTCCAGGCGGCGCCGGGATCGCAATCCTCTTTTTCGTCAACTTCCACTTCTTCTTGTTGTCTCGTAATCACCGGGGACAGGTCATCTTTATCAAATGGCTTTGATGCCGCTACCGGGCTGGCGCCCAAAACTAAAAGCAAAGCAAACAAGGGTAAAAGTTTTTTCATCTCTAAAAGTTAAAACGAAAGACTTTCAAAAATGTTACAAAGTAGTTTTTCAAACGTTTAACTATATATAGTAGAATACCTACTTCATGGAAAATCTCGAAGAACTGCTCACTAATTCCCAAAAGGGAGATAAGGATGCTTTCGGCAAAATATACCACTTATTTAATAAACGGATTTATCGTTACTGCTACTTCAACCTGGGAAATTCCCACCAAGCTGAAGATATTTGCCAGGAAACCTTCCTTAAAGCCTGGAAAAGCTTGTCATCAATCACTCTATCTGCGGGCGGATCACTGCAGGCCTATCTATTTAGAATTGCCCGAAACTGTATCATTGATTTATCCAGAAAGAAAAAAGAGCTACCTTTGGAACAAGCAAAAAATGTTGAGGCAAGTGATACTGCAGATGGAAATCTGGACCGCCAGGAGAAAATCCGGGAAGTCCAGCTTGCTTTATCTGCCCTTAAGGAGGAAGAAAAGCAACTAATGATTTTGCGTTTTTTTGAAGAATTATCTTTTGCCGAAATTGCTAAAATTTTGAATACCCGCGAAGGAGCTTTAAGGGTTAAGGCTCACCGGGTGTTAAAAAAATTAAAAGATATTTTAGAGCAAAAAATATGAATGAAATAGATAAATTCAGGGAAATATATATTAGCTGTCCCCAACCGGATAATTTGGAGAGATGGGATCAAATTGAAACCAAACTGGGAAAGCAAGACTCTTCACGCCCCTATATTCCTTCATCTTTAATCACTGCAGTGGTGGGAATTTTTCTTTTCTCTGCAACTTTAGTTGGAGTAGCTCAAGCAGCTAAACCCGGCGACCATCTCTATCCTCTGAAAATTCTGACTGATAATACAATAGCGGCTGTCGCCCGTAATCCTGAACTTAAGGTACAAAAAAGAGCTGAAGATATTATCAAAGTCAGTAGTGATTCAGGCAGACTGGAAGATGCTATTAAACATTACCAGCAAACTGTAAATGACGCTAAAAAAGAAGTTCAAGAAAAATCACAGGATCAGCAAAAACTTAAACAAACCCTCAAAGATCAGGATAAAAAGTTTACAGAGGAAGCCAAAAAAGAACCGGCATTTTCCAGCAAACTGCCGGAAATTATCAATGAAGATAAGAAAATTGAAGGAGAAATTAAGAAAGATCAGCAAAAAAAAGGTCAGTCAAAAAAAGAATAATCTACTAAAACTATATACAATTAGCATTTAATCGTTTACTATTGTTTTATAAATGCCTATCGATCCACAGCTTGCTAAAGCTTTAAAAAAGGCAGATTTGCGCTATATTAGCGATAACGCCGCCGGTATAACAAGAAAAAGAAATAATATATCGTTTAAATATTTTGATACTGACGGAAAAAATATCACCAGCGAGATAATTTTAAACCGCATAGAAGATTTAGCCATTCCTCCTGCCTGGTCAAATGTCTGGATTTGCCCGTCTCCTTCCGGATATTTACAGGCTGTTGGTTTTGATGAAAAAGGAAGAAAACAATATATTTATCATCCCGAGTGGTTAAAAATTTCCCAGGAAAATAAATTCAATAAAATGGTTTTTTTCGGGGAAATTTTACCGGAAATTCGTAAAAAAGTTTCCAGAGACATGATGCTTGAAGAACTTGAACGCAACAGGATCATCGCAACTGTTGTTTGGCTTTTGGAGCATACCTTTATCAGAATCGGCAATATTGAATATGCAGAAGAAAATAATTCTTTTGGCTTAACTACTCTTCGCAATCGACATGTTAAAGTCCGTGGGAAAAAAGTAAAATTTGAATTTCGGGGAAAAAGCGGGGTACAACAATCAGTCAGCGTCTCTCATCCCCGGATAGCTAAATTGATTAAAGAATGCATTGAACTGCCTGGCTATGAAATATTTAAATACTTGGATGATACCGGCGAACGACACACCATCGATTCTGTTGATGTAAATAATTACTTAAAAGATTTAACCGGAGAAGATGTATCTGCTAAAGATTTCCGGACATGGGGAGGAACTACTCTTTGCGCTACCACTCTTTGTGAGATTGGACCTTTTCAAACACCAGTTGACGGGAAAAGAAACATTGCCTATGCAGTAAAAAAAGTCTCTCAGCATCTTCATAACACTGCCTCAGTTTGCCGCAACTACTATATTCACCCAATCGTCATAAAAACTTATCAGGAAAATAAACTAATTCCCCACTTTAAAAATATTTATATAAATTACAGCCGAGAAAAAGCGGAGATTGGCCGTAATGAATTTGCCACCCTTACCCTACTTCGCAAGTATTCTTAAAAATCAAAAACAAAAATTAAGCAAACATTTCGGCAGATCGCCGTCTAAATACCATTTATTTCTAAATTTAACAATTTTTATTACTTGGTCAGAATCCGTTTTGCAAATAGCATAATTTTCATTTCTAGCAATTAAACGGTTACACCCCCTGAAAATAGCATAGCTTTCAAGCGTAGAATGAGCTTTTCTTAAAACAGTCATTTGATATATTAAGAGAACCGAAAATAGGATCGCTGCCAAAGATAATAAAACAATTATTCTTCGATTTTTCATTTATTTCCAAAGAGAAAACTTTTTGGTTAATTCTCTGAGTTGATTATTTTCTCCAAAGAAACAAATACCATAATACTCTAATTCTACTTCCGGTGTCTTGTTCTCTGCTTCTGCTCAACAAATGTTCCAATTGTCATTGTGCTGGGAAAATCTGTAAAAAGAATGTTAAGCTCCTGCAGCTTAGTACGGAGCATGTATATTTGATTTGAATTATCAGCAGATAGGACAATATATGGATTATCAGAAATACTTGAGTGCTTACCGCCGTCTTTATCAATGTATGTATCAAATCTAAGCAACTCTTTATTAGGAAATAACTCGGAAAGACCCACGGCCATATGGCCTAGTGCATTCATTAGTTTTCCAGGCTCTATTTTTTTATTCAATACTGCCACAAATCTATGAGTAGTTGATTCATTATTCATAGTGGTAGTATAACAAAAGTTCTAACGCAGCGTACATTGGGGATACCATAAAAAGTTGCGGGACTAGGATTCGAACCTAGATAGACACATCCAGAGTGTGCCGTACTACCATTATACGATCCCGCAATACATTTTGGAATTACGTTTTTGCGCAAGCAAAAAGGCAAGGTTCTGCGAGTGCGAAGTATAATATATCACAAAACGAAGCACAAAGCAGGTTTGTAGGTGAGCTAGCGGATCATATACACCTTTCAGTTAGAATTAAGGGGTTCAGGTATATTAAAACGGCACTCAAACTTGCTGGAATTAAATCATTATCTGAGCTGAAAGGAGGAATTGATGAAAAC